>CAYFGB010000008.1:0-114430 GCA_964342455.1 uncultured Hyphomonadaceae bacterium
ATGCAGACGTCATCGACCCCAATGGCATCGACACCCTCGGCCTCTGGGCGTGAGGAGTTAAAACCGGGCAGGCGCATTGAGCCGTGATGATCGAATAGCTTCGAACCGTCAGCCTGAACCGTTCGCGTAGGACTGAATTCTGTTCAAAGCAGTTCATTCCGCCTGAATCTTGCCACACTAGGTCGTCAGCCTTGAAAGCCCCGCAATTGCCGGGGTTTTCTTTTGTATCGCATTAAGGGAACGGATCGTACTGCTTTGATGTTTTTTCTGCGTCTTACCCCCCTTGCTTTACAAATTGTAAACCGGCACAAGCAATTAAGGTTGGGGATTGAGTTTAGTATTAAGCAGGGCCCCGGCTCCCTGCAGAACGCGGCGGATTGACATGATTGGTAGCCTTCTTGGCATGTTGTCGACGGATATGGCCATCGACCTCGGAACAGCAAACACTCTGGTTTATGTGAAAAATCAGGGTGTTGTGATCGACGAACCCTCGGTCGTCGCATACCGAAAGGAAGGCAATCGGAAAATTCCACATGCCGTCGGCGCCGAGGCAAAAGCCATGCTCGGCAAGACCCCGATTGCCATGGAAGCGATTCGTCCCATGAAGGATGGCGTGATTGCCGACTTCGAAGTGGCCGAAGAAATGATCAAGGCCTTCATTCGTAAGGTTCATAATCGTCGCGCTTTTGTTTCCCCGCTCATCATTATCTGTGTGCCGACAGGGGCAACGCCGGTCGAGCGCCGCGCGATTCACCAATCGGCCCTTCAGGCTGGCGCGCGTCATGTGGCCTTGATCGAAGAACCGATGGCTGCCGCCATTGGCGCAGGTCTCCCGATCGACGAACCGTCAGGCTCGATGGTTGTTGATATCGGTGGCGGCACAACAGAGGTCGCTGTCCTGTCTCTTGGCGGTATTGTGTATTCCCGGTCTGTCCGCGTCGGTGGTGACAAGATGGACGAAGCGATTGTGAATTTCCTGCGCCGCCATGAAAACATGCTGATCGGTGAAATGTCGGCAGAGCGGATCAAAAAGGAAATCGGTACGGCCAAGGCGCCGGAAGGGTCTCAGGGCATGTCCATTGAAATCAAGGGCCGTGACCTGATGAATGGCGTGCCGAAGGAAACCGAAATTACAGAAGCCATGGCAGCTGAATCGCTCGCTGAACCTGTGCAGCAGATCATCGATGCGGTTAAGACAGCGCTTGAGGCCATGCCGCCAGAGCTCGCTGCAGATATTGTGGATAAGGGTATCGTGCTGACAGGCGGTGGTGCGCTTCTGCGTAATCTGGATGTTGTCATCCGGGAGCGAACGCAGTTACCGGTTACCATAGCCGACGATCCACTGCGGTGCGTGGTGCTCGGATCGGGCAAGGTGCTCGAGAATTATTCATCCATGCGTGCGGTTCTGGCTCCCGATTCCTGAGCCAGCCGCCGACATGGCAATCTAAACGGAGAAGCCGTTTATGGCAGGGCTCGGACGAGATCGCAGGCCAGGCAGTCAGGTCAGACGTACGGGTATTGTGATCGCGATTGTCATTGCACTGGCTCTCGTGGTGTTCCAGACATCAAGGCGTGTTCGTGACACGGTCACGCCCGTTCGTGCGGGCATGGATGACATCATCATCCAGTCGGCGTCCACCGTACAGAAGCCGGGGTTTTTCAGCTTTGGCGACAGTGCGCTGCGTCAGGAGCTTGAAGCCCTGCGTCAGCAAAACCGTCAATTGGCCATCTGGCGTGACACAGCGACCGCCATGGGCGAGCGCATGTTACGGTATGAAGAGCTGCTCGGCCTGGATGGCGAGCCATTTCCCGCAGGTGTTTCTGCGCGGGTTGTCACCGAAACCGAAAGCCCGTTTGCCGAAACCCGGCTGGCTAATGCCGGCGCGCGTAACGGTATTGAAATCGGGCATGTCGCGGTGAACACGCGCGGCGTGATTGGACGCGTGATTCGTGTCGGGAACAGATCGTCTCGTATCCTGCTTGTCTCTGACTATAACAGCCGCGTACCCATTATGGGTGAGATCAGTGGTGTTCGCGCCATGCTGGCGGGTGGCTCAGGCGACGACTTTGGCCAGCTGGTCGACAAGCCGGAACGTGCCGACTTCATTGCTGGCGAAAATCTGCTGACAACGGGTGAGGGTAATGCGTTTCCACGGGGGCTGCGGGTCGGTGTCGCGGTTCAGCGCGATGACGCCTGGCAGGCACAGTTGGCGCTGGCTGAAGCGCCGCTGGATTTTGTCCGCCTGCTGCCACCGCTTAGCATTGCCGCCCCTGAGGACGACCCGATCGTGCCCGTCCAGCCCGACACTGTCGCATCGACCGCGCCGGATGCGGGGGATGAGACCTGATGGCTTATCAATCTGCTTCGTCTGGTTCATTCTGGTCCCGTACAAGTGATGTTGGGCGTCTGGTTGTGGGAATTCTCCTGACGCTTTTGGTGGGCTATGCGGGACTGGTCTTTGCGCCAACGCTGGGGCTTGCCAGCTTCTGGCCTTATGCATCCATCTGGGCAGCAATTGGCTGGGGCGCGAGCCGCGTTTCCATGAAGCCGGTGCTGGCCCTGATCTTTCTGGGAACGGCGCTGGATCTTGCCGTGGACGCGCCTCTTGGTTGCTGGGCCGCCATCAATCTGATCGCTTATCTGATTGCATCAATTTTTCGGCGCAGAGCGCAAACCGACCCTTCAGGATTTGTCCGTTTTATGGGGGATCTCTCTGCCCTGCTGGCCGCCTTCCTCTTTGCGCGCTGGATTATCGGATCCTATCTTGGCGGTATGGAAACCCAGTCAATCCTGGGCGGCTTTCTGACCACGGCCATTCTCTATCTTCCAATGCGTCCGCTGTATCTGCTGACCCGAACCGAACGGGTGGATGGATGAAACGACGCGCTGGCTCACGCCCAACAGAAGTCGATATTTCGCGACGGCTCCTTCTGGCAGGCGGCGGGGGTGGTCTGATCTTTGCCGGGCTGACCGCAAGGCTCGCACATTTGCAGCTTTACAAGGCTGAAGACCTCGGGCGTCTGGCGGAGGAAAACCGGGTCAGCCGGGAGCTCGTCCCCTCTCGCCGTGGGCTGATCTTTGACCGGTTCGGTGAATCGCTGGCGACCCATCGTACCTCCTGGAATGTCTTTGCGGCGGCCGAGGATATTGATGATGTTCCGGCGCTACTGAACCAGCTTGGAAGATATGTCGAAATAACCGATGCCCGGCGGGAACGCATTTTACGCGACTTTCAGCGCGAGTACTCTTTCATCCCGGTCACCATTCTCAGTGACCTGACGTATGAGCAGTTCACTCGCTTATCCGTTCGCAAGCCTCAATTGCCGGGCGTTTCCATCGAGGCCGTGGAGGCGAGGTCATACCCTCGAGGGCGAGATTTTGCGCATGTTCTTGGCTATGTGGCCCGGCCAAACCGCACAGAAATTGATGCGGCCATTGAAGGGCTGAGCGCCGATGATGAGCAACAGGCCGATCAGATCCGGCGCATTGAGCGCATCTATCGGCATCCAAATATGCGTATTGGCCGTCTTGGCATGGAAAAACAGGCCGACGACTGGCTGCGCGGCACGCCGGGCGTGCACCGGTATGTGAAGAATGCCGAGGGCCGCGTTCTTGAACGATTGCCGGATGACGACAACGCGCCGAAAGCCGGTTCGGACATTCATCTCACCATTGATGCTGGCTTACAGCGGGCAGCCATCGAGATTTTCGGAGAAGAAACCGGGGCAGCCGTCGTGATGGACGTGAAGTCTGGTGACATTCTGGCCCTGGCATCGACGCCCACATTCGACCCGAATGATTTCGTGAACGGCATTTCGACAGAGGACTATGCCAGCCTGCGGGATGACGACAGATCGCCGCTTTATCACAAGGCTTATGACGGCGTTTATCCACCAGGATCGACCTTCAAGATGGTTGTCGGTGCAGCCGCGCTTCAGGCAGGAGTAACAACGCCGAACGAGCGGGTTTACTGCCCCGGACATTATCAGTTCGGCAATCGCCGCTTTCACTGCTGGAAACGTGGCGGGCATGGAAGCGTCAACCTGAATGGGGCCATTCAGGGATCGTGTGACGTCTACTTCTATGAGATGTCACAACGGGTCGGCGCTGATAAAATTGCCGAAGCCGCCAAAGCGTTTGGCCTGGGGCAACATTATGCGCTCGGCATGACGGGTGGCGCATCGGGTATCGTTCCAAACGATGAATGGAAGCGGCGTCGTTATGGTGAGGGCTGGTATGAGGGCGAGACGCTCAACTACGGTATCGGACAAGGTTACCTGAACGCGTCGCCTCTCCAGCTGGCTGTGATGACCGCCCGGATAGCCGCAGGCACGGGCGAGCAGATTATGCCGCGGATGATTGGCGCAGGTCCGGCTCTCGATAAGCATTCACCGGTCGGTGAAATGCCATCCTCGGACATTATTGCACAATTGCAGGCAGGGATGTTTGCTGTGACCTCCGAGCCGGGCGGCACGGCGCTGCGTTCCGGTGATATCGGCTATCAGGGCATCTGTATGGCTGGCAAAACCGGTACAGCGCAGGTGCGCTATATTTCTGCGGCCGAGCGAGCCAGCGGTGTGATCCGCAATGAAGACTTGCCCCGCAAAATGCGGGACCACGCCCTGTTTGTTGGCTACGCTCCGCATGACAATCCACGCTATGCGGTATCGATTGTTGTCGAACATGGCAGTTCAGGCTCTGGCACGGCAGGTCCTCTGGCGCGGGACATTATGCGCGAGGCGTTTGTTCGGTCATCCGGACGACCGCCAAGCTTTCAGTATGCGGCAAAGTCAAAGGATAACGAGCAGGGCTGATGGCGAACTACCAGACGACTTCCGATGATCCTGTCTCCCGACTCCTCAGACTGCCCTGGGTGATGATCCTTTTGATCCTGGCGCTGTCGCTTTTCGGTGTAGCGGTTCTTTATTCCTCGACGATTACCAATGACGTAGAATCCAGCCTGCCTGTGAAACACGCCATTCGGATTGGAATGGCGTTCGGCTTCCTGTTTGTGCTGGCCCTGACGCCGATACAGGTATGGGCGGGCATCGCCTATCCCGCCTATTTCGGGGCGCTGATCCTGTTATTTGGCGTAGAATTTGTCGGCGTGACCGGTGGCGGTGCACAGCGTTGGCTCCAGCTCGGACCAGTGCGGGTACAGCCATCGGAATTCATGAAACTGGCGCTTTTACTCGCACTGGCGCGATACTATCACGGCGTTTTATCCAGTGGTGAACGCAAGTTCATCCATCACATCCCGGCATTCATCATGATCATCATTCCGGTCGGGCTTGTCTTCCGCCAGCCGGATCTTGGCACTGCGCTGATGCTGGCGGCTACCGGGTTTGCCGTGATGTTCTTTGCCGGACTAAATTACTGGACCATCATTCTGGGGGCAATTTCAGCGGTCATCAGCGCGCCGCTGGCGTTTTTCTATGTCCTCAAGGACTATCAGCGTGAACGTGTCCTGACCGCGCTCAATCCGGCGCGGGACCCGCTTGGTGCTGGCTATCAGATCCAGCAGGCCGAAATTGCGATCGGATCAGGCGGCTATGACGGGCGTGGCTTCATGAACGGCACCCAGAGCCAGCTCGACTATATTCCCGAGCAGCACACCGATTTCATTTTCACCGTGATAGCGGAAGAGTTTGGCTTTGTCGGATCAGTCGGCATGCTGGCGGCATGGCTGGTTATTTTCGCCATCGGCCTTGTGATTGCAGGACGTTCGAAGTCGCATTTCGGTTATCTGGCAGCCGCCGGTGCCGTGATCACCGTGGCTTTCTATGTGTTCGTGAATATCGGCATGGTCAGCGGGCTTCTGCCTGTGGTTGGTGTGCCGCTGCCAATGATATCCTATGGTGGTACGGTGATGCTTACCGTTATGGCAGCTTTCGCCCTGATTTGTGCCGTGAATCTCGATCGCGACCGCAATCTTGTTCTGAACGGATTGGTCTGATCTGCGGCCAATTGACCTTTTTTCCGAGTGCTGCAAGTTAGCGGTTCTGGATATGGCCCGGGAGGCCGTGTCGCGTATCATTTGAATTTCTCGGGGAAAATGGCATGTCAGCACCGATGACCAAGGGCAAGTCGGATCATTGGGGATCGAAATTTGGTTTCATCATGGCCGCCGTCGGATCCTCTGTCGGACTGGGAAACCTCTGGCGATTCCCCTTCACAGCTGGTGAGAATGGCGGGTCTGCGTTCATCCTGATCTATCTCGCCTGCGTTCTCCTGCTGGGCCTGCCGGTATTGATCGCTGAATATGCGATTGGCCGCCGCGGCCAGCGCTCGGCCATCGCCGGTATCCGCTATATCGTCGATGAAGAGAAGAAGTCACGGGCGTGGGTCGGCATTGGCTGGATCGGCGCAATTGCGTCGCTCACCATATTCTCATTCTACATCGTGATTGCGGCCTGGGTGTTTGATTTCATTCCGCAGGCCTTCTCTGGCAAATTCAACGGCTATTCAGCCGAGGATTCGGGCCAGAATTTCGTCAATACCATCACCAATACGCGGGAAATACTGCTCTATACGGGCGGCTTTCTTTTGCTGAACGTCATCATCGTGGCGCGTGGCGTGAAGGGCGGTATTGAACGGGCTGCAGAGATTCTCATGCCCGCATTCTTCATCATGTTGCTGGGCATGGTTGTTTTCGGCTTCTTCGCTGGCGATGCAGCCCGAACGGCAGAATTCCTTTTCAACCCTGACTTCTCCAAGGTGAATTTCAAGACGCTGCTGGCCGCCGTCGGACAGGCATTCTTTTCCCTGAGCGTCGGGTCTGCCCTGATGATCACTTATGGGGCCTATCTGACGCGGGACACGAACATTCCGCGCGCGTCTTTTCTCGTGGCAGGGGCTGATACATTTGTTGCCCTGATTGCCGGTTTTGCGATCTTCCCGATTGTGTTCGGCTTTGGACTGGACCCAGCCGGTGGCGGTGGTCTGTTCTTCGTAACCATGCCCGTCGCCTTCGGCCAATTGCCCTCAATCGTTGGCGGACTGTTCTTCACGCTCGCGCTCTTTGCAGCGTTCACATCCTCAATCTCACTCTTTGAAGTGGGCGTGTCCTGGCTGGAAGATCAGCGCGGGATTGGACGCATCAAGGGTGCAGTCGGACTGGGCCTCATTCTTTTCGTGATTTCCTCGCTCTACATTCTGGAAGATGGTCAGACCGAGAAATTCCTGGGGAGCGTGGCCCTGCTGGATCATGCCGACTTCCTGACAGGACAGATCCTGCTTCCGCTTGGTGGGGTGTTGACCGCGCTCTTTGCCGGTTGGGTGCTGCCGCGCCATGTGCTCGGGGAAGAGATCGGCAATGGCGCGCATTTGTCATTCGTACGGCTGCTTGTCCGCTATCTGGTGCCAATAGCGCTGAGCATCATTCTCGTGTTCGGAACACTCGACGTGCTGCAGGATAATTACGGCATCGCCATGCCTGGCTTTGTCGAGATGCTGATTGGTGAGAACGGCTAGGGCTCACCCCGCCGTTTTCCCCGTTCACACCTCTACAGAAAACTGGATTGCCGGAACGTGCTGATCCAGTTTTCAGTCGTCTCTACAAGCGCATGCACAATGCCCGGCTCCAGGCTAGAATGGCCCGCGTCCGGAATGATCTGAAGCTTTGATTTCGGCCAGGCTTTGTGAAGCGCCCAGGCTGATGACAGCGGTGTCACGACATCGTACCGGCCATGAACGATGACACCAGGAATGTCCTTCAATCGTTCAGCGTGATTCAGGATCCAGTTTTCTTCTTCGAAGAAGCCTTTGTTCTTGAAATAATGGCATTCAATTCGGGCAAAGGCGTCTACAAATTCATCATCATCGAATCTCGGCGGACGAACCGATGGCCCGCGAATCGATACCGTTTCGCCTTCCCATCTGGCCCAGGCTCTCGCGGCCATGGTGCGCTCTGGACCTTTCGGGCCCGTCAGTCGCGTATAAAAAGCGGTCAGAAGGTCGCCGCGCTCGTCTTCCGGGATCGGCTCGACATAGCGCTCAAAAGCATCAGGAAACAGGAAGCTGGCACCCGATTGATAGAACCAGCGGATCTCCTCGGGCGTGAGCAGAAAGATGCCGCGCAGGAGCAGGCCCAATACGCGCTCCGGATGGGAGATAGCGTAGGCGAGGGAGAGGGTTGATCCCCAAGACCCGCCAAAAACAATCCACTTTTCAATGCCTAAGTGCTCTCTCAGGCGCTCGATATCATCGATGAGATTCCAGGTCGTGTTCTCTCTGAGCTCTGAAAAGGGGGTCGACCGACCACAGCCGCGCTGATCAAACAGCACGGTGCGGTAGTGCCTGGGGTCGAAGAAGCGACGCATATCGGGGCTGGCGCCCCCGCCTGGTCCGCCATGCAGGCCGATGACGGGAATACCGTTCAGCGGTCCATAATCTTCCCAATAGAGGTCATGAAGCTCAGAGACGCGCAGTCGTCCTGACTGTCGGGGCTTCGAGTGCGGATACAGTTTGCGACGCATGGCAGGCTTGGTGTTCATGCCTGCTTCATCTATAGAATGTCATATAAGAGATAAAGACTAGACGTGCCGCTAACTTATTGGTTAGGGATAAGACAGAGATAAAATCTCAAATTGGGCGTGAAAATATGCGGGCTTTGTGCGTACTCGGAGCAATAATTTGCCTTTCTGCCTGTGCCACTGTGACCATACAGCCGGCAAGCATGACAACTTCCCTCGTTTCGGAAGACTCATCACTCACGGCAAAGGCTAAAGCGTTTTCAAAACAGGCCGATGAAGAAGGCTGGATTCGCAAGACATCCGCGCTTGCCTTCCTGAAAACGAGCCTGTTCGGGGCCTCTGAGGATGAGGACGACGCAGCGCCAAACACCTATGCCGCACGCGTCGAAGCTGAAGCCGTTTTCCCTGTCGATATCGAAGCCCGGATCGTGAAGGATGTGCAGACAGCGACCCGTTCGCTGACAGCGCTGAACAGCGAAGCCGAGATGTATCTCGCCAATGAACAGAAAGATGTCGCACGCGCTGATGTGGTTGCGTTTGAGGATGCGCTTGTTTCGGCTCGCAAGAGTCTTTCAGCCTTTGAAGAGGCTTGCGAGTTGCTCGATGACCGGGCCCCGCATCGCGTAGAGGCTGTCGAAACTGAGCTTGAAGCGCTTGAGGCCGAAATCTCAGTTTCCAAAAGCCTTGCGGATGATATCGCGAAATCCTGGCAGCAGGAAACAAGTATCCTGTCCTGATCAGCCTTTAAGGCCCTGCCAGACGAGAAGCGCCCAGCCTGCAATCAGGGCAAGTCCACCGATGGGTGTGATGGCGCCAAACCAGCGCGGCGCACCCAGCGCCATGGCATAAAGCGTGCCAGCAAACACGACGATCCCGACAAGAAATGCGATGGCTGGCACATCAAGGCCGGTCAGTCCGGCCTTTTTGCTCAAGCCAATTCCGGCAAGCAAAACAGAATGAACCAGCGCATATAGTGTGGCTGTGTGCCACCAGCCCATGGCTTTTTCATCCAGCTTTCCTTCCAGCCCGTGTGCACCGAATGCACCCAGTGCGACGGCCAGGCCTCCAAACAGCGCGCCGATGGCAAGTATGGGCATGATGAACCTCCTTTGGTCAGGCGTCTGGTATGGCGTAGGTCACTACGGCATGGCTGGCTGGTTTTCCAGCGTCGATCTGGCTCGCGCCACCAATTGTCACATCACCTACGGCCAGCTTGCGGCCGATCTTCATCAGCCGGCAAATGGCAATCACGTCTTCGGCTTTGCACGGGCGCAGAAAGGACATGTTCAAACTGGATGTCACTGTCATGGGCGTGATGCCGATACGGGTGAATATGGCCGCATACGTAACTGTGTCAGCGAGTGACATCTGTGTTGGCCCTGAGATGACGTTTCCAGGCCGCAGATACTTTTCATTGTAAGCCAGTTTCGCGCGGGCAAATCCTTCGTCAAGTTCTATAAGCACGGGCTTTGTCCCTTCGCCCTTGAACGCTTCGTTGAAAAACGAATTGACCTCTTCGAGTGAAACGATCGACCCCATTGACGTTGCTCCCCGTCTTGTTTTGAATTTTAGTCAGTCTAGACTGCCCATAGTGGATGCCCGGATAGTATGCTGGGTCTGGCAGGGAAAGGCTGGAAATCATGACAGACCCATTTGCCACGGCTCGAACCTGTCCGCTCCTCGCCGCATCAGACACTCAACACACCATCAACTGGAACACCCTCTTGTTACAGTTTGATCGTGCGCGGGATTTTGGCGATTACGGTATTGCTGTCAAAGAAAAGGTAGAGCCGTCCGTCCGGAAATGTGAGGATCGTCACATGGCCGAGAACGCATGCCGCTATGTTTACGAAGTGACGCCAGACAGCAAACCGCTGCGCTTCGGTGCGGATACAAACCAGAAAACAATCAAAAGGGAAGAGAAATGCTCACAGCAGGCGATGAATATCCAATTCACCAGACACCCGAACCAGTGGCCTATTCCGGTAGCGACCGGAATTTCTACGACCGCTTCTTCTTCAATGGTTACAAATCCGATGGCAGTGTGTTTTTCGGGGCAGCCATGGGGGTCTATCCGCACCTCAATGTGATTGATGGGGCGGTTTCCATTCTCAAGGATGGCACACAAAGCAGCCTGCACCTCTCCAAATGTCTGAACATGGAGCGAATGAACACGCGTGTCGGGCCACTTAGCGTGGAAGTCATTGAGCCGTTGAAAAAGGTACGCCTCGTCCTTGAGGAAACAGAAGGACTGGCGCTGGACGTGACCTTCACCGGACGGGCCTTTCCCATCGAAGAGCCACGTTTTACCCGTCGGCAGGGGCCGCGCATGATGATGGACGTAACGCGCATGACCCAGAACGGTCATTGGGAAGGCCAGCTCAGCGTGGATGGTGAAACCGTAGAAGTGAGCCCGTTCTCCGGAACGCGTGACCGCAGCTGGGGCGTTCGGCCCATTGGTGCCGCAGACCCTCAGCCTCTGACCCCGCCTCTGGCTCCCCAATTCTACTGGATCTGGACGCCGATCAACTTTGCTGACCGCGCCGTTTACTTCCATGTGAATGATGATGCGCTTGGCAAATCGTGGAACACCAAGGCCATGATGGTCATGGATGGCGCAGGCGTCGATGAGATGACGCACATGGCGGCGTGCTCCTGCGAGGTGGAATACGTGCCGGGTACACGCCGGGCGGCCAAAGGTGTGGTGACGATGATTGATCAGGACGGCAAGACCTGGACGATGGAGCTTGATCCAGGCCAGATCTTCCAGATGAAAGGCATTGGCTATACGCATCCTGAATGGGGCCATGGCAGCTATCATGGCGACGATCTGGCGATGACCCTGCAAACCTATCGACCGGAAGATCTCACCTGGGCGGATGGATCAAACCTTCACATTCAGGCCATTTCCAAAGCCATTCTGACCAAACCAGACGGCAAGAAACTCGAAGGGCAGGGTAGCTTCGAACAGCTCTTCATCGGTCCGCACGCACCGTCAGGATTCAAGGATCTGCTCGACCCCGCCTGATCGTCGATGATGACAGGTTAATCGATAGATGAAATTTCCTGTGCTTTCAAAGGCACGACAACCAGAGTTTTTTGCTCTGGTTGTCTGCGGGGCTGGCTATAACCCCCGCTTTCCCCTAATGACTTAACGTTAAAAGGGACAGGCACATAGTTGACCGCGTACGACGTATCCGAGGACGGGACTGAAACAGTTCTAGCCATTCGTGGAGACTGGACGATTGATACAATCGGCCGTCTTGAACGCGAGATGGAGCGGCTCGGGCTGGGTAAAAAATCTGTCCATGTCGACGTTACGCAACTCAATAAAATCGACACGGCTGGCGCGTTTTTCCTGCAACAACTGATCGCCGATGGTGATGAAACCTCGCGCGAGCCAGTACGTCTGATCGGTGAACATTCGCAGGCCGCGACGGTTTTCAGGCTGGTGGTCGAAAACGCCGAAGCGCCAACCATTCTTGATGATGACCGGTTCACACTTATCGGTTTCCTCGCGCAGATCGGTGAAGCTGGCGTGGAATTCGGTAAGGAAGCGATTGATACGCTGGGTTTCATTGGCCGTTCGGCGGCAACGACCGTTCGGCTCCTTTTCACACCACATAAAATCCGATGGACCAGCGTTTTTTCTGTCATGGAAGAAGCCGGACTGAATGCCACACCGATTGTGGTGTTCCTCTCCTTTTTTGTCGGCATGGTAATTGCGTTTATTGGCGCGACCATTCTTCAGCAGACCGTCGGCGCGACGGTGTTCACGATTGACCTCGTAGGCTGGTCGGTGTTGCGGGAGTTCGGCGTCATTCTGACGGGCATTCTTCTGGCCGGTCGAACGAATTCATCCTTCACAGCCCAGATCGGCTCCATGAAGATGCGTCAGGAAATTGACGCCATGCGTACGCTGGGGCTCGATCCGATAGAAGTTCTTGTTGTCCCGCGCATCATCGCTATGATGCTGATGACGCCGTTTCTGACCTTTGCCGCGACGATTGCCGGCATTTTTGGAGGCCTGTTCGTCTCCTGGGTGGCGCTCGATATCTCGCCAATCCTGTTTCTCACGCGGATGCAGGAAATGATTCCGATCCGGAACTTCTGGGTTGGCATGTCGAAAGCCCCGGTTATTGCCCTGATTGTGGCGATTATTTCGTGCCGCCAGGGGCTGTTGGTTCAGGGTGATGTGCAGTCGCTCGGGAAGGCGACGACGGCATCCGTCGTGCACGCAATCTTCCTGATCATCGTAGCTGATGCAGTGTTCGCCATGCTGTATCTGGAGCTTGATATATGAGCGAGCCCGTCATCAGCATTCACGGCCTGAAAACGCAGTTTGGCTCGCACGTCGTTCACAAGGATCTCGATCTGGATGTGATGCGGGGCGAAACGCTGGGCGTTATCGGCCCATCAGGCTGCGGCAAATCCGTATTGCTGAACCAGATTGCCGGATTGTTGACACCTGCCGAGGGACGCATCGAAGTCTTCGGGGAAAATGTGACAGGTATGAATCCTGCCCGTAATCGCGATATCAAAGGGCGTTGGGCGGTAATGTTTCAGGACGGCGCCCTGTTTTCCAATCTCACGGTTCGGGAAAACGTCATGGCACCGATGAAGGAGCACACGGACCTGTCTTTCGCCCTGATGCGGGATTTGTCCGAGTTCAAGATCCG
Source organism: uncultured Hyphomonadaceae bacterium (assembly GCA_964342455.1). Classification (GTDB taxonomy): domain Bacteria; phylum Pseudomonadota; class Alphaproteobacteria; order Caulobacterales; family Hyphomonadaceae; genus Ponticaulis. The sequence continues at coordinate 13,155 of CAYFGB010000008.1, forward strand.
TCTGGCTGGCTTAAGCGATGAGGCCGCAAACAAGCGGCCGTCTGAACTTTCGGGCGGCATGCGGAAACGAGCGGCTCTGGCGCGCGCGCTGGCGCTCGACCCGGAGCTTCTTTTTCTTGATGAACCAACGGCCGGGCTCGATCCCATCACCGCGGGCCGGTTCGATTCGCTGATCCGTGAATTGAGCAAGACTCTTGGTTTGACTGTATTCCTTGTTACGCATGATCTGGACACGCTCAGGTCCACTTGTGACCGTATTGCGGTGCTTGGTGATAAGCGGGTGAAACATATCGGTACGGTGCAGGAAGTCGCCAAGGTCGACGATCCATGGATTGCAGAGTATTTTGGGGGGCCGCGCGGACGTGCGGTCGTAGATTAGGTAGGTCACGCCATGGAAACACGCGCAAGTTTTGCACTGATCGGCGCTACGATTGTGGCGGGCCTCGTTGCGTTTCTGGGGTTCGTGCTCTGGCTCGGTCAGGTCCAGTTCAACCGGGATTATGCTGAATACAATGTGGAATTTCATGGTGCGGTGAACGGTCTGTCGGAAGGCGGACAGGTTCGCTATCTGGGTATTAATGTTGGCGAGGTCACCGATCTTTCACTGGATCCGCAAAGCCCCGACCTGGTGATTGCGCGTATCCGGATTGATGCCGAAACGCCGGTACGCGCTGATTCCAAGGCGATCCTCGATTTTGCTGGTCTGACAGGCGTAACCTTTATTCAGATCCGTCCTGGCACCGAAGGCGCGCCGCTCATGCCCAAGCGCACGGGGAGTGGCTTGCCGGTTATCGAAACCGAGCGAACGCAGCTGGCTGAAATTTTCGAAGGCGGACAGGACCTCATCGCTAATGCGCAGGTGACGCTGGCGCGCCTCAATTCCGTCTTTACAGACGAAAATGTTGAGAGCCTGACGGCCACGCTGAACAATCTGGAGACGGTCACCGGGGCCTTTGCCGAAGATGAAAAGCTGCTGTCTGATGCGGCGGAATCTCTGGCGGCGATCAAACGCGCCGGTGATTCCATCAGCGATGCGGCAGGCGCCTTGGGTAATCTCGGCACGGATGCTCAAACCTATCTGGGCGATTTGATGGGTGATGCCAAACAATTATTCGCTGATGCCAGCCGTGCCGTGAACCGTGCCGAAGCCGCAATCGATCAGAGCGAGAAGGCCGTCGAGACCACCCGAACCGCGATTGAAAGACCAGCTGTGGAGGCGGTGGACGAAGTGCGGCTGATGGCTCAGGAACTCCGTCTGCTTATCCGCAGGCTCGACCGGATTGCCCGCGAAGTGGAACAAAACCCACAGGCGTTTGTTCAGGGCACGCCCAAACCATACAGGGATGAGTGATGAAGAAGACCCTTTCTCTAGGCCTTGGTATTCTGGCGCTCGCCGGATGCGTGTCTGTTCTGCCGGAGCCGGTGGTCCCCGATGCGCTTTATCGGTTGAACGCGTCTGCTTATGAGCCTTCAGGTGAGCCGGTAAAGCTCGATTACAGCGTCACCGTATTCGAACCGGAAGGCTCCAATCTGCTGTTGGGTAAGGGCATTGTCTATGAATCGAATTCTGGCGGTCTCTCTCTGTACAAAAGCGTTCAATGGAGTGATTCCAGCTCGATACAGCTTCAATCGCTTCTGCTCGACCGCCTGGCACATCGGACACCTGATTCCGACGGCATGGCACTCAGCGATCGCTCTGCGGCGTTCACGCCGGTCGAGGTGCGCTGGCAGATGCGGGACTTTGTGGTCCGCGATGACGAGGCCGTGGTATCGGCCCGCGTTACCATTATGACAGGGCGCAAGCGGGATGTGCTGGCGCAGTTTGATGTCACTGAAGTCCAGTCTTATTCGGGAAAGCCGAAGGAAGATGGGGTTCTGGCTTTGATTGATGCATCACATCAGCTGGTGGACGAGATTGCGCTTCGTCTTCCGCCCATCATCAATCAGAGTGAGCTCATCGCTGAATCCAGCAGAAGGTAAGCGGTCAGACGTGGCGAGGCGGGCGAACGGCTCTTCTCTGTCTCCGAAAGCGCCCTTAGCGCATCAGGCTCCTCAACGGTCAAAAACCGATCTGACGAATTGCGGAAATTTACGTCGTCCTGCAGGCGGAAGACCAGCGACTGAACGTCCGTGCCGGCATGTTCGCGAACCACCCGACGACGATTGCGATCACCGCGACGGGCGGCTGATGAGATCTTCTTGACGGACCGCGATGAAAACTTGTCGCCCAGCGTGATGCCGGTCTGCTCAATCTCGGAGAGGATATAGCGCGCAGCTTCGTCCCGCTCCTCCGCAGGCGTATCCAGCCCGGCCAGCAGATCTTTCCAGGTCAAACCGGTGTCATCAGCCATCATGGCCTGCTTGAGCTGGGCCTCAATGTCGATATCAACGTCAACATCATCATCGCTGGCATAATGAGTGCGGGTGTCCGTTGGTGCTGGCGTATCGTCGGGCGCATCGTCGGTTTTGAGTTGTTCTTCCGTAGGATCGTCAAAGTCGTATGCGTTCTGCGCCGAAGCATCTTCATCATCCTGGCGTGGTCGTAGCCAGCTCGACTTTTCAGGAGCAGGTGTGGTGGCAGGCACAGGCGTTGTGAAGCTGTCGCGCGGGTCCTCCACAGGCATGCTGGCGACGCCTTCATCCTGTAGGCCGTTCAGCAGAGCTGACGCCCGTTCGATGCGTAGTCGCGCACGCTCCAGTCCGGCTTCCGCGGCGTTCGTGGCGCGCGTTGCGGCCTCGAACATTGACTGGCTCATCAGGTCAATTCGCTTCTCGGTATCGTCGGCCTGGGACCGCGCAGCGATACCGGCAGCAGCGACAGCGGATTCAGCTTCCTGGCCTGCCTGCTTCAGCTCCGACATGGCCTTCATGGCTTCACTCACAGCATCGCGGGACTGCTGGCGAATGAAGTCTGACGCTTCTCGTGCTCCGTCCAGCGCGCTTGCAACGGCTGCATTCAGACTGTCGCCGGTTTCAGACGCCACAGAAGACGCCATGTCGCTGGCGCGCATCGCTGCATCAACCAGTCGGGCCGCATCGGCCAGACGGGATTCAAAGCCGCCAATCGCATTCGATAGCTTATTGGAGTTCTGCTCCGCCTCATGGGTCATCTCATTGAGCTGCTCCAGACCTGTGCTGAGACGTTTGGCGGTTTCATCAAGTGAGTTCAGACGAGCCTCGAGCGCGTCATCATTCTTCGCAACTTCATGCTGGGCCGCGCGGGCGGCCTCGGCCATGAGACGGGCCTGACGCGGTATGGCGTCTGACATGGCTTCCGCCTGGGCTTCAACGGCACTGGTCAGTTCTGCCAGCGCCTGGCGCTCATCGGCAAGCTTGCCAAGAACAACTTGAATGCTTTGAGCATTCTGTTCGGTGGATTTGGAAACTGCGAGCCGTTCCGCTTCGAGTTGTTCCTTCAGTCCCGCCAGCGAGGCATGGGACGACTCGACCAGCTCATCGATCCGGGTGGTTTCCTTCTGAACCGCTTCAGCCAGCGTTTTGATCTGCCTGGTGGCAGAGTCAGCAGGCATCAGCAGTATCTGTGAGGCTCGCATGACAATGGCATTGGAGCGTTGGGTTCGAAGAGACTGGCGCGCCATCAGGCCCGCCATCACGCAGGCGATGGCCGGACCGGACGTGATCAGCAATCCCGCAGCAAACCAGGCCGGGTTAAGCGCCATCAAGGCCGCGTGCCCCAGATAGGCGTAAGCCGATATGGCAACGCCGAGCAGAATGCAGACGGCACCCAGAATGCCCAGAATAACAAAAATTCCGCCCGATGAACGGATGGATTGCAGATCGCTCTGCACATCTTTCAGGGCGTGAAGGTAGTGTTCGTCATTGGATCGCAGCATGGTTCGCCGATCATGCACCAGTTTGCACCGCTAGGCGACCACCCAGCTCAGTAATTTTGTCTTAAGACTGACAAAATTTTCAGGAATGTTGCCAGGTAACCTTGTCAGCCGGCAGTTCCTGTTCGCGGGCTTCCAGCATCAGGATGGGCGAGGTTTCGCAATTCTTGCCAGAGGACAGACGGAACTCGGCGGTAGGTGACTTTACCGGCTCAACCTGTGCCGGCTCGGGTGCCTGCACACCAATCCAGCTCAGCAAAACTGTCAGAATAAAATCTCGAACTACGACCAGTACCGCCATGGCCCAATCTCCAAACCCCGGTTACTCTATCACCTATGCCTGAATTTTCGTCTTCCGACAATGTTCAGCTAAATGCTTTTTGATGAAACCCTGTTAATGAATAAGGACTATAATTGACCAAATTCCCGTAAGGGTTGAGGGTGGATCATGACAGACTGGATAGACAGAAAGCTGTTAAAGGAAAACACGGGCGGCGACATAGCGCTGGCCGGTGAAGTTCTGGAAATTTTCCGGGGGCAGGTGGACACGTGGGGCAAGATGCTCGACTCTGGCGCACCTTGCGAAAGCTGGGCTGATGCGGCTCACACAATCAAGGGCGCGGCGCTTGGCATTGGCGCCAATGAGCTGGCTTTTGTCTGCAAGGTTGCCGAAACAAAGGGGCGGGCTGACCCGCCACCATCACCAACCGTTGCGGCTGTTCTGCTGAATGATATTCGCGACGCGCTTTTCCCGACCATGGAAGAAGCCGCAAAAATCTCTCACGAAATTTCGGTATCCGGGCGGTTTCGCGCGTCGTAAGACCCGAATTCATAGGCGATGCATCGATCAATCAGTGTGCGCCAGACCGGTTCGGCGATAGCAGGCGATAAGCCCTGCTTTTCACATTCGGTCAGGACCTTGGTGACGACGTCTTCAATTCGCCAGTCATCACGCACAGCGCCCCGTTCTGGTTTGATCCGGGCCGCTGCATCCATGAAGGACTGACGCTCGGCCAGAATGGCGACGAGAACGCGATCAATGCGGTCGATCTCATAACGGACATCGCTCATGGTTTCGGCGGTATCGGCCGTGTGTTTGCGCGGATCGGAAGGATAGCTCGTCATATCTGGCAATAACTCAATCAACTGGCTGTCTGAGACAGCGCTTCTGGTATGTTTTGTTGCAGACGTCCAGCAGTCACGCTGAATATTGCGCGAAATAACGCAATTGAGGGCGTAGAACCGGGCAGGGGCTCAGTTTTGCAGGGCAGCGAGCTTGTCGACGGCCCGTTTGCGATTTTCGTCCATCCAGCTGAGGAAAAACTCCGCTTCCGCTTCGCGAAAGATTTCAAATGCCTGGTCATAAAGCCTGAGCGCTTCTTCAAGGTCAGCCCTTGGCGTCTCACTGAGCGCTGATCTGGCTTCCAGAATTTCAGCGATGTTGTTCTGAACCTTTGCCCATTCGAACGGCCAGCTTTCCCTTGAGATGATCTCTGTCGTTGAGCGGCTTTCTTCCAGCGCGATATCAAGTTGCGAGATGTCTTCCGTCATCACGCCCAGCTTCATGCGCAGATAGGCGAGATTGGCGGTCGACGCCGCCCAGTCAAATGGAACCTCTTCCTGGCGGCGTTCGAGCAGCGATAATTCAAACGCCTCAATGCCCTTGCGCAGATGGTCTTCTGATTTCGATATCCGGCCAAGCACGCGATAGGCGTTTCCAATGTCGTTCTGGAGCAGAGCCCACTGCAATGGCATGCCTTCACGCGTGACGTAGGTTTCCGCATTATGAAAGGTCTGGACCGAGACTTCGCACAAATCCCTGTCCTCGCGGCGATCACACAATTCCAGTTGAGCGTTTCCGAGGCGATGTTCCATCGCGCCCCAATAGAGCGGCGTTGCGCGTGCATCGATTTCCGTGAGAATCTCTTCATAGGCTTCCACGGCGGCCATGAGTGAATCATCTTCTGTTTCACGCTGGCCCAAGGCATAAAAGGCGGCGGCCAGATCGGCCTTTGAAGATGCCCAACGGAGCGGATCTGCCTCGCGGTCATAAACGTCCAGCGCCATCTGATAGGCGTTGATGGCATTCTGGTAGAATTCCGGATCGGTGCGCCGGACGCCGATGGCCATATAGGCATCGCCAAGCGCGCCGACCTGCGATGCCCATGTGAGGGGACGGTCTTCCTTCCGGATCACAGAGACGGCATCCTGAAGTTCTCTGATGCCTTCTTTGATGTCGTCCTCGTTATCTACCCGTTCACCGAGCGCAATGAGCGTCTGCCCAAGCAGGGATTTTGTGTTCGACCACTGAAACGGGTTGTAGTTGGGCCTGTAAACTTCAAGCGCCTTACGCATGGAGGCAATGGCCTTGTCGAAATGGTCCCGCCCGGTTTGCTGATAAGCCAGGCCCAGATGCGTGCTGCCAATATTTCCCTGCGTCAGCGCCCAGTCGAGCGGATATTGTTCGCGGGTGTAGATCTCAAGATTGGCCTCATAGAGCTTGATGGCTTCCTGTTTCAGATCCGCGCGAATCTGGCGCGAACCGATTTCATCATAGATGTTAGCCAGATTGTTCCGGATCATGGCCAGCAGCATTGGCTCGTCTTCCGGAAGAATGGCGCGGGCCTGCTCAAAATACTTCGCAGCCTCTACAAGACGTTCATTGCTGCTGTCGGCGGTGCCAAGCACCATTAGGGAATTTGCAAACGAACTGAGAAGTGACGCGCGTGAATTCGCCGAGATGGAGGCCGGCAAACTATTGATCAGCGGTTTGATTTTCTCGATCAGCGGCTCGAGAACGTCGGCGACATAGTTTCCCGTATCCATGAAGCGGCTGGTCGAATTGGCGATTTCAGCGGCCAGAATACCGCCAAAATCAGCGGAGAAATCCTGCGGCAGTTCCAGCGTATCTGTAAGTGCATAGCCTTCATTCTTCTCGGTCTCGGTCGCCATGACAGAAAGCCGAAGCACCGAGTCTGCCTTGGCGACTTCACCATAGATCAGAACATCTGCCTTTTGCTGCTCCATCCAGAGCTGCGCGTGGACCCGCTGCTCCTTCCGATTGTCGGCACTGTTGCCGGTAAGCGAGCGACTGATCCGACGGGGAAGGGTCTGGATCTGTATCGGGCTCTCGCCTTCCAGAGTGGCGAACACTTCTTCGAGCGAGTGAATAATATGCGCTGTCTGCCGGCCATCTTCATCACCCTGCAGACCTGCCACCACCACACAGATCCGGTCCTGCTCACAGGGTTCGGGCAGCCCTTTCTTCCAGGGATCGTCGTAAATGGTAGTGGTCGCGCCCCAGCCGACCAGGCCAAGCAGCGCCGCGCTGCCAATTGTGCCAAGTACGTTGCCAGCTACCCATTCCGACGCCTTCGCGATCATCCGTGTCCAGGCCATTTCCTGCGTTCCCCTTGGCTTGTCAGGCGACAATTATCCAGTATCAGCGCAAAGGGGCAAGAGGCATGCGGGATCAGGCGCTTTTGCGGGCTTTTTCCGTCAGATCGGAATCGGATCCGGGTTGGGACAACGTGGTCAGTTCCAGAGAGCGCGTGATTGCATGCTGGAGCTGTTCAGGGCGGCCCAGAAGGAAGCCCTGGATTTCGTCACAGCCTTCCTCGCGTAGGATGGAGAGTTGCATTTCAGTTTCTACACCTTCGGCAAGAATAGGAATGGAAAGGCTTTTACCGAGCGAGAGAACGGATCGGACCAGCGCTTTCGCCTCAATGCTAGTTTCGATCTCAGCCATGAAGAAGCGGTCGAGCTTGATCTTGTCGAAGGGAAAGGACCTGAGAATTTCGAGAGACGAATACCCCGTGCCGAAATCATCAAGGGCAACACGCACACCCAGCGCCTTGATCTGGCGAAGCACATGAAGCGATTGCTGACGGTCCTCGAGAATGGCCGTTTCAGTGAGCTCGATTTCCAGTCGGCGCGGAGAGAGCCCTGTCTCAAGAAGGATCTGGTGAATGATCTGTGGCAGCTCGGTCTGGTTCAGTTGCAGGGCCGACATGTTCACCGCAACTTTTTCGGCATCCACCCACTCTGAGGCGTCCTGGCAGGCGCGACGCAAAACCCATTCGCCAAGCGCAATAATCAGCCCGCTTTCCTCGGCAATCGGAATAAAGATACCCGGAGATATTGGCCCTTTTTGCGGGTGCGTCCAGCGCAAGAGCGCTTCAACGCCGCTGAGTTGTCCGGTCACTGTGGAGGCTTGCGGCTGATAGTGCAGCACCAGCTGGTCGTCCTCCAGTGCCTTGGCGAGATCGCGGGCGAGTTCCCGCTTCTGGCGGACTTCCTCGTCCATGGAGCTTTCATAGAAGCAGATATTGCGCAAAGGGTTGAGCTTGGCGCGATACATGGCGAGATCGGCATTGTTGCGCAGATCGTCGGTTGTCATCCCGTCGTCTGGAAAGATCGCAACGCCAATACTTCCACCGGCAACCAGTACGGCGGTTTCAAACTCAATCTTCTGGTTCACCGATTGGGAGAGATGATTCAGGAAGCGCTCAAGTTCTTCGGGCTCACGATAAAGCTTTGCAGCAGCAAACTCATCACCCCCCAGCCGGGCAATGAACTCGGACCGGTCCAGGTCTTCGAGGAAACGCGACGCGATGATTTTCAGAACTTCATCGCCTGCCTTGTGCCCATAGGTATCGTTAATGTCCTTGAAGCGATTGAGATCGACCCCAATCATGGCCATCTTGCGGTCAGACGCCTTGGCAATCCGCAGTTTCTCTTCGAGGTCTTCAATGAAAGCCACCCGGTTAGGCAAGCCGGTCATCATATCTGTTTTCGCCATGTGGAGCAGCTTCTCATAGCCCTCGCGGCGCGTGTCGAGATCGAGGAAGAAGAAGAAGCCACCCGTCGCGATGATCAGAAGACCGCCAATGGCTGTGGCCAGAGAAAGGGCGATGAATGTGCCGGGCTCCATGGCATTGGCAGAGAGCTGAAGCGGAACAACCGTCATGGCCGCCATGCCTGTGAAGTGCAGCACGACAACGCCCATCGAGAACAGGGAAACGGTGAGAATACTGAACCTCGATTTCCAGTCGGTCTCGAATGTGTAGCAGGCAGCGATGGTTAGACAGCAGGCACCAATGACTGAAGCAATGATGTAGCTCACATCCCAGCTGATAATGCCGTCAATGTGATAGGCGTACATGCCCAGATAGTGCAGGCCGCCGATACAGATACCGATCAGACCGCCCCCGAGAATCTTTGGAAGATGACGGCCCGGCAGCGTCAGCAGGATGTTTGCCAGAAAGAACCCGAACACAGGCAGAATGAGCGATAGCATGGTCAGGGCCGGGTCGAGTGCGACGGGGGCCGAGGTGATATAGGCCAGCATTGAAATGAAATGCGCACACCAGATCGTGGTGGAGACCGCTATGGAAGAGACAGCGATCCAGGCCATGCGGACCATGCCGTTCGTGGCAAAGGCGCGCTTGATCAGCTGAAGAAATGTGCCTGTACCGAGTACGCAGATCAGGACAGCAAGAAGCACCAGACGCAGGTCATGTTCTAACGTCAGGCAGGAAAGTACATTGATCATGGAGTGTATCGACAGGCCAGGATTTGTGAACGCATTACCTGACTATCTAAGTCAGTAATATTAAGATGCTGTTCGGCCTGTCATCAAGTTTCCGAAGACCTGTTAACTACAGAACAAGAAAAAGCGGCCTCTTGCGAGACCGCTTCTACGATCAATACTTTCTATTGAAAGTTATCCGGCAAATGCCTTTTCAATCACAAAGTCTGCGGGCGCGGCGTTCGATCCCTCGACCATTCCGGCCTTCTCACACAATGCCTTGGTATCCTGGATCATTTCCATCGAGCCGCAAATCATCACGCGATCTGTTTCCGGGTTCAGCGGTGGAACGCCAAGGTCTTCAAATAGTTTGCCGCTTTCGATCAGATCGGTGATCCGGCCTGTACGGGGAAAGTCTTCGCGGGTGACCGAGTTATAGAGACGGAATTTGTGTGCATGTTCATCGCACAGCGGATCATCTGGCAGCGCTGCTGTCAGTTCTTCGCCATAAGCCAGCTCGGAAACTTCCCGGCAGGTGTGCGTGAGAATGACGTCATCAAATTTCTGATAGGTCTCAGGGTCACGCATCAGACTGGCGAACGGTGCAATGCCGGTGCCCGTAGAGAACATATAGAGGCGCTTGGCAGGCGTAAGCGCATCATGAACCAGCGTGCCGGTTGGTTTCTTGCCCAGCAATACCTTATCGCCTGGCTTGATGTCGCAAAGGCGGGAGGTTAGCGGGCCATCGGGTACTTTGATGGAGAAAAACTCAAGTTCCTCATCCCAGGCGGGGCTGGCAATGGAATAGGCCCGGAGCAATGGTTTACCGTTTTCCTTGGGCAGGCCAATCATCACAAATTCACCAGACCGGAAACGGAAGCTTCCAGGACGCGTGATACGGAATTTGAACAGCCGGTCGGTATAGTGATGCACAGCCAGAACGGTTTCTTCTGTCGGTGCGTTCGGATTGACTTTCACGGCGGGTGCTGTGGCGGGGTCGCTCAACGGCCTGTCCTCTTCGTTTGTCTTAAACGTCTTTGCATAACGACTTATGCACTCGATTTACATACGGGAACTTTGACAACAAGTCGCACATGGATGAAGGGGATGGTAAGTTTTTCTAAACGCCAACCACTTCTTCGCGCTGTGCTTCGGCTTTCAGCCATTTGATAAAGGTCCGTATTTCCTGGGTTTGTGTCCGTCCTTTGGGCCAGACGACGTGATAGGCAAAATCAATAACCGTCGATCCATCGGGGAAAGGCGCAACCAGTCGGCCAGACGCCAGATCGGATGCGGCGATGACTTTTTTGGCCAGCGCCACCCCGCGTCCCGAAGCTGCGGCCTCAATCACCAGCATGGATTGGTTGAAGCGCGGGCCGCGTGTGCCATCAACATCCTTGACCCCGCGCGCTCGCAACCAGCTGGACCAGTCCGGGCAGGAGGGGTCGTTTTCGATAGACCCGTCATGCAACAGCGTATGGTGGCTGAGATCTTCCGGTTTGCGGATCGCATCCACACCATCCATCAGCCTTGGCGAGCAGACGGGAAGAACGGTTTCTTCCATCAGCTTTTCACTTTTCAGGCCTTCATAGACGCCGCGGCCATATCGGACCGCCAGATCGATGTCAGCGGTGGTGAAATCGGTCAGCCCCATATCAGCCGACACCCAGACTTCGATTTCGGGATGCGCGTGATGAAACCGGTCCAGCCTTGGCGCCAGCCATTTTGCGGCAAAACTCGGGGCACAGGAGATCATCACCTTACCCTTGCGCGCCGGCGCACGCATGATCCGGCCAGCTTCCAGCAGCTTATCAAACGCCTCCCGGACGAGGGGGAGGGCGGCCTGAGCAGAATCTGTCAGCAAGACCTGCCGGCCTGTCCGCTTGAACAGGGGTACGTTGGTGTATTCTTCGATGATGCGGATCTGCTGGCTGATCGCGCCGGGCGTGACGTCGAGCTCATCGGCCGCCTTGGTGAACGACAAATGCCGCGCAGCAGCCTCAAAGGCTCTTAAGGCGTTCAGCGGTGGCAGGCGATCCTTGGCGTCTGACATGAATTCGAACTCTCCTGACGGTCGTGTCTTCATAATAGGGGCGCGTGCCGGGAAATTCCATGTCTAACATGAGAATTACTAAACGGTCGTCTTAGGTTGCTCGCCTTGTTGTCTTGCCGTAAGCGGCCAATTTCAGACCCGTAAAAAAGCCGATTTGAGGATATCTTGTCAGACAGCACCACTCATAATGCGTCAGAACAGCTTAACCCTGAAAATCAGGGCGCTAAGGCCGTGCGCGATGATCGCGGCATGGCCGTTGGAAGCGTGTCTCTGGTCGGTGCCGGGCCGGGTGATCCGGAGCTTCTGACCATCAAGGCATTGCGTGTGCTTCAACGCGCAGATGTGATCTTTCATGACTTTCTCGTGAGCGGTGAAGTTCTGGATCTGGCGGGCCCGCGCGCTGATCGCATTCCGGTCGGCAAGCGCAAGGGCAATCACTCAGTACCTCAAACCGAAATTCACGTGTTGATGGCCGCCGCCGCGCGCGCAGGCAAGCGCGTCGTGCGCCTCAAAGGGGGCGACCCGTTTGTGTTCGGGCGGGGCGGCGAAGAAATGCAGGCCCTTTTGTCTGAAGGCATCCAGGTTGATATCGTCCCGGGCATCTCGTCAGCGCTTGGCTGTGCCGCAAGTGCGGGCATTCCGTTGACCCATAGAGATCATGCCCAGTCAGTTACTTTTGTTACGGGTCATGCCAAATCCGGCGATGAACCGGATCTCGACTGGATGGCGCTGGCGCGTCCAAATCAGACTGTTGTTGTGTTCATGGGTGTCGGCAGCGCGCCGGGCATTCAGACACGCCTTGTTGCTGCCGGTTGCGCGCCGGAAACGCCTGTTGCTGTGATCGAAAATGGCACCCGGGAAAACGAAGTCCGCGTGTTCGGTACGCTGGAAACACTGTCCGCACTTATAGAGGACAATGGCATTAAGGGTCCGGCTCTTCTCGTTATTGGAGATGTCGCTGCCCTGTCGCCTTTCGCCCTCGCTTACCTTGAAACTCAGATGGAGACTGCCGCATGACGTCTGTTCGTCCGAAACTTTCTGCTGAAACCCCGAAAGTCGTCACCGCCTGGGATGTGCTGACCGGCGCAACGGTCTATCGCACCGAAGATGGCAAATGGTCGAATTATGTCGAAGACGCTGTTATCCTGATGGGCGAGGCCGCTGAAACGGCCTTGCAGAACGCGCGAAGCGAAGAATCGCTCATTCTTGATCCATATGTAATGGAAGTGTCCGGCGACGGACAGGTAAGTGGACGCGAAACCTTGCGGGAAACCATCCGCGCTGTCGGACCAACCACACATCCGGATTTCCGGAAACCAATACGGGAAACGAACGATGCCAAATCGTCAGGTCAAGCAGCTCACACTGTATGGTGATACGATCTCGGGAAACTGCATGAAGCCGAAATGGACTGCAGATTATCTCGGGATTGATTATGACTGGGTGGAAATCGACCTGATGGCCGGTGAAACCCGAACGGAAGATTTTCTGGCGGCCAATCCGGTCGGCCAGGTACCCTTTGCGCGCTGGCCTGACGGACGTGTGCTGCCGCAATCGAATGCCATCATGCTGTATCTGGCTGAAGAGGCGAAAAGCGCGCTAGTGCCGTCTGACTGCTTTGCCCGGGCACAGATGATGAGCTGGCTGTTCTGGGAGCAGTACTCGCACGAAACAGCGATCGCCGTCCGCCGGTTTCAGAAGCTCTATCTGAAAAAGTCAGATGACGAGATCGATCCGGAGTTGATGGCCAAAGGGCGACGCGCACTTGGCGTGATGGAAATGCAGCTCACCTATACCGACTGGCTTGTTGGAGACAGTCTGACCTGCGCCGATATCGCTCTGGTGGCGTACACGCGCGTCGCGCATGAAGGCGGTTTTGATCTTTCCGGTTTTCCAAGCGTGGAACGTTGGGTAAGCCGGACGGAGGGTGCGCTGGGTATCCCGCACGCCATGCCACGCGAAGGAGCCGCGCTATGACGAATGTGGAAAACTCGATCAATTATATCGAATTTCCGATGATCGATCCGGAAGCCATCATCATGTTCTATGAAACGGTGTTTGGCTGGGAATTCCAGCGCTGGGGTGAAGACTATATCAGCTTCAATGGCGCGGAGATCGATGGCGGGTTTAACCGCCAGGCAGAGGTGAACCCGGCGCGTTCAGGCGCTCTGGTCATCCTCTACACAAAAGAACTTCAGAAGAAACGCGAACAGATCAGGGCCGCAGGCGGCAAGATCGTGGAAGACATCTACCCGTTTCCGGGTGGAAGTCGGTTTCACTTCGCTGACCCATCCGGCAATGAACTCGCCGTTTGGTCCGAAAAGGGATAACAATGTATCGTTATGACGAATTCGACGCGACCCTGGTAAGGGAGCGTGCTGCGCAATTCCGATCGCAGGTGGAACGCCGCCTGTCGGGTGATATCACAGAAGACCAGTTCAAGCCGCTGCGCCTGATGAATGGCGTCTATCTGCAGCTTCATGCCTATATGCTGCGGATCGCCATTCCCTATGGCACGCTCAGCGCGCGTCAGATGCGTCAGCTGGCGCGTGTCGCACGCGACTATGACAAGGGCTATGGCCATTGGACGACACGCCAGAACATTCAGTTCAACTGGGTTGCTTTGAAAGACATTCCGGATGTTCTGGATCTGCTGGCCGAAGTCGAAATGCATGCCATTCAGACATCGGGGAACTGCATCCGCAACACTACGTCAGATCAGTTCGCCGGCGCTGCCGCTGATGAAGTGGAAGATCCGCGTCCATGGTGTGAGATCATCCGGCAATGGTCGACATTCCACCCTGAATTCTCCTTCCTGCCGCGCAAGTTCAAGATCGCTGTCACAGCGGCTGAGGCTGACCGCGCGGCGATCCGTGTTCACGATATCGGTCTTCACATGCGCCGCAATGCAGACGGCGAAACCGGTTTTGAGGTTGTGGTTGGCGGCGGTCAAGGCCGTACGCCGCATGTTGGTGTCACCATTCGCGACTTCATCGAGAAAGATAAGCTGCTTGATTATCTCGAAGCCATCATGCGCGTTTATAACCGCTTTGGACGCCGCGATAACAAGTACAAGGCTCGCATCAAGATTCTGGTGAACGAGACCGGAGCCGAGGAATTTGCCCGTCTGGTGGAAGCCGAGTTTGAGGCCCAGAAAGACGCAGAGAAGATCGTTCTGCCTCAGGCCGAGATTGATCGGATCACCGCTTATTTTGCGCCGCCTGCTTTCGAGGATCTGCCAGCGAATTCCGAAACGCTTGACCGTGCGAAGTCAGCCGATCCGGGCTTTGCCCGCTGGGTTCAGAACAATATCCGGGCCCACAAACAGGCTGGCTACGGCATTGTGACTGTAAGCTGCAAGCCGATCGGACATCCGCCCGGCGACACCACCGATGCGCAGATGGATGTTGTTGCGGATCTGGCCGAAACCTACAGCTTTGACGAACTTCGCGTCACGCACGAACAGAATCTGGTGCTGCCACATGTGAAGCTCGATGATCTTTATGAGGTCTACCAGAAGCTCGATGCGGCGGGGCTGGCGACAGCAAATTATGAGTTGATTTCGGATATTATCTGTTGCCCGGGGCTCGACTATTGCAACCTCGCAAATGCGCGATCCATTCCGGTGGCGCAGGACCTTCAGAAGGCCTTTTCCGACATTGAACGCCAGGAAGATATTGGTGAGCTGAAGATCAAGATTTCCGGCTGCATCAATGCGTGTGGGCACCACCATGTCGGTCATATCGGCATTCTCGGCGTCGACCGGAAGGGTGAGGAATACTATCAGATCACCTTTGGCGGACGTGGCGATGAGAAAGCCGCTATCGGGCGGATTGCAGGTCCGGGCCTGAAGGCTGAAGACGTGCCGCCTGCGCTGGGGCGCGTCGTCGAAGCTTATCGCAAGCTGCGCCAGGACAAATCCGAACGCTTTATCGATGCGGTAGAGCGGCTCGGCGATGAACCATTCAAGGAGGCTCTCTATGCCGCTGATTAGACTGGGCGAGCCCAAAGACGTGCCGCATGGTGACCACTACACGCTCGACACATTCATCGAGATGGCTGAAGCGGGCGGCAATCAGAGCGTGATCCGCCTGTTGCCCGATGATGATCCATTGCGCCTTGAGCCATATCTCGACAAGCTCGAAGTGATCGAGATCAGCTTCCCGAAATACACTGATGGCCGGGGCTATAGTCAGGCGCAATTGCTGCGTCGGCGGCTTGGATATCGCGGTGAGTTGCGTGCTGTGGGTGATGTTCTGCGTGATCAGCTTCTCTTCATGTATCGGTCGGGATTCGACGCGTTCGAAGTGGATCGTGCCGATGCGGTGGAAGCCTTCGAGGCCGCGCTGAAGGAATATTCCGTTTTCAATCAGCCCGCAGCAGATGACCAAATGGGCGTTTTCGCCCGCAGACACGCGTCAGATTGAAATCAGGTCGGGCAATCTGCCCCGATCTGCGCTCACCTGTTTCCCTGCTTCCGTCTCTGATATATGTCTTTGTGGAAGGGCATGATGGGGAAAGGTGAGCATGATCTGGTGGATTGTTCCAGCAGCGGTCGGCGTATTCGGTCTGATCGTCCTGCTGACCGGGGTTTCCCGGCTTGTGAAATGGCGAATGTTTTCTGGCTCGACGCGGTTCGCGTTCGGCGGTTTATTCATGGCCACCGCGGGCATGCTGGGCATGGTTGGGCTGAACCTTCAAACCTATTCACGCCTCACCTATGAGCGGACCGTCGCCATTGTCGATCTCGCCTATCTGGAGCCTCAATTATATGAGGCGAGCGTTACGCTGGATGGCGAAACAGAGCCTAAACTCTATGCTGTGCGCGGCGATGAAATTGAGTTCAAGGCGCGCGTTATCAAATGGCAGCCCTGGGCCAATGTGATCGGCTATGACGCCATCTACAAGCTCGACCGCATGGCCGGTCAGTACCGATCCATCGAGGAAGATCTGGAAAAGCCCCGCACCGTCTATCCATTGAAAAACGATCCCGGTGTGAATGCGTTTGAGCTCGTCAGAAAGCGCGGCGGCTGGCTCGATGCGATTGATGCCAGCTATGGTTCCGGGACTTACGTGCCCATGGTGGCAGGTGCCAGCTATGAGATCATCATGACCCAGAACGGCCTGATCACGCGGCCCATCAATCAACAGGCCCGTGATGGATTGCGGTCATGGCTGCCGCCCGTTCAGACCGGGGCGCTGTCGAGCAATTCAGATCTGCCGTAACGTCCCGCTTGCCGTACCGGGCTGCCCGGCATAACCTTTCTGATTATGGGATTATACAACCGCTACATACTTCCGACGCTGATCGATTGCGCCTGTTCGTCGAAACCGATCCAGAAGCAGCGTGAAAAAATCGTACCATTGGCCACCGGACGTGTTCTTGAGGTTGGCTGCGGATCCGGTACGAATTTTCAGTTCTATGACCGCTCGAGTGTTGAACGTATCTTCGCGCTTGAGCCTCATGCCGAGCTGATCGACAAGGCCAGGAGCAAGCCCGAACGCTATGAAGGCCTCGATATGGAGTTTATCGAGGCAGGCGGGGAGGCAGTCCCCCTTGAAGATAATTCCGTCGATACGGTCGTCTTTACCTTCACGCTTTGCACCATCCCGCCATGGCAGGAGACATTGGCCGAAGCCCGTCGTGTACTGAAGCCCGGCGGCAGACTTCTCTATTCTGAACATGGCGGGTCGCCCGATGAAGGGGTTGCGAAATGGCAGCGCCGGTTTGAACCTCTGCAAAAAGCGCTGGCTGGCGGATGTCATCTGACCCGGGTTCCAACGCGAATGCTGGGTGACAATGGTTTCCGTATTGAAACCGGCGAGGAAATGTATCTACCCAACACACCAAAGATCATGGGTTATGCCTATTGGGGGCAGGCATCAGCGCTCTGAGCCGGGTTCCCCCTTATCTCCCTTTTCTGTCTGGACCGGCCAGCACGGCGCCGAAACTCCGACCGATTCCAGAAACCCAATGGCTGTTTCCGGATACTGAAGCCGATGCCTGGCTGACGAAAAAGACCCGTCTGATGAAAGCGCGCCGATCGGAGGTCTATGGATGCGAACCAGACGCGATGGCGGCCGCCAACGAGGCAGCAAGCCTTGTTATTGGCGATCATATGGACAGAGGCGATTGGCCTACAGGATTAGAGGCAGCGGCCAGCCAGGTCAGCGACGATCTTTGTGTGATGGTGCCGCGGGAGGGCGCGTTTGTGCTTGGCGCGGCGTCTCTTTGTGCTGCAACCTTCTGGCGGCTTGAGGACAAGATCGGGCACTCATTGGGCGGTCTTCATCACACCGTTCCCGGTGGCGATCCGGAGCTGTCGGGAAAGATTTTTCGTATCTTTTCAGGGCTTCAGCCGGATATCATTCTGGAGCGCTTCAACTGGACGGTTCAGCTTGGGCCAGATCGCTTTTCACCCTCTGCCGAGCCGATGAAGCGGCGGCTGAAAATGACAGAGCCTGACGATGCAGCGAATGAGCTGTACCTGCGGGTAGAGCGGCAAACCGTGCGGAAACTGCCAGATACGGGTGCGGTTCTGTTCACGATCCGCATTTGTGTGGACCGGCTCTGGCCGATTCTGGAGCAAGGTGATCACGCCAAACGGTTTTCCGACAGCTGGTATCAGACCAACCCGCAATTGGCGGCATATAAAGGGTGGCCCGATTATCAGCCTGTCATAAGCTGGCTGTGCAATCATCTGGCAGAACCTGGAACCGAAAAAGAAAGACACTGCTAATGGCTTACTGGCTTTTCAAATCAGAACCGGACGCTTTCAGCTGGGACGATCTGACAGCGAAAGGCGCAGACGGCGAAGAATGGAATGGCGTCCGCAATTATCAGGCCCGCAATTTCATGCGCGACATGAAGCCGGGCGATCAGGGATTTTTCTACCACTCCCGGCAGGGACTGGAAGTTGTTGGCATTGTTGAAGTGATTGCTGAGGCTCATCCGGATTCGACCACCGACGATGAACGCTGGGAATGTGTGGATGTCAAAGCCGTCAAACCCATGCCAACACCGGTCAGCATGAAAGACATCAAGGCCAATCCCAGGCTTGCTGAAATGGTGCTGGTAAAGAATTCCAGACTCTCGGTTCAGCCCGTACGTGACGAGGAATGGTCAGAAGTCTGCCGCATGGGCGGCCTGCTCGCCTAAGGTGAGGTTCACCGTGCGCCGCTTTCAAAATCGGCCAGTGCCCACTCCGCGAACACGGCCAGATTTCCACCCTTGTAGAGAAAGCCGCCAACGCCTGCATGGCGTGCAGCCTGGAGGCTGTCCTCATTGGGGCCAATCAGAAAGCTGGCCTCTTTTCGAATGGGCAGCTCTGCCATCGCCTGAAGGATCATGCCGGGGCGAGGCAATCGGTCAAAACTGTCTTTGCGATAGAATGAAACGGAAGCGTCGGGATGGAATGGGCAGAAAAACCAGCCG
Organism: uncultured Hyphomonadaceae bacterium; assembly: GCA_964342455.1. Lineage (GTDB taxonomy): Bacteria > Pseudomonadota > Alphaproteobacteria > Caulobacterales > Hyphomonadaceae > Ponticaulis. The sequence goes on from CAYFGB010000008.1 coordinate 32,024, forward strand.
TCAATTTTCGCGCCTTCCAGAGAAAGCGCTTCTGTTAGCCTTTGATGTGCCTGACGCAGTTCATCTTCCGTTCGTAGGCCCATGGCGATATCAGGCTGATTGTTGATGATGCAGACCAGATAATTGCGGGCATTGAACGCGCGGATGCAGTCAACCGCGCCATCAGCCGAGTCCGCCGGACCATTCACATCGGCCGCGTCCGCTCCACTACCAAGGACGCCGTCATGGACCAGAAACAGGGCAGGGCGAAACTCGGTCATCCTACGGGCTGGTCCTGCGTTGGCGGTGATGTGGGCGAGTCGACCTCTTTGACAGTTTCACGGTTTGCTTTTACGCCCAGCAGAAACGGAATGAAGGCAAGGCCCGCCAGAATGCCGGCCAGCATGAAGTTTGCCCCCTTGAACTCGACAATCGGGTTGGGGTTGGCAAAGAATTGCAGCGTCTGGGTCATTACGATGGGGCCGATGATCAACCCGCAGATTGATTGCATGCTGGCGAGAGCGCCCTGTAGTTCGCCTTGCGCGTCACGCGGTGTGACGCCGGTCATCAATTGCTGCATGGCGGGGTTCGCCACCCCGCCCAGCGACGAGATCAGAATGACGGCGTAAGCCATCCATCCGGCGTACGCGCCCGCGAACAGAAACATGGTGAATGTGCTGATGGACAAACCCAGCATCGCCGTTTTGACCGGGCCAATGGTCTTCGTCAGACGACCTGAAAGCGACATCTGGACGACCGCAGATCCGATGCCGACAAAAGCCAGCGACAAGCCGATCTGGGCCTGGTTCCAGCCATAGCGGATCTCGCCATAGAAATTCCATGACCCCGGAAACACGGCATGGGCAATCGCAAAAATGCCGACACTTGCGATGAACCATCCAACTTTCGGCAGCTTTGAGAAGTGCTGGAAGGCGCCGAACGGGTTGGCACGTTTCCAGTTTACCGGCCTGCGGTTCTCTGGCGACAGGGATTCCGGCAACACAAAGAAACCGTATAGAAAATTACAGGCAGCAATCCCTGCCGAGACAAAGAATGGCAGGCGGATATGAATCTCGCCAAGAAAGCCGCCAATCACCGGACCCAGTACAAAACCAATGCCGAAAGCGGCACCGATCATGCCAAACGCGCGGCCGCGATCTTCGGGCTCGGTGACGTCTGCAATGTAGGAACTGGCCGTCGAATAGGTGGCGCTGGTAATGCCTGCGAGCGCACGTCCGATGAAGAGCAGAAATAGTGAGTGCGCAAACCCCATAATGATGAAATCAATACAAAGCCCGGCAATCGAAACCAGCAAGACGGGTCGTCGGCCAAACCTGTCAGACAGGCTGCCAATTGTGGGCATGGTCAGAAAATTGAAAATCCCGAAGGTGGCGACAAGAAATCCTGAAATACCAACGATTTCGTTCGCGGGCTGACGGGTGATCTGTTCCATATAGGCAGGCATGACAGGGATGAAGAGGCCAAAAGCCAGCATGTCGAGAGAGACGGTGACGATGACGAAAAGAAAAGCATTCTTGCCAGAAACTTTTGACACACGCGCTCCCCGAGTACTCAGCCCAGTGGTTGGCTTATGGGGTTTTCGTCTTTGAGTCGAGGTAGATGACCGGAGTGTGATCAAAATGCGAGCCATTGGCAGTAAACCCGCATTGTGTTGTTGCATTCGCTGCCGTGAACCTTTCAGATGCGGCGAGTTTTTCAGTTTGAGATCAGGGGATTTCGGTGGATATGGTTGATCAGGAAAACCAGACTGTTTCGGACAGGATACAGGCAGCAACTGGCAAGCTTGCTGAACACATCAAAGCGTCAGATTTAGATGCGGCCCGCGCTTTGAGCGCGAAGATGATTGAAGAGTTTCCATTCCATTGGAAGGCCGAACGGGCACGATTTCGCGTCGCCCTTGCAGAGGGTGATTTCAAAGCGTGCGAGGCGGCCCTTCGGTCCATGGCCGACAAGGGGGCGTCAGCGGTTCAGCAAGCCCCCTCTCGTTTCAAGTTGGCCAGCAAAACAAACGATGCTGCAGGAGAATTCAAAGCACTGCTGGTATTGTTCAAGGCTGACAAACTGGATGATCTTCAATCGCTACGATTTTCTGAACTCGCGTTCGAAATGAGTAAGATCGCGTTGGCGCGCGAAGCGTTCACTGCATATTTCCGAAAGTGCAAGGTCAATGCTTCCGATAGCTCGTTTATGCAGACCCTTGCAAACTGTCCTGAACCGTTTCTGGACGCTGTGTTGCCTGAAGCACGCCAGGAATTCGCCGACGATGCCCGCATTCACGAACTGCTGTTCATGCTGCATGCAATTTCCGGCGACTATATGAAGGCAGTCAATGCCTTCAGCCAGGCACGTGAGCTCGACGGTAAGCGTCAGCTTCCATTTAATCTCTTCATTCGCGTTATGAATGAAACGCCCGACATTCAGAAGCTGACGGAGAACTTTGTGTCTCTGGCGAAACAGCTTCCCGTGTTCGAAGTGATTCTCATTTATGCGTGTCTGCTGTTTAAAACGGGTCAGAAGCGAAGCGCGCTCTCAATCCGTCATAAGTATGAACCACTTTTGGGAACGCAGCCGAAACCGGAATATCTGTCTGTTGAACTCGCCCACGAACTGGGCCTGTTCGACGAAAAAACGAAACACTCAAGCAAGGAGACTTTCTCCAGGCTCACCACGGAGTGGGACAACTGGACGATGCTTTTGAAGAGCACCAAAAATCCAGATAGCATGGCTTTGCTACAGCAGGCGTTTGAACTGAAAGACAAACACACTGACGTTTTGAAGGATCTTCAGCCGGACAAAGAAATGATTGTTTCCGGGGCTGACCGCCCGAACGGCACAGTGTTGGTCTTTTCTGGTCTTGGCGACAAACTCAGCATGCCGTTCAATGTTATGGATGTGTTCTTCGCCGAGTTGGGATTGTCGGCGATATTCCTTCGTGATTCACAGCGGCAGCTCTATTGCAACGGTATTTCACAGTTGGGAGATGACTTCGAAACGACGCTGAACGTGCTGAAAAATGAGATCAGCTCTCTGGGAGCGGAAAAGCCGCTTTATGTGATGGGCAACTCAGCGGGTGGTTTTGGAGCCATCTACTACGCCACGCAATTAAATGCAGAAGCCTGTATTGTCTTTTCGCCAATATGTTCGGTCGATATCCAGTATCTGGAAGAGGTTTGCGGAGATCGACGCGCTCGCATCCTTGCGCGCAGAATTGAGAACTCAGTTGATCCAAAAATATTCGATCTCAATAGAGTGCTTGGCGAAACCAAGCCGGATTTTCTGCTCTCTATTTATGGTGCAGGTGTCGATAGCGTCGATAAAAATCACTGTATTCAGTTGGAAAAAATGCCGAGATCAAAGGTCGTATATCTGGAAAACTTCTCAGATCACAACGCAATTGATCGGGCAGCGAAAGAGTTTGGCTTTCTGAATATTGTACGCGATGCGTTCCAACTGAATGCCTGACGGGCTTGGCGTTGGGAGAGGCGATATCAAAAATCAAACTTTAAACATATGGGGCCATCTTCATCAGATGGCCCGTCATGATTCTTAATTCGGGAAAACATCTGCCATAGCAATTGGAAGCTCGTCCTCCATAGGACCAAACTTGCCTGGCGAGCCTGAACGCGAATACTATTCTGCGGCCACAGTTTCTGCCCCATCGTGATCAAACATCATCAGCTTGTTCCAGCACTCAACCAGATCGAGCCAGTCTTCAAAGGCATCGCGTGATTGCAGGGCGCTTTCAAAGTCAAACATCAATGTTGCCTTGGCGCTCGGGTAGAGGCGGCAAGTCGAACAATCGACATTCGGTGTGCAGCATTTGTTCGGGTTCTTCTGCGCATCCGTACCGTAGAGCTGGAACCAGGGACTGGCGTTCGAACCGCCACAATTAAGGGCGACGCCATCTTCGTTCAGTGTGTAGAGCGGGCCTTCCTGGGTTGCCTTGTTCAGATAAAGGCGCGGCATGACCACGGTTTCAGGATATTCCGCCTTTAGTTCTTCAATGATTTCACGCACACGCGGGAAGTCTTCGCTCTGAAGGCGCATATTGTTTTCTTCCGTGGAAATCCGGAAGAAGCGATTGTCATTGCCGCGCTTCTCATCCAGCTTTTTGTTGTAGGTTTCCGTCGGGCTGAAGAAATTGAATGACACACGAATATTCTCTTCGTGGAAGCGTTCAACGATCGGTCGGATTGTGTCGATATTCTGCCGCGATACGGTATAGATAAACGTCGCACGCGGGTCGCCGCTATAATGGCGGATGGATCGTTCAAGATGATTGCCGCCGCGAAGCGTGGCCGTCACATCAGCATCCCCCCAGACCGAGACGTGGATCGCATAAGGAATGTGCTTTGGCAGTTTGATCGTACCGTTAGTGTAGATCAGGCCGTAGGGGACGTATTTGTGCGCAAGCTCGATCCGCTCAATGTGCAAAGTTGGCTCCGCCCCGGCTAGGTTAACGTGTTTGACGCCTTCAGCCGCGAATTGCTTGAACAATTCTTCCCATTTGCTGGTTTCATCTTCTTCGCGCTGAAGGGCAGAGCCATCGCCTTCGAAGAAATAACAGCCTTCGCAAAAAAGATTACATCGATTGGTGATTTCGACGGTACGGTCATGCTTGGCGATACGTTGAACACGCCGCGCATTTTTATAGCGCTGTGCCAGTTCCGGATGCGCCTTGAGAAAGGCACGAATGTCGCGGGCCGCTTCGTGACCAGCGGCCGGCTTTTCCGTTTGAGTGTCTGGATAATCAAGCATGCCCCACCTATCCCCTCAGGTATTCGCAACCAAGATGGCGCTAACGATAGGAAGATACACCTGAAGATTCAGGAATGCCCGAAAAAAAGCAATTTCAGTCAAATTTTTTGCCAGAAATGCTGAAATATACGCCATTTCGCCCCTGGCGGGGATCGAGCTTTAAGGCGCTAAGGCAGTTTCTTTCCGTACGTTCTGACTATCTCGACAGCTCTTTCATGGCGTCCTCGAGGCCGAGCAGCGTCATCTCAAACATTCGGTGCGGGCCGATGATTTCGCGGAGCAATTTGATGGAGCCCGTATATTCCCAGGACTTTTCAGGGCTTGGATTCAGCCAGACCAGATCAGGGAATTGTTGCACCAGTCGCTGCACCCATAGCCCGCCTGGCTCTTCATTCCAATGCTCAACTGAGCCACCAGCATAGGTGATTTCGTATGGGCTCATCGTGGCATCACCGACAACAATCACTTTATAGTCGGACGAGAATTTGTGCAGCACGTCCCAGGTCGGAATCTTATTGTTATGGCGACGGCGATTGTCCTTCCAGACACCTTCATAAATGCAGTTGTGGAAATAGTAATATTCCAGATTCTTGAATTCCGACCGCGCAGCCGAGAACAGCTCCTCGCACACGCGGATATGCGGGTCCATGGAGCCGCCGACATCCAGGAACAACAGGAGGTTCACAGCGTTCCGGCGTTCCGGACGCATCACCAGATCGAGATAGCCTTGTTTCGCCGTCGAGCGGATCGTGTTGTCGAGGTCCAGCTCATCCGGAGCGCCTGTCCGCGCCCATTTGCGCAGACGCCGCATGGCCACCTTGATGTTGCGTGTGCCAATTTCTACAGAATCGTCGAGGTTTTTGTATTCCCGTTTGTCCCAGACCTTCACCGCGCGGCGATGGCGGGATTTGTTCTGGCCGATGCGGATACCTTCTGGATTGTAGCCATTCGCGCCAAAGGGCGAGGTGCCGCCCGTACCAATCCACTTATTGCCGCCTTCATGGCGCTTTTTCTGTTCCTCAAGGCGTTCTTTCAGCGTCTCCATCAGCTTTTCCCAGCCGCCGAGCGCTTCAATTTCCTTCATCTCTTCTTCGGTGAGGAATTTCTCGGAAACCTTGCGCAGCCATTCTTCCGGCAAATCCTGAACGGCAATGCCTTCACCCACGCTATCCAGGCCCTTGAATACATGGCCGAACACGCGGTCGAACTTGTCGATATGGCGTTCATCCTTCACCAAAGCTGTGCGCGCGAGATAGTAAAATTCCTCAGGCTCCATATTGATGACGCCTTTATCCATAGCGTCCATCAGGGAGAGGTATTCTTTCAGAGTGACCGGGATTTTCGCGTCGCGCAGTTCTTTAAAGAAGTTCAGGAACATGGGGTTAATCTCCTCTGTGTAGGAAGGTAACGCGAACTATCGCCCTTGTCCAAGGTCACGCGAGGGGAAGTGCGACGATTTCCTTACCGGGCCCGCAAGGGTTCTGCCCTTGGCGACTCTCATCTATAGTGATCATACGGGAGGCACACATGTCGCAATCGGCCAATCGCGAGACCGGTTCTACAGAAGCCGGCGCAATTGCTCATCTTTACCGAGCTGAAGCGTACAGATCGACAATCTGGCGCCAGCGTCTGGATATGACCACCAACTGGGCGGTTGTCACGACAGGAATTGCGCTATCGTTGACCTTTTCCAGCCCGGAATCGTCTGCCCTGCCGCTTGTTCTGGTTGGGCTGCTTGTCGCGATGTTTCTGCATCTGGAGGCACGGCGTTACCGTTATTTCGATGTGTTCCGCTTTCGGGCTCGTATTCTGGAAATCGGGTTCTACGTGCCAATCCTTCGCGGAGAAAAGGCCAATATCCTTCAGGATCGCGGTACGCCGCTTTCAGATGATTACGTCCGGCCTCGGTTCAGAATCAGCTATTTGCGTGCCGTTGGGAAACGTCTGCGCCGAAATTACAGCTTCATTTTCATCATCCAGATCATCTCATATTTCGGAAAGCTGGAGATCCATCCCACCGGCTTGCAATCCTATGAGCAATTGATCGAACGCGCTGCCATTGGCCCGATTGATGGCCATATCGCATTGCTCTGCGGTCTGGTATTCCATCTGACCTGGATTTCAATTGCCGTCATAACGCTGTTTCAGGAGCGGGCGGACAAGTCAGAGACAAAAGATGTGCTCGACTGGGATGAGAAACAGGAAGAAGAGACCCTGCCGCCGTATCAGCCTTTCTAACGTCCTTCGCATTGCCACTTATGTCAATTTCAGGAAGATGATTTGATGCTGGCGATCAACTTGTCGATGACGGCGAGGGCGGCCTGACGGTCTATCACATCCACCCAGACTTCATCGCCTTCAGCCTGCACGGCAATGGCGCCGGACTTTTCAATCTCTTTCAGAATAGTGGCAGTTCGCCCATCCATACCGCGAGAGGTCATCGGCTCAAGCGCGGCATCGGTATCTTCCAGAATCCGCAACAGCGCTTCCATGTGAACAGGAGCCTCTGTGCGTAGTCCGGGTTGTTCCGGCTTTTGAGCCGATGAGTTTTTTGAAATGATCGACATGGGCTTAACTCGTTGCGCGGCGACGGTAAAAAGACAATAGGGCGAAACTTTGCTCTTTGGCCGACAGTATGATCGGGTTCAGCAAGCTGTCAGCACTTCGCGCCAGGAAATGTGATTGCCGGCGGTGTTGCGGGTGGCTGAGCCGTAGATCACAAGGCCGTCTGGTCTGGCCGTCCAGTTGCTTTCAACAATGTTCTCGCCAAAGGCCATCGCATAGTGGAGAAAGTCATCGCGAAGATAGCCTTTGCCAATGAGCTGCCCTGACGCCTTCAGCGCAAAATGTCCGTTCTGCGTCCACTTGGCTTCGAACGCGGCCTCAATGTCCGGGTCACCATTGTCGAAGATATGATGGAAGCTGAACTTGAAGCCATCCGGCGTCAGCTCGGTATGGTGGGTGATCTGGTAGGCGCCATCGTCTCCGGCATCATCATACCAGTGCCCCATGCCTTCATGCTTGCCCGTGAATAGCTTCGACAATGTCATGCCCGTCCCCCCGACTGTCCGGGCATGATACTGCCAGATGCTCCCTTCGCATCAAGGGAAACAAAGCAATTCTACATCGGTTTGCGACGAATAGGGGCAAGATCCGGGAAAACAGGATCGCGCTTTTCGGTGCGCGCGGTGAACGCTTCGGCCATATGCTCTGGTGGGAACATGCCCGCATTCCAGATACCGACATAATCCAGCGTGTCGCTTGTGGAGTGGTCCCGGCCATAATTGATCATCACCTTGGACCCTGTGACGGCGAGTGGGTCTTTCGAGGCAATTTCGCGGGCCGTCGCGAGAACGGCGTCCAGCATGTCTTCCTGGTTCTCGTAAACCTCGTTCACAAGGCCGATTTCTTTCGCTTTTTCCGCGGGAAGGCGTCGGCCTGTATAGGCCATTTCCCGAACCCAGCCCTCAGGAATCAGCCGTTGCAGGCGTGGGAAGGTGCCAACATCTGCTGTCATGCCGATATTGATCTCCATGATCGAGAAAAAGGTATCCTTCGTGCACCAGCGGATATCGCCAGCCGAAATCATATCGACCGCGCCGCCAATCACGCCGCCATGACAGGCGAACAGGACAGGGATACGGGCATTTTCAAGCGCATTGAAGCTTTCCTGAATGGCTTTCACATTGCTGCGGAAGGCTTCTGCCAGGACGTAACGATCATGCTTTTTCTCGGAGGCGGCGCTGTCAGAAAAAACCGAGAGGTCCATTCCTGCGGAAAAATGCCGGCCGGTGGACGAGATCACAATCACTCGGGCCAGAACCTCTCCATCAATGGTTTCCACGATTTCCGGCAGCTCGTTCCAGAATGCCTTGTTCATGGCGTTCATCGTGTCCGGGCTGTTCATCCGGATGTGGGCGATGTTGTTTTCGATAGAGACATCGAAGAATTTGTAATCGTCTTTCAGCATTGGGGCCTCCCGTGTTGTGGGCATCATAGAACCGAACCGGCCACTTGCCATCAGTAACGTGACGTGAACTGCCCTCAGGCTTTGACTGCGACAGCGTTCCGGTGAATCTTGCGGAATAGTCTGGAGTAAAGACATGCGGAAACTGATTCTTGTAGCAATGATCGGCGCCAACGTCGCCCAACCGGCTCAGGCGCAGGGATTTGGGGATTTTCTGCGCGGCATTCTGGGCAATCCGTCAAAACCGGCCAGTCAGCCTGAAAGCGCATCAAAGAACGGTTTCAGCGCAATCAGCGAAGCGGAAGCGCGGGCCGGGCTGAAGGAGGCGTTGACGATCGGTACACGCGAAGTGGCCCGACAACTCTCCATGAAGGATGGCTATTTCGGAGATGACCTGATCCGCATCCCTTTGCCGGGAAAACTGTCTGACGTGCAGAAACAGCTTTCCCGATTTGGAATGGCCGAACCACTGGATGATCTTCAGCTGCGTATGAACAGGGCGGCTGAAGATGCAGCGCCGCTTGCCGCAGATATGGTGATTGATGCCATACAATCCCTGACAATCAATGACGCGGTAAATCTGCTTCAGGGTGGTGATACGGCAGCTACGGACCTTTTGCGTCTGAAAACCGAAAACCAACTCGTTCAACTCTTAAGGCCGAAGATTGAAACCGCGCTCGATGATGCCGGTGCACTCAGGCTGGCCGAGGATGTGACCGCGAAATATGACCTGTCGCGCTTCAATATCGATCCGCGTAAGGATTTGGTTGACCATGCGGTAGAGGAGGCACTAGACGGTCTTTTCTTCTATCTTGCAGAACAGGAACAGGGAATTCGTAACAATCCTGTGGAACGTACCACGGAACTCTTGCGAAAGGTCTTTGGGGGGTAACGGTACATGCGTCGGTTCCACGTGGATGTCGAAGGCGGGCAATTGAAGGGTATCGCTTTCGGCGATCCGGTTCGCCCTGTTGACGCCCTGTTCCTTCATGCCAACGGCTTTAACGCCATCACCTATCAAACCATTCTCGCGCCATTGGGGCTGCGAGCTCATGTTGCCGCGCTTGATATGCGCGGGCATGGTCGTTCCACGGCGACGGCCAACCCGGGTCAGCAAAGAGGATGGACGGTTTATCGCGATGATATCATTGCGGCCATCGAGAAACTGGCCCCTCAGGGCACCGTTCTGGCGGGGCATTCCATGGGTGGCACAGTCTCCCTGCTGACTGCCGGAAAGCGGCCTGACCTGGTCACAGGGCTGGTGCTTGTTGACCCGGTCATGTTGCAACCATCTGTCTATCGCTGGGCGCATTTCCCTGGCGTGCCGGACATGATGAAGAAGAATTCGAAAATGTCCCGCGGGGCGGCCAAACGGCGTCGGGAATTTGACTCCCAGGAACAGGCTGTTGAAGCGCTCACTGGACGGGGTGCCTTCAAGACCTGGCGGAAACCATTCCTCGAAGACTATGTGACTGATGGCGTCCTCTACGACCATGAGGAACAGGTCTGGAAGCTGTCCTGTGAGCCTGAATGGGAAGCCGCCAATTTCGGTGGCCAGCGTCACCGTCCCTGGGGAGCCCTGAAACAGGTGGAATGCCCGATTGTGGCAATCCGTGCCGAGAAGAACTCTACCTTCGCTCAGTCGTCCGTCACGCGGTTCCTGAAAACAAAGCCGCATACGGTCGTGCTTCAGCCCAGCGGTACGTCGCACTTCATCCCGATGGAGCGGCCTTATGTGGTGCGGGACGCAATCTCTGAATTCCTTGCTCGCTTTGTCGAGGGCTTCAATGTGGGCGATGAGGGCAGGGTGCTTCGAAACCTCGACTCGTCCATCGGCGAGCTGGACTAGCTTCGAGCCATTTTCTCCCGCCTTACTTTGCGAGAGTCCGCTATATGGACGCTTGGCGTCCGTATTGTTTCAAAGATTTTTATTGCGCATTTGCCGTCCGATTACCTTGTTTAGGGCATAAACAACCAGGAACGGGCAGTAATGAAAATCTATATACTCAGGGAAACTGCTCCCGGTGAGACCAGGGTTGCTGGCGTACCAGAGACTGTCAAAAAGCTGATCGCTTCGGAGCACACAATACTGGTGCAATCCGGAGCTGGCGAACAGGCAGGGTTTCCCGACGACCAATACAAAGACGCCGGGGCGGAAATCGTCTCAGGCACAGACAAACTCGGCGACGCAGACATTGTATTCTGTGTTCAGAAGCCGGACGCAGACACCATCAAGGCCATCCGGCCGGGTGCGGCGCTGATCGGACTTCTCAATCCATTCAATGCGAGCGGTGAGCTTGATGGCTGGAATGGAGGCAGGATTGCCACGCTGGCCATGGAATTCACCCCGCGTATCACCCGGGCGCAATCGATGGACGCGCTGTCGTCCCAGTCGAATCTCGCCGGGTACCGTGCCGTGATCGAGGCGTCGGCGATTTACGGCCGTGCGCTTCCAATGATGATGACGGCTGCCGGAACGGTCGCGCCTGCCAAGGCGTTTGTGATGGGTGCCGGCGTTGCCGGGCTTCAGGCCATCGCAACGGCTCGACGTCTCGGCGCGATTGTGTCAGCTACCGACGTTCGCCCCGCTGCGAAAGAGCAGGTCGCGTCTCTCGGCGCGAAATTCATCGCGGTTGAGGATGAAGAGTTCAAGGCGGCTGAGACCGCTGGCGGCTACGCCAAGCAGATGTCTGACGAGTATCAGCAAAAGCAGAATGAGCTGACAGCCTCTCACATCGCCAAGCAGGACATCGTTGTCACGACAGCGTTGATCCCGGGCCGGGCCGCACCGAAACTGATCTCGGAAGAGATGGTGAAATCCATGTCGCCTGGTTCCGTCATCATCGATATGGCGGCAGCCCAGGGCGGCAATTGCGAGCTGTCTAAACCAGACGAGATTGTCGATGTCGGCGGCGTGAAGATTGCCGGTTTCACGAACCTGCCTGCGCGTCTGCCTGCAGACTCCTCGTCTCTTTATGCCAAGAATCTTCTGAACTTCCTGCCGCTGATTACCGGCGAAGACGGAAGCCTGAATCTCGAAACTGACGACGAAGTCGTCACCGCCATGCTGCTGACAAAAGACGGCCAGACCGTCAATGAGCGCATTGGCTAGGAGGAATATGAAATGAAACTGATCAAGTCAGCGATGGTGCTGGCCGGGATGGCGATGTTCTCCCTGCCTGCATTCGCTTCCTCTGGTGGCACAGAAGCCGTGAGCCCCATGGTCTATCTGGCTGCTGTTTTCGCACTGGCCTGCTTTGTCGGCTATTACGTCGTCTGGTCGGTAACGCCAGCCCTTCACACGCCGTTAATGTCGGTCACCAACGCCATTTCCGGCGTGGTTGTCGTGGGTGCCATCATGGCAGCTGCCGCTATCGCAAATCAGGCGGATGGTGCCGTTACTCAGGATGTCTGGATTGCTCGCGCTATCGGCACTGTGGCGCTGGTCTTTGCCGGCATCAACATTTTCGGCGGCTTCATGGTCACCCGACGCATGCTTGCCATGTACAAGAAGAAGGCGAAATAAACGATGATATCTCCATCTGTTTCTGCCGCACTCTACCTTGTCGCGGCGATCCTGTTCATCATGGCCATTCGTGGCCTCTCAAATCCTGAAACCGCGCGTGGCGGCAACCGGCTAGGCATTATCGGTATGGTGATTGCCGTGCTGACCACCATTGTCGGCCTGGCAGACACGCTAGAGCCCGTCACGATAGGTCTGATCCTGGTCGGTATTCTCGTTGGCGGCGGCATTGGTGCGACGCTGGCTGTTCGGGCCAAAATGCCTGACATGCCCCAGCTCGTGGCCGCGTTCAACGCCATGGGCGGTGGCGCATCCATGCTTGTGGCGGCTGCGGCCTATTACGCCCCGGACGCCTTTGCCCTCCTGCAGACAGATCCTGAAACGGGCGTTCAGTTCATCGGAGCCCGCTCCGTTGTCGAGCTGTCCTTGTCGGTCATTCTGGGTGCTGTCACGCTGACCGGGTCATTCATCGCCTTTGCCAAGCTGAACGGCAATATTTCAGGCGCGCCGATCCTTCTGCCACTTCGGCACGTGCTGAATATTCTTCTGGCCGTTGCCGTCATCGCATTGATCAGCATTCTGGCTGTGAATGGTGGCGACATGGATGTGGCGTTCTGGGCGATCCTGGCCATTGGCCTGATCCTGGGAATCACGCTGATCATCCCAATTGGTGGTGCCGACATGCCAGTCGTCATCTCTATGCTGAACTCGTATTCGGGCTGGGCTGCGACGGTCCTCGGTTTCTCGCTGGGCAATTTCGCACTCATCGTCACAGGGGCGCTGGTTGGTGCGTCCGGCGCAATCCTTTCCTATATCATGTGTAAGGGCATGAACCGGTCCTTCCTGTCTGTTATTCTTGGCGGGTTTGGCGCGGCAGATGGCCCTGGCGCAGATGCGGGAGAAAAGATCGACCGTCCGGTTAAACGTGGTTCAGCCGATGATGCGGCCTTCATCATGAAGAATGCGTCCAAAGTCATCATCGTGCCGGGTTATGGTATGGCGGTTGCGCAGGCTCAGCACGCGCTCAAAGACATGGCGGATCGCCTGAAGGAAGAAGGCGTGGACGTGTCCTACGCTATTCACCCGGTCGCTGGTCGTATGCCTGGTCATATGAACGTGCTGCTGGCCGAAGCGAATGTGCCTTATGATGAAGTGTTCGAGCTTGAGGATATCAACTCTTCCTTCCAGCAGGCCGACGTGGCTTTCGTCATCGGTGCAAACGACGTCACCAACCCGTCCGCCAAATCCGATCCGTCATCGCCGATCTTCGGTATGCCGGTTCTGAATGTGGAGCAGGCCAAGACGGTCCTTTTCGTCAAACGGTCGCTGGGTTCAGGCTATGCCGGTATCGAAAACGAGCTGTTTTTCAACGACAATACCATGATGCTGTTAGCCGATGCCAAAAAGATGGTGGAAGACGTCGTGAAGGCCTTGTGAGGTCGGGCGAAGCACCACAATACGAACACATCACCTACTGCACCCTTGTCCCGGCAATTTCATGATTGCCGGGATTTTTTTGCTGAACGGCGTTTCGGGGGGACCTGCCAGACGCCTTAAAGCTTAAGCCCACGGGGCACTCGTGCTTCCAGCTTGGCCATGTGCTCTTCATTTGTTGGCACAACTTTGCGCGCCTTCAGATCCAGCGTCACGGCGACGGCTTCAGATGTGCAGTAAGCGGCACCCGTCAGCGTGTTGATCATCCAGTGAACCAGGCTGTGCACCTTGGGCATAACGCGGCCAAGGCCAGAGCGGACCTCAATGAGATCCCCGGCACGCGGCCAGGACCGGTAGCGTAGACGGTATTCCAGCACCGCCGCGCCTGTTTTGATAACATCGCCCTTTGCTGCCGACGCAGCGGCCACTTCCTCACGCCAGCCCGACAACAGATTCGGTACGCTGTCTGATACCCGGCCGATGAAATGTTCAGGTGCCATCCGTCCATGTACGTCACAATGGGCGGGCGGCACAGCGCAACGGCCAATCACCGGAATGTTCAGCTCGTCAGCGGTCGCTGCATGCGCGATGGCGTTGCTCACGGGCTCTGTCGTCATATCAATCGAACGCGGCGCCGTTTTTTCCGGAGGCGAAGCGATCCTGTAGCGGTCGAAGGCATCCAGCGTCTGACTGTTCCAGGGAAACGCTCTGCCCATATTCGTATCGACATGGCGAACCCACGTTCTGAATGCGGCCGCCGGTTCCCCCGAATTCGTATGATTTAACTCCTGATAGATCAGCGCAGCGTCATCAGTGACCTCCAGAATACCGCCCGTCATGGTCAGCGGGCCGCCCGGATGGACTTCCTTCATGAACCGAATGTGCTGATCGAAAGGTTGAATGGTGGAACTGGCGCGGGGGCGAAATGCGTAAGGCAGGCCGATATAAGGAGCCAGAATCGCCAGGCCTTCCATTTGTTTGGCGACGTAAAAGCGGACATTCATATGCCCCATCTCGTCGCATTCCCACGTGTTCACCATGCCGCGATAGAGATCAATCACGTGCGCGCCCTCCCGATTTTTTGAATTTTTGTACTAGGCTGCGCAGGCCGCGCAAGCGCCATGCACTTCAATCACGCTGGATGTTCGCTCAAACCCGGTCGGCTTGAGTTCCTCCTCAAGAGCTAGGTGGGTCTTGTCGGCGTGAAGTTCAGAAATCTGATGGCAATTATCGCAGATCAGGAACACTGCCATGTGTTTGTGACCCCAATGGCCACACGCAACATAGGCGTTCAGGCTCTCAATCTTGTGTGCGAGCCCCATTTCGAGAAGGAAATCGAGCGCCCTATAGATTGTTGGCGGTTTGGCTGCGCCTTCGCCGTCCAGCTTTTGCAGAAGGTCATAAGCCTTGGCCGGTTCGCGGTTCTCGAGCAAAAGTTCGAGAACCTTTCGGCGTATCCGTGTCAGGCGCGCGCCGCGAGCTTCACAGACGGCTTCGGCTTCGCGAAGGGCATCGTCTGTGTTCGTTGGCGCGCAATCCAGATGTGAGTCGGTCATCAGCGGAGTTTCGCAAGGTTTTGCTGATCCGCCAAGTCAAAAGACACCGACCGTCAGCCTCTACCGGCGCGCAACCAGCCACACAGCGTGGACCAGCGCAGGGATATAGAAAAAGATCACCAGCAGAAGGTTCAGCCAGAATTCGCCACGAAAGCCGTACATGAAGAACACGGCGAGGGGCGGGAAGATCACGGCCAGAAGGACCAGAAGGATTTTGCTGGCCATGCCGTCGCGCGCTTCATAGCGCGGTGCATAGTACGCGCTGTCATAGCCATCATTATAGCGAGCATGCATGATATTATTGCCTTTCATTCAACATTTATTGAAAAACAATATATATGAAAATGAGCTGACCTTCAAGGGGAGACCGCTAAATTTCGTGTCTCAGGCGTGTGGGCAATAAAAAACGGCAGGCCATCTGGCCTGCCGTCAAGAACACGGTTTAATCGAAACTACCGGAACATGGCGTCGATATCGTCCTGAGACACTTCTTCCTCATCATCGCCTTCAGAGAACATCGCATCGATATCATCCTGATTGGCTTCGTCAGAGGACTCACTGGCAAACATTGCGTCGATGTCGTCCTGGTTAGAGGCCGATCCTTCATCGAACATCTTGTCGATGTCTGCCTGCGCCGTTTCCGGACCGCCAATGGCCGGGCCGTTGAGCAGAAGCTCGCGACGGCGAATCTCTTCCGGCGTCAGATCGGCAATGCCTTCTTCCTCGAGCCCCATGGCCTCGGCAAAGCGGGTGATGCGATCTTCGATCTGTTTCAGGGTCGAGACGACCTTCGAAACACGCTGACCTGTCAGGTCCTGGAATGAACAGGCTTCAATGATCACCAGCATGCGATCCTGGACCTGCATGGCGAAATCGTCTGTCGTATCCGGATCGAGCGCCAGAACGTCCTCAGCGGTGGACATGATCTTCTCAGTCGCAACCTCAGTGTCGTGAACGATGGCTTCCAGCTCTTCTCCTGCGCGAGGCAGGCGATTGTTCTGGATGTCGTGCGGACGAAGCCCCCCGATTTCATCCCGCGCCCGCTGGATATACCCGGCGATGTCGCGAAACTCGTCCTTTATAGAAGTGTCCAGTGCCGTGAAGAAATGCTCCATCGCATCTGTGAGCGTGTGGGAAAGTTCCAGAACGTCCACGAGTTGGCGTTCCTTCACGTTCCGACTCTTCAGATTCGTGATGGCTTCCTTGACCTTGGTCGCTGCTACTTGTGCGGACATGTTATTATCCTTTTTTGATTGGCCACACTCTGACCGATTGTCAGACTCTTGCTGGTTTGACTGCCTATTCCTTCCCCCGACACTCAAACCCCCGCAGGTTCAGTGCTAGAAGTCGCCAATCACAGCAGAGATCTTGGATTTCAGAGTTGCGGCGTTGAACGGCTTGACGATGTAGTTGTTTACGCCAGCGCGTTTGGCTGCCACGACGTTCTCCGTTTTGGATTCCGCCGTCACCATGATGAATGGTGTGCCCTTGAGCTTGTCGTCCGCGCGAACTTCACGCAGAAGCTCATAGCCAGTCATGGGCTCCATGTTCCAGTCAGAGATGACCAGCCCGTACTTATTCTCTTTCATTTTGCCGAGCGCTTCTTCGCCATCGGCGGCTTCGTCAACATTTTCGAAGCCAAGTTGCTTCAGAAGGTTGCGAATAATACGGATCATCGTTTTGTAGTCATCTACAACAAGGACCGGCATAGACAGATCAACAGCCATGTTTAAAACCCCAGCTTCATCCAGTTTTGTGTTCTTGGTTGGGAATAGGACTAGCCGATCAGCGCAAATAAACAGTAAACCGGAGCCGTCAGATTTTAACGTGGAGCGAGAACGTGACTGAATACACCGGAAAATTTTATGAGGAACTAGAGATCGGTATGTCTCATGAGACATATCACACGATCACAGAGGCCGACATTGAGGCCTTCGCAAATGTGTCCGGTGACCGCAATCCGCTGCACATGGATGAAGACTATGCGAAGACCACCATGTTCAAGGGGCGGATCGCTCACGGCGCGCTGACGGCGTCTTATATCTCGGGCATTCTTGGCAATGACATGCCAGGGCCTGGCGCGATCTTCACTGACCTCAGCCTTCAGTTCAAACGGCCTGTTCGCATCGGTGATGAAGTTACGGCCCGGGCCACGGTCGCTGAAAAGCAGGACAAAGGCAGCCGCGTCACGCTGGACGTTGCCTGCTATGTGCGCGGCAAGGCTGTTGTCGAAGGTACGGCAAAGGTCGTCGCCCCTCGCAAAAAAGACTGAAACCGGTCAGAAAGCCCATGACGGTCATATCCGATTTTCGAAATGTTCCGGCTGAAGCCAGAAATGCCAGTGTTGCGCTTGGCAATTTTGATGGTGTGCATGCCGGACACCGGGCCGTCATCGATCTGGCGCGCAAGGAGGCCGTGGCCCGCAACGTTCCGCTTGGCGCGCTGATTTTCGAGCCGCCACCTCGCCGCTTCTTTGCGCCGGACAGTCCGCCTTTCCGCATCATGCGGCCGAGCGTTCGTCGCGATGCCTTGCGGGCGATTGGTGTGACGGCCATTTTTGAGCTCCCGTTCAATGCAGAAATGGCCGGCATGATCCCACGCGAATTCGTTGAGCGTGTTCTGGTCGAAGGCATGGCCATCTCTCATCTTTCCGTTGGCTTCGACTTCCAGTTCGGAAAGGGGCGGACGGGTAACATTTCGACCCTGCGGGAATTGTCGCTCGAATTCGGTTTCTCTCTCTCGGTCACGGAACCGGTGACTGAACATGGCGACAAAATCTCATCGACTGCCATCCGCAACGCATTGCAGGAGGGACGGCCTGAGGATGCTGCGCGCTTCCTTGGCGGGCCATGGATTGCAGACGGTGTGATCGAACATGGCGAGAAGCGTGGACGCACTATCGGGTTTCCGACTGCCAATCTCAAACTCGGCAATCTGATCCATCCAAGATTTGGCATCTATGCGGTCTGGATGCGTATTGAAGGCCGCGACGGCTGGCATCCTGGCGTTGCCAATTTCGGGCGCACGCCAACCACCGGCGAACGCGACCCGCTTCTGGAAGTCTATCTGTTTGACTTCAATGATGACATTTACGGCAAGCAGGTCGATGTCGCCTTTGTGTCATTCCTTCGTCCGGAAGAGCATTTCGATTCGCTTGAAGCGCTTGTCGATCAGATGAAGATCGACACCGACAAGGCTAAGGACATTCTCAAATCTGCTGAGCAGCCCGCTGGCTAGAAGGTCAGCCAATAGCCTGAATGCGCTGGCAGAATGGTTGGCGGCTGATCTGCGAACCCGGGTTCGGTGGACAGCACCTGTCTGGCGGTTCTTGGCAGATCGACGGGCAGGAGTCGCTCGTGTTTCGAGAAATTGAAGATGCAGAGATAGTTCTCGTCTTCATGGGTGCGCTCAAAGGCCAGCGTGTCGTGATCTGCGACCAGAAAGCTGATATCGCCCAGTCTGAGCGCCGGTGAGTATTGCCGTCTTGAGAGGATCTGCCGGGAAAAATTGAGAACCGAGCTCTCATCCTGATCCTGATTGTCCGTTGCCAGTTCGATATGCCGGATATCCAGCGGCAACCATGGGATACCCTTGGTAAAGCCTGCCTGATATTCGGTCGGTGACCATGGCATTGGCGTCCGTGCGCCGTCACGTCCCAGCGTGTGTGGCCAGTTCTCAATCGCTTCCGGGTCCATCAGCAATTCGAATGGAACATGCGCCTGAGGCAAGCCAAGCTCTTCCCCCTGATAAAGGAAAATGTTTCCGCGCAGACTGTGCAGCAGCATAAGGAAGAGCTTTGCTTCATGCCGCGGGTCGTCACTGTCACTCCATCGCGAGAGTATGCGTGGAACATCATGGTTGGAGAACGCCCAGCTCGGCCAGCCCTCATCGGCTTCAGAGGTCCAGCCCTGCGACACATGCTCGATCAGCTCACCGCTCAGATGGTCGCAATAAAGATACTCGAAATTGTACGACGTGTTCAGATGTTCATGGCCCTTGGTGTAGGCCTTCTGTTTAGACTGCGGGTTCTGACCGGCAACTTCGGCCACCGTAAACTTGTGGCCCTCATAGCTGTCCAAAACGCCGCGCAAACGGTTCAGAAACGCCACAATCCCCGGATGGGATTCGCTATTTTCCTGCAGCTGCATGTCGAACGACCGGGTAATGATGTCCATGGGCCGGTTAGATGGCGGATTATCCCGCAGTTCTGGATCATGCATGAAGCAGTTCACCACATCCAGCCGGAAGCCATCTACGCCGCGATCAAGCCAGAAGCGTGTGACGTCCAGTAGTGCGTTCTGAACCTCATCATTATGCAGATTGAGATCAGGCTGAGAGGCCAGAAAGTTATGCAGATAATATTGTTTGCGATAGCCATCCCAATGCCAGGATGGCCCGCCGAAATAGGCCTGCCAGTTATTGGGCGGTGAGCCGTCAGGCCTCGGATCAGCCCAGACATACCAGTCGGCCTTCGGGTTGGTTTTGTTCGCACGACTTTCTGTAAACCAGTTATGCTGATCGGATGTGTGTGAATAGACCTGATCAATAATCACCTTCAGACCAAGCTCGTGCGCGCGTTCGACCAGCTCGTCAAAATCCTCCAGCACACCGAAAATCGGGTCCACGCCGCAATAATCGGCAACGTCATACCCGAAATCCTTCATGGGTGAGGTGAAGAAGGGGGACAGCCAGATGCCGTCCACACCAAGTGAGGCGACATACTCCAGACGAGTCGTAATGCCCTTCAGATCGCCAATTCCATCTTCATTGCTGTCCTGAAAGCTGCGCGGATAGATCTGATAGATCGTTGCTCCACGCCACCACTCAGTACCGGCGAAAAGAGAATTGTTGATTGGCACTTCAGGACACCTCTTCAGAAAAGAGGCTCAGATTGAAAGCGCCACGCGTGTCAGGTCAACTCCCGAGAGGCCGGTTATGGCATCAGGAGGCAGAGAGGGTGAGTGGTTGCTGCTTATTTGTGAAAGACACCGGAAACTGGCGCGAATTTTCGCAATCAAGTCGCAGTTCCGTGCCAAAAGGGTCGTGAGTGGGCCGGATGGAGGCTCATGGCACCGCGTTTGTTGCTTTGCCTGTCACCTTCAACTGGCCGAGCCGGCAAAGACCGGACACAGACAAGGTGACAACCTTGCCGGGCTCTGCTAACCGACCGGGATGTATTTCACGAAAGCCATAGACTGCATTCGAATTATCCGCCCGGCCGCCCGCTGATACTGCCAGCCGCGGTCGGGATATTTGTTTTTCTCAAAATCTCTGTAAGACAACACCTGTTCCAGGCACGAGACCGAAATGGCTGATCAAGACACACCCGCCAATCAGAATGAGCGCGATTATCGCGACACACTTTTCCTTCCGAAAACCGATTTCCCCATGCGGGCCGGCCTGCCCAAGGCTGAGCCGAAATGGATCGAGAAATGGGAGGAGATGAAGCTCTACGACCGCCTTCGCAAGGAGAGCGAGAGCCGCCCCAAATTCGTCTATCATGACGGCCCGCCATACGCGAATGGCGACATCCATCTGGGCACGGCGATGAACAAGATCCTGAAGGATATTGTCTGCCGGTCGCATCAGATGATGGGCTATGATGCTGGCTTCATCCCCGGATGGGACTGCCACGGCCTGCCAATCGAATGGAAAGTGGAAGAACAATTCCGCGCCAAGGGCAAAACCAAGGAACAGGTCTCCGGCTCAGAGTTCCGCGCCGCCTGCAGGGATTATGCCGCGCACTGGATCGACGTTCAGCGCGAGCAATTCCGTCGTCTGGGCGTGAATGCGGAATGGTATGAAAAAGATGGTGACCCGAACACCGGGCCATACCTGACCATGCGCTTTGAAAGCGAAGCGAAGATCGTTTCCGAATTTCTCTCCATCGCCATGAACGGGCTGCTTTACCGCGGTAAGAAGCCGATCATGTGGAGCCCGGTCGAGCAGACGGCTCTGGCCGAAGCGGAAGTCGAATACCACGACAAGAAAGCCACCACGATCTGGGTGAAGTTTTTGCTCGACCGAAAAGACGGAGGTTGGACAGAAGGAAGGTCTCACGATCAAGTCGTTGAGGAAGAAAGCCTTCTAAAGGGCATTCCGATCATCATCTGGACGACAACTCCTTGGACCATTCCCGCAAATCAGGCTGTAAGCTTCTCTAAGTCAATCTCCTATGGCGTCTACCAGATCACGGATGTGACCTCCGAAGAAGAACTTGGCTTCAAGCCGTGGGTCGTGCCGGGCGAAAAGATCATCATTGCGGATGCACTGGCCGAAAGCGTATTAGGCGCAGCGAAAGCCACCGAATGGAAGAAGCTCGCAACTTTTGACCCGACCGACTGGGTTCTGAAACACCCGTTTCATGGTGCCGACTGGGCAGACGGATTCTGGGATATGGATATCCCGTTGCTCGCCGGTAACCACGTCACCGATGATGCTGGTACCGGCTTTGTTCATACCGCACCGGCCCATGGTGAGGATGACTATCTGGTGTTCCTCGATAATGGCTATTCGGCAAAAGACATTCGCGATATCGTTGATGAAAGCGGCTGCTATCGGGACATCGTTCCCGAACGGCTGCGCGGCCTCGACATCATCCGCACATCGGGCAAGAAACGCGGTCAGGACGGCAAGGCGCCAGCCGAAGTCCTGAAAGCGCTGATGGAAGCTGATGCGCTTCTGGCGCGCGGTGTCACAACGCTGCGGGACGCGCATTCCTGGCGGTCGAAAGCCCCGGTCATCCGTCGCGCCACGCCGCAATGGTTCATCGCCATGGACAAGCCATTCGATGCGAAAGTGCCCGATGATTCTGGCCGGTCTCTGCGCGAACGGGCGCTGGACGGCATTGACCAGACCCAGTTCGTGCCAGCCGCTGGCCGTAACCGCATCCGGTCTATGGTGGAAGGTCGCCCGGACTGGCTGATCTCCCGCCAGCGTAACTGGGGCGTACCGCTGACACTGTTCGTCAATCAAGAGGGCGAGCCGCACACGGTTCTGCAAATGGCATCGGCCATCAACGAACGTATTCTGGAAACCATCCGCAATGGCGGTGTTGATGCCTGGTTCACAACGCCAAAAGAAGAGCTGCTTGGCGATGACGCCAATCCTGATGAATGGGAAAAGGTCACCGACGTTCTGGATGTCTGGTTCGACTCCGGAACCACCCATGCATTCACCCTGCGTGATCGCGGCATCATCGACGAAGATACCGGTCAGGCCGATGTTTATCTGGAAGGGTCAGACCAGCACCGTGGCTGGTTCCAGTCATCCTTGCTGGAAAACTGCGCAACGCGCGGCATGGCCCCGTACAAGAATGTCGTCACCCATGGCTTCATCATGGATGGCAATGGCATGAAAATGTCTAAATCGCTCGGCAACACCATCAACCCGCTTGAAGTGGCCGAAAAGAACGGCATCGAAATCCTGCGAATCTGGACGGCGTCGTCAGACTTCACCGAAGACCTGCGGATCTCGGATGAAATCCTGAAAGGCAATGTCGAAAGCTATCGTCGGCTGCGGAATACCTTCCGCTATCTTCTCGGTGCGCTCGACGGGTTCGATACGCGTGAGCATGTTGGCTATGATGATATGCCGGGCCTTGAGAAATGGGTGCTTCACCGGGTGGCCGAGCTGGATGAGCTCGTGCGCAAATCCTACGAAACCTTCGATTACAAACGGATCATGTCGCAGATCATCAATTTCTGCGGGGTGGATCTGTCTGCAGTCTATTTCGACATCCGGAAAGACAGTCTCTATTGCGACCCATGGAGTGAAACCCGTCGCCGCGCTGTCCGCACTGTGATGGATATTCTGCTCCAGCGTCTCTGCGTCTGGCTGGCCCCTGTCATGCCATTCACAACCGAAGAAGCTTTCCAGCTCAGCCGATTTTCCGAGGAAACCGATTCGGTGCATTTGCTCTCGCTTCCGGAAACGCCGGAGAACTGGAAGAATGAGGCCATTGCCGAACAATGGGCCCGTATCTTCAAGGTTCGCCGGGTTGTGACCGGCGCGCTGGAAATCGAGCGACGTGATCGCAAGATCGGTTCATCTCTCGAAGGCGCGCCCATCGTTCACATCGAGGACGACAAGCTGCGTGATGCCTTCAGGGGGGAAGATGCCGCTGATATCTTCATCACGTCTCAGGCCATTCTGACAGATGCACCCGCGCCAGGCGTCGCCTTCCGCATGGACGAAGTACCGGGCGTGTCTGTGGTGGTCGGGCTCGCAGAGGGCACGAAATGTGCCCGAAGCTGGAGGTATTTCAATCCGGCCGATGCCGATCCGGACTTCCCGGACATCACGCCGCGCGATGCGGATGCTGTTCGCGAATGGGAAGCAACGCATCATGGCTAAAACCTCATCGCGCGCAGTCTGGGCGATTGCCATCATCCTGGTCGTGATCATTCTCGACCAGCTGACAAAGCATCTCATTCTGCGCGCTGAGGTTTTCAACGCCTATGAATGTCTGAACCGGACGGGCTATTGTGGCCGGGTCGAACTCAACAGCGTGTTCGATCTTTCGATGGTCTGGAATCGCGGTTTCAGTTTCGGCCTCGCTCAGTCAGAAGGCATCTGGCGGTGGGTGTTATTCCTCGTCCAGCTATCCGTTGGCGGGCTGTTCTTCTACTGGCTGATGTCGGCCCGACACAGGCTGACGGCTCTGTCGCTTGCGCTTGTCGTTGGCGGTGCAGTGGGCAATCTGATCGACAGGTTCCGGTTTGGCGCGGTTGTCGATTTCTTCGACTTTTCCGGCCCGTGGTTCGGTATCGAGATCCCGCTGGCAGAATGGCTCTACTGGCTGGAGCCAATTTTCAATCATGGTGAGCCCGACAGGCACCTTGGCCTTGGCTTTCCATATGTTTTCAATATCGCCGATGCGGCCATTACGGTCGGCGCCATTTGTCTGCTGATCGACCAATTCTTGCTCAATCGTCATGATGCAGGTGCTGGACCTTCAGAAAATAAGCGCTAAAGCTAGGCCCCAACTCATGAGTAACGAGGCAGGTAAGATGAAATCGAAGTCGCTCACGCTGGCAGGCGTAGCCATCGCAGCTATTTCCATAACAGGCTGCAATACGATTGGTGCTGCTGCTGGCCTTGAGAAAAAGACACCGGACGAGTTTAACGTGGTCACTAAAGCGCCGCTTGTCGTTCCGCCTGAATTCGCGCTTCGTCCGCCGGCTGTCGGCGCTGAAATGCCAGCCGAGCTCGATCCGGGCCGTCGCGCGCAGAACATTCTCTTTGGTCAGGATATCGGCGCGTCCGCATCCGCCGGAGAGCGTGCGCTGGTGGCGAAGGCCGGTGCGATGTCAGCTGATTCCACCATTCGCACGCGTGTGGACTATGAAGAAGCGGATATCATTCGAAAGCATTCGAGCATGGCTGACCGCATTCTCAGCTTTGTTCCGCTGTCCAACTCGACGACCGACGCTGAAGGCAATCCTCTGGATGCCGATGCAGAAGCGGAACGTCTGCGCGCCATTGAGTCCGTGAACAACGCAACAGGTGGCGGTCAGGTTGTCATTGAGCGTGGCCGCGCGGGCCGCAAACTTCCTGGCACATAAACGAAACAATCTGGCTTGAAAGAACAGGAGCCCTTCATGCGATCCATTTCACTCATGGCCCTCGCTGGGGCCTTGATTCTGACCCCTGCGGCCAGTGCCGAAACCAATGGTTCGGACTGGGCTCCGGAAACCTTTGAGCTCGATAATGGGCTTGAGGTTGTCGTGCTGCCCGATCACCGCGCGCCGGTCGTAACCCACATGTTGTGGTATCGCGTGGGCGCAGCCGATGAAGCGCCAGGCAAGTCCGGCATTGCTCACCTCTTTGAACATCTGATGTTCAAGGCGACCGACGATATTCCGGCTGGCGAATTCTCGAAGATCGTTGCGCGGAATGGCGGGCAGGACAACGCGTTCACAAGCTGGGACTACACTGCCTATTATCAGCGGGTGGCAAAGGATCGTCTTGAGAAGATGATGCGCATGGAAGCCGAGCGCATGACCGACCTCATCCTGACGGAAGATGAAGTTTATCCGGAACGCGACGTCGTGAAGGAAGAGCGTCGTCAGCGTATCGAGAACAACCCGTCCTCCATCCTGTTCGAGAAAATGATGGCGGCCCTCTATCCTGACCACCCATACGGCATTCCGATCATTGGCTTCATGGATGAAGTCGCCGCGCTCGACATCAATGACGCCAATCAGTTCTATGATTACTGGTATGCGCCGGAAAACGCTATTCTGGTCGTGGCGGGCGATATCACGGCTGACGAACTCAAGCCTCTGGCGACCGAAATCTACGGCGCGATCGAACCGAAAGGCGATGGCCTGGCCCAGCGTGAGTGGCCGGACGTCACGCCGCTGACCGAATCTGTAACGGTGACTCACACCGATCCGAAAGTTCGCCAGGAAAGCTATGACGAGTACTGGCAGGCGACATCCTACAGCCAGACCGAAGATGGTCTCGACCCGCACGCGCTTGATCTTGCCGCTCAGATTCTCGGTGGTGGTCGGACCAGTCGTCTCTATCAGGCGCTGGTGGAAGAGCAGAAAATTGCCGTTGATGCCTACGCCTGGAGCTGGACAACGCTGAAGGCTGGCGGGCCATTTGCCATTGGCGCATCACCGTCTCGAGGCGTCGCGCTTGAGGATCTGAAAGCGGCTGCACATGAGGTGGTCAGGGACTTCATCGAAAATGGCCCGACCGAGGACGAGCTGGCGCGTGCCAAATCCAATCTTGTGGCCAGCGCGATTTTCCAGCGGGACAGTCAGTCCAGCATGGCCCGGCTTTATGGATCGGCGCGGGCGCGCGGCGACAGCCTGGAAAGCATTGAAAGCTGGCCGGATGAGATTGAGAGCGTCACCGTCGAACAGGTACAGGCTGCTCTCGAGAAATACATCCAGGACGAACCGTCCGTCACGACAAAGCTGCTCTTGCCGGAGGCCTGATCCATGAAAATCGAATTTAAACTCGCCTTGCTTTCGGCCACCGCCTTCCTGACGGCCTGCGCAACCAGCCAGACCGTATCGAACGATCCTGTCGTTGCTATGACGCCGCCGACTGAAACCGACGTTTCGACTGCTGAAGCTGAGGCAGAGGCCGCGCCGAAAACCGGTCTTTCCAACATTCAGGTGGTCGAGACCACGGGGCCGTATTCCGCCTGGCTGGTGACCGAGCCGTCGATTCCGATCGTGGCCATCAACATGTCATGGCGCGGCGGTGAAACCTTCGACCCGGAAGGCAAGCAGGGCGCGACGGATCTGATGGTCTACATGATGAATGAAGGCGCGGGCGATCTCGACTCCAAGGCGTTTGCCACGCGCATGGAAGAGCTGAATATGAGTTTCGGTTGTTCGACCGGAAATGACTGGACCAGTTGTTCCATGTCGACCCTGGCCGAAAACTTCGAAGAAGCCATGGAAATGGTACGCCTTGGCCTCACCGAGACCCGTTTCGACGAGGAGCCCTTTACGCGCGCTGTCGAGGAAACCATGGTGTCTCTGAAGCAGAGCGAAACAAGCCCCGGCACGATTGCCGGACGCGCGCTTGTCGGCGCGATCTACCCTGAAGGCCACCCTTATGGTGACTGGGCGACAGAGGAAACCGTTCAGGCGGTCGAGATTGCTGATCTGAAAGCCCAGCGCGACGCCATCATGACGCTCGATACCATGCTGGTCACGGCTGTGGGCGATATCGCGCCCGAGCGGCTACGGACGGTCATGGAAGCCACCTTTGCTGACTTGCCTGCGGAAAGCCAGGTCACCCCGCTTGAGGATGTGGTGCTCAAAGCGCCGCCAGCTGAGCCGGTTGTTAAAGACCTGCCTCAGCCACAATCGCTGATCACCTTCACGGCGCCCGGTCTGAAGCGCGATGATCCGGATTTCTTCGCGGCCTATGTCACGAACTATATTCTGGGCGGCGGCGGCTTCTCGGCACGCCTGATGGACGAAATCCGCGAAAAACGCGGTCTGACCTATGGCATTTATTCCAGTCTCTCGGCTCAGGACCATCTGGGCACCTGGGGCGGCTCGGCGCAGACCGCCAACGAAAACGCAGGTGAGTTGATCGCCCGCACCATGGCAGAGCTTCACAAAATGGCCCAACAGGGCCCGACCGATGAGGAACTGGAAGACGCCAAAGCGTATCTGACCGGCGCTTATCCGCTTGGGTTTGACTCAAACGCCAAGATTGCGGGCCAGATGATGGGCATTCGCCAGGAAGATCTGGGGCTTGATTACATCGCGACCCGTAATGACAAGGTCGAGGCGGTGACGCTTGAGGATGTCAAACGCGTGGCCGCGCTATACCTCGATCCGGCAAACTTTACGTTCGTTGTGGTCGGTCAACCTGAGGGCATTGACGAGATCGACACGATCTATCAGTCCGCCATCTCAGGCGAAGAAGAGGGTGTCGAGGCCGAATAAGCCTCTTTTCACGACTGCTGGATATGCGCACACTCCCCGTAAAATAACGGGGAGTGAACTATGAATCTTGAAACAGCCTCTCAGATTGCCTCCATCACAGCCTCTCTGGCGGTTGTGGTATCG
The DNA here is from genome assembly GCA_964342455.1 of uncultured Hyphomonadaceae bacterium. GTDB lineage: Bacteria > Pseudomonadota > Alphaproteobacteria > Caulobacterales > Hyphomonadaceae > Ponticaulis. Next base: position 59,813 of record CAYFGB010000008.1, read on the forward strand.
CTGGTTTTCATCGGCCTTCAGCTACAACAGAACGCCCATTTAACCCGCATGGCCGCTGCGCAGACGTCTGCGCAAATGCTCAGCGAGAATTTTGGCCGCGCCATCGAATTCCGGGATGTTGCCGAGCTTCTTGTGGACACCGAAAACTATCAGAACTGGCCCGCAGCCGACCGGCTTCGTCTTTCCAATTTCCTCTCGATCAGCTTTCGTCATCACGAAGTGCTGTTCACCCATCGCCGCTATGGCATTTTCGAGGATGAGCTCTGGGAAGGCGCGAATGCCCGCCTGCGCGAACAGCTGGCCGATCCGGGCATCCGGGAATGGTTCGATGAATGCAGCGAATTCTATTCCAAAAGCTTTGTGGCGCATGTCCGAAAGCTGGCCACTGCCTATGAAAGACTGGCGTAATGCGCATATCGTCCGAAAGGTTGATACGTTAAACTGACCCCCATGCCCGACGATTCGTTTTCATCCTCCAGATCCAACCGCGCAGGCGGTATCCGTCTGCTGCCGCCCGAGGCCGTGAACCGCATTGCGGCCGGTGAAGTGGTGGAACGCCCGGCTGCGGCGATCAAGGAGCTGGTCGAGAACGCGCTGGACGCTGGCGCGCGTCACATCATCATTGACGCCGAAAATGGTGGCCGGACCCTGTTTCGCGTGTCCGATGATGGCTGCGGCATGGACCCGGATGAACTGACATTGGCGGTGGAGCGTCATGCCACGTCTAAGCTCGCCTCTGATGCTGATGGCCGTGTTGACCTTCTGAACATCTCCACACTGGGCTTTCGTGGCGAGGCGCTGCCATCCATTGGCTCGGTGGCGCGTATGCATATCAAATCCCGCTCTGAAGGGCTTGATGAAGCGTTTGAGATCAGCGTGGATGCCGGCGTAAAACGCCCACCCAAACCATGTGCCTGGACGGGGCTGACCCCACACGGCACGGTCGTTGAGGTACAGGACCTGTTCTACGCCACCCCGGCGCGCCTGAAGTTCATGAAAGGCGACCGGTCCGAAACCATGGCCATTTCCGACACGTGTCGGCGGCTGGCTATGTCGCGCGCCGATGTCGGGTTCGAACTGACCCAGAACGGGCGCAGCGTGTTCAGACTGAAAGCCGAAACCGGCACGCCCGATGAGGCGCGCCTCAAACGCCTTGGCGCGATCATGGGGCGGGATTTCCGCGAGAACGCCTTGCAGATCGATGCGGAGAAGGAGGGCGTTCGCATTTCCGGATTTGCTGGTCTGCCGACTCTCAATCGCGGGAACGCTCAGCATCAGTATCTGTTCGTCAACGGACGTCCGGTGAAAGACAGGCTTCTGGTCGGCGTTATCCGGGCCGCCTATCAGGATTTTCTGGCGCGGGATCGTCATCCCATGGCGGCGCTGTTTGTCGATCTTGATCCGGAAGCGGTGGATGTGAACGTGCATCCGGCCAAAACCGAAGTCCGTTTTCGTGATGCGGGTCTTGTCCGAGGGCTCCTGATTGGCGCGCTGCGTCATGCGCTCGCCGATGCCGGGCACCGGGCCAGCACAACGGTTTCCGGTGCGGCGCTTCACAAGGCGCAGGCAGAGCCTGCTTCGCAGGGGCCGGGCCTTTGGCGGGCATCCAGTTTTCACGCCGAGCCATCCTATCGTCCGGTTGCCGCCCTCCCGCGCAGCCCGATACACGATGCGCACCCAGATGCGTTCAACACGCCCGCCGGTTTTGCCGAGGCGCCGCCTGCCACCGGCTATGAGCCTGGTCGCGGATCAGGGTTTTCTGACACCTCATCAGAGCCATACTCGGTGCGTATGGAGAAAACCGGTGACGCGCCGGATATTGAAGCTCTGCCATTGGGGCATGCCAAAGCGCAGTTGCACGAAACCTATGTGATTGCGCAGACGCGCGACGGCATTGTGATTGTCGACCAGCATGCGGCCCATGAGCGTCTGGTTTATGAGCGCATGAAGGCAGACATGGCTCAGGCAGGTGTCCGTCGACAGGCACTGTTGATCCCTGAAATCGTTGAACTGACAGAAGACGAAGCTGGACGGGTATTGGCCCGCTCAGAAGAGCTTATGGACCTTGGACTTGAGATCGAACCCTTTGGAGGCGGCGCTATTTGTGTGCGGGCGACGCCAGCCCTATTCGGCACAATGAATGTTGAAGGGCTTCTCAAGGATCTGGCGGACGATTTCGCCGAGTATGAAGAAGGGCTCTCGCTCCGCGAGCGGTTCGAAGAGGTGATGGGCAATATGGCGTGCCGTGGCTCGGTTCGGGCCGGACGCCGCCTGACGGGCGAGGAAATGAACGCCTTGCTGCGCCAGATGGAGGCCACGCCTTATTCGGGACAGTGCAATCATGGTCGGCCAACTTATGTGGAACTCAAGCTGGCTGATATTGAACGTCTGTTCGGACGGCGCTGATCAGCCGCGAAACGGTGCGGTGAAGCGGATATTGTCTGCCTTCAGGCCATCCAGCACGACCTGAAGCCCGCCAGACTTGATCATCCATTCAAGGCGATGATCGCGATACTGGCGCTTGAACAGGCCTGCCTTGATCGCCTCGCCAACATCAGACATTGCCGTGATGGAGGCGCGGGATTCGGCATCGGTCTGCTCAACGCTGGGTCGGGAATTGGCATGCGCCTGCCAGACGGCCAGTTTTGAACCTTGTGCCGGGGCGAGATCAAAGCCCGAAAGACCATTGATGTAAGGGATCACAGAAAGGTCACCCCAGCCAAACGCATCGCCATTGAACCAGGCCCGATCGCCCAGTTCAGCCTCAAGCCAGCTATGATAGGCCGCGACCTGTTCCTTGACATTGGCCATGATCTGATCACGCAATTCGCCTGTGGCGCGGTTGAAATGGAACAGCTCGCCAAGTCCCCAGCCAATGGCTTCGACATGGGTGTCCATCACCTCTTCAATCATGCGAACGCGGGCGCGCTCAAGCGGGGTCGCTGGCAGCATGGGCGGCTCTGGCCAGACGTCTTCAATGTATTCGAGGATGATGGTGGAATCGAACACGGAATTGCCGTCATGGACCAGGGCAGGCACCTCGCCGCGCGGACTGACTTTGGCAAATTCGTCCGCCGTATTGCCTGTGCCAATGCCGGTTGGCAGGCGGCATTCAAACTCGACGCCTTTCTCGCGAAGCGAGATTTTCAGCTTCTGAGCATATGGCGAAAGTGGGTGTTCATAGATTACCAGCATGACGGTCTCCCCGGTTTTTTCGGGAAGCTAACACCCAACCAGACATTGTGAAGCGGTGTCGTGGCGGCAGGAATGAAAAAGGGTGCATGTTGCCATGCACCCGAAGTGACGCGAGATGATGGTGATACTGAAGGTTTGGGCGGATCAGTATCAAAGCCAGAGGCTAGAGCCGACTAGCGGCCTTTTTTGGCTTTCGGCTTGCTGGCAATTTGTTGCACAACGGGTTTCACGGTGCCTGGTTTGGAAGGCTTACCGATCTTTTGTTTGGCCATTTATGTTGGGTCCACACAGGGCGAGCGTAACTGGCTCGCGAGCGTCGGAGCACGACGTTCCGACGCTCATAATATACGCTCTTTTTCAGTGCTGTAGAAGAGAATTTTTCAGTGTTACAAAGAATGTGATCAGACCCCGTTTCTGACCGGAAGCGAGCGAAACTCCGGTGTTTCAGGGTGCAGTCTCGCGCAATGAAATTTGATTTTACCAGCAGGGTGCTTGATTGATATCGCTACCCAGCCTATCGCCAGATCATGACACCATTCTCCAGAACATATGACGGTGACGAGCCGGTTCGCGTCAACAAATGGCTGGCGCAATCGGGCGTTTGTTCCCGGCGCGAGGCGGAGAGCCTTATCATGGCGGGCTCCGTCCGGATTGATGGTGAGGCGGTGACGGATGCGGGCCGTAAAATCCTGCCCGGACAGACATTGGAGCTCTCAACCGGCGGCGCGGAAGCTCTGGCCTCCAAGCGGACCATCATGCTGAACAAACCCGTTGGCTATGTGTCCGGCACTCCGGAAGGTGACCAGATCCCCGCGGTTCGCTTGCTTCGCCCGGAAACCCGCGTCGGCAAGGGCGCGCCGGTGAAATCCCGCGACAGCCTTGCGCCGATCGGGCGGCTTGACCAGGACTCGCGTGGGCTTCTGATCATGTCTGATGATGGCACGGTCGCAAAAGGTGTGATCGGGCCGGAAGCCGATCTGGAGAAGGAATACATTGTCCGCATTCGGGGCAAGATTACCGGCACGAAGATGAAACTGCTGCGTCACGGGCTGGAGCTTGATGGCCGGGAACTGAAGGAAGCCCGGGTCACCGGCGTTGCTGACCAGACTTTGCGCTTTGTTTTGCGGGAAGGCCGCAATCGACAGATCCGCCGCATGTGTGATCTCGTTGATCTGCGGGTGATTGATCTCGTGCGCGTCCGGATCGGGGCTTTGAAACTGGGTGGCCTGAAGGAAGGCGCCTGGAAACAACTCAAACCACATGAGCTTGAAGCTCTGCTTCGCAATCCGACCCTTGATGAGTTGAAGGGAGGCGGGGGGAAGCGTTAACGCACGTGACAGTTTAATCGGATTTTTCAAGAAAAAACTTGTTGTCGGCTGTGGAACGGCTTCCGGTGATGAAGAGTTCAGCCTCCACCTTTGTGCCATTTGCATCCACTTTTCGTCCGTCGATGGACGCTAAATAGAGGTTGTCTGCTTTTCCGGGACGAATGAATATCTTGTCGTCATACGCAACTCTTGCGTTCAAATCTCTCCTCAATGAAGAAATATCCGTGTCATGGGTGAGTTCTAATTCAGAGAACCTGGATAGCAAATTATATACTTCACTTTCGAGTGCAGCCCACTTTTCCAACACTGGAGATGCTTCGCAAGTTTTGGGATTCTTTAACACCATGTAGTTTTGTTGGCAGTTTGTATCAGAAAATTCGAGAAACTGTCTTAAACTGATCAGAACTTCACCACCTCTTTCTGGGTCAATACTGTAATCTCCGCTGTCATTTTGTAAGCTTCTTAATAGTGAACTCACTTCTCCGAGTTTCTTTTGGTGCTCTGTTTGTTGATCAATAGTCTTTTGAAGTACTTCCCAATATTTGCTTCCGATTGCGGTTATTTGCGTTTCGTTTGTTTCGTTTAATTTTTCAATGAAACGTTGATTACTTTCGTTTGAAATCATTCCGCCCAGTAAATATCCACCAGTTCCCAAAGCCACTGCCAATAAAGAAGGAATCAAAAGCTGTACTAACGGTGAATTTAGACCGTTAGATTTAGACGTGGCTTTCGCCTCAATTCGATCTCGTCGGTCGAGCTCTCGTTCTATTAAAGTGATTGTATCATATCGGTCCCGATTTAGTATCTTACGAGCTTCTTCCTCTACGATCTCCTTTAAGATGTCTGGAATTTGCGACATGTCATTTCACCTTGCCTTGGATTTTGTTCATTGGTGGTATAGCAGACTGAAAACAACCCAAAGAAGTTTTTTCGTCTGTTTTGCGCTGGCGAGGTTCAGGTCAACACTCGGAAGGGCAAAACTGCTTAATGTTTGGCGGTTGAAACTTCAAAAGCAGCATTTTCCGTCAGCGGTGAGAGGCTGAGGACCAATGCCTTGCCAGTTGTCGTGTTAAGAATAATTATCTGTCATGATGAATGAGTCTCAGGAAATTGACGCCAGCCCCGGAGACCGGGAAGCCGGGCTGATCTTCGGCGTTGTGCTCGACGGGCATGGTGGCGGACAGAAAATTGATTTCGAGGCGGCCAAAAGCTGGACACCAAAAACCGAAACCGAAGTTCTGTGGTTGCATCTGGACCGAACCAAGCCAGACGTGCCGGACTGGCTGGAAAAAGGGCTTGGGATCAGTGACGCTACGGCTGACGTTCTTGTCTCGAATGAAACGCGTCCACGCGCCTTCCGGGAGGACGATACGCTGGTCGCCATGCTTCGTGGGCTGAATTTTAATCCCGGCGACGAACCCGAAGACATGATCGCCATGCAGCTCTGGTCAGATGGACGGCGCGTTCTGACCCTGCGCCGACGCCGGTTGCAGACGCCTCGGGACATTCGGACAAGTCTCATCTATGACAATGGCCCCAAAACGGCAGGCGAGCTGGTGTCTGGGTTGATCGAAGCGCTTGTCTCAAAGATGAACCGCGTGATCCTCGACCTGAACAATCGTATTGATGACCTCGAAGACGATGCCGAAACCGACAAGATCGAAGACGCGCTCGATCAGATTTCCGGCATTCGTCGAAACTGTCTGGCATTAAAGCGATACATGTCGCCCCAGCACGAGGCGCTGATGGCGATCAGCCGTGATGCGCCAGACTGGATGGATGAGGATGACCGCCGCAATGTGCGCGAGACCATTGCGCGCCTGCAACGCTATCTCGACGATCTGGACGTCTCTAAGGAAAGCGCTCTGGTGATCCAGGATGATCTGAACAGCCGGGCAAACAGCCAGTCTAACAAAACCATGTATATGCTGTCGATTGTCGCCGCGATCTTTCTGCCGCTCAGCTTCATCACAGGCCTGCTTGGCATCAACGTTGGCGGAATGCCGGGCGTGGAAAGCACCAACGCTTTCTGGGTCACGGTGACCGCGCTTGTTGTTCTGTTGCTGGCGCAGGTCGTGATCTTCAGGAAACTCAAATGGCTTTGATGCAATTCCTTCAGGACGCAACGCCGGAAAATGGTGAAACCGCACCCGATGAGGTTCTGCATCTCGAGGAATGGCGCGAGCGCGGCGAGGCGCTTCTCATTTCACTTCAGGATCAATTCCTGTCGGTGAGTGTGTTCTGGCAGATCGGGGCCATTCTGACGGCGATCCTTGTGGGGTATGCCTTGTCCAGGCCGCCACGCGCCAAGCTTAAATCTTTGGCCGATGACCGGGATAATTCCAAGTTTCTTCATCGGCTTTACACGTCGCTGGCGGCCATCATCTGGCCGGTACTGGCCGTCATCCTTTTGTGGATAGCCAATTTCGCGTTCGATCAGCTTGGCTGGGCCAATGACGGGCTGAGAGTGGCAGCAAGCCTTCTGAATGCCTGGATCGTGGTCCGCCTGCTGACCGCGAATATGGAGGATGGCTTTTTCCAGATTACGCTGGCGGCAGCGGCCTGGATTGTTGCCGCGCTCTATATTCTCAGGCTTCTCAACCCGGTGCGAGAGGGCCTCGAGGCCGCGGCGCTGGAGGTTGGTGATTTCAGAATATCGCTTCTCAGCGTTCTGACAGGGGCTTTTGTGGCTGGTCTGGCCTTGTGGGTCGGACGCATTCTTGGCGACGCCGTTCAGACCCAGCTGAAGGGCTCTCGCAGCCTGACCCCGAGCATGGCTGGCCTTCTGGGCCAGTTTGCGAAAATCGGCCTGATGATCCTTGCCGTGATCATCGCGCTTAATGCCGTAGGCGTGAATCTGACGGCCCTGACTGTCTTTTCCGGTGCGTTGGGTGTTGGCGTCGGTTTCGGCCTTCAGGCCATACTGTCGAACTTCATGTCCGGGGTCATCATCCTCTTTGAGAAGTCGGTCAAAGTGGGGGATTTCATCGAGCTTCAGTCTGGTGTGACCGGGGTGGTCAAGGAGATAAATATCCGTTCGACGCTCATCACCACCAATGACAATGTCGATGTGCTTGTCCCCAATGAAGAGTTCATCAAGGCCCATGTCACCAACTGGACACTGAAGGAAACCGCACGTCGGGTCCGTGTGCCGTTTGGTGTGGCCTATGGGTCAGATAAGGAGCTCGTTCGCAAGGCCGGGCTTGAAGCGGCGGCAGAAGTCGATTGGACGCTGAGCACCTCTGAAGGCCGGGCGGCCCAGGTCTGGCTGACCGGATTTGGCGATTCCGCCCTCGATTTCGAACTGGTGGTCTGGCTGAAGGATGATGCCGTCTCTCGTCCGGCCAAAGTCCAGGCGGATTATTACTGGGCATTGCACACGGCGCTTGAGAAATATGATATCGAAATTCCATTCCCCCAGCGCGATATCAATTTCCGCAATTCCTCTCCCGTGCGGGTACAGATCGAAAATGCGCCCCTGCCCGACGAGGCAGACTGATCAGGCGGTGTGGCGCGCAGCTTCCGCGACGGGTTTGAAACTCATCCGATGGATCGGGCAGGGGCCAAATTCCGTCAACGCTTCGGAATGAGCCTTTGCGCCATAGCCCTTGTGCCGTGCAAATCCGTAGATGGGGTAAATAGTGTCCATCTCGATCATCAGTCGATCGCGGGCGGTCTTCGCCAGAATGGAAGCAGCTGAAATTTCGGCTACACTGCCATCGCCCTTGATGATCGCAACTGCCGGGCAGGGCAGATCCTTCGGCACATCATTGCCGTCAATCTCAATGTTCTCCGGCGTGAGGTCCATTTCGGCAATCGCGCGCCGCATGGCCAGATGGGTGGCCTGGCGAATGTTCAGCGTGTCGATTTCCTCAGGACTGGCCCACCCAACACCCCATGAGAGCGCGCGGGATTTAATCTCGGCTTCAAGCGCGAGACGACGCTTTTCCGTCAGCTTCTTTGAGTCATTCAGTCCGGGAATTGGCCGGGCCGGATCAAGGATAACGGCGCCTGCAGATACCGGGCCGGCCCAGGGGCCGCGGCCTGCCTCATCGACACCGCAGAGAAGCTGTGTTTTCGTCATGGAAAGCAGAACACACTGAGTCTTGGAGGGTTTCAAATGGTCAATGGGTACGCAATTCGGATTCATGCGCATGGTGGGCCAGAGGTTCTGCAAAAAGTGGATGTTACGTTCGATGCGCCGGCGGCTGGTAAGGTCCTGATCCGGCAAACGGCAATCGGGCTGAACTTCATCGACACCTATATTCGCACCGGGCTGTACCCATCGCGCCTGCCAACCATTCCCGGCTTTGAAGGCGCGGGAATTGTGGAGGCTGTCGGTGACGGTGTCGAGCACCTTTCTGTTGGTGATCGCGTCGCCTATCCGGGCGTCTCCGGTGCGTATGCCAGCCATGTCAGCGCCGCCGCAGACAAGGTCGTTTCGATCCCGGACGGTGTCAGTGACGATGACGCGGCAGCCTTAATGATGAAAGCCATGACGGCCTGGATGCTGCTTTTCGAAATTCGCCGCGTCATGCCGGGCGATAAATTGCTGATCTGGGCGGCAGCTGGCGGCGTCGGGTCTGTGCTGGTGTCATGGGCCAAGGCTCTGGGGGCCGATGTGATCGGCGTGGTGTCCACTGAAGACAAGGCCCGCCGCGTCATGGAAAATGGTGCAGATGCCTGCCTGCTGTCGAGCCAGGATGTCGCCTCAGAGGTTCGCAGGCTCACGAATGGTGCCGGTGTTGATATCTCGCTGGATGGCGTGGGTAAGGACAGCGCCGAGGACAGCCTGGCCTCTCTGCGCTCTCGCGGTTTGTTTGTGACCTATGGTAACGCGTCCGGCCCGGTCGATCCCATTCCGCCCGCAAAGCTTAATCAGCTTGGTTCGCTGATGATGACGCGCCCCGGGCTGTTCCATTTCATCTCAACCCGGGACGATATGGAACGGGCGGCCAAGGCCATGTTCGGCGCGTTGAAAGTGGGGGCCATCAAAGCCGATATCGGACAGACCTATGATCTCTCCGATGTCGCGCAGGCCCACAAGGATCTTGAGGCCCGGAAAACGGTCGGTTCAACCATTCTCCGGCCGTGAGCGCTTTTTAGCCGGCTTCCAGGATCAGCGCGGGGTCGATGTAGAAATCGTCGTTGCGATCATCGCTGGCTGTGTTCCGCCATTTGACGGACCAGTGAAGATGCGGGCCGGTGGTGCGGCCTGTATTTCCGGTCTTCCCGATGACATCGCCGCGCTTGATGACATCTCCTTCGGCAACATCCATTTCCGACAAATGCATGAAAATGGAGACGAGCCCCTGGCCGTGGTCCAGGAAGATGGCATTGCCTTCATAGTATAGCTCATCGGCCAGCGTGATGATGCCGTCTGCGGGGGCAATCAGCGGTGTTCCCACCGGCGTTGCGATATCATAGCCGCGATGAACACTGGTTTTCTCGCAAACCTCACCGGTTGTCTCATCCACGCCAGAATATTTACGTGTCGGCCCGAAAGGTGACGAGGTGACACCCTCGGCAGGGCGTGTGACGCCGGGGTGGAAGCCAGAGCCGTCATGGAACTCAGCAAAGGCCGCCTGTTTCCACTTCCATGCGCGGGCTGCATGCGCTTTTTCCGCGTCGGTTCGCGCGTCGATCTGATTGCACTTCATGCTGAGCTCGGCGTAGAAATCCTCGCGCTCGGCCAGCGTGACGGTCTTGCTGACGGTATCACCATCCGGTTGTGGAATGGAAAGCGTGACTTTCAGAGGCGCGGCCTGGGCAAGGCCAATGGCCGCCCGTCCGCTGGCGTCAAACTTTGCCACAGGCTCGCCATTCATCCGGATGACTGTGCCGGGTTCACCATTTTCACAAAGCAGCAATCCCCCCTGTTTTGCGAGGCCCGCATCGCAATTTGCAGGCTCAGCTGGGGCGGGCGGCACTTGAGGTGTGTCGTCAACTGTCGGCGTGGGTTCCGGGCCGGTTTGCATTGAGGCCGGGACGATTTTTACCTCGTCAGGCGCTCCGGCCATATTCGCGCTTTCGCTTGTATCTGCTGAAGGTACGGAACAGCTGGCGGCCAGCAGCGCGCCGCTGGCCAGGCAAAGAGTGCGGATCATTCGAAATGCTCGCTTTCGTTCTGATATCGGTGTGATCTAGTCGTCGAGGCCGAGCATGGCTTTGTTCGCCGCGCTGGCATCGAAATAGGCTTCCTGGCGATCCACGCTCCAATAGCGAAGCGACTGGATGGGGATTTTCTTGCCCGTTACGGCGCAAACCACGAACTCGCCCTTGGCGATGACTTCCAGATCAGCGTCGAGATAGCGAAGATGAGCCTCTCCCGGGAGGCGCGGAGATTTGTTCAGCATGGTTAGAGTATGGCCCAATTCTTTGATATTTTGAAGGTCGATAAGTGTTGAAACTCACTCTCCGGCAATTGATTGCGGCTGCGGCCGTCCAAACAGGCGGATCACATAGGCAATCCCCGTCCAGGCAGACAGGATCGCCGCGCCCCAGAGTGCGAACAGCCAGCTTGTGAGAAGCGCGCCTGAGAGCGCAGTCGCCGGAGACAGCGTAGCGAGGGCAAACAGAAAGAACGCCACCACCAGCATTTCATAAGCGGTCTTGATCTTCGCGGCGATGGAAACTTTCATGGCGCCCGCGCCCAGCCCGACAAAGCGCAACACTGTAATCAGCACGTCGCGAAAAATGATCACAAACACCGGCAGGGCCACAGGCAGCGCCCATTCAGAGGCCGCCGCGATCGCCAGCAGCGGCAGACCGATCGCCAGCTTGTCCGCAATCGGATCCAGCAGTCGGCCAAACCGGCTCTGAGCATTCCAGCGGCGGGCCAGAGATCCGTCCAGCCAGTCCGAAAACGCCGCCAGAACAAAGACCACCAGCCCGATCCCGCCCCAGAACTGGCGATACTGCATGCTGGCCAGTGCGTGTGTTGCGGCCAGCTCGGATGAGAGGATCATGGCAGGTGCCATACTCGCTTCATGCCGGGAAATGGCGAGGATGATCCACGCAACAAAAACGCTGCTCAGGCAGCGGGCGACCGTCAGTAAATTGGGGAGCCAGAAAAGCGGGTGTCGTGTCATGAGGCTCTAATTAGTGCGCCTTTCCGCCTTCTGCCACCGGGAATGTAAGCCCGCGCTCCAAAACGCGGATCATGGCCGATGGAATTCGGTGCGACATGCCAAAGGCTCAGTTTTTGCTGGTTTGTCAGGCAGGATTCATGCACGCTGAAACGCGACACTGAAATGCAGCAAAGCCGGGCATGACACCGGCAGGGGAGGTAACATGCAAAAGCGTTCAGTCGGTCCGTTCTCGGTCAATCCAGTTGGTCTTGGCTGCATGAACATGATGCACGCCTATAATGAACCCATCTCGGAGGCGGCTTCTGACAAGCTGCTCAACCGGGCGCTGGATCTTGGCTATGACTTCTTCGACACGGCGACGCTTTACGGCATGGGCGAGAGCGAGCGCCGCATAGGCAAATTCCTGAAACACCGCCGGGATGAGTTCGTGCTGGCCAGCAAATGCGTGCTCGGTTTCAAGGATGGCAAGCGCACGCTGGATGCCCGACCAGAGGAGATCATCGAAGCCTGCGAAGCCAGCCTGGAGCGGCTTCAGACAGACGTGATTGACCTTTACTACATGCACCGGCCAGACCCGCGCGTGCCGATTGAAGACTCGGTTGGCGCGCTGAAAACACTGGTCGAGCAGGGCAAGATCAGGACGATCGGCCTTTCGGAAATGTCTGCCGACATGCTGCGGCAGGCCAGCGTCGTTCACCCGATAGCGGCCATGCAGTCCGAATACTCGCTGATCGCCCGCAACCCTGAAATCGCCGTGATTGACGCGTGCAAGGCGCTGGGTACAACGCTGGTTTCCTTTTCGCCCGTGGGGCGGGGGCTGTTCTCAACCGTGCCGCTGAACCCGGCGGAGTATGACGAGAATGATATGCGTCGCGGGCTTTTCTTCCCGCGCCTCGCCGAACCGCATTTCTCGGAGAATATGAAGCTCGTCACCAAAGCGCGTGAGCTTGCCGAGGCGGAGAATTGCTCGCTACCGCAGCTTGCCATCGCCTGGGTGCTGGCCAAAGGGGACGAGATCGTCACCATTCCGGGCACCAAGGATATTGCGCATCTCGAAGACAATTGGGGCGCTATGAAGGTGACGCTATCGGCTGAAACGGTCACCGCGCTTGATGAGATTTTCGCGCCGGAAAACATCGCAGGGCCACGCTATAATGAGATGGGCCAGAAGTCCGTTACGACCGAGATGTATGAGTTTGAGAAGGTGTGAAGTTCTTACAGGGAAATCGATCGAAAAGACGCACCGGATAATCGGTTTTCAGGCCAACGACCGATGAAGCTTTTGTTACGGAAAAATCAAAGGTCAACGTCGCTCGCTTTTAAACGATCGAACTTTGGTTGGTCCATTCTTCTAGGAGATGGGCCGCTGTGAATGAATATTGCGTATCTTGAAGACAGCAAAGGTAGGTTACTGACCGAATAGATAGGTCCTCAGATTTGACTGGAGAGCGGTGTTCTCTGCCTTTTGTAGCATCACCGGGATAGCCGCCATCGAGAAATGATGACTGTCGAAGAATATTGGTGCGCCCTTATAAGTTATGGTGCATTCTTCGACTTTGGCATCTCCACAAAGTAAAGCGCGTTGATCGACGTAGAAAAAATCTAGTTCCGGCCAGCGCTCACGAAGCATGTTTTCTTCATTCGGTTCATAGTAATCGACGATGTTGCTCTTGACGCAATCGCGAGGGTTTTTCGACTTGTTCGCAATGTCGATGCATCGATAGGGTTCGATGCTGACGACAGATCCTACGACTACGACTCTTACGTCTGGGTTCGCTTGTTGGATTTTCAGGGCCTCATCGAGATAAACCTGTCCCCAATCCAATGGCCGCAAGGCAGAAACGACGATTACGTCATAGGTTGAGGCGAGGTTTTCGATGTCGTTAAGCTGTTCGCCAACCCATTCACATGTCGGTTCAGTTGTTCGAAACGGTAGACCGCCATTCTTGTGAAAGCTGCAGCTTTTCTTGGGTTCTCGACTGTGGGAGCTGGCAAAAAGCAGATTGATCTCGCCGTCCTGATACTCAGCATTCAAAAGGTTTCTGATCAATCGGTAGCCATGACCTTCGTGCGAGTTGCCAATGGTCAGCGCCTGAAGATCAGCGTCCGGGTTACACACAACCGACCCGTCAGCGCTGTCATAGTCTCGTGGCTCAGCTTCCCACAGACAGCGGAAAGGAACAGCTTCTTTCGCCGCCGCCGTATTGATGGCGGACGGGTCCAGAGGATAGGCAAATTCGCCTTCTTCCGTCACCACTGCCTCGGCTTTCAGCGGAACGTCGACCTCCATTGTTTCGCCTTGACCGTCATCCAGTTGAGCGAGGTTCACCTCGCTGCTGCCTGACTGTCTGAGCGTCCAGGTTGCAGGAACAAGTGCAACCAGCATGATGCCTGCGCAAGCGAGTGCGAAACCTGATCTTGAGATTTTACTGTCTGTCTTCGGCCGACGTAACGGATTCTCGATGAGAAAATATATGGCGCTCGAAACAACCAACATCAGAACCAGCAGAGCCGAAATTTCGATGAGAGACGGCGGGCTCTGTTTCCAGACCGTGTAAAGTACGATGACCGGCCAATGGACGAGATACAATGTGTAACTGATCTTTCCTATAAAGACGACCGGTGCCAACGACATCACTGTCCCGGCAATCGTGTCTTTCTGAGCGTAGAGCAGAGCTGCTGTCGCGACTGACACGATGAGAGCGTTATAGGATGGAAAGCGCATCTCATCGGTGATGAATGCCATCGCAAGAACCAGCGCAAACAAAGCCAAGATAGAAACTATGTTTCTGACAACGCTGTTGATCGCCTTGCTTTGCGGAAACCAGTAAATGATGGCCCCGATTGCAAATTCGTAGATACGAAATGGCGTGAGATAAAACGCAGCTGATGCCGGATCAGATACGACGCCTTCGAGAATGCGAAACTCCGAATTGTTTCCAACGCCCAGAAACAGTTCACCTAATCCGAAGGATAACAGGCCGATCAGAAGGACGACGACGGGTGATATCCAGAGACGCTTTTTTGAAAGCCAGGTGATGAGCAACAAAAAGCCAGGCCAGAACAGATAGAATTGCTCTTCAACACTCAGAGACCAAGTGTGCAACAGGGGTTTGAATTCGGAACTGGTGTCGAAATATCCGCTGGAAAGCCAGAAATATAAGTTCGAGATGCTTAAAAACGTGAAGGCAATGCTGGCGCTGAAATCGCTTAGCAGGTCGTCCGGTAACACATAGACAGACGCAACGAAGGTGAGCAGGACGATGGTTATCAGTGATGGTATCAGTCGCCGAACACGACGGGCGTAGAAGCCTCCAAAACTGAATGTTCCGGAATTCCGGACTTCCTCGACGATTATGGTGGTGATCAGATATCCGCTGATGACGAAGAATACATCTACGCCCAGAAAGCCACCCGGAATGAAGCCGAAGCCCAGATGATAAAAGACCACCGAAAGCACGGCCAACGCTCGTAGCCCATCAATATCGGCGCGGTATTTCATCACATCATCCCCCAAGATGAATATATGGTGCCAGAGCGTGCAAAATCGGAAAGTTCGCGGGCCAGGATGAGTATTAGACGGTGTTTTGAGATGGATTCAAGATCGTTTGGCGACGTGCACCGGCCTCCGTCGCTTTTTTCTCATGAAATTCGCTTTGAAGCAGGAGCTTTGCCGAGTGCTGAGCGGCTTCGCGCTTTATGGGGACTCACTCGTAGGGGGATAAAGCACAGCGCGCAGATTCGCGGGCATCTCTGACGCCAGAATGCCATCACAGGGACCGGCTAGCAGACGTTCATCCGTTACTCTCGCGGAAACGACATAATCGTCACCATTGTTGAAATTCGGACCGCAGACGTCGCCGCCAATGCCGCCATGGTGAAAGATCTCAATGACGTCACCGGCTTCGCCCCGATACAGGCCGGTAACCTGAAACTTCGTTGCGGATACATCTTCCTGGCCAACTTTGCCTTCTCCGACATATCGGGTATCGAGCGCAGTACCCGTGAACACCAGATCATAATATCTGAGATGCGTTTGCGTGCCAGTCACCGATCTGTATGTGAAACAGCGGCAGGCCTCAGCAGGCAGGGCAAGTGTCAACAGACACAGACACAGTCCGGATAGTTTGAGATACATCACACACAAAACCTTTGGCGGCTCAGTAAAATCCTTAGCGGGGAGTTAAGAATAGCGAAAAACATCCCATATGGCGAGCCTGCAACGCAGCCCGAAATTCTTCTGGGTACCGGTCTTTTCGTCTGGTGTGTCCGATCCAGTTGCGCCTTGATCCAACCTGCGGGTTGAGAGCAGAGAACAAACAGGGCGGATTAGCGGCAAGCGTAATCCACCCTGACGCGCTGAATGCCTGTCAGAAATCAAACAGATCGGAGAGCAGGCTGTCCTTCTTCTTGCGACGTCGCGGGGACGAATCTGAATAGCCACGTTCGCCACGCTCGCCGTCGTAATCATGCCAGGGCGATGAATGAGACGTGCGTGTTGGCGTAGAAGGGGAGGTGGTCGGCGCTGAACGTTCCAAGATCTTGTCCAGCTCGCCCCTGTCCAGCCAGACGCCCCGGCAGGTCGGGCAATAATCTATCTCGACGCCGCTCCGTTCCATCATTTGCAGCGTTTCACCGTCAACGGGACATTTCATGCATGTTTCTCCTGTACCTTTTCCCCACAGTTAAGGATTTGTTCCGGGCAAATAAGGTCAGAGTGGGCCTGTTCAGGATTAAAGATTGGTCACTAAAGACTAACGTTAAAACGGGCCGAAATTCACTCCGATCAGTGATGTCCCGGCCAGTCTCAGCCAGGTTTCACCGAGACGTCATTAAGAGGCCGAATGGGAGCGGCTGTGGCCCAAATTCCGGGTCTCCATGGACAGGTCGCGAGTTGGCTGATTTTGCGTGTCGGGTGGAGTAGGGGTCAACGCAATCCATCATTCTGGCGGGTTGATGGGGGGAGGCGGAGAGGGCGTGGGATAAGATTTTTGTGGGGCGCTGTAGGTCGGTTCAAAGCCGGACCTGATCCGGCTGTACCCGACATGGGGGTGGATGTGTCGGCTCCACCTTTGGTTTGAGCCGACCTACTTGGTTGTAGGTCAATCCGTAAAGCCTGCATGTGCCACAAATAGCACATCGGACTTTTAGTCAGTTGAATGAACGGGTGGATTTTGAATCAAATAATTGATAGGAACATAATAAGAACATTTGAGTTTTCTATCTTATTAATTTTTCGATGTAAGTTAGTGGGAAATTTGAAGGAAAGTTGAACATGGCCGAAACTCAGATCGAATGGACCGATTCTACGTGGAATCCAGTTGCTGGATGTTCGATCATGTCGAAAGGTTGTACGAATTGCTATGCGATGCAGATGGCAAAACGATTGGAAGCCATGGGAATTGAGAAGTATGCAGGACTTACTCGTAAAAGTGGAAAGAGAACGATTTGGAATGGCGTCGTTCGGCCTGATTATGAGGCATTAGACCTGCCGAAGCGTTGGAGAAAACCACGCAAAATTTTTGTCAACTCCATGAGCGACTTGTTCCATCCGGAAGTTAGCGATGAATTCGTTGAATTAGTCTGGGCGGTCATGCGGGATACTCCTCAGCATCACTATCAAATTCTAACTAAGCGACCAGATAGGATGGCGGAGCTCCTCACTAAGTTTAGCGACGACTCTCTGCCAAATGTTTGGCTCGGCACCAGCGTTGAAAATGAGGAAGTCGTTTCACGAATCGATGAGTTGCGACAAGTGCCGGCTGCAATACGATTCATCTCTTTTGAACCGCTTATCGGATCCGTGGGGCAAATCGATCTCAGCAATATTCATTGGGCAATTGTTGGAGGCGAAAGCGGGCACCTGGCGCGACCGATTCAAGAAGAATGGATTGACGAAATTTACGAAGAGTGCCGAGAAGTTGGAACTGCTTTCTTTTTCAAGCAGTGGGGTACGTGGGGAGCTGACAATAAAAAGCGATCGAAAAAGGCTAATGGCAGATCGTATCGAGGTAAGACGTGGGATGAAATGCCGGATGCCGTGGCGGCGACACTTTAAGAGAGAACGAAAGCAGTGGTGAAAAAGGACTATAATTGGGTGGGTGGTGCTGAATTGGATGAGCATTCCAAACGTAAGCACAAGGTCCTCAAAGAGTATCTAACAGAGTATTTAAGAGTAAGGTGCCAGCATCCGAACCAAGAACGTTTCAGGATTGCTATTGTCGACGGTTTTTGTGGGGCAGGAGTGTATGGATGTGGAACGCCTGGCTCGCCACTGATCATTTTAGATGTATTGAAAACAGCCGCCACCACTTTGAACATCGAGAGAAATGTTCAAGGCCTACGCTCCATTCAAATTGATGTTCTGTTGATTTTAAACGATGTGGCGGCGGAGGCCGTCGAGCTTTGCAAGGAGAGTACGGCTCCATACCTTGCGGAAATCAAAGATTCTCAGAGGTACTTATCAGTAGATTGTCGGTATTTCTCTCAGGATTTTGAACTAGCATACCCTGAAATAAAGCAACTAATCAAAAGCTGTGGGCACAACAGCAACGTTTTTTTTAATCTAGACCAGTGCGGACATAGTCAGGTGCTAACAAAGACAATTTCCGACATTTTAAGTTCATATCCTTCGCCGGAAATTTTATTAACTTTTGCTATTCAAGCCTTTCTAACCTATCTGCCAAGATCTGATAAAGAAGAACTTGCCTCTAGACTTGCAAGGTACGGTGTATCACTCAAAACCGTTGATGATGTCGAAGAATGTCAATCCGATCACACTTGGTTGGGTGAAGCAGAACGAACGGTGTTCGAAACGTTTCGTGGATTGGGTGCGTATACTAGTCCGTTTTCGATCAATAATCCGATCGGTTGGCGCTACTGGTTGATTCACTTCGCCAAGAATTACCGCGCGCGCCAAGTGTATAATGATGTTTTACATAAAAATAGCAGTTCCCAAGCGCATTTTGGGCGTTCTGGTCTGAACATGCTTTCTTACGATCCCGATCAAGAAGGGTCACTGTACCTATTCGAAGCGGCGGATCGGGAGAGAGCAACTATCGAGCTGCACGATGATATTCCGCGTGCGATAGCAAATTTCGGGGATGCGGTGGAAGTCGGAGATTTTTATCAAAGTATATATAATCACACGCCCTCGCATTCTGACGATATTCATCAAGCTATTATTGAGAACCCCGATTTGTCTGTTATTACGCAGAAAGGTGGTGAGCGGCGGGTCTCGAATACGATCCGAACCGACGATGTACTAAAATTAAAGCCCCAACGAAATTTTTTTCATATTCTGTTTCCCAAATGATTTGCTCTCAGGTCGCCACTCAACCCCCATGAAAATACCCATAAATCCGCTCGGCGAGGGCCTGGCTGACGCCGTCGACGGTGGCGATGTCGGCGAGTTTGGCGCGGGAGACCCCTTTGGCTGAGCCAAAACGATGAAGCAGGGCTTTCTTTCGCGCAGGGCCGATCCCCTCAATCTCATCGAGCGGGTTTTTCTTGATATCGGCGGAGCGTTTGGCCCGGTGTGCGCCAATGGCCCAGCGGTGAGCCTCATCGCGCAGGCGCTGTAAATAATAGAGCACGGGCGCTGTTTCGGGCAGCATGAAGGGCGCCAGATTGGGGCGGAAGAATTTCTCGCGGCCCGCATTTCTGTCCGGCCCTTTGGCAATGGAAACAAGCGTGATGTCGTCGGTGGTTAGGCCAAGCTCGGTCAGGGTTTCGGTGACGGCTGAGAGCTGTCCCAGCCCGCCATCAATGAGCACCAGATCGGGATAGTTCGGCGCGGCGCGCAGCCTGGCGCGGCGTTCCTCGACATTGAGGCCGGCATGAGCCTCCTCGGCGTTGACGTCGGCCTCTTTCATCAGACGGGAGAAGCGGCGGCGCATAACCTCGCGCATCATACCGTAATCATCGCCCGGTTCGAGGTCTTCATCCTTGATGTTGAACTTGCGATATTGCTGTTTCTCAAAGCCTTCAGGCCCGGCCACCACCATGCCGCCCACCGCATTCGTTCCCTGAATGTGGGAGTTGTCATACACCTCGATGCGTTTCGGCGTTTCGGGGAGATCAAACACTTTGCGCACCTCTTCGAGAAGCCGTGTCTGACTGGCGCTTTCGGCAAGCTTGCGGCTGAGCGCTTCTTTCGCGTTGTTCAGCGCCTGGACGACAAGCTCCCGCTTGCTGCCGCGGGACGGCGTGCGCACTTCCACCTTGCGGTCGGTACGCAGGGCCAGCGCTTCTTCGATCAGGCCCGATTGTTCGGGCGCATGGGAGGTGAGGATCAGCCGGGGCGGGGGGCGTTCATCATAGAATTGCACGAGAAACGCGCTCAGAATATCGCCGGGCGAGGCGTCCTTTTCATGTTTGGGATAGAACGCCTTGGTGCCCCAGTTCTGGCCCGATCTGTAGAAGAAGACCTGAACGCAGGACTGGCCGCCATCGAGCGCCAGCGCGAAGACATCGGCCTCTTCCACGCCTTCCGGGTTGATATCCTGGCTGGCGCGGACGGCGGCAATGGCGCGGATGCGGTCTCGCAGGCGGGCGGCCTGTTCAAACTCCAGATTCTCCGACGCCTTTTCCATGTCGCTGGCCAGCTGTTCATGCAGGCTGACCACCTTGCCGCGCAGAAAGTCGGCCGCCTGATCGGCCAGCGCCTGATAGTCTTTTTCGGAGATCAGATCGACACACGGCGCAGAGCAGCGCTTGATCTGATGCAGCATGCAGGGGCGGGAGCGCGTGTCGAACACGCTGTCCTCACAGGTGCGCAAAAGGAAGGCTTTCTGGAGCGTGTCGAGCGTGTTGCGAACGGAATAGGCGCTGGCAAACGGGCCGAAATAATCGCCCTTCTGTTTCTTAGCGCCGCGATATTTCAGGATTTGCGGGGCAGGGTGGTCGCGCCGGATCAGAATATAGGGAAAGCTTTTATCGTCGCGCAGAATGATGTTGAAGCGCGGCTTGAGCCGTTTGATGAGATTGGCTTCCAGCAGCAGCGCTTCGGTTTCGGTGTCTGTGACCACGAACTCCATGGAGGCCGTCAGCGAGATCATCAGCGCGATACGCTGGGTGTGCCCGCCCAGCTTTGCGTAATTGGCCACCCGGTTTTTCAGGCTTTTCGCCTTGCCAACATACAGCACCTCGCCATCGGCACCGAACATGCGATAGACGCCCGGCTTGCTGGGCAGACGGGAAAGATTGTCCTTGATGACCTCGACGCCGTTCGGCGCCCTGGGCCGGGTATTGTTATGGGCCATTGCGGGAAGATGAGCGCTTTGCCGGGCCAGTCAAGTCGCCATCTCGCATGGTTCTTGCATGACGGGCGGGTGATGACTGTAATTGTCTTGTCTGAGATTTGCCGTGACTGACCTCTTTCCGGTCTTCTGGGCCCTTGCGGTGTCTGCGCTGGCGGCGGGCCAGCTGGCGCTGCCGAAATGGCGGCCGCGATTTTACATCATGGCATTTGGCCTGTTCACGATCGGTGCGGCCCTGCTGGCCGTCAGCTTTCCCGGCATTTTCGGAGAGATCCTGTCCCGTATTGGCAAAATGACCGGTTCAGTCTGACTGCGCTGGCCTTAGTGGTCACAGATCAGCCGGTTGAGCCTGCCGGAATGTTGCCCTGGGCGCTGGGCATTGCCTGTCTTGTCGGACTGGTATCAGGCCTTCGGCTGAAGGCGCGGTGAGACGAGGGCGTTTATGGTCCGCGCCCGGAAAGAAATTGCCCGAAACCAATGGTCAAATTGAGCATAACGGTATAAACCGCGCCGGACTCTAAGTCTCAGCGCTTTTTCTTGCTGGAAAAAGCTCATACCGGGGAGAAAGCTCATGTCCGAACTGTACCTCAGCGAAGCTGTAAATCGCGTTCAGCCATCCGCCACGATTGCCGTCAGCAACAAGGCGATGGAACTCAAGCGTCAGGGTATTGATGTGATTGGTCTGGGCGCGGGTGAGCCCGATTTCGACACGCCGGACAATATCAAGGAAGCGGCCATCAAGGCCATCCAGGACGGCAAGACAAAGTACACGCCAGTGGATGGTATCCCGGAGCTGAAGGACGCGATCTGCGCCAAGTTCGAGCGCGACAATGGCCTGAAATACACGCCAGGCCAGATCAGTGTAGCGCCAGGCGGCAAGCCGATCATCTTTAACGCGTTTCTGGCGACCCTGGATGAAGGCGACGAAGTGATCATTCCGGCGCCATACTGGGTGTCCTATCCGGAAATGGCGCTGATGTGTGGCGGCAAGCCGGTCTCGGTCGAATGCGGCCAGAACCAGCATTACAAGCTGACGCCAGATGCGCTTGAGGCCGCAATCACGCCGAAAACCAAATGGTTGATCCTGAATTCGCCATCCAACCCAACCGGTGCGGCCTATACCAAGGCTGAGCTGCGGGCGCTGGCGGATGTTCTGCTGAAGCATCCACAGGTCTGGATCCTGACCGACGACATGTATGAGCATCTCGTCTATGACGGGTTTGACTACTGGACAATCGCGCAGGTCGAGCCGGGCCTTTATGACCGCACGCTGACCATGAATGGTGTGTCAAAGGCGTATGCCATGACCGGCTGGCGGATTGGCTATGCAGGCGGCCCGGACAAGCTGATCGGCGCAATGCGCAAGGTGATCAGCCAGACAACCTCCAACCCTTGCTCAATCTCGCAATGGGCGTCCGTCGAGGCGCTGAACGGGCCGCAAGGCTTTCTTGACGACCGCAATGCCGTATTCAAACAGCGCCGTGACCTCGTGGTTGCTGAGCTGAACAAGGCGGAAGGTCTGAATTGTCCAACGCCCGAAGGCGCGTTCTATGTGTATCCGTCCTGCGCGGGCGCGATTGGCAAAACCAGCCCGGGCGGCGTCCTGATCGAGAATGACGAGATTTTCGCAACCGAGCTGCTCCAGCATGGCAATGTGGCCGTCGTCTTTGGTGCCGCATTTGGCATGGGCCCGGCCTTCCGCGTCTCTTATGCGACCTCGACCGAAGCGCTGACCGAAGCCATGAAACGCATTCAGACTTTCTGTGCGTCGCTGAAATAGGTCCGCGCTTACAATCAGACTGAAAAGGCCCGCTATAAAGCGGGTCTTTTTGTATCCAGGTCGAAGCCGTAGTCTCGTTCGACGCGAGATATTCGTGTAATAGTCGGGCCGAACCAATCGGCTTTCGCCTTATTTTTAGCCGCCTTGTGCGAGGGATGGTTTCGCCACGCTTCGATCGCGGAAAGATCCCGCCAATAAGACGAGGCGCAGGAAAAGTCGCCATCAAAGAATACTTCAAGCCCCAGAAAGCCATCCATCTGAGATGCGATCTCATGAAGCTGCTTTCCCCAACTCAAATGTACTTGCTGTTCATAACCGGGACCCAAATGGGTCGTCGTGGTTACGACATAGTATGGTGGACGCGGCGTTTTCGCGATCCGATTTGCTTGCGTCTCGTTCATTGTGTGCGCCCAGGGGAAATCGAAAACAAAGCGTTTAATTCCGTTTGAGATATCTCGTTCGCGGAAAACTTAACGGTTCCCCTCAGCCGCAGTTCTTCGGCTGCTGCTCTGACGGTTGCGAGCGCCGTTCTTGCGATTGATCCGCCTACGCTGATTCTGCGAACACCTGCCTGAAACCACTCGTCAGCGGCTCCCTCCGTCGTACCAAGTCCCATGACCATATTGAGTGGCCCTTGGATTTCAGAGGCGAGAGTTCTGATATCCTCCAATTTGACGGTCCCGGGTGTAAAGCAACACGACGCGCCAGCGTTGAGATACGCATTTGAACGTTGAATGGCAGCGCCAAGGCCACGCTGATCCCAAATAATAGCGTCTGAGCGGGCGGTGAGGACGAAGTCTGGGGAAAGCTTTTGAACGGTCTCTGCAGCAGCGCGAATGCGTTCGACTGCGAGCGTTTCCGAATAAAGCTTCGGTGAGAATGGAATTCGGTCCTCTATGTTGCAACCTGCAAGTCCGGCCTCAATCGCGAGTTGGACCGTTTCGGCAACAACTTCGGGCGTGTCACCATAGCCGTTTTCCAGATCGCCGCTTACGGGAATATCGACGCTTTCGGCGATTTCTTTTGCGCGCTGAAGCATTATTTCGCGTCCGACAACGGGCGCATCCATTCGTGGGTAATCGGTCATTCCATACGAAAATGCGATGCCTGAGGATGTGGTGGCGATGGCGTCGAATCCGCAAGATTGCAGCATTCTTGCGGAACCAATATCCCACGCATTCGGCATCAGAAATCCTGTGCGGTTCGTGTGCATGGATTTGAATATTTGTTGCTTGGTCATAATCGCCTCCTCATTGACGGAGAGATGACCGATTGCTTTAACATCAGTCAAATGCATAGTTTTTATTAATATGATGCAAAAGGTGGATAATGAGCGATCTGCAGGAAGTACGAACCTTTGTTGCCGTCTATGAAGCAGGCGGATTCTCCGCTGCAGCGTCAGTATTGAACCGATCGCAACCTGCTATAAGTCGACGGGTATCGCAGCTCGAAGCTCGTCTGGGGGTTCGGTTAATCGAACGCATCGGTCAGAGTGTCGCGCTGACGTCCGCAGGCAGGGCATATCTACCGCGTGCGAAAAGCCTGTTGGCGGCCGTAGCTGACGCCGAGCGAACTGCTCAGGAGCTCAGGTCCGGCGATGTGGGTGCATTTGTGTTGGCGGTCGTTGGAACGTTAGCGAATGAGGGATTAGCTGGCATTCTTCACGATCTCCGCAAAGCTTTTCCAGGCGTGACGGTGAAAATTGAAACGGATACGAGCAATGGTGTAAGCCAGCGAATAAGTGCGGGACATGCAGACATTGGCATTCGGTATTATGCTTCCTCTGAAAACGAGCTTGCGAACGAACTCGTTGGAACGGAAAAGCTTAGGGTGATCTGTTCGTCTGAGCATCCACTCGCCGGCACGGTTGTGGATGATTTGTCGCCCTTAATTGCGGAAACCTGGCTGGTTTTTCCTTCGCGTGATGCAGGACCAGCGAGGCCGCCCTTGCATCTGGTGTCAGCTTTTCGTGCGACCGGATATGACAGTTTCAACTGGTCTGCTATCGACAGTCTGACGGCCCAGAAGCGAATGGTTGAAGCCGGATACGGCCTCGCTTTGATGCCGGAGAATGCGCTGCAGGATGAATTGGGTCGCGGTGGACTTTCAACGATAGATGTCAGGGGGCTGGACATGACTTATCCGGTTTACGTTGTCTCTCGTGAGAACGGTTATTTTTCACCATACGCTTTGGCTTTTTGCACCGCTGTTCGGACCAGCGGGGCATGGTGAAGGACTCTGCTTTTTTATAATTATTATTTATATTAGTAATTGCTATTATTGATTTTAACTCAGGTGTGTGCGTTCCTATCTATACCTCAGAATTCGATAATGAAGGGGTTTGAAGATGAAGAATGCGACTGAACTTTCTGCCGAAGACCGCGCAAAGCTGGCGAAAGGCCTGCGAGCCGTCATGGCGGATACCTATGCGCTGTATGTGAAAACACACGGCTATCACTGGAACGTCACCGGACCGCGCTTCAAGGCTCTACACGAGATGTTCATGGAGCAGTACACCGAGCTCTGGACAGCGCTGGATGACATTGCGGAGCGCCTACGTGCGATTGGCGAATATGCGCCAGGATCAACCGAAGCAATTCTTGAGTACGCCACCATCAAGCCGGACAATTCCCAGCCAGACGCGGAGTCCATGGTCGAGAATCTGGCCAAAGGGCACGACACCCTGTCTGCAACGCTCAAAGGTGCGCTGGATCTCGCCGATGAAGTTGGTGACGATGTCACGGTGGACATGTTTACCCAGCGCATGACAGTGAGCCAGAAGACGGCCTGGATGCTGCGATCCAGCCTCTGACCGGTGCCGCCCACCAATATAAGACGATAGTCTCATACATGCATAAATGCCCCCGTTGTCGACGGGGGCGTTTTTGTATCGGCGCTTTGGGTTTTTCGCAAAAAAAGGCCGGGCTGCCATGAAGGCGCCCGGCTTTGTAGGTGTGTCTCGGGGAGGAAACGCCCAATCAGCAGAAGATCAGGCTGCATGTTGAGACATCATGCATATCACAAGATATAGATAGTCTCGGATCATACAATGCGTTTCGCAGTAACCCTGTTATGCAGAACTGCATACAGTGACGCGAACGTCAGGAATTCTGCTGTTTCACGAAGCGGGAGATTTCCTCTGTCAGAAAATCCCGGAAGGCCGAAATCCGGTTCGAACGGCGGAGATCGGTTGGGTAGATGAAGAACAGCTCAAAGGAGGGGCCTGTCCGGTCGGGCAACACTTTGACCAGCTCAGAGTCTGAACGGATCATGTAATCGGGCAGATCCGCCACACCGAGACCCGCTTCCGCCGAGCGGACCATGGCCACGACATTGTTGACCGTGAGGCTCGCGCCCCGTGGCCGTAAATCGTCCCGCCCGACGCGCTGGGCCCAGTTCGCTGAATTCATGTGCGCGTTGTCCTGGCCGTACACAATGATCCGGTGATGATCGAGGTCTTCAGGCGTTTGCGGTGTGCCATATCGCTCCAGATAGCTTCGGGAGGCATAGAGGCTTGTTTTCACAGGCATCAGGCGTCGTTGAATGAGATCGGCCTTGTCGGCAGCCCAGAGCCGGATTGCACATTCTGCCTCAAGTTTCAAAAGGTCGTATTCCCGATCGTCCAGAAAGAGACGCAGATGAATATCGGGGTATTTCTCGGTGAAGATATGCAGCCGGTCCATCAGCCAGGTGGAACCAAATGCAATCGGTGCGGTGACCAGAAGTTCGCCCTGTGGGCTGTCTTTGGCGTCGCGGATAACCGTCTGGGCAATATAGGCCGCGTTCGCCATTTCCTTGGTGGCTTCATGAAGCTTGTGACCGGCATCGGTCAGCACCAGCCCGCGTGCATGACGCTGGAACAGGGGCACGCCGACACTGTCTTCAAGGGCCGCGATCTGGCGGGAGACGGCGGACTGGCTGATGCGCAATCGCTCTCCGGCAGCGGTCAGGCTGCCGGTCTCGGCGGCAGCGTGAAAAGATCGAAGCTTATCCCAGTCCATGACGTCAAGATGTATACGGAATCGCTGCGGGGCAAGAAAAAAAGGGAAGCTGCGAAGAGCTCCCCTTTAAGACCATCGGATAAAGACGGCGTTTAGAATTCCATACCGACAGTGACACCATAGGTCGCAGGCTGGTTTGGATACCCGGTCAGCGAGCCTTCCTGGGCAACAGACGGGAAGGCTTCGATCAGATAGGCATCATCAAAGATGTTGCGGCCCCAGACCGAAACTTTCAGGCCATTATCGAGACGAACACCCGCCGCCGCATTCACCATACTGATCTCACGCGTGATGTCAGATGTATCCGGGTCGTCGGTCAGGAAGGCTTCGGATTCATACTGGTAATCCGCCCGCGCGTAAGCGTCCCAGCCATTTGGCAGGACGAAATCATAGCTCGCACCCAGCGACAGCGAGTTTTCAGAAATGCTCTGAGGGCGCTGGCCGGAAATGTCGCCATTCGATGAGTTGGTGAACTCGTCATAGACCGGGTCCATGAACAGACCCGCTGCCACAAGGGTCAGGCCGTCCACCGGCTCCCATGTGATGTCCGCTTCGACACCCGTGCTGGACTGTACGCCAGCATTTGTCAGCGCAAAGCCCGTGCCGGTGAAGGCGTTGGACTGGAAGCCTTCGATTTCCTGATCAAACACCGTCACGTTGAACGCAACCTGATCATAGGCGGCTTTCAGGCCAAGCTCGAACACTTTGGCATCTTCCGGGCCGGCATAGCGGGTTCCGGCAACAAGGTTTGGTACCAGCAGGCCAGCCGCGGCCAGAGCCTCGACATCGCTGGCAAATGGACGGCTGTCACGAGACAGGTTCCATGACGTTGCCTTGAAGCCGGTGGCATAAGAGCCGTAGACAGACAGATTGCTGTTCACTTCATAGTTCAGACGGGCCGTGTAGGTCCATTTGCTGTCGTCACTCTCTCCATTTTCCACGGCATTCGGGAAGTCCACGAACGGTGGGAAGAATTGCAACGCCTGAAGCGGCAGGAAATCATTGAACTCAGGATTGGTGTCATTGGCATCAGCAAAGGCCTGAGCGCCAGCCTGGATTTGCGCGAAAGCGGCTGGATTGGCGGTTGCAAAGGCGTTCAGCTGCGCTGGGTCTGTGGCATCAATGCCATAGCCTGCCAGCGTGTTCGCCAGTGCGCCCTGATAGATGAAGGTGTTGCCAATGGAGACAAAATCCAATGCGGAGAACGCATCGGTGTTCGTGATGTTGGCGAACGCCTTCTTCTTGTCGCTGGTATAGTTTGCGCCCAGTGTCAGTGTCAGGTCATCACGCAGATGAAAGTCCAGCGTGCCGAACAGGGAGTAGGCTTCGTTGTCCTGACCATATTCTTCCGAAAGCCCCTGGCCAGCCTGACCGAATGTGGTGCCGACAGGCAGGCCCAGAGCGGTTTCGACGGCCGCATAGGCATTTGGTACAGCGCCAGCGGTCATTGCAGCGACCAGCGTTTCCGCATACGCGCGGAGATCCGTGCCATAGGCGATGTTGCCGTCAATGCTGACCGTTTCATCGAAATAGAAACCGCCGACCATCCAGTCCATAAAGTCGGTCGTGCCAGCCAGCCGGACTTCCTGTGTGAAGGTGTCGATCTCGGTATCAGAGTAGAAGCGCCCAATCAGGTCAGCCGTCGTGAAGTCGCCATCCGAATTCTGCTCTGCCTGGGAGTTCCGGAAAGAGGTGATCGATGTCAGCGTGCCGAAGTCAAACTCGTAGTCGACTTGTCCGGAAATGCCGGAGTTTTCGATCTTGTTGGTTGGTGCGAAGTTGAAATAGGCGTTGTAGGCCAGCGGCTCTTCAGGGCCCAGCTGGCCGCCCAGAGCGGTGATGATGGCGCCGGTCGGGCCGTTGATGACGTTGGAGGCGATACAGCAAATTTCGTCGATCTCATCATAATCGGCGATCAGACGTACAGACAGATCGTCATTTGGTTCGATCAGCAACTGACCGCGCGCGCCCCAGCGGTTGCGATCGTTAATGTCCTGGCCTGTGCCAATGTCGTTAGCATAACCATCGCGCTGCGCTGTATGACCGGACAGGCTGTAGGCGATCGTGTCGGTCAGCGGCCCGGTCATGTCAGCTGACATTTTCACCAGACCGTAATTGCCAACTGTGACCTCGGCATTGCCTTCTTGCTGGAATTGCGGCCCCTGAGTGACAATCGAAATCACACCTGCCGAAGCGTTCTTGCCGAACAGGGTGGATTGCGGCCCGCGCAGGACTTCCACACGCTGAAGATTTGGCAGATCGGCGATCGAGGCGGCGGAGCGCGACCGGTACACACCGTCAATATAGACAGCGACCGATGGCTCAACGCCTGCATTGTTATCGCCATTCCCGAAGCCACGGATCTTGAAGGATGTCTGAGCGGATGACTGATAGGTATCAACGCGCAGTGACGGAACGAGGGATTGAAGGTCGGACAGATCCTGAATGCCAGCGTTCTCGATAACGGATTCATCAACCACCGAGACAGCAATCGGCGTTTCCTGAAGTGTCTGCTCTTTCTTGGCAGCCGTGACCGTGACGGTACCAAGGCGTTTGGAACCCTCATCATCTTCCTGAGCCTGCGCGGAAGAGAAGGCAAGTATAGGCAACAAAGCCAGACCCGCGCTGCATATCAGTTGTTTGCGGGTCATTTTTGAGGTTCTGCTCATGTTTTGAGAATCCATAGATAAATTGATATCTTAAGTGGCTAGAAAATCATGTACTACTGTCAAGTATATGGAGAATTAATTTCGTAATACTGTCATAAAACAAAACCCGAGGTCTGTATTTGACTTCGGGTTTCGCGATGAATTCAATTTCTGTGTGGTATTCAGGCGGGCACTGTCTCTTCTTCAAGTCCAGCCAGATAACGTTCGGCGTCCAGCGCGGCCATGCAGCCCATGCCTGCAGCGGTCACGGCTTGCCGATACGTCTCATCGGTCACGTCACCTGCGGCGAAGACGCCTGGAATGTTTGTGGCAACCGTGCCAGGGGCGGTCTTGATGTATCCGTTCGGATGCATGTCGATCTGACCGGCAAACAGCTCGGTGGATGGCGCATGGCCAATCGCCACGAACACGCCATGAACGGAAAGGTCCGTCGTTTCACCGGTGTTCACATTCTTGAGACGTGCACCTGTGACGCCAAGCGGATTTTCCTCGCCCAGAACTTCATCCAGAACGCTGTCCCAGATGACCTCTGTTTTCGGGTGACGGAAGAAACGATCCTGCAGGATTTTCTCCGCTCGAAGAGAATCGCGGCGATGTACGAGTGTCACCTTGGATGCAAAATTCGTCAGGTAGAGGGCCTCTTCGACGGCTGTGTTGCCGCCACCAATCACCAGAACGTCTTTGTTGCGATAGAAAAAACCGTCGCAGGTCGCACAGGCCGAAACGCCAAAGCCTTTGAATTTCTCTTCAGTGTCGAGGCCGAGCCAGCGTGCCTGAGCGCCTGTGGTGATAATCACGCAGTCGGCGGTGTAATGTTCGCCGCTTTCCGTGTCGATCTTGAACGGACGGCTGGAGAAATCGACTTTGCCGACCTGTTGTTCAAGAACCCGCGCGCCCATGACTTCGGCATGTTCCCGCATGCGGATCATCAGATCCGGGCCCTGAACTTCCTTGTCGCCAGGCCAGTTTTCCACTTCCGTCGTGATGGTGAGCTGTCCGCCAGGCTGGTAACCGGCCAGAATAAGCGGCTTGCGCATGGCCCGCGCCGAATAGACGCCAGCAGTATAGCCCGCAGGCCCTGCGCCAATAATGATTATTTCTTCGTGTTGAACATCACTCATCATGAATCTCTTTCGAACTTTTCATGGCTAGATATAGGGCTCATCACACTGAATAAAGAGGGGAACCGCAAACCGGGCCAGTCAACCCGATACATTCAGTGATGGTGATGCCCACCTGTCATGGCCAGCTCAGCGGGAAAGTCGCATTCGTCGAGCGGGTCAAGGTCCAGTTCAATGGTTGCATGCTGGATCTGGAACTTTTCGCTCAGAAGCGCACGTACCTGTGGAATAACATCGATCGCGAACTCTCGCTGTTCAGGGACGACATGAAGGGTGAGCAGCTTGTCTTCACCGGTCAGTGTCCATGCGTGCATATGATGAACGGCCTGAACTGTGGGGAGTTTTTCGATTTCTGACGCGATAGCTTCCAGATCCACGCCCGAAGGCGCACCCTGTAGCAGAATATGCGAAGATTTGCGAAGAATGGGTATGGCGCTACGCACGAGCAGGCCAGCCACCACGACTGACAGAATGGGGTCGGCAAGGGTCCAGCCGGTAAACCAGATGATGACGGCAGCCAGAATGGCCGCGACCGACCCAAGCAGGTCACCGATCACATGGGCAATCGCGCCGCTCATATTCAGATCTTCGTGATCATGATCATGGGCTGCATGCAGCATGAAGAAGAGGCCGACATTGATCAGCAGACCAATGACAGCCACCCAGAACATGACGCCGGAGAGCACGGCCTCAGGTGTAATGATCCGATGGATGGCCTCCCAGCAAATCCACGCGGCCAGAAGTAAAAGCAGAAAACCATTGGCAAAGGCGGCCAGAATCTTGAAGCGCGAAAAGCCAAAGGTGCGATGACTATCGGCAGGCTTGCGCGCGAGGGAATAGCCAATATAGGCGAGAAGCAGGCTGCCAGCATCGGTAAGCATGTGGGCCGCATCGGCCAGCAGAGCCAAAGACCCTGAGATAATGCCGCCCGCAACTTCAGCAAACATGAAGGTGAACGTGACGATTGCCGCAATGCCAATGCGTCGCTGGCTGGCATGCTGGCCATGCAGTTCGTGGGAATGACCCTTTTGATCATGAAGATGCTGATGCGTCATGGCGTGAATTTACGACAGTCTTCCGCAAGGTCAAATCAAAAATTAAAATAAAAACAGAACGTTATAAAGTAATCTTGGAGTATTCGGTCAATAATGGCCGGAATACTCCAATCTTTTCAGACCGCGCATCAACGACGGTCGCGATCACCCAGCCGGGCACCATGTGCCGTTGCAAACTCAGGCGGGGGGTGCCGCTCGATCAGTTTCTTCACGATGGCGTCGGCAATCTTGTCGATCTCTCTGAGCGGCTGATACGTCCACGAAAAGATTTCGCCCTCAAACCAGCGGGCAATCCCATGGTCGATCAGCGATTTGTAGAAGGAATCGAATTTTCTGTGCTCGCCTTCCATACGCACTATGTGGAGAGGCAATCCGAAATAGGCCGCCTCTGACAACATGTTTGTGGAATCTTCTGTGACGATTGCCGCATCAGACATCAAAAGGTTTGCGAGATAGGGGTTCTGACCATCCGCCGGACCTTCCCAGAATTTCGCGCCAACGCGTTCGGAAAAGTTCCGGAATCTGACGCGGGCGTGGGTCGGTGTCCGTCGTGAACAGGTTATGCGCAGCCGTGCGCCCTGAGTTGCCAGATTGTCGAGCTGGCGTTCCAGCTTTTGAGCCACGGCTTCGGTCATTTTGTGAGTTTTCGAGTCGCCGCCCAGATTGACAGCCACCTTGAAGCCGCGCTCTTCGGCCATGTCGCCAAAGGCGAGCTCAGCATCTTCAATCGCTTCGGGCGCAAAATACGATGCGGACCCCAGCGTGGAGATAACGTTCTCACCCTCCAGCTTGTCATGCTCCGGGGCGGCCACCAGGTCAAAAGCGCTCAGCTCCAGATCCGGTTTCATGATGTGAACGGTCAGCGTTTCGCCGTCTGAAGCCTTGCGGATATGCCGGGAGAATGCGCTTGTTCTGCGCCCTGCCGCGATCCAGACAGTCGGCCAGGGCGGCTGGAAAATCTGCTTCTGGGATTTCGGAAGCGTGGAGAGCGGGCTCCACCACATACGGGATGGCAGCATCGGCTGAATGCCATTGATCTTCAGATCAATCGGTTCTGCGCGATGTCCTTTCCCGTTGATATGAGCAATTTTCACCCAACGGGTCATTTCGCCAAGAGCCCGGGCCACGGCAAGGGCCTGAGCCCGGTTTCCGGCTCGACCATCCGACGCTGCCCAGACTGAAGGCCCGAGCGCATCGGACGTCATCATGCCTAGATGTACTCCACCTTGACTATCTCGTAGGACTTGGCCCCGCCCGGCGCAGCAACCTCAACAACGTCTTCAAGCTCTTTGCCGATCAGGGCACGAGCGATCGGAGACGTTACGGAGACCTTGCCGGAAGCAACATCGGCCTCGTCTTCTCCGACAATCTTATAAGTTGATTCTTCCTCGGTATCTTCGTCTAAAACGGTAACTGTGGCACCAAAGCGCACTGTGTTGCCGGAAAGCTTGGTGGTGTCGATGACATCGGCCCGGGCCAGCTTGTCCTCGAGTTCGGCCACGCGACCTTCAATGAAGCTCTGTTTTTCCTTGGCGGCATGATACTCGGCGTTCTCAGACAGATCGCCATGCTCACGCGCTTCGGCGATGGCAGCGATCACGTTCGGACGCTCGACGGTTTTCAATGTCTTCAGTTCTTCCTCAAGAGCCTTGTGGCCCTGAGCAGTCATAGGAATTCTTTGCATGCAGGAGTCCATCTTTGATAGATGCGTGGAAGCGTTCAACGCTTTTTTGTGACAGTCAAGTTAGGATTGAAGGGGACGAACTTCAAGTTCCCGACTTTTCAGCACCTCAATTGCTTTTACGGCAGCTTTTGAGGCGGCCAGTGTCGTAAAGTAAGGCACGCGCTGTTTCAATACGGTTTCCCGAATAGACTGTGAGTCTTTCAAAGATTGCGCGCCTTCGGTTGTGTTGAAGACCAGCGCAATTTCATTATCCAGGATTTCATCGACGATATGCCGGGACCCTTCGGCTACCTTGTTCACGCGTCGCACAGGGATGCCCTGTTCAGCCAGAAAGCTGGCGGTGCCGGACGTCGCCACCATCTTGAATCCAAGATCCACCAGACGCTTGACCGCATCAAGTGCGCCAAGCTTGTCCGAATTTTTCAGCGAGATGAAGACCTGACCGTCAACGGGCAGGTTCACGCTGGCCGCAATCTGAGTTTTCAGGAACGCTGCACCGAAATCGTCATCCCAGCCCATGACTTCACCCGTTGATCGCATTTCAGGGCCAAGCACAGGATCGACGCCCGGGAAACGGGCAAACGGGAAGACAGCTTCTTTAACGGCAATGCGGCGCGGAGCGGCCTTCTGGAGCACATCGAACGAGGCCAGCTTTTCGCCCGCCATGACTTTCGCTGCAATGCTGGCAATAGGGGCATCCACGGCTTTTGCCACGAACGGTACGGTCCGCGATGCGCGTGGATTGGCTTCCAGAACGAAAATGTCCTGATCCTTGACGGCGAACTGAATGTTAATCAGGCCGCGCACTTCAAGAGCCATGGCCAGTTCGGCCGTCTGGCGTTCAAGCTGGCTGATAATACCAACGGGCAGCGTGTATGCGGGCAGGGAGCAAGCCGAGTCGCCTGAATGGACGCCAGCTTCCTCAATGTGCTCCATCACGCCAGCAATATGTACATCAACGCCATCGCACAGCGCGTCGACGTCCACCTCAATCGCGTCGGCAAGATACTGGTCACACAGCAAGGGCTGGTCGCCAGAGACCTGAACGGCGTCACGCACATAGCGCTTCAGATCGTCTTCATCGCGCACCACTTCCATGGCGCGCCCGCCGAGTACGTAGGATGGGCGCAGCATGAGTGGGAAGCCAATGCGTTCGGCGGCTGCCAGAACTTCTTCTTCAGACCGGGCAATGGCAGATGGGGCCTGCTTGAGCCCAATATCATCGAGTATCTGCGTGAACCGTTCGCGGTCTTCGGCAAGGTCAATACTGTTCGGGCTCGTGCCGAGGATCGGAATGCCTTCTTCCTCAAGCCGTGCCGCCAGCTTCAGAGGGGTCTGGCCGCCGAACTGAACGATGACGCCGAGCAGTTCGCCCCGGCTCATTTCCTTGCGGATGATTTCCAGAACAGTCTCTTCGGTGAGAGGTTCAAAATAGAGCCGGTCCGACGTGTCATAGTCGGTGGAAACGGTTTCCGGGTTACAATTCACCATGATCGACTCAATGCCGAGATCATGCATGGCAAAGGCCGCATGACAGCAGCAATAATCGAACTCGATTCCCTGACCGATCCGGTTCGGTCCACCGCCCAGAATGATAACCTTGCGGCGATCGGAAACATCGGCCTCGCAATCGGCCGTTTCCTGGCCGTAAAGCGGGAATTCATAGGTGGAGTAGAGATAAGGCGTTTTCGCAGCAAACTCGGCCGCGCAGGTGTCGATACGCTTGTAAACAGGGTGCACGCCCATCGCCTTGCGTCTCGCCCGGATTTCGCTTTCCGAAGAGTTTGTCAGCTTTGCGAGGCGGCTGTCTGAAAAGCCCATGGATTTGATATGGGTCCAGCCCAGCTTGTCGTCTGGCAGGCCATGCGCCATCAGGATGCTTTCCATCTCGATGACTTCGGCAATCTGACGAAGGAACCACAGATCATATTTTGATGCGGTGTGGACATCTTCAACCGAGAGGCCTGACCGCAGCGCCTGAGCGATGACCCGTATGCGGTCCTTGGTCGGTTTGGACACAGCGGCCGTCAGGACATTCTGGTCATCACCCTGTCCAAGTCCGTCGATATGGATTTCATCAAGCCCATCAAGACCTTGTTCCATCGAGCGGAGCGCCTTCTGAAGGCTTTCCTGGAAGGTCCGGCCAATGGCCATGGCTTCACCGACAGACTTCATGGAGGTCGTCAGACCGGCATCGGCGCCGCGATATTTCTCAAAGTCGAAGCGCGGGATTTTCGTGACCACATAGTCAATGGTCGGTTCAAAACTGGCGGGTGTGACGCCGGTAATGTCATTGTCGAGCTCATCCAGCGTGTATCCCACAGCCAGCTTGGCCGCGATCTTGGCAATCGGGAAGCCGGTGGCCTTGGAGGCGAGCGCCGAAGAGCGCGACACGCGCGGGTTCATTTCAATGACCACCATGCGGCCGTCATCCGGGTTCACGGCGAACTGAACGTTCGATCCGCCCGTTTCCACACCGATCTCGCGAAGAACCGCCAGCGAGGCGTTCCGCATGATCTGGTATTCCTTGTCAGTCAGGGTCATGGCCGGTGCGACGGTGACAGAATCCCCTGTGTGAACGCCCATCGGGTCAATATTCTCGATAGAGCAGATGATGATGCAGTTATCCGCCTTGTCGCGGACGACCTCCATTTCATACTCTTTCCAGCCCAGAAGGCTTTCATCGATAAGGACCTGCGCCACTGGAGAGGCGTCGAGACCCGAACGGACGTATTCCTCATACTCCTTGCGATTGTTCGCAATGCCGCCGCCCGTGCCGCCGAGCGTAAAGGCAGGGCGGATGATGGCCGGAAGACCAACTTCATCAAGTGCGTCTACAGCCATTTTCAGGCCGGTGATGCGATCATAATCGACCGTCTTGCCCTTATCATTCTTGATCTCAGGCGCGGCGATGATGACCGCCTTTGGGTTTTCCAGCCCGATACGATCCATGGCTTCACGGAACAGACGACGGTCTTCGGCTTTTTCGATGGCTTCGGCCTTCGCGCCGATCAGCTCCACGCCATGCTCTTCGAGGACGCCCATGCGCTGGAGTTCAAGCGCGCAGTTCAGGGCTGTCTGACCGCCCATGGTCGGCAGAAGCGCGTCTGGTTTTTCGCGAGCGATGATTTTTGCAACAAAATCCGGCGTTACTGGCTCAATATAGGTCGCATCGGCCAGCCCCGGATCGGTCATGATGGTGGCGGGGTTGGAATTTACCAGAATGACGCGATAGCCTTCATCCTTGAGCGCCTTGATTGCCTGAACACCGGAATAGTCAAACTCGCAGGCCTGGCCGATAATGATCGGCCCTGCGCCAATAACGAGAATGGATTGGATATCGGTGCGCTTGGGCATAAAACTGGTCTCCGGCGGGCATGTTATGAATGTTTACTGGCGGCCAACGGGCAAACGGCCCGCGTATACTCCCCTGCCAGAGTCGGTACAAGGGGGATGAACCAGTTTATTGCATTATTGAATACCTTATTCTGCTTGCCTGAAGGGAATCCCCTTGTCGCAATTTCATCTCGCTGAAATCAATATTGCGCGCCTGCGCGAACCTGAAGGCCATCCGCAGGTGGCTGACTTCTTTGCCATGCTCGATTCGGTCAATGCCGAAGCTGAGGCCGCGCCCGGCTTCGTGTGGCGACTGGCCGGAGAGGACGCCAATGCTGAGGCTGATGCGGTGTTCGGTGATCCGCTGCTCGCCATCAACATGTCGGTCTGGGAAACGCTCGAGCAATTGATGGTGTTCGTCTATCGTAATCCGGTCCATCTGGAGGCGTTTCGCCGACGCAGGGACTGGTTCGAGAAAATGGATGTTTATCTTGCCATGTGGTGGGTTCCTGCCGGGCATATTCCAACACCCGCAGAGGCGAAACAAAAGCTCGAACACCTGGCCATTCATGGCTCAACAGCCGAGGCATTCACTTTCCGGGAGAGAGTGCCCGCGCCGACCGGTCAGAGCGCTTTTTCCATCCGATAGTTATGGATGCCGACGCCATTGAGAATGACGTCATTGCGGGATGTGACCGCGAACCCGTACTTTTCGAAAAAGCGGCGCGCGGATTCTGAAGCCTCCGTCGTCAGATAAGGCACACCCTGATCGCGCGCCTCGGCCTCGAGAAGTTCGTACATGTGCCGCGTGGTCTCGGTCTTCGAAACGTCCGGATGCGCGTAGAAGAAATCAATATGTCCGCCGCCTTCAAGGTCGATATAGGCGAGGATGTCTTCTTCATCGTTTTCGGCGACCCATGCATTCCGGGCGTTGAAGTCGTCACGGAATACCGCCTCGATCCGCTCTTTCCGCGCTGCCCAGGCATCGACCTGATCGGGCGAATAGAAATGGGACGCAATGTTTCGGATGGACGTCTCGAAAAGATGGGGCAGTTGGGGCGCGTCGGTCAGAACGGCCCGGCGAATTGTTATATTTGTCATAGTCTCGGCTTTGAACTGAATTTTGGTGTTCCGATCGGGCATATGTCGCAGAAAGCTGCGCCAGCTGACGGCCGGACTACCGGGTCAGCGCCTGAGGGAACAGGGCTGAAACAGATATGAACTCTTTTGCCAGCCTCAACCCCCCCCCCTCCCTGAATAGAGAGGGGAGGCATTGGGTATTCAGGCGGATGTCAGAGACTGTAAACGCGGGTCGCCGTGCCCCGCAGCATCGCATCCTGTTCCGCATCAGAATAGTTCGATGCGATTTTCTTGAACGCGTTCCAGAGTACGTGATAGCTCACACTGGCCCGGTCGACAGGGAAGTTGCTTTCAAACATGCAACGGTTGGGGCCGAAGTGTTCGATCGCGTGATGGTAATATTTGCCCTGATCCTCGACCAGTTTGTCTGAAGAGACCGGCTTTTCCAGTTCGTGATACCCCCAGCCATTATCCATCATCGCCAGGCCGCCAAGCTTGGCATGGACATTGGGGCAGGTGGCCAGTTCGGCGATGTCTGATTTCCATTTTGTGAAAATCTCGTCCCGTTTGCCCGCATATCCGCCAACACCCAGCGGTGTTGAAAAGTGGTCCAGGATAATGGTGGCGTCCGGGCAGGCTTTTGCCAGCGAGACGACTTCGGGCAGCTGATGGTGATATTGCCAAGCCTCGAAGGTGAGACCGCGCTCTGCCAGCCGGTTCAGACCCTTGCGAAACGCCGGGTCGGCAAAAAGGCCTTCATCCGCCCCACCAGGAATAGCCAGCGCTTCATCGTCGTCCCGCGCGCCGATATGTCGAATGCCGCGGAACCGGCCCTGACCTGCGGCCTCATGCGCGTCAAGCACGGCATCAAGGTCCGGATCACGGAGGTCGGCATGAGAGACAATGCCGGCAATCTGGGCCTTTTCGGGTTTCCTGGCGGCTTCCGCCGCGACATTGGCGACGAATTCGGTTTCGCCTACAGGCATCATGTTCTCGGGCCCGTCTTTGCGATAACCCCAGCCGCATTGAATATAGACGGTCTTGGTGACGTTATGGCCGTCGGACGTGTCGGCCCATAGCTCGTCGAGCAGATAGGGCGGAATGGAGTTCCAGGCCCAGAGGTGGTGGTGTGGATCGACGATTTCGCGATCCGGATCGATAATGTCTTCCCGATGGCTTTGTTGCCAGTCTTCGCGACCAAACATGAGTGTCCTCCCATTATGTATTATGCGCTGGCGAGGATAATCCGGCGGGGCTTGCTTGTCTCCCATCCCGTTGCGTCAGGCGTTCGGGCAGCGGCCTGTTCGGGGTGTCGATTTGGAACATCGCCCGGCTTCGTGTATTGTTTTGTGTATGATCTGCAGAAGATTGCCTGAAAAATCAGTGCGTCCGATGTTCGCCGCCGGAGCTGCCATGACAGCTTTGGCAATCACCGGATGCACACCTGAATCCAGCCAGACTGCAACGACCCCGAAAATCGAAGACAAATCTCTGCCGCACGGCATGAGTGCCATTCGGCAATCGGGTGAGCTGGTCGTGCTGACCGTAAATTCACCTACAACCTATCGCGAGCGTTCCGGAGAGCCGCACGGCTATGAAGTGGAACTCACGCAGGCGCTGGCGGACGATCTGGATGTCCGGCCCGTCTATCGCGTCTTCAAATCGTATTCGCGCCTCGCGGAAGCTATTGAGAATGGCGAGGGCCATATCGCGGCACCGGGGCTGAGCCAACGCGAACTTCGCATGACAACAGATGACGAAGTCCCCCTGTTCGGACCAGCCTACAAGACTGTCAAAACGCGCACGGTCTGCCATAGGGATGGGGCGAGACCTTCGAGTGTTGAGGACCTCACAGAGCTGAAGCTTGGCGTCGTGAATGGGTCCGGCAATGAGCTGACCCTTGAAGAGGTCCGTGAAGATGTACCGGATCTGAAATGGCGCTCACTGGATGTATCATCGGGCATGAAACTTGCCGACATGGTGCATGAACGTGATCTCGACTGCGCCATCATAGATTCCAATGTCACCGCCATTGCCCGGCGGAAGTATCCCGATCTTTCCATCCGGGTCGATCTGACCAACCGGGACAGCCAGCTGGCCTGGCGGATTGCGCGGGAGTCGTCTGATCTGATCGCCTATCTGAAGCCGTGGTTCCAGAAGGCTCATCAAGAAGGGCTGCTCAGCGAACTTGATGAGCAGTTTTACGGGCATCTTGAATTTTTCGACTATGTCGAAATGTCCACATTCCGCGACCGGATAGAGTCGCGCCTTCCCCGGTTCGAAGACGAGTTTCGTGACGCTGCGGGTTCAAACAATCTCGACTGGACCTTGCTGGCCTCGCAGGGCTACCAGGAATCGCACTGGAATCCGACGGCCAAAAGCCCGACAGGCGTGCGCGGCATCATGATGCTGACCCTGCCGACGGCGCGGGAAGTTGGCGTTGAAAACCGGCTCGATCCGACAGAAAGCAT
The DNA here is from genome assembly GCA_964342455.1 of uncultured Hyphomonadaceae bacterium. Classification (GTDB taxonomy): domain Bacteria; phylum Pseudomonadota; class Alphaproteobacteria; order Caulobacterales; family Hyphomonadaceae; genus Ponticaulis. Next base: position 99,884 of record CAYFGB010000008.1, read on the forward strand.
TCATGGCGGAGCGGCTTATCTCAACCGCCTCTATGACCGGCTGCCGGACTCCGTTACCGGGTATGACCGGCTATGGATCGCGCTTGCCGCTTATAATGTCGGCTATGGCCATGTGCTGGATGCGCGTCGGCTCGCCCGCCAGCAGGGGCTGGACGACAGCAAATGGCGCAACATCAGAGACATGCTGCCATTGCTGACCAAGCCTGAATTCTACAACAAGGTGAAGTACGGTTACGCCCGCGGATATGAACCCGTGCAGTATGTTCAGCGCATTCGTGAGTATGACGAGGCACTGACACAGAACGTGGACCGCCCGGAACAACCGCCTTTCCAGATTGTCTCGCGCACTGACGACGAGGCTGGTGAGGATGCAGGACCGGCGTCAGGCACTGGGGCAGGGGAGCCTTAAGGCTCATCCCCTCCTAGCTGAGCATATAATCCGAGACAAAGCCGTTGGTTTTGCGTTCCTGGCCGAACGTGCTCATCGGCCCATGGCCGGGCACGAAACGCATGTCATTTCCAAGTGGCCAAAGCTTCTGGGTGATGGAATCGATCAGTTGCTGGTGATTGCCTTTCGGAAAATCGGTACGCCCCACTGAGCCCTGGAAAATAACATCGCCTACAAAGGCAATCCGGCCCTCATCATGATAGATCACCACGTGTCCGGGGGTGTGGCCTGGTGTGTGCAGTACGTGGAATGTCTGGTCGCCGAGCGTTAGTGTATCATTGTCATCGAGATACCTGTCGGGCACGACATTCTTGCCGTCGACCACGCCAAATTTCGCTCCCTGATCAACGATGGTATCGAGCAGCCATTGGTCATCCTTGTGCGGGCCCTCAATGATCGCACCGGTTCGCTCGCGGATTTCTGCCGCCGCACCCGCATGGTCAAGATGGCCATGGGTCAGCCAGAGTTTCACGATCTTGACGCCCAGCTGCTCGGCAGCGCCCATGAGACGATCAACGTCACCGCCTGCGTCAACAAAGACGCCTTCCATCGTATCCCGGTGCCAGATCAGCGAGCAATTCTGCTGAAGTGGCGTAACTGGAATGATCCGGATATCCAGTTTCGGTTCGGGGGCTTGAGTGTTTTGCGGCTGATCAGTCATGGCTCTCTCCTTGCTTATAGGGATAGGGAGCGGTTTGCATTCGTCAATGCACTCAGGGCTTCGCAAATGCAAACTCTTGGTTTAGATGGCGGGAGAATTACAAAAATGACCCCGGCGTCAGACTGGGGCTTTGCAGGGGTGCGACATGTTCGGAAATTTGAAAGGCCGATTGTTGTTGATCGTGATCGCGGTGATTGGCCTCGCGATTTACTGGTTTTCCAATCAAAAGCCGGTCGGGTACACGGACCGGAACCAGGTGCTGACAACCAGCATCGAGCAGGAAAACATGCTGGGTGAGCAGGCCTATCTGCAGATGCTGGCGAAAGAGGGCGGTAATGTCGCCTGCACACGGGCTGACCAGAATTGTACGTCAGCCGAAGCCGAATTCACCCAGGTTGTACGCGAAATCGGGAATGACCTCCGTCTCGCAGCCATCGCCTATGAGAATGAACTGATTGCGGCTGGCAAATCGATCACGCCGAAGGCCGAAACCTTTGACTGGCAGTTCAACGTCATCAATTCCAGTCAGCCAAATGCTTTCTGTCTGCCGGGCGGCTATGTTGCGGTTTACACCGGCATACTGGACATCATCGGCAATTTCGATGGCGCGGTTACCGCCGCCGATGTTGAAGATCGGGACAAACTTGCCGTGGTCATGGGGCATGAAATTGCTCACGCTCTGGCCCGTCATGGTGGCGAACGGATGAGCCAGGGCCGGATTGCACAAATCGGGCAAATTGCCGTGGGTGCGGCCGCTGGTGATGAACGCGTAATGCAGGCTTTTGGCCTTGCGGCTCAGACCGGGGTGCTGCTTCCTTTCTCGCGACAGCATGAATCAGAGGCCGACAAGATCGGTCTCGAGCTGTTGGTGCGCGCCTGTTATGACCCGCGCGAAGCTCCGGAATTGTGGGAGAGAATGGGGTCTCTGGGTGGCGGTGAAAAACCGCCGGAATTCATGTCGACCCACCCGTCTTCAGACCGGCGTGCAGAGAATTTTCGCAGTTGGATGCCGGATGCGATCGCTGAGTATGAACGCCGTTGCGGTGCTTTACCGGGCTAGGACCTGACCTGATCAATTGCCTGATTTTCGGCGCCGAAATTCACTAAATCGAAAAAAGTTCCAAAAGATTCTGGCTGTTGGCAGCGGAACCCAATCTCCCACTTCATCGTTGATTTCGGGACTACGGGAGTTTTTTCATGTCATCATTCGCTATCTATACGATCGGATTTCTTATCATCATCGCCGGCCTTGCCTATGGCGGGGTCATGCTGGGTATTCCGGGCCAGTGGATTGGTGTTGGCGCTGTCATTCTTGCCGGCATTGGTCTCATCACAGGTGTCAGCTCGACGCGTCGGAAAGATGAGACGGAGGCGTCGGAGTAATCATGATGTCTGCCAGAAAACTTCTTACCGCCTCGTCGCTCGCGTTTGTTCTTTCGGTACCGGCTTTGACGTCTTCGGCCAGTGCGCAACATGTCGAGTATTTCGCCTCCGGACCGGTGAACGAGAAACTCGCCGCGCAGAATACAGATGTTGCGGTTACGTCTACGGTCGCCGATCACGTACAGAGCGTGTTTGTTTCCGGTGAGTTCGAGAAAACCTACGAGCCCTATTTCAACACAGGTGTCATGACGGCGATCCGTGCCGCCTATGCACAGCATCTGTTTGAGCCGATCTGGGAAGAGGATGCCATTGAGAAGCTGGCCGGGCTCGCAGACTACCTTGAAGAAAACGCGGTCGGACTCACGCCGCAACAGGAAGGTCAGCTGAAAGCCGCGCAGATGCGCCGTCTTGACGACGATGCGGCATCAAAGGCCATAGCCGATATCGAGCTGACCCTGCTTTGGGTGAGCGCTGCGGCCCGTCTGAACAATGAATTGCTGAACACGGGCGAGGCGGACCAGTCTGTCGTCGATGCGCCCGTTCGTTCAAATCTGTCTGTCGATGTCATGCAAGCAGGCAGTGGCGATCCAATCGAAACGCTCAAATCCTATGAGCCGGACCATCCGCAGTATCAGGGACTGAAAACCGCGCGCTTACAGTACCAGTCCTATGTGGACGAGGGCGGCTGGCAGGCCATCCCTGATGGCGAAACGCTAGAGCTGGGCCAGGTAGACCCAAGGGTGCCAGCTTTGCGTCAGCGTCTCGCGCTTGAGGGATATTACAGCTTCCCTGACATCACGGCGCTGTTCGAACAAATGCAGGCTGAGCTGATCTCAGCGGATGAAGAGACACCTCAAACGAAGGAAGCGGCAAAGGCCTTCGTGGAATCCTGGATCATTACCTATAACAGCACGTTGGAAAACGCCTTGAAGCGCTTCCAGTCACGCCAGGGCATTGAGCCGGATGGTGTGCTCGGGCCACGCACGCTGGCTGCGCTCAATGAGAGCGCTGAGGCGAAACTGGTTCGCATTGAGCATGCAATGGATCAATGGCGTCAGCAGTCAAACCTTGGCGAGCGCCACGTCTGGGCGAATATTCCGTCCTACACGGTCGAAGGCTGGGAGGATGGCACGCGAGAGATTGCCATGAAGTCGATCGTCGGCCTTCCATCGCGCAAAACACCGGTGTTCTCGGACGAGATCGAATACGCGGTGACCAATCCGCGCTGGTATGCGCCGGCCAGCATTGTCCGTAAGGACAAACTGCCGAAACTTCAGGCGGACCCTAGCTATGCTGCCCGCAATGGCTATCAGATTTATGATCGTGCGACCGGCGAACAGGTATCGGCCACGACCGTGAACTGGTCTGACCCGAGCGCAGCCGACCAGTTCCGTATGGTCCAGAGCCCGGGCGCGAACAACGCGCTGGGCGAGTTGAAGATCATCTTCCCGAACCAGCATGCGGTTTATCTGCATGGCACGCCCAGCAAGTATCTCTTTGAGCGTGCGGAGCGTGCGCTTTCTTCAGGCTGCGTGCGTCTGGAAGATCCTGTCAGCATGGCAAAATGGATTGCAGATGAAGAGTTTATTGAAACAGCTGACGCCATTGGCAGCGCTGTTGAGGCCGGAACGCGCCTGCGTGTCGATTATGATCGCAAAGTGCCCGTTCACCTGACTTACATCACCGTCACGATGGGTGATGACGGCCAGGTAAACTTCTGGCGCGACATCTATAATCGGGAAGCCAACCTCCAGCCAAAGCTTGAGATTGCCGATCTGTTCACACCGCCAGAACCTGCACAATTCCCGGAGGAAACCGGCAATACGGATCTCGCATCGCTGGACGATCAGCCCCAGCGTGCCGGGTAACCCCGCGCATCAATGTGGACAAATGGCCCGTGGGCCGCGTTGGAACCGTAAATTCCAATGCCGCCTGCGGGCCAGTTCGTTTCATCGTCCTGAGCGATTTCACGAGCCAGTTTCGCAAGCGCGACGGCGTCCTGTTTGGTGATCTTTCCGTCGCCATCCAGATCATCCATCACGCCATCCTTGTCATGGTCGATATAGATGTCAGCAGCGTCGCCGAAGAGATGGCGTGACGATGTGGTCTTGTTGCCGATCGCTGCATTGTAGAACGGCGTCCGAAACCCTGACATGACAAAGAAGGTGTCAGCCTCCCAGCCCTTGTCATTCGCCGCTTCGAGCAAAGTTTCCAGTTTCAGCAAAAGATCAGCCTCGATCAGAAGATAGGTCGGGTCATGGCCGGGCTGTTGTTTGCAAATGAACTGACCCAGCCGGAAATGCGGGGAGACCTGAATGTCTTCCATGCCGGGCTGCATATCGATAAAGCCTTCCGGTGGAATGTATTTTGAGAGCCCCCGGAGCGGCTTTTCGCTGTACTGGCCAACACGATAGGCGTTCAGTATGTCATCCTGGCCGTTGGCGAAGGGGGTGAGCGTGAAGACGTTCACCGTCATATCCTGGCCAAGCCTGCGGAATGTCAGCGTGTTGAAGGTCTCGTCCGCTGGCGGCGTCCAGCGCCATCCGCCGTCAATCTCGGATGCCTCGCCAGACTCTGAAATCAGCTCAGCGTCTGTTTCAAATGTCACAGGCTCGCCCGGCATGGTGGTGACACTCATGACGGAGAGATTGCTCTCTACGCCGCCAATCATCACGGAAAATGAGACGCGATCTGACGGGGTCAGTTGGTCAAGCCGTTCCTGAGGCAGGTTCGGCTCCTGAGAAGAGAGGAGGCTGAAAGTCGAGAAGATCAGTGCGGAAAGCGGCTTGGCGAACAAAAATTTATCCTCGGTCAAGAATTTCAGTCTGGATCGGTGGGTGATCCGGGCGGGCCGATATATCTGTGCTTCTGGACGAAATATGGGCATTCGTCTGACAGTTTCCAGACGAGCCGCATGCGACTGTCATGATGACCCGACAAGAAAACCATTGAGATTTTAAGCCAATGACGTTTTTTTGACTTGGGGAACCGGGCGATTATTCCTATCTGCAAACCTTGTCGCTGGAAAAAGCCAAAAGGGGCGCTTCATGACAACGCCGACGGCGGATATAGACGAGAACGCGCCTCGCGTTGAAAGTGCACGAGAGTTTGTTGAGCTGCTGGAGTCGGGCAACAAGCCGAAGGCAGATTGGCGAATTGGAACCGAGCACGAAAAATTCGGCTTCCTGACAGCAACCAATGAGCCCTTGCCCTATGATGGCGAAGCCTCTGTTCGGGCCGTATTGCAGGGCCTGGCCGATGAGTATGGCTGGCAGCCCATTCGCGAAGGTGAATTTCTGATCGGTCTGAAAAAGGATGGTGCCAGCGTCAGTCTGGAGCCGGGCGGTCAGTTTGAACTCTCTGGCGCGCCGCTCGAACACATCCATCAGACCTGTAATGAAGTTGGCCAGCATCTGGCTGAAGTGCGCGCTATTTCCGAACGTCTTGGCGTTGGCTTTCTCGGGCTTGGCTTTTCGCCCAAATGGTCGCTGACGGATACGCCCATCATGCCGAAGGGCCGGTACAAGATCATGCGCGATTACATGCGTAAGGTCGGACGTCTGGGCCATCAGATGATGTTCCGCTCGTGTACTGTGCAGACCAATCTCGACTTTGAAACCGAAGCCGACATGGTGAAGAAGTTCCGTGTCAGCCTCGCACTACAACCGCTGGCGACCGCGCTTTTCGCCAATTCGCCTTTTGCAGAAGGCCGCCCGAACGGTTTCCTCTCCTATCGCGCCCACGTCTGGACCGATACTGACCCGGATCGCACAGGTATGCTGCCGTTCGTCTTCGACGAGGGGTTTGGCTTCGAACAATATGTCGATTACGCGATGGATGTGCCGATGTACTTCATCCGCCGTGACGGCACCTATCTTGATTGTGCGGGCATGTCGTTCCGTGACTTTATGGACGGCAAGCTGCCGGCCCGTCCAGGCGACCGCCCCACGCTTGATGATTTCTGGGATCATCTGTCGACGATTTTCCCTGAAGTCCGTCTGAAGACCTTCCTTGAAATGCGCGGCGCTGATGCCGGGCCCTGGGACCGCCTTTGTGCCTTGCCGGCATTCTGGGTTGGCTTGCTCTATTGCGATCATGCGCTGGATGGCGCTTGGGATCTGGTGAAGGACTGGACGGCAGAACAGCGCGAAATGATGCGTCGGACTGCGCCTGTTCTGGGTCTCAAAACACCGCTGCCGAACGGCAGGGGGTCGCTTCAGACGCTGGCCGTTGAAGTTCTTAAGATCGCAAAATACGGCCTGAAGGAACGCGCGCGTCTGTCGACATCCGGTGATAATGAAACCGGTTTCCTGTCTGAACTTGTGGACATCGCTGAGAGCGGTGAGACATCAGCCGAACGGCTTTTGCGGCGCTATCATGAAGTCTGGGGGCGCGATGTCGCGCCAGCCTTCAAGGAATGCGCGTTTTAGGATCATAAAAGTCACGACCCCCAATGAAATTTACGTCCCGGTAAGCAAGTTGCAAACGGGGGCTTGAGCTTTGCCGCCCGCTGGTGAAGATTGTCCGCTTGATGTTTTTATGAAGCAGATCAATCTGCAAGCGGGGTAAAATGTCGGAAGTCACTTCCAGCGCGGGGCCAGCTGGTGAAAAAACAATCCTCGGGCATCCACGAGGACTGGTCATTCTTTTCTTCACTGAAATGTGGGAGCGATTTTCCTATTACGGGATGCGTGCGCTGCTCATTCTCTATCTCACCCAGCATTTCCTGTTTTCGGATGATGCCTCTTCGGTGATGTATGGCGCGTACACTGCCCTAGTGTACATCATGACACTTATCGGCGGCACGCTTGCAGACCGCTATCTCGGTTCCCGGAAAGCGGTCACGTTCGGTGCGATACTTCTGGTTCTGGGCCATTTCGGCATGGCGTTTGAAGGGGCCGGTTCCAAAGAAATTCTGACATATGAAGGCGGGGAATATCAGGTCACGCTGGATGGTCGGGGTGGCGATGCTCCACAGATTATTGTATCCGAATCCGGCCAATCAACGATCACCTTCTCTGAGGATGGCTCAGAAATGCTGATAGCAGATGCTGCCGCTGTTGGTCTGCCAGATGCCATTGCGGTCGATTCCTACACCACCCGCATTGAGAAACAGCCGTTGTTCGTGAACATGCTGTATCTGTCTCTCGCGCTGATCATTGCGGGCGTCGGCTATCTGAAGGCCAATATTTCGACGATTGTTGGCTCGCTGTACGTGCCGGGCGACCCACGCCGGGATTCGGGCTTCACATTGTTCTATATGGGCATCAACCTTGGCTCATTCATTTCTTCCTTCACCTGCGGTGTCCTGGGCATCGTGTACGGATGGGGCTGGGGGTTCGGCCTTGCTGGCATCGGCATGCTGGCAGGTCTTGTCGTATTCCTCTGGGGACAAAAATGGCTCGAGGGCAAAGCGGAGCCACCAAACCCTGCGAAACTGAAAGAAAAAGTCTTCGGACCAATCACAGTCGAACTTGCCTGCTATCTTGCCGGTCCATTGATTGTCCTGATTTCTTATCTGACCGTCGCCAACTCTACGCTGGTGCCTGAATGGCTCCCGCTGGGACTGGGCATTGCCGTGTTTGTCGGTCTGGTCATCTACTCTCTGGTAAAGCTGGAGGGTGTGGAGCGCAGCCGCATGTGGGCTGCAATCTACTTCGTGCTCGCACAGATTCCGTTCTGGGCACTGTTTGAACAAGCTGGCTCGTCGCTTAGCCTGTTCACCGACCGATTGGTGGACCGCACCATTCTTGGCTGGTCTGTCCCAACCCCTGTGTTCCAGTCACTGAATGCGGGCTTTATCTTCCTGTTCGCACCCATCGTTGCCTGGCTCTGGATTGCGCTTGGCAAGAAGAATATGGAGCCATCGACACCGTTCAAATTTGCAGGTGGTGTTCTGTTGGCCGGACTGGGTTTCCTTGTGCTCGTTGGCGGGATCAAGTCTTCCGGAGCAACCGGTTTGACGGCGGTTTACTTCGTGTTCTTGATCTACTGGATCCACACAATGGGTGAGCTGATGGTTTCACCCGTCGGCCTTTCCGCGGTCACGAAAATGGCACCTGCACGGGTCGTGGGCATGACGATGGGTGCCTGGTTCCTTTATTCAGGACTGTCCAACTATGCGGCCGGCGCTATTGCCCGCCGGACCGGTGTTGAAACACTGGGTGGTCAGATTACCGATATTGCTGCTGCCAAGGCGACATATGCTGGTGTGTACACAACGATTGCGTATGTGGCGATCGGAGTGGCTGTCTTCATGTTCCTGTTCGCGCTGGTCGTGAAGAAGTGGATGCGGACAGACGCGCCTGCCGATCTCGCAATGGAAGGTGCTGATCCGTCTGACTATCAAGGCAAAGCTGAAAAGCTGGTCGATTGACGCGACCCCTTAATTCGAAAAGAAAAGCCCGCCATCTGGCGGGCTTTTTGTGTTTATGGCTTCGCTCTATCAGCGTTTGTTGAGCATGTCGAAAATATCGTCCATGCTGTTTCCATTGCCATCGGCATCGAGAAGACTTCCCAGCATGCCCAGATCAGGGCCTGCTGCACCACCACCGGATTTACCGCCCAGCAAGCCGCCAATCATTCCGCCAAGGCCGCCGCCCATGCCTTGTCCACCTTGCGGTGCGGCACCCGAAAGTGCGCCTTTGAGGATATCGGCCATGCCGCCGCTTTTGGTTTGCTTGGAAAGCGCGCCCATCACCATTGTGGCGATGACGGGCAACATTTGCTTGAGCAGACCTTCCGGCAGACCTGTCTGTTCTGAAGCGCGGGACGCTGCGGCGCGGCTGACATCCTTGGACCCGAACAGATGGCCAAGAATGGCGTTGCCATCATCCACAGTAGACGGGTCGGTCAGCTTGGACGGCTGTTCCAGATATCGCTCATGTTCACCGTTCTGTAGTGCACCAAACAGGGCACCAAGCCCGCCGGGCTCCGCGGCATTGCGCTTCAGGCCGGATGACAGCGCCGGCAAAAGCGCGCCAATTGCAGATTGCGCTTGGCTTTCGTCCAGGCCGAATTGCTGCGCGATGGTCGATACCGCTTCGCCATTATTGGTTTGGGTGAGCATATCGAAAAGATTGAGACCGGCCATAACTGTTTCCCCATTGAAGTTGATTATTGGGTTTTAATGTCAGGCCAGCCACCTTGTCGATGGGGAAGGGCAGGAAAAGCCCATCCCGATTGAGGTCTGTCTTCTATGGATCGTCACATAAAGAAGTAGACGAGGATCATGCCGACAAAGATACCAATGCCGATCAGGAAAATTTCGAGCTCATGACACTCCAGCCACTCCTCGCCGCGTTTGCCAAGCGCCATGATCAAACCGGCTTCTGCGAAATAGCGTATGGCCCGTGAGATGGTCACAGCAAGCAGGAAGAAAGGAAATGAATAACCGACGGCACCTGCCGCTGCTGCGCCGAACTGGAACGGCATAGGCGTGATCCCCACCATAAAGAGAGCCCAGAAGCCGTCGTCCTGCAACTGGCTGGTCACGTCTCTGTAAACGCCCAGCGCGCCGAAATTCTTCAAAAGATCGTCGAGAAACGCCTCAGCCGCCCACATACCCAGAGCATACATGGCAACGCCCGCAATGATGTTGCCGACCAGAAGCGCTGCCGCTACGCGCCACGCGCCGCGTCCACGGCTGGCCATGGCTGGCAGAAAGAGAGGCTCCATTGCGAAGATGATGATGGAATTCTCAAGAAAGCCAATGAAGGCCAGCAAAGGCAAGGCAAACCGGGAATCCAGAAAGTCGGAAATCTTCTGGCGCAGCTTGCTTCGCCTGGCGTGCGGGTGGGTAGCGTCAACAACATCACTCATGAGCATGCTAACGCACGAGTGTGTAAACTGTTTCCTTTATCCTGCGCCACCAACGGTCATGGCGTCGATCTTCAGGCTCGGCTGACCCACGCCAACCGGCAGAGACTGGCCTGCCTTGCCGCAAGTGCCAACGCCATCGTCCATGGCGAAGTCATTGCCGATCATGGACACACGGGTGAGGGCGGTCGGGCCATGCCCGATCAGCGTCGCATTCTTAACGGGCGGGCCGATTTTGCCATCTTCTACCAGATAGGCTTCGGTACACTGGAACACGAAATTGCCTGAGGTGATGTCCACCTGACCGCCGCCAAAGTCGACCGCCCAGATGCCCTTCTTCACCGATTTGATCATGTCGTCCGGATTGGCATCCCCGCCCAGCATGTACGTATTGGTCATGCGCGGCATTGGCAGGGCCGCGTAGGACTCGCGACGACCATTTCCGGTTGGTGCCATTCCCATCAGACGGGCGTTCTGGCGATCCTGCATATATCCAACAAGCGTGCCGTCTTCGATGAGTACGGTGCGCTGTGTCTCAGTGCCCTCGTCATCGACAGACAGGGAGCCCCGGCGGTTTTCGATCGTGCCGTCATCGACCACGGTTACGCCCTTTGCAGCCACCTGTTCGCCGATCTTGCTAGAATAGACAGATGCGCCCTTGCGGTTGAAGTCACCTTCCAGGCCATGGCCGACAGCTTCGTGAAGCAGAACGGCAGGCCAGCCCGGCCCGAGCACAACTTCCATCTCTCCGGCGGGGGCAGGCACGCTTTCCAGATTCACTTCGGCCTTTCTCATGGCGCGCGCGACCAGCCCTTTCCAGCGCTCAGGCTGGATCCATTCTTCGTAGGCGGCACGTCCACCGGCACCGGCAGAGCCGGTCTCGCGTCGGCCATCTTTCTCCATGGTGATCGATACATTCACACGAACCAGAGGGCGAACGTCCTCGAACAGAGCGCCATCCGGGCGCAGAATGGTGACGTGCCGATGTGAACCGGCCAGAGAGCATGAGACCTGCACAACGCGCGGATCTTTCGCGCGGGCATAGGCATCAATCTCGGCCAGCAGTTTCGTCTTGGCCTGAAAATCGGGAGAATCGGTCGGGTCGATTGGCTGGTAAAGCTGACGATTCACAGGGCGCGGGCTTTCAGCCAGCGTGCCGGAATAGCCCTGTTTTGCCGCACTGGCGGTGGTCGCTGCGCGCTTGATGGCGTCGTCGGTCATTTCTGATCCATGGGCGTAGCCGGTGGCTTCGCCCGCGACCACACGCAAGCCAAATCCCTGGCCTGTATCAAATGCAGCCGATTTCAGTCGGGCATCATCAAATACAAAGCTTTCAGATCGGGTCTGTTCGACAAACAATTCGCCATCATCCGCCCCTGCGACGGCAGAGGATAAGGTGTTGCGGGCCTGATCTAAATTGAAAGGAAGGGTCATGCGATTGGATATCTCTGTCTGGATCGGTCAAGTTTCACTGACTTAAGCACGATCCGGGCAGAACGTAACCGTCAGCTTTCATCTTCGACGACAAAACGTTCGATCTGCACAAGCGCCATCTCATAGTCCGGCTTGAGTTCCAGTGATTTTTGCAGATCCTGATAGGCCGCCCACAAATCACCCTGAATTTCATGGACGACCGCGCGGTTGTAATACGCTGCGTAGAGCTGTTCCGAGCCCACCTCAATCGCCTTGTTGAGGCTTTCCATCGCCGAATCATATTCGCCCTGAAAAACATAAGAGGCGCCACGGTTGATCAGCGCATGTTCATTATCCGGCTTGATCTTCAGCGCCCGGTCATAATCGCTCTGGGCCTCCGGATAGTTTTCCGACCGCATATAGAGGATACCTCTGTTCACATAGGTGGCCAGACGGTTTTCTCGCTTCAGCGGCGTATGAGAGAGGGCCTTTGTGCAGGTTTCAATGCCGCCACGTGTAAAGGATGTGTCGTCCTTGGCCGCTTCATAACAATCCCGGGCCAGACCCGACCCCAGAACCACAATTTGCGAATAGGCGGGCAGGGTGGTCATGGAAAACAGAATAAAGGCGATGAACAGGCGCACGGCTTTCCTCCGGTATTATTTCTGATCGAATGATTGCGAACGGGTTCGCCACCATCTTCTCTTCAGTTCATTATAGCGCAGCCACGATAAATTTCGAGGAAATCCGAATTCGCAAGAAAAACACCACGAAGTCCGGCTGTTTCATGTTGCGGGGGTATTGTGCGGGTAAACCCTGCGTCAGCCTGCGGCGAACATAATGTGAAAATGATTTTCAGTTGAAAATACTCAATAAAATCGGGCGTGTTCACGACGCTACGGCATTAAAGAGATTTTGCGGATAAGTTTCAGATTTTAGGTGGACCCGGTATTCAAACTGATTAATAGGTGCTACCGGACATTTGTGCTGGGAAAGTGCGACAGAATGACCTGCTAGCTCATCGGGGCTGGTCGGGTATGCCGTTCGTACTATTGTCCCGATAAGTTTAAACAGGGAGAGACGCGTGCGCCTAATCGCCGTTGCCTTGATGAGTTTGTTTTCGCTGAACGCCTATGCTGCTCAGCCGGAATATGGTGCGATCGGGTTCCAGCCCGCCGCGACGCCGATCATGGAAGAGCTGACTTTCTTCCATAATGGCATTCTGTTGCCGATCATTACCGCGATTGTGTTGCTGGTTATGGGGCTGCTGATCTGGATCGTTATCCGGTACAACAGCAAGGCAAACACAGTGCCAAGCAAGTTCAGCCACAACACCACAATCGAGATCATCTGGACGCTGGTGCCGGTTCTGATCCTTCTGTTCATCGCCTTCTTCAGCTTCCGTCTGCTCTATATGGAAGACGTCTTTCCGGACGTGGAAGAAAGCCAGGTCGTGAATGTGAAGGCGCAGGGCAACCAGTGGAACTGGACCTATGTGTATCCTGACACTGTGATTGACGGTTATCCGATGGAGTTCGTGTCCAACCCAATTCACCGCGGTTTCCCAGGTGAGCCTGCGGGCACACCAGAAGCACCTCGCAACCTTGCCGTAGACTACCCGATGGTCGTCCCGGCTGATGCGGTTGTCCGGGTGCAGACTGCGGCTTCAGACGTCATCCACTCATTCGCTGTTCCGGCATTTGGCGTGAAAACAGACGCGATCCCAGGCAAGCTGAACCAGTTCTGGTTCCAGGTGTCTGAGCCAGGCGTCTATTTCGGCCAGTGTTCAGAGCTTTGCGGCAAGGACCACGCTTACATGCCGATCGAAATCCACGTTGTGACACCCGCTCAGTATGACGCATGGCTCGAGCGCGCTCAGGACAGCATGGATGATGCCCGTCAGTATCTCGCCAGCCTGTCTGACGAGTCCAACATTCAGCTTGCGTCTGCGCAATAATATCCCGGAGAACACAAACCCATGCCTATGGACGCTGTTACACCGAAAGATGAGCTCCACGATCACGACCACAAGCCTGGTTTCGTCCAGCGCTGGTTCTTCTCTACGAACCACAAGGACATCGGGACGCTCTATCTGATCGCGGCTATTCTGTTTGGTCTTATTGGCACGTTCCTGTCCGGTCTCATCCGGCTCGAACTGGCCCAGCCCGGCATTGGCCCGCTGACCAATTTTGTTCTTTGGGGCGTCGAAGGCGCGACGATCGAGGACAAGATTGAAGCTGCCAAGCACTTCTACAACACGGTCATCACCTATCACGGCCTGATCATGATCTTCTTCATGGTTATGCCGGCTCTGATCGGTGGTTTCGGTAACTGGTTCGTTCCGATCATGATTGGTGCGCCGGACATGGCGTTCCCACGGATGAACAACATCTCGTTCTGGCTTCTGCCTTTCTCTTTCCTTCTGGCCGTGATTTCCATGCTGGTGCCTGGTGGTCCGTCCGGTAACGGATTTGGCGGTGGCTGGGTGCTTTATCCGCCGCTCTCGTCGACAACGGGTCACCCGGGTCCTGCGATGGACCTCCTGATCCTGTCGCTTCATGTTGCGGGTATCAGCTCCATCCTCGGCGCGATCAACTTCATCGTAACCATCCTGAACATGCGTGCCCCTGGCATGACGATCCACAAAATGCCGCTTTTCGTGTGGGCTATGCTCATCACGGCATTCCTGCTCGTCCTGTCCCTGCCTGTACTGGCGGGCGCGCTGACCATGCTTCTGACCGACCGTAACTTCGGCACCACCTTCTTCGACCCTGCGGGCGGTGGCGATCCGGTCATGTTCCAGCACCTGTTCTGGTTCTTCGGT
>CAYFGB010000009.1:0-108499 GCA_964342455.1 uncultured Hyphomonadaceae bacterium
GCCAGAGCCAGAGCCAGAGCCAGAGCCAGAGCCAGAGCCAGAGCCAGAGCCAGAGAAAATGGGCTTTTTCTCACGGCTGACGTCTGGCTTGTCGCGGTCATCGTCGAAACTGACAGACAATCTGACATCCGTTTTTACGCGGGTGCGCCTGGACGACGACAAGCTTGAAGAGCTGGAAGACATTCTCCTGATGTCGGATATGGGCGCCAGAGCCGCGACACGCATCACGACGAACATCGCGAAAGACCGCTTCGACAAGGAAGTGACAGACGATGAAATCCGTTCGGCGCTTGCGCGTGAAGTTGAGGATATTCTCAAACCTCGCGAAGTGCATGTGGACTTTGCCGACGGCCCCAAGCCGCGCGTGGTTTTGTTTGTCGGTGTAAACGGATCTGGTAAAACCACGACCATTGGTAAAATTGCGTCCAAACTGAAAGCGCAGGGAGCGAAGGCACTGCTGGTGGCGGGCGACACCTTCCGCGCGGCAGCTATTGAGCAACTTCAGGTCTGGGGTGAACGGGCGGGCATTCCCGTCATGGCCAAGGAAACCGGTGCGGATGCGGCCGGGCTCGTCTATGAAGCCATTGAACGTGCGCAGAAGGAAAACCTCGATCTGGTGCTGGTCGATACAGCCGGGCGATTGCAGAACAAGGCCGAGCTGATGAGTGAGCTGTCAAAGGTCATTCGCGTTGCCAAAAAGCTTGATCCCGAAGCGCCACACGATGTGTTTCTCGTGCTCGATGCCACGGTAGGCCAGAACGCAATGAGCCAGGTTGATGCTTTCCGCCATACTGCCGGGGTGTCGGGCCTTGTGATGACCAAGCTGGACGGCACGGCCAAGGGCGGTGTTCTGGTCGCCATCGCCGAAGCACATGACATACCGATCCATTTTGTCGGGGTCGGCGAGAGCGCAGATGATTTGCAGCCATTTTCCGCTGAAACCTTCTCGCGTGCACTGGTCGGACTGGACGGGTGAGCGCTGATCTTCTGGCCGTTTGCCTGGGGTTGTTTTCGGCTCTGTCGCTTGCAACGGTCAATCTGGTGGTGAAGGCGAGCCAAGACATTCTGATGGCGCGAACCGCGCTATCGGTTTCCTGTGCCCTGATCGTCGCGCCGCTGGCCTTTTTCGTGCCCTTTCCATCGCCTGAGGTTTGGGGGGCATTCGCAATCTCCGTGCCCATCCACTTTGGCTATCAGATGGCGCTGATCCGGGCGATGCATCGCGGGGATCTGTCACTTGTCTTCCCGGTCATGCGTGGTCTGGCGCCTTTGCTCGTTGGTCTGGCAGGTGTGATCTTTCTTCACGAAACCCTCAGTTTGGTTTCCTGGACAGGCCTGGTCATTTCCGTGCTGGCGGTTGTCAGCTTCGGCTTTCTGCGTGGTCAGAAGGCGGGTCTGTCTACCAATCTCTCTCGCGGCGCACTGTTCTGGGCCGCCATGACGGCCGTCGGCGTAATGGCCTACACGATATCTGATGCACGCGGCATAAGATTGGCGGAAGACCGGCTAAGCTATGTCGTTTGGCTATTCATGCTCGACAGTATCGGTGTAACGATTGTCGCTCTGGTAACGAGACGTCAGCGATTCTGGCCAAGCCTTCGTCCGGTCATTCGCAATGGTGCGATTTCAGGGCTTTTAAGCGTGCTGAGTTTCGGTGCGGCGCTTTACGGGCTGAGCCTCGTTGAGGCAGCCCGGATCACGGCGTTGCGGGAATCTGCGGTCATTTTCGGTGCGCTTATGGGCTGGTTGATCCTGCGCGAGAACATGGGGCCGCGGCGGATCATTGCCAGCATCATTCTGGTCGCAGGACTGGCAATAATGGAGCTGGGTGCCTGAATTGGCGCGCCTTTTCTCAAGGGCTGATCATGCGGAGCTGGCCAACGCCAGGGCGCCCCTGATCGACCGTTTCCTGCCAGCCAAGCCTTTCATACGCCGCCTGGGCTTCATGATTGTTCACATCGACATCAAGCCGCAGCCGGTTGCAGGCAATGCTGCGCGACACTTGCAACAGGCCGGTGCCGATGCCACAGAACCGCCAGTCCATATCAACGAAAAGGTGTGAAATATAAGCGGACTCTGCCTGCAGAATAACAAAACCGACAATGCCTGCATCCGCTTCTTCTGCCACGAGTACGGTGGATGTACGAAGCAGGTAATGAAGCCGCTCAATTTCCTGAGGTTCGCGCGTTCGGCGCCAAGGGAATTCAGCCAGACACCCCCGAAACACACGTTCGATTTCGGGCGCGTCATCGCGCGTATGTGGCCGGATCGTCCAGCCCGCAGCAGAGTGTGAGAGCATTACCATAATGAAAGGCTAGGTCAGATTTTGAAAAAAGCAAAATAAATAGACTCCGGCGATGCGGTTTGTGCAGTAAACTTTGCTTTGAATCTGTGCAGACGGGGGTTCAGGTGTGCGGTTTTAAAGCTTTGTGCCGCATGAAAAAACCGGGCGCGGGGCCCGGCTTTTTGTTTATTTGAAAAGCAAGAGCCTGCCCCAGCGTCCCATTTAGCCCTCGGCTTTTTTCATTCTCTTGCGCTCGTTCGGGTCGAGATAGACCTTACGCAAACGAATGCTTTCCGGCGTCACTTCTACCAGTTCGTCATCCTGAATGTAAGCAAGAGCGCGTTCCAGCGTCAGCTTCATTGGTGGGGTGAGACGCACGGCCTCATCCGTGCCTGATGCGCGCACGTTGGAAAGCTTTTTGCCTTTCAGAACGTTCACTTCAAGGTCATTGTCGCGCGAGTGTTCGCCGACAATCATGCCGCCATAAACTTTCTCACCCGGATCAATCATGATCTTGCCGCGGTCTTCCAGATTCCAGAGCGCGAAGGCAACGGCTTCGCCTTTCTCCATTGCGATCAGAACACCTGTGTGACGACCGGTGATTTTGCCCTTGTGCGGCTGATATTCGAAGAAGACCCGGTTCATGATGGCTGTACCGCGTGTATCAGACAGCAATTCGCCCTGATATCCGATCAGACCACGGGTTGGCGCATGGAACACAAGGCGTGTACGGCCAATGCCGGATGGCTTCATTTCGACCATGTCAGCTTTGCGCTCAGAGAGTTTCTGAACCACCGCACCGGAATGTTCGTCATCAACGTCGATCACGACTTCTTCGATTGGCTCCAGCTTGTTGCCGTCATCGTCTTCCTTGAAGACCACTTTCGGACGCGATACACCGAGCTCGAAGCCTTCACGGCGCATGGTTTCGATCAGAACGGAGAGCAGAAGCTCGCCCCGGCCCGCAACTTCAAAGGCTTCCGCGTCAGTCGAGCGGGTCACCTTCAACGCGACATTGCCCTCAGCTTCTTTCTGGAGACGGTCCCAGATCATACGTGACGTGACCTTGGAGCCTTCTGTGCCCGCAAGCGGTGAGTCGTTCACGCGAAACGTCATCGCAATTGTTGGCGGGTCAATAGGCTGGGCCTGCATTGGCTCATTCACGTCGAGCGCACAGATTGTGTCCGCCACAGTCGCCTTTGTCAGGCCTGCAATGGAAACAATGTCACCAGCAACGCCCTCATCGATTGGCGAACGCTCAAGGCCTCGGAACGCCAGAACCTTTGAAATCCGGCCCTGCTCAACAACATTGCCTTCGCGATCGAGGGCTTTTACAGCCATGTTCGGCTTTGCCACACCGGCTTCGACCCGCCCCGTCAGGATACGGCCGAGGAAGTTGTCAGAACCAATGGTCGTCGCCAGCAGTTTGAATGAGCCTTCGGCAACGCGTGGTTCCGGCACATGATTCATGACCAGCTCGAAAAGCGCATCCATGTTATCGGTTGGATTTTCGTAATCCGTGCTCATCCAGCCATTCTTCGCAGATCCATAAAGGATCGGGAAGTCGAGTTGCTCATCATCAGCATCGAGGTTCGCAAAGAGGTCAAAGACTTCGTTGATCACTTCGTCCGGACGGCGCTCTGGTTTGTCGATTTTGTTCACGGCCACAATTGGACGCAGGCCGACTTTCAGAGCCTTCGACACCACAAATTTGGTTTGCGGCATTGGGCCTTCAGCCGCGTCCACGAGAACGATACAACCATCCACCATGTGCAGAATACGCTCAACCTCGCCGCCAAAGTCGGCGTGGCCGGGCGTGTCCACGATGTTGATACGATGGCCATTCCACTCAATGGATGTGGCTTTTGCGAGAATGGTGATGCCGCGTTCTTTTTCGAGATCGTTGGAATCCATCATCCGATCAGATGTGGCTTCGTTTTCGCGGAACGTTCCGGATTGTTTCAGGAGCTCGTCAACGAGGGTCGTTTTGCCGTGGTCGACGTGCGCAATGATTGCGATATTTCGCATGGACATGAGAATTTGCCTTGGCGGGAGAAAACTATTGCGGCGCACATACGGGAAAAGAACCACTTTGGCTATGGGGTAGCTAGTTTTAGCGTGGCTGAGCCGTCGCTGAGCATTCTCGCAGTCCGACGATTTTGCTGCGGCAGCGAATTACAGCCGCTTAATCTTCGGAACAGATTGCGCGTTCGCCTCGTTGATCTGGTGAAGCTGTCGAAAACGGCAGCCGGACACAAACGACAAGGAGGACCATCGCATGTCTAAACGTGCTGAAGGAAAGAAACTTGCAATTCTGGCGACCAACGGGTTTGAGCAGTCCGAGCTGACCTCCCCAAAGGAAGCAATCGAAAACGCTGGCGGCGAGACATTTGTCGTCTCACCCGAAAAGGGCCGCATTCAGGGCAACCAACACCGTGAGCATGGCGACTGGGTTGATGTCGATGTCGACCTCGAGGACGCCAAAGCGGAAGACTATAACGCGCTGCTTATCCCGGGCGGTCTCTTCAACCCGGACGCTCTGCGCGTCAATCAGAAGGCGCTTGATTTCGCCTCTGCCTTTTTCGAGCAGAAAAAACCGGTCTTTGCGATTTGTCATGGCCCACAGGTTCTGATTTCTGCCAATCTGGTCAATGGCCGCAAAATGACAGCTGTCGCGCCAATCCAGCTTGATCTGAAGAATGCTGGTGCCATCGTCACTGATGAAGCCGTCGTCGTCGACAAAGGCCTTGTGACGTCACGAACACCGGACGACTTGCCGCAGTTTAACGACAAAATCGTTGAAGAGATTTGCGAGGGCAAACATGAAGGCCAGCTGGAATCCGTTACAGCATAGCCTGGGATGTTCGTTCAGAAATACATTAAATAGATGAAGCCGGGCCGCCTATTGCGGCCCGGCTTTTCATTGGTCAGACTTTCGTGGTCAGGCCGACATCAATATTGCCGCGAGTGGCGTTGGAATACGGGCAGACCTGGTGAGCTTTTTCGACCAGTTCTTCAGCGGCGGACTGTTCAAGGCCTGGCAGGGTCACTTCAAGATCGACAGTTAATTCGAAGCCGCCCTCTGACCGTTGACCGATGCCAACTTTTGCCTGAACGCTGGCGTCTTTTGGCACAGAAAGATGCTTGTTCTGTCCGGCAACGGCTTTCATCGCGCCGATGAAACAGGCTGCATATCCGGCCGCAAACAGTTGCTCCGGATTGTTGCCGTCACCGCCAGCGCCGCCAAGTTCTTTCGGCGTCGACAGATTCACTTTCAGGGAGCCATCCAGTGTTTCGGCATAGCCATCACGGCCTCCTGTGGCTTTGGCTTCGGTAGAGTAAACAGGTGTAACTGACATCGTGATCTCCATATATAACGAACGATTAAATCGTGTACGATACATATGGAGATCGGTGCACACCCACAAGGTCTTGCGATTGAATCGTGTGCAACTTATTTTCGCCGGTAAGAGAAAAGGTTATCTGCATGGCCACCGACCAACCTTCAGCCGACGTCGAACTGCGATTTGACGACCTGCTTTGCTTTTCGCTGTATGCAGGCAATTTGGCCATGAGTCGGGTATACCAACCTGTGCTGAAGGCGCTTCAGCTCACCTATCCCCAATATCTGGTCATGCTTGCTCTATGGCTGAAGGATGGGCAACTGGTAGGCGATATCGGGCGGCAACTGCAGCTCGAGTCCAACACGCTGTCACCCATGCTGAAGCGATTACAAACGCTGGGATACATAGAGAAACGGCGGGGCGATCAGGACGAACGGCAAGTGGCGATTCACCTGACGCAAGCTGGTGATGATCTCCGCCGAAAAGCGGAATGCATCCCTGAACAGATCATTTCAGCCACGGGCATGACCATCCCCGAGCTCAAGGATCTTATCGCCAAGCTGGGCGTATTGCGGGCGAATCTCCAGGCTCATCTAAGCGCCGAATCAGACGACTGAGCATTACACTTTCGTTATAATGTGCCGTATTCTGAACATAGTTCGGACTATAGGCAGCATAGTGTTTGGCGATGACAATGACTCGCAGCAACGTTTAAGCTTAGTAAAAATTAATACGAAAGTATTACAAAACAGGTAAGTAGAAATTTCGGCATCAAGTACAGTTTGTACCATAAAGGCGATTCTGTCGCAGATTAAGTCCATTTTAGACTGTGAAAAAAGCGTGACAGAATTGTGACTTTTGTTGTATATTGCCGTTCATACAAGGAACAGCCCCACTTTTGTAGCGTTCTTTCGGTGAGGGTTGGCATTGATTGAGGAAACACGAAAGGACTTCACATGTTTGAAGAAAAGCAAGACAACACCTTCGTAACGACCGGTGCTCAACTGGTTGCTGAAGACGTTCGCCAGGCGAAGTCGACGGAAGAGGCTGCCGTTAAGCCTGTCCGTCGCCGTCCGAGCCGTCGCGACGCCTGGTTCTCAACCGGCGTGGATATTTCCAAAGCCCGCAAGCCAGCCGCTCAGCGCTAAGGCCGGGCCGCTGGCCTTACGTCAGCGGGTAGACCAATCGATTATTTCCGAAACAGGGTGCGACGCACCCTGTTTTTTTGCTGACAATTCGCATTTATTGACAAGCCTGCGCAGGATCAATTATTAGCCTTTACACTAATTAGCAAAAATGCTAATAAAAGGTCATGTCAAATGCGTTCAAGGCTTTGTCTCATCCGACCCGGCGAGAAATTTTAAACCAGCTCAAGGTCGGCCCGAAGTCATCCGGTGAATTGCTGGAGGCGTTTCAGGTGAGCTGGCCCACGATTTCCAATCATCTGGGCATTCTGAAGGAGGCAGACCTCATCTCGGTCGCCCGTCATGGTACCAGCATGATCTATGAATTGAATGCAAGCGTACTCGAAGAGGTCGCACTTGGCCTTTTTGATCTGATCGGGCGCGCCCCGCAATCTGATGTAAAAGGAGAGAGAAAGTCATGACTGCCCTTGTGCGTACAGGTTTGACCTGGTCGACTGCCTGCATGGCGGCCATGGTCGGGATTATTCTCTTTGCCGCGTTTGCCTTGCCGGGCGATGAACAGGTTCCCGTTCACTGGAACGCCGCAGGCAATGCGGATGGCTACGCCGAACGGATGAAGGCATTACTCATTCTGGCCTCGCCAGCCATTGTGATCCTGTTCTCCAACGTCTTCCTTGCCGCATTGCCGTTCATTATTCCGCGCCCGGAAAATATTCTGAAAAGCCGCAAGACCTATCTGGTTGCCTGGATTGGTTCCAATGTCCTTGTTCTTGGTATCATGGCCCTGATCGCTTTTGCGATGGTTCGTCAGGTCGAGACGAGTTCTGGCCCATGGATGGTGCAAATCATCCTGTCTGCCGTCTGCATCTTCCTGATTCTCATTGGAAACTACCTTCCAAAGACAAGCGCCAACTGGCTTGTCGGCGTGCGGACACCCTGGACGCTCAGCAGCGATTATACCTGGACAAAGACACACAGGCTGGCCGGCTGGTTGTTTGTGATTTCTGGTGTTGTCGGTCTTCCTTTCGCACTGATGAGCCAGAACCCGACGCTTCAAATGGCGGTTGTGCCACTTGTTCTGGCGGCTGCTATCGTCAGCGTCGCCTACTCATTGATTGTCTGGAGAACCGCCCCGGATCGTCCTGCCGGCTGACCCGCGCTTCGTACTTTCGATCAGACAAAAAGAAGGCCAGCGCGCGGCTGGCCTTCTCTGAAAACTTCTGCCGGTCCGTTTTAGCCGATCACTTCGGCAAGGAAGCTCGTCAGCGCCGTCCATGAACGCGCATCGGCTTTCGGCGAATAAATCGTACCGAGATCAGGGTTGTTCGCGCCCTTGTTTGTGAAAGCGTGCTTGGTGTTGCCATAGGCGACCAGTTGCCAGTCGGCTTCCTTCTTGGTCATCTCGTTGCAAACGCCAACCATGGACTCTGGATCAGCCATCGGATCGTCATAGCCATGCAGGATCAGGACCTTCGCAGAAATCGCCTTGTCTTCCGGAATGTTGTCTGCTGGCATGAACAGGCCGTGGAAGCTTGCAACCGCAGTGACGTCGAGACCGGCTCTGGCTTCGTCCAGCGCACAGAGACCGCCAAAACAATAACCAATGCCGACCGTCTTGTCCTTGCTTACGCCGGTTTCCTTTTGCGCCGTTGCAATTGAGAGCGCCAGACGCGACTGGAGCTTGGCGCGGTCTTCGACCAGAGGTGTCATCAGTGCCTGGCACTCTTCAACGGTTTCGCCGCGTTCGCCTTTGCCGAAAATATCATAGGCAAAGGCCGCATAGCCCATGCCGGAAAGCCGGTCACACACCTCACGTTCATGATCGGCGAGACCGCCCCAGGCATGGCCGACAACGATAAGTCCGATTGGAGAAGCGTCTCCGGGAAGAGCCAGATAGCCCTCATAGGTTTTCTCTGAATCTGAATATTCGATTGTCTTCGTCACCATGTCAGGCCTCCCATTGGCGTGATTAACTCGCACCGGAGTCGTAGACGTGCGGTGGATGGGTTTCAATGGTCAATACGAGGATTTGAACGAGGCCGCGCTGTTCAACGGCGGCTCAGAAGTTCTTCCTGATAGATGCGGGCTTCTGATTTGCAGTCCTCCGGCGCATCATCAAAATACTGGAACCGACTGAATTGATAGGCCCTGTTCTTAATCATCTGTTCCATGCGTGGATCGTCCGGATCGGCCAGTTGTTCAAAGGCCCGAAAGTCCAGAACAGAACATTGCGGATAGGCTCTTGGATCGTCGCGAACGAAAATGCCGCGTTTGATGCCGCGACCCATGTAAAGGCGGGCGCGCTGCTCCTCGGTAATGTCGTCACGCGCGATCAGCCTGGTGAACGCCGCTTCGCTTTCCGGCTGGCTGTCTGCCTGGTACGCCTCATTCCATAATTCGGTGACTTGTTCATCGGTCAGGAAGGCGGGCTCGGCAGGTGGTGGGGGCGCTTCTGACGTCGCGCAGGATGTGAGCAGTACCGCTATGAAAAGAGCTGGGCTCAGACGTTTCATGATATCCTCCTAATGTCTTTCAGCCCAGAATGCAGACGAAAGAAAAAGCCCGCATCCCCCCAACGGGGGAGGCGCGGGCTCTGGCGATGAGGGCCGAGATCAGTCGGTCGTTACAAACTCGCGCATATCCTCGGCCAGTTGTTCAAGTGATGGTGTGTGAAGATACATCATGTGCCCGGCCGGATAGTAGGTTTTCACCACCCGGTCGACCGGAACACCCGGCTCAGCAAGACTGAGTTCAGCGGCAAAGAATGGCGTGGCCTGATCGTAATAGCCGCTGGCCAGCATCACTTTCATATCCTTGTTCTCGCGCATACCGCGCGCCAGTCCGGGAACAACATTTGTATAGCCCGGTCCGGTGGACCCGCCGCCTGAAACGCTTTGCCAGGCTCGATTCACATCATAGGACAGCACGGTATAGCTGCGATCCATATCCACGCCGAGTTCACGGGTCATGTAGTCATTCATCGCGGCGGTGAAGGCGGCATCCATGGCATAGCCGGATGGGTCAGCGTCTGCGGACTCGCCAACACCGTCTTCATCTTCGCCCGTATAGCGGCCATCATAACGGCCAACCGTCAGCCCCTGATCGCGGAGCAGTTCCTTCATGAAACGACCGACGCCCACACGCAGATTAGCGCGGTCGGCATAATCCTGAGAGAGCCCTGTGAAGGCGGCAAACCGCGCGAGCGTTTCGGCTTTGTCTGCCTCGCTTATGCTCTGGCCTTTCAGTAGCGCCGGGACAAGTTCATCGGCTGCGAAGGCGCGGGCGTCCTCGATAAAGGCGTCAAAATCATTGTTCCAGGCCGTACGATCCACACGGTTGTGATACCAGGCAATCGCTGCCTGTGTGGGCATCAGGCCCGCATAGCCAAGCGCGCCGCGTGCCATTTCGAAATCGATGATGGCTGAAATCAGGATGACGCCATTGAAGGCAACGTCATTATAACGGTCGTTCAGCTCAGAGACGAGTGCGGCTGCGCGCGTGGTGCCATAGCTTTCGCCTGCCAGATATTTCGGGCTGGCCCAGCGCTTGTTTTCCGACAGCCAGCGACGAATGAACCGGCCAACGGACTGTGCGTCCTGCTCGACGCCCCAATGGTCTTCACCCTTTCCATCTTCCAGAATGCGCGAATATCCCGTGCCGACCGGATCAATGAACACCAGATCGGCCACATCGAGCACGGAATAAGCGTTATCGACCAGAGGGTAGGGCGGCGCGCCATCATCGGTTGGGTCTTCGGTGGCGATGTCGACCCGTTTCGGGCCAACAACACCCAGATGCAGCCAAAGCGAAGCTGATCCTGGCCCGCCATTAAACACGAACATCACCGGCCGGTCTGCTGGATCAGCGACATCTTTCTTCAGATAGCTGAATGAAAAGATCGAGGCGTCTGGCTGATCCTTGTCGTCAAGAAGAAAGGTCTCTTTCGCGATAACATCATAGTTGATGGTGCGGCCATTGATGCGAACAGAATCGCCGGTTTGAAACATTGCCGGTTCACCAGCGGCTGGCCCGGCAGGTTCATCACCCTCCTGCGCAAGCGCCGGGGTGCTGAAGGCCAGCATGGCCGAGATAATCAGAATGGGGTATTTCAGAACGGACATGATGTCTCCTGATGGGCGTGTTTTCTCAAAGGGCTTCAGATTGGGTGCCTTCCGCATTGTGATCAGTCTTCCAGACCCAAAGTCTTTTTAAGAAACATGGTCATGGTTTCGCTTTGAAAGTCACGGTTTGATTTCTTCCGGAAGCCATGGCCTTCATCCATCGCCAGAAGGAACCATGCGTCTCCACCATTCTCACGAACGGCGGCCAGGATTTGCTCGGCTTCAGAGGCTGGCACACGGGGATCATTGGCACCCTGAATAATGAATAGTGGCTTGGTGATCTGATCAGCGTTTTTCAGCGGTGAAATCTCTTCAAAGAAGGCCGCGATTTCAGGGTCGCGTTCATCGCCATATTCAGCCCGCCGCAGATCACGGCGATAGCCTTTCGTGTTTTCAAGGAAGGTTTTGAAGTCAGAAATGCCCACCACATCAATGCCGCCTGCAAGGCGTTCATTGTAATCAACCATGGAGGCGAGAACCATATACCCGCCATAGGAGCCGCCATAAACGACGATCCGGTCAGAATCGAGATCGTCCTGGGTTTCTATCCAGTCCAGCAACGCGCCGATATCCTCGACAGACTTTTTTCGGTTTAGGCCATTATCCAGCCCGACATAGGTTTTGCCATAGCCGGATGACCCGCGCACATTCGGCACCAGCACCGCAGCTCCAAGTTCTGCGGTCCAGAATTGATAAGTCGAAGAGAAATAGGGGCGAGACTGGCTTTCCGGGCCGCCATGAATGGAAATGATGACGGGGTGCGGGCCTTCGCCGGCCGGTTTGTAATACCAGGCAGGGATATCCATGCCGGCATTGTTTTCGAACTTGATCAGCTCAGGCTCGGCAAAGCTGTCCGGGTTCAGCCCGCCAATTTCTGCCTTTGTCCAACGGGTCAGCTGCCCGGAATCGACATTGTAACTCCAGGCGTCAGACGGGCTCGTCGCACCATTGAACGTAAAGCCGATATCCCTGCCATCGGGGCTCCAGGTGACGCCGCTGGCAATACCGACGGGCAGGCCTTCTACCTTTTGGCTCTCACCAGAGGCGACGTCCATGATGTAAATCGTGCCCAGGCCTTCGTCATTCAGCGTGTAGACAAGTGACGTGCCATCGGGTGACAGGTCATAGCTTGAGACATCCCAGCTGATATCATCGGTCAGGCGCGTAATTTCGTCGGTTTCGGGGTCGATGGTGACAAAGTGTTTGAATTCAGATCCCTTGTCGGTAACCGTCAGCACGTCGCCATCGGCGAGTATGTATCCGCCGCTATAGGCCAGGTCTTCATCAGGATTGATTTCGGAATATTCGCCCGTTGCAATATCCAGCAGGAACAGGCGGCTTTTCGTGATGGAAACATATTGCTGGAGCAGGACCGTTGTCTTGTCGTCGGAAACATCGGCCGGGAACAGCGCGCCTGTGCCCTCGAAAATAACCTCCCCGCTACCTTCAACGGACGGGTCGCCCATCACAATGTCATAATCCGGATCGCCATCCTCGGCCTGATACCAGATGGCGAAGCTGCCATCCTCAGCCCATTCAAGGCCACCATTGCGCGTTCCGGCTTCGGTAAAGCGGGTGATGGAGCCATCGGACAGATCATATTCAAAGCCCTGATAGAATTCGTCGCCGCCTTTGTCCTTGGAAAAGAGGAAGGTGTCGCTGCCCGGTGACACCTCTGCGCCGCCGACCGGTTCATCGAAGAAGGTCAGCTGCTGACGGGCACCGAGCGGCGTTTCCACCTTGTGGATCTGACTGACCTCTCCAAAGCGTGTGCTGATCAGAATGCCGTCATCAATCCAGTCCTCAAAGCCGTGTCCGCGAACATTTTGGTACCGGATCAGCGTGTCCTTCACCTCTTGAGGCACCTCGGGAATACCTTCCATGACCAGATTGCCCTCGGTCACGCGTTCAGCGCTCGCGGTGCGGTCTGTCTGGGCATAAATCGCTGGGGTTGACAAAGTGGTGAGTGCTGTTGTTGCCAAAACCAGTCTGCTGAGCGAAAATTTCACCATAAATCCCATCCTGTTGCGCGTTTTCGTGTCTGAGGCGAACCATAGACCGACCGTACTGATAAGCAATAAGGGTCCGTCAGATAGACCGATAATGTTTCAATCTCAGGCTAGTCCCACAGGTCTTCACTTTCTTCTGTTTAAGGCAGACTTGCGTATTCTTCTCTGCCTCGCTACGGCAGAATAAACACAAGACGACATCAGAAAGCCCCCGAATAAATGAGCAAACTTGTTGCCGTTCTTGGTCCCACCAATACTGGCAAAACGCATTATGCACTCGAACGCATGCTGGCCTACCGGTCCGGCATGATTGGCTTGCCCCTGCGTCTTCTGGCGCGGGAAATCTATGACAAGGTGGTGGCCAAAAAGGGTGAGGCTGCTGTCGCACTTGTAACCGGGGAAGAGCGGATCTGGCCCGATACGGCGCGTTATTTCATCTGCACTGTCGAGGCGATGCCGCTCAGCCAGCAGGTGGACTGTCTGGCGATTGACGAAATCCAGCTCGGCACCGATCCGGATCGGGGACATGTTTTCACCGACCGTATCCTTCATGCACGTGGGACGCACGAAACTCTGCTGCTTGGCGCGGAAACCATGCGTCAGGTGCTGATCAATCTGGGGCTCGACGTTGCCACAGACCGGCGCGAACGTTTTTCAGACCTCAGCTATGTCGGGCCGATGAAGGCAACGAAGCTACCCAAGCGTTCGGCCATTGTCGCGTTCTCCGCAGAAGAGGTGTATTCGATTGCAGAGCTTTTAAAGCGTCAACGAGGCGGCGCGGCCGTGGTGATGGGCGCACTCAGCCCGCGCACCCGAAACGCTCAGGTCGAGCTTTATCAGTCTGGTGAGGTGGACTATCTGGTGGCAACCGACGCGATCGGCATGGGACTAAATCTCGATGTTGAACATATTGCGTTTGCCAGCCGGTCAAAATTCGATGGCAGGCGTCGCCGCCAGCTGACCTCAGCTGAGGCCGGGCAGATCGCTGGCCGGGCCGGTCGTTTCCGGACAGATGGCACATTTGGCGAGACCGGTGACTGTCCGCCATTTGATGAAGATATGGTCCACCGCATCGAGACACATGATTTCGAGCCGGTAACCCACCTTCAATGGCGCAATTATGATCTGAACTACCGGTCCATCGATCATCTGCTGAAATCCTTGTCGCGCTTCAGTGGCGATCCGATTTTACGGCAAACGCCCGATGCGCTGGATGAGACAACCCTGCGCCGCATGGCCATGGATACCGATGTGACGACGCTGGTTGATACCCCGCGTCATGTGAAGCGTCTGTGGGATTTATGCTGTCTGCCAGATTTTCGGCGGTCTGGTGCAGAAGGCCATCTGCGCGTCGTTCAGAACCTCTTTTCTGTGCTGTATGATCCCGATGCCCGTCTTTCCTGTGACTGGATGGAACGCGAACTTAAGAAACTTCGGTCAACAGAAGGTGATCTTGATGTCTTGCAGAACCGGCTTGCCGCGATAAGAACATGGACCTATGCCGCCAACCGGTCTGACTGGGTTGAAAAGGCGGAAAGCTGGCGCGGTCAGACGCGGGAGATTGAAGACCTGCTGTCAGATGCGCTACATGAGCGGCTGACGCAGCGTTTTGTGGACAAACGAACGACTGCCCTGATGAGGGGCCTGAGCGGTGAGGATACTTTGGAAGCTGGTTTTGGTGAAAACGGTGAGATCACGATTGAAGGACATGTGGTCGGACGCCTGGAAGGTCTCGTCTTTCATCCGGTAACGGATGCCCGGACGGTGGAAGGCAAGGCGGTGCGAAATGCTGCCGTTCAGGCACTCGGTCCGATCCTGACACAACGCCTGACCGATATTTCTACGGCTCTGCCTAACGCGTTTGGCCTGAATGATTATGCGCAGATCACCTTTGATGGTCACCCCATTGCACGGGTCATCAAGGGGCATGACTGGCTTTCACCACGCACCGAGTTGATCGGCGCAGATGAGACACCGACCGAATTGCGTGAGCAGGCCCGTAAACGAACGCAGGACTGGCTGATCGATTATGCCGAACGCCAGTTGCCAGCCATGACGGCGCTCAAAAAGCAGTTGAACACCATTGAATTGCCGGGCAGCGCGCGCGGTCTTGCCTATCGCGTGCTCGAAGCCGGATCGGCTGTTGATCTGCGCCAGGACGATCCGCCGCCGCGGCTTTCTGCGGAAGAGCGTGAGGCGCTGAAAGGCTGGGGTATTCGTGCGGGCCGGGTTGCAGCCTATGCGCCGGAAACCACAAAACCGGCCCAGCAAGCCCTCATTGCGCGGCTGATGTCCGTCTTCAGTGATGATACGGCTATGATTGCGCCTGCGGGTGCGGGCTCGTTCCCGGCCGATGAAAGCTGGACAGATCTGGCGCTGAACGCCCAAGGCTATCTGCGGTTTGGGAAGCGGGCCATCCGCGCCGACCTGGCTGAGCGTCTGGCCTGGGAGATCGACAAGCGCCGGAAAGAAGCCGGTAAGAACTTCTTCGAGCTTCCGGCGGAGCTGGCGTCCATCGTTTCGTGTCCGGGCGACGTGTTTGGCGATGTCTTGCGTGGTTTCGGCCTCGTCCCTGCCGAGAATGATGAGGAAACCGGCGCTGTCAAAGCCTGGAAATTCAAATCGCGCGCCAACCCGGCAGGCCGACCCGATCGCCGCCCACGCAAGCCCGCCCCGCAGGGTGAGGCGGGTGAGCGACGTCCAGCTGGCGCACGTCATGCTGGCGAAAAGGGCGGTAAGCGACCGCCACGTGGCGGCGACGCAGGTAAAAAACCAGCAAAGGTAAGGTCGGCCGAACGCGCTGAGGCGCGCAAGAACGATCCGGACAATCCGTTCGCAGCGCTCGCTGCGCTTTTGCCGGAAGATCCGAAGCCAAAACCGAAGAAAAAGAAGCCGAAAGCCAAAAAGCCCAAGCCTGAAGCGGCGGCAGACGCTAAATCGGAAACGCCGGACGATGCGGTTCCCACAGAAACGACCAGTTCGGAAGGCGCGCCGCCCGAGGTGCCGACAACGCCGGTTGGGTCTGAATCCATGGAAACATCAGCGAATACCGGTAACGATGCGCAGGATCAGACGTCTTCTGACGCTGGTGGCGGAAAAGATGGTGATGAGCCGTCCGACAAATCCGGGCAGGGCGCTTGAGTGAAACGGAGCAACGACTTGATATCTGGCTGTGGCGGGCCAGATGGGCGAAAGCGCGGTCAGATGCTGTCTATCTCATAGAGAAAAAAGGTGTTCGGATTGACCGGACGGGCATGATCCGCAAAACCAACAAGCCGTCTGCTACGGTTCAGGTCGATGATATTCTGACATTTCGCAAGGGGAGCGAGATCAAGACTGTGCGTGTGCTGGGGCTGCCTGTGCGCCGCGGACCGGTGGCGGAAGCGCAGAGCCATTATGAATTTGTAGTTGCTGAAGAGACCTGATCAGGTTTCGCCTGGGAGAAAAGAACCATGCTGAACTGGCTGAAATCCATGCTTTCAACCGATGAGGAAGAAAGCGTCGACGCAGGACGCACCGATGATCCGCAAGTGGCCGCAGCGGCTCTTCTGGTGGAAACAGCACTCTCCGACGGGATTTACGCCGATATTGAGGAGCAGCGTATCCTAAACGTGCTCAAGGCGACTTTTGATCTCGAAGATGAAGCGGCGGAAACGCTTTTGCGGACAGCAGAAGATCTGGCCGAACAGGCAACAGGCGCGCATCAGTTCACAAAGCTGGTTAAAAAGCTCGAGCCAGAGCGCCGTATTCGCTTTATCGAGGGCCTCTATTTTGTGTCTTTTGCGGATGGTGAGAAGTGTCCTTATGAAGATGCGTTTGTGCGGCATGTCGCGTCTTTGCTTCACGTCGAAGACCGCGATCGCGCAGAGGCACGTAAGCGCGCCGAAATACAGTCATCAGCTGAGCTGAATTGACTTTTTCAGGTACAAACGACATGAGCAGCAGGTGTTAAAAGCCGTTTGAGTTCGGAGAATGATGAATGACGTATATCGTCAAGGACGAATGCATCAAATGTAAGTATATGGACTGTGTGGAAGTCTGTCCGGTTGATTGCTTCTATGAAGGCGAGAACATGCTGGTCATACACCCGGACGAATGCATTGACTGCGGCGTCTGTGAGCCAGAATGCCCTGTTGAGGCGATCGTCCCGGATACTGAGGATGATCCGGACGGCAAATGGCTGAAGATCAACACGAAGTTTGCAGAAGTCTGGCCGAATATCACGGTGATGGGCACACCGCCCGCCGACCGTGATCGATATGCCGATGAAAAAGGCAAGTTCGAGAAGTATTTCTCCGAGAAGCCTGGTTCCGGCGACTGATTTTCTCCGCATCTGGAATAATTTCCTCGCAGCGTCCCCTGGGGCGCTGCTTTGCTATGCGACTGTCCAATTTTTATGGTGTTTTATCGTCTCGGGTCTCGCAAGTGATCAGAAGCAAAAATGCATGCAATCATGCAGGGCTTCGGTCGTCGCAAGAGTTTTTACGAGTATAGTCCTCGCACCAAGACTTGCCGTTATTCGGCCCCTTCCTGAGTGCTGTCACGAAGTTCTGTTCTTTTTGTAAAAAGTGTGTTATACACACGGCTCGCGTTCATATGTCTTTAAGGAAGGTTAACGGCGAAGCAGGTAACTCTTCGCTGGATGGTTCCTTTTGACGCGTTTCAGTTGTGTGAAAGGTAGAAAAACGATGACGAAACGGGCTCAAGATAAAAAAGCAGCGTTTGATGTGGGGCAACACGTTGTTTATCCGGCACATGGTGTAGGCATCATCACAGGCATCGAAAAAGAAACAGTCGCTGGAATAGATCTTGAAGTTTACGTGGTATCTTTCGATCAGGACAAAATGATCCTCCGTGTTCCAACCGCTCGCGCCGCAGCGTCTGGCATGCGCGCTCTGGCAGGCACCAAGCTTGTTGACGATGCGCTGAAGACACTGACAGGCCGTGCGCGCATCAAGCGCACCATGTGGAGCCGTCGCGCGCAGGAATACGAAGCCAAGATCAACTCCGGTGATCTTATTTCCATTGCTGAAGTTGTTCGCGATCTGCACCGCGCAGAAGATCAGCCAGAGCAATCCTATTCCGAGCGTCAGCTTTATGAATCTGCACTCGACCGGATGGCTCGCGAGCTTGCTGCTGTCGAAAATATTGACCGTGAAGCTGCGATGGAACGCCTGAGCGTTTCTCTCGCCAAGAAAGCGGCGGCTGCCTAAGCCGGTTTCACCTTTTTTCCAGGGTGATTTGAAAAGTTGAAGGGTCTGACCAATCCGGTCAGGCCCTTTTTACGTAATTCCAGATAAGAGATGATCTGGAGGAGCGAATGTCGACCGGGCAGCAGGGACAGAATGCAGGCGCGGAACGCAAATTTCTGAAATCCGCCATGAACAGGCCATTGCTCGAGCAGGAGCATGAGCAGGAACTGGCGCGACGCTGGCGTGAGCAGGATGATGAGCAGGCTCTGCACGAGCTGACATCGGCCTATGTCCGCCTTGTGATTTCCATGGCGGCCCGGTTCAAGAATTATGGCTTGCCGATGAGCGACCTCATTCAGGAAGGCAATGTAGGCTTGATGCAGGCCGCAGCTCGGTTTGAGCCAGCCCGGGAGGTCCGCTTTTCGACTTATGCAAGCTGGTGGATCCGGTCTTCGATACAGGATTATGTGCTGCGAAACTGGTCTATCGTCCGTACGGGCACCACTGCTGCGCAGAAATCTCTCTTCTTCAATCTTCGTCGCCTGCGCGCACGCATCAATGATACCTCAGATTCTGCAATGACACCGGAAAACAAATCCTATGTGGCGCAGGAGCTGGGCGTGAGTGAACGTGACGTTGAGGCCATGACCGCTCGCCTGTCCGGTGGAGATCGGTCGCTGAACGCACCGCTCAACATTGATGGCGACGGTGAATTTCAGGATATCCTGCCCGACGAAACAGGGACACCGGAAGAATTGGTGATGGAGTCTCGCGACTCCCGGCGTCGTCGGCAGTGGATTGAAGAGGCGATGAAGGTGCTCAATCCCCGAGAGGTGGTGATCATCACGAAACGCCGTCTGTCGGATGACACGGTGACACTCGAAAAACTGGGCGAACAGCTTGGCATATCCAAGGAACGTGTCCGTCAGATCGAGCATGTTGCGCTGGGCAAGCTTAAAAAAGCGCTGGTCTCGATTGCCGGAGACCCTGAGGAAGCTGGCATGCTTCCGAATGTCTGAAGGTTGCCTCAGTCGCTGACCGGGCGGACGTTTTGCGTATCGTCCAGACGTAGTCTGTTGTTCGACAGCCAGCCGCGCAATTCGATGTCTGTGTCTGATGCAGGCGGGCAGGGCTCGTCAGCTGGCATGGCGACCTCTACATCAAGCCCAAGCTCATCAAGCTTCGCTCTACAGGCGTCATTTGCGCGTTCAAACGCCAAAGGTCCGGACGTAACGATCACAAATCCATAGTCTGGCAGGCGCTCTTTTTGATAGTAAAGCGGCGCGCCACCAGACCAGACGCCTGCTCGGCTTTGTCTTACGCGTGTTTCTGCCTGCCATAGTTCGTCGCTTCCTGCCCGGGTGTCGGAATAGACCCGAACCCAGACGGAACCGCGTTCGACCAGCTCTTTATTCAGCCATATGCGCCCGCTGGTTTCTGCCTCGACGAACGCATGTGCCAGAGCCCGGTCATAGGAATCCCGCGTCAGCCCGGGGTAATACAGCGTGATCTGTTTCCCGAGGGCCAGCGTTTCCAGCTCTCGTTTTGACGTTTCCGCATAAGGGTGTTCAGGTCGCCCCTTGTAAGCAAAGCCCGGCGCTTCTACGCTGACCAGACGCACAATCTGACCTGTGTTCAGCGCCAGCGTGTCACCATCCAGAATACGCGCGACCGTGCCGGTCTCGCCCCTGACCCAATCAGCCTCGGGGCCCTTCGTGCAGGCTGACAGGGCCGTGAAGGCCAAGAGAAGCGTCAGCCATCTCATCGGATCATTTTTCGACGTCTTTGGGCGCTTGCAGTTTCAGGCTGGTCTTGTGATCAGCCTCAGCTTTGCTGCCACTGGCTTTCTGGCCACGCATATAGTTACGTTGCCAACCCGCCCGGACGGTATCAGGGTCGAGGCTTTCCAGGCGCGTCATGAAATCAGATCGACTATCACGCCAGGCTTCGAATTCTGCTTTGAGCTCAGCGTTATTGTCGAGCATGCGAAGCTGTGGCTGAACCGTCTCCAGACGGTGATGTTCCATCAGGGTGATAAAACAGAATGGTTCACCCGCCTTGAAATGAACGGTGCCGGGCCGTGTCATCTGCCAGTTCATTGTGAACGGGAAAGGAAGCCAGTCCGTTTCCACAAGGCCCGACAGCGGGGCAATGCCATCCTTGGGTTCATTGGGCGGGCCGGAACACCATGTCGAAACGCCGGGTGGCGTTCGAAACAGATGCCCGGTATGGAAGGTGACAATGCCTTTTCGAAAATGGCTTCCGGCGAAAGACGCTATGGCTTGCGGGCCTGCAGGGCTGGAAAACGTAATTGCATCGTCCATCGGCCCGCCATCCCAGGTAATATCGAGATCAATCGGGCAGAGAATTTCCCACCCGGCAGCGTTGGCCATGGTGAGCGGCAGGCAGCGATAAGGGTGACGGTCCTGAAATTCGTCCATCCAATTCCGGCGACCGCGTCCGGGGACGATTTTCGGCGCCTGTTCGTAGATGCGGTAACACTCTAATTCCATGATTGATCACTGCGCTTGAATGGCTATGCAGTCTGAGTTTAGACCGCATGGCCCCCCAGGTTTCAAGGAGACTCGCATGAGAATGTCATCAGATGACCTTTTTGACCTGTTCGAAACGCTGGGGATTGATGTGACGACGCATCATCATGCCCCCACTTTCACGGTCGAGGAGGGGCGTGACCTCAAGGTCGGCATGCCCGGCGGCCATTCCAAGAACCTCTTCATGAAAGACAAGGCGGGCCAGATCGTTCTGATTTCGGCTGACGCAGACGCCAGACTGAAGCTTAACAAGCTGCACAAACTGATCGGAACGGGGCGGCTTTCATTCGCGCCCGCTGAACTGATGGAAGAGGTGCTCGGGGTCAGTCCGGGTTCGGTCACGGCGTTTGCGCTGGCCAATGCAACGGCCAGAAATGTTCGTTTCATCCTAGAGCGGCGCCTGGCGGAAGCTGACCCGCTGAATTTTCATCCGCTTCGCAATGATATGACCACGGCCATTTCGCGAACCGACTTCGAACGTTTCATCGCCCACACCGGACGCACGCTCGAAATCATTGATTTCGATACGCTTGATTGAACCCATCTGTCTGCTGTGCTTGTGTTCGGGCGCGCTCTTCCCATTTATGGCGAGAGTGAAGACATGCCGGGCAAGTGGCCTGAGGGAGATAGCAAATGGATGTTGGCAATACTGCAACGCTGATCAAGGATGGAACCGATCAGAGCTTCATGGACGATGTTGTTGAAGCGTCCAAAGAGGCGGCGGTGCTTGTCGATTTCTGGGCCCCATGGTGCGGTCCATGTAAACAACTGACACCTGTACTCGAGCGCGTGGTCAATGACAGCGCCGGTAAAGTGCGGCTGGTCAAAGTGAATATTGACGAAAACCCGGGCGTAGCTGGTCAGCTTGGGGTTCGATCCATTCCGGCTGTTTTCGGTTTTGTGGATGGTCGTCCTGTGGATGCCTTCATGGGCGCGTTGCCAGAAGGTCAGCTGAAGCAGTTTATTGACAAGCTTTTGTCCGGGACGTCGGGTGCCAAGCAGATTGATGAAGCCGTGTCTCAGGCTGCTGAGCTGTTCCAGAATGGCGATGTGAACGGCGCAGCGCAGATCTACGCGGCAATCCTGCAACAGGATCAGTCCAGCGTTCCAGCCATTGCCGGGCTTGCGCGCTGTTATCTTGCGCTCGGACATGCTGACCGTGCGCGTCAGACTTTGGAAATGGTGCCTGAAGATCAGCAGTCACATCCCGATGTCAAAGGCGTGCTCACGGCTTTGGAACTCACCGAAGACGCAGCAGAGCCTGATGAGCTGGCCGAGCTGGCACAAGCCGTTGAAGCCAACCCGGAAGATAATGATGCGCTCTTCAAACTGGCTGAGGCGCAGATTGCGGCCCGCCGTGAAGAGGAAGCCTCTGATACACTGTTCCGGATTCTGGAGCGTGACACGGGCTGGAACGACAATGCGGCAAAAGACTTGCTGCTGAAACTCTTCGAAGCCGCGGGTCCGAAAGCGGATGTCACGAAAAAGGGGCGTCGGCGTTTGTCGTCATTGCTTTTCTCCTAGTCCGAACAGGCAAGGCTCCGGCAGGGCTGGTTCTTTGCTCAGAATGACACACATTGTGTCCCGACGAGGTAACCATGCCACATACCGACTACAGCTCAGTCAGCCAACTACCAGGTACGTTTCCGGTGTTTCCTTTGCCGGGCACTCTCTTGTTTCCGCGTGGATTGCTGCCGCTGAACATTTTCGAGCCGCGTTATCTGAACATGCTGGATGATGTCAGGCAGGGAAATGGCCTGCTTGGCATGGTGCAGAGCCTGCCCACGGGCCCGAAAGAGCATCCGGACATCTCGAATGTCGGCTGTCTTGGGCGATTGATAAAGTTCTCGGAAACGCCTGATGGACGCTATCTGATTGCCCTGGAGGGGCTGGCCCGTTTTCGTGTCGATCAGGAAATCGAGCTGCGCCGCCCTTATCGGGAAGTGATGGCAGACTGGACGGCCTATCCGGACGATTTCGACTCACCCGATGAAACACGGCTTCCAGCCAATGAAGACATAGTGGCAGCTCTGACAAAATATCTCGACCGGCATGGTATGCGCGCTAATTGGGACGCAGCCTCGGAAGCCTCGAGGGAGGCTTTCATCAACGCGCTATGTGCATCCTGCCCATTTTCTGTCATTGAGAAACAGGCGCTTCTTGAGGCTCGCGACCTCAGGACACGTTGCCAGATGCTGCTTGCCCTGTTTGAAATAGATTCCAATGATTTGGGAAATCCGGATATCCGCCAATGACACTTGATACGCTTGACCCGAAACTGCTCGAAATTCTCGTTTGCCCTGTTACGCGCGGACCGCTGATTTACGATGCCGAGGCCGGTGAATTAATTTCAGAGAAGGCCGGGCTGGCCTATCCCATCCGGGAGGGCGTACCCATCATGTTGGCGGATGAGGCGCGCGAACTCACTCCTGCGGAGCAGCAATAGCTCACATCCGAGTCACGGCTCAGCCGTGAAATGCGCCTTTAAGAAACAGGTAGACACGGTCGGATGACGGTCGCCCGTCATAACCCGTTGAGGGGTCCACAACGACCAGCAACGTATCGTCTTCGGTCATTTTGAAGTCCGGCACATTGCCTGTCACCAGGCGTATGGCCTTGATATCTTCAGAAAGCTCCGCATTGCTGGCAACGACATCGGACACGATGAGAGCGGCATCCTGCATCCAGGGTTGCTGGCCGCCGCCAACGTCCTCAATCTCCACGTTCACCAATCGACCGAGCCGCAGGCTGAGGTGGCGTGTGAGCCGGTCGGGGAAATCGTCTTTTTCCAGCTCAGGCGGGCTGATCAGCTGTTCATCGACGATAGATGAGGTGATCACAGGTTCGCCGTTATACTCTGGCGTATAGAGGCTCATATTGCCGCGATCGGAAAGCTTGAGAAACAGGCGTTCGGTGTCATTCTTGAAAAGTTCGGAATTACCGGGGCCTGGTGTGATCCGAAGCGACCATACTTCCGGATCATTCTCGAATTTCAGCAAGGCCGATTCATTCTCTCTTTGCAGCACCACTTCAGTGCCATCCGTCCGGGTCAGCACAAGGGATCCATCGCTGAAAGCCGGGTTCATATCGAAAATGGGTTCTGCCTGACTTTCATTGTAGGCATCAAAGGTGGTCCCGGGTGCATCCTGCGACCAAGCAGGGCCGGTCAGCGTCATAATACTGACGGCAGCAAGGGATAGACCCCAACGATTCACCATTGTGTTTATCTTTATCATACGCAGCTTATGCCAATGAAAGACGGCAGTATTGGGGCATCAGCATGATTGTCTGATGCCCGTCCGTTTTAACGAGCTGCGTTGAATATTGACTTAACCGGCGATGTATTGTGCGCCATTTACAGTCATTGTTGCGCCATTGATAAAGGCGGCTTCTTCGCTGGCGAGATAAGAGACCATGCTGGCGATCTCTTCGGCCTTGCCAAGACGACCGACAGGAATGGTCGAAATAATGCCTTCCAGTACCTCTGGCTTCACGGCCTGAAGCATTTCCGTGTCGATATAGCCAGGGGCCACGACATTGCTGGTGATGCCCTTTTTGGCGCCTTCATAAGCCAGCGCCTTGGTGAAACCGATCAGACCCGCTTTTGCGGCTGAATAGTTCGCCTGTGTGAACTGGCCTTTCTGGCCGTTGATGGAGGAAATGTTGACCACGCGGCCAAAGCCGCGATCACGCATGCCTTCCCAGACATTGCGGGTCATGTTGAACGCAGAGTTCAGGTCAACATCAATGACTTTTGTCCAGGCGTCCTTGCTCATCTTGTGGAACGGTGCGTCCCATGTGATGCCTGCGTTGTTCACCAGAACATCGCATGGGCCGAGTTCGGCTTCGATTTTCTTGATGTTCTCGGCACAGGCATCGAAATCTGCAACGTCAAACTTGTAGCAGGTGACGCCGATTTCGTCGGCACAGATTTTGGCCGCCTCGTCATTTCCGGCATAAGTTGCCGCAACCTTCATGCCGTCCTTGACCAGTCGTTCACTGATCCCGCGACCGATTCCGCGTGTTCCACCCGTAACGATGGCAATTTTACTCATATTGATCTCCCCGAGCTTAAGCTTCTGTCCCTGGCTTTGCCAGTACGCGACTTATACGCAACTGCACAATTTCGCGATAGTGTTGGTCTACTACATTTTTCGATTTTCTGTCACTTTCCGCTGCGGTAATTTTCCGCATTTGTCGTTAAACAACAAAAATGGGCGAATGTAAGCTAGAAATTCGTCGACCTTCGCTCGTTATTTTTCTTTTTGCAATGCAGCACAAAACAGGAGATTGCATTGAATTGCGGCCTGTGCTGGAATTTTTGCTGCGAAAGCGAAACTGTGGTTTAAGTTATCACACATATCCTTAGGGGAAGGAAACAACCAGCTGGTCCCGTCAGGTGGGACGGGGACCGGACAGAGAAGGCGGATAGCAAGTGGCGGACACATCATCTCTCGATGAGCCAATAATCATCAAGAAGTACGCGAACCGACGTTTGTACGATACGTCGTCGAGTTCCTATGTAACACTCGAACATCTCAGCGAGCTTGTGCGTCAGGGGAAGGACTTTGTTGTCCAGGACGCAAAGACCGGAGAAGACCTGACGCGAACCGTGCTGACGCAGATCATTTTTGAACAGGAAAACAAGGGCGGCAATGCGCTGCCTTTGAGTTTCCTGCGTCAGGTGATCCGTTTTTATGGCGACAGCGTTTCGACCGCATTGCCGACCTATCTGGAAATGGCGATGAACAATTTCACCAAGAACCAGGAACGCTGGCGTGATCTGGTATCCAGCGGTGTGGCGTCCAACCCAATGGCCCTGTTCGAGGAACAGGCGCGGCGCAATTTCGAAATGTTTGAGCGTGGCATGAACCTCTTCACATCGGGTGTTCCGGCGACAGGCCGCGCCGAGGGTGAAGACGAGCCGCCGCCACCTCCAAGGCCCGAACCGCCCAAGCCGGCACCTGCACCAAAAGCTCAGAAACCTGCTGCCGCGGAGGAAGACGACGAGTCTCTGGATATTCTGAAAAAGCAGATGGCCGAAATGCAGGCCCAGCTGGAAAAGCTGTCAGGCGTAAAGCCGAAATAAGCTTGCGGCATTCGTTTTAAACAAAAGCCCCGTCCGTTTGGATGGGGCTTTCTCGTTTCAGCATCATGATGGCCTATCGGCGGCGCTCATCCTCGTCTTCTGGATCTTCGAGACGGAACAGGCGCGCAGAAAGCGAGACGTCTTTTTCCACCTGCATGAGATCGACCGTTGTTCTTTGACCGGAAACGTCGACGCTTTCCCATTTGCGCAGGTCATAATTGTCTGCGTCGAAGAACAGTTCGAGCTGGCCTTCTGCTTCCCCTGACTTGTCGGAAATCAGAATGGCGACCAGACCGCCAATCTTCCGGATATTCAGAATATTTGCGTCGGCCGCCAGATCGGCAGACTCGCGCAGGATCAGGTTCAGAGGCGTGGCAGAGAGCGGTACGCGGTCAATTGTTTCCAGATCACGGTCCTCAATGGCCAGTGTTGTGCCGTCAGCCACAAGCGTTTGCGGTACCGGGTCATCATATTCAAACCGCATTCGGCCCGGACGGGAAATATAGAAGGTACCCTGGCTGAAATGCCCTGACGGATCGATCTGAGAGAACCGGCCCGTCGCGGTGGTGATGTCATTCAGCGCCTGATTGGCACGTGCCAACGCCGTTGTGGCATCAAAGGCTGCTGGTGCAGGCTGTTCGGCGGTCGTAACAGGTTCGACCGCTGTTACCTGCTGTGCGGTATCGGTTGCGGCCGGAAAAGCCATAAGCGCGCCTGATATGATCCATTCGGCAAATTTGAACATGGTGAAACTCCTATACGCTTCAGGCTATTTATCTAGGTGGCGCTTGTTACACCAATGCGGCCTGATTGGGGCAATTTGGCTGCGGATTCGTTGTCTTGCGTTCAGGCTTTCTACGTCTCAGACGGTGAGGGGTTGCCTGAATATGGATCAGGCCGGGAAGGGCATTTTGAATTTTGCCTTGAACGCTTCAAACGCCATCACGTTTTCGATACGCCGATCCAGAAAGTCAGGCCATTCCGATCCGGCCTCGTCAGTACGCCAGACGGCCAGCGTTGAGCCGATCACCCCCGACAGCGTTGTGCGTTTGGAGGCATAGGTGAAGCCTGTGGCGTCATCACCAAGACTTACCCAGATCCGATCCGCCACACTCCAGACGAGTTCAGTCATGGGCAGCGGGCCTGTTGGGCGGATGGTCAGCCAGTCGAGCGCCTTCACACTGGCGCTATGATGTTCAGAGAGAATTTCAAGAAAGATGCGTACGCCAGCAGTCGCACGATCACGAATACGCATGGAGGCGAGATCGAGGGCGGCCATCTCTGTCTTTAACCGTTCGGTGACATGACCTATATAATAGGGGAGCAATGATCGCAGCCCCTCTGGCAGGGCCTGCGCCGCGTCAGACGCTGAAACGCCCGATGCTGTCACTGCCTGGTCATAAGTGGACGTGGTCCAGCCTGACTGGTCAGCAATTGGCAACATGGCGGTCAGAATTTTTTGAGCCGTATCAGCACTTGGTGCGGTTTCAGAGGTAGGCATCTCGATTTCCTTGTGATAAGAGCGCGGCTTCAGATCAAGATAGTGCTCGGTTCGAGTATTTCGAAGACGTGTCGGTAAACTTGCCGATTAAAGAATAGAAATGGAGAGAGTCCCATCGTACAGATCGTTGTGCGCGACAATAATGTCGATCAGGCCCTGAAAGCGCTTAAGAAAAAAATGCAGCGCGAAGGCCTCTTCCGCGAAATGAAACGACGCAATCATTTCGAAAAGCCTTCAGAGAAAAAAGCACGTGAACGCGCCGAAGCTGTTCGTCGTGCTCGTAAGCTTGCACGTAAGCGTGCACAGCGCGAAGGCCTTATCGGCCGCTAAACCAGCCGATACACGTTTCTATTCTAACCCCTCCGCATCCCGGCGAGAGGGGTTTTTGTGTTGGTTGGGAGTAGCTCGCCCTCAGTGGCGGCTCTGACCTCTAACTCTTCGTCATCTCTACGAAAACGTCTTCCAGATCAGGGTCGTGGGTGGAAAGATCGGCGATGGAGATGCCGGCTTCCCGAACATTCTCGATAATCCTGCCAATGCCCGTTTCCGATGTGCGGAAGGAGATCGACAGGCAGCCATCCTTGCGGATGGAGGCATCCAGACCTGACAGCGAAGCCGGAATTTCCATCAGCTCATCCTTTGGCTGGATGACCAGGGTTTTCTGATCAAGCCGCTTGAGAAGCTGCGGGGTTGGCTCTGAGGCGATCACCGTGCCATGATTGATGATGGCAATCTCGTCGCAAAGCTCTTCGGCCTCTTCGAGATAGTGTGTGGTGAGAATGATTGTCGTGCCGCGCTTGTTCAGTTCCTGCACATAATCCCAAAGGCTGCGGCGGAGTTCGACGTCCACACCGGCCGTCGGTTCATCGAGGATCAGCACAGGCGGGGCGTGCACCATGGCCTTTGCCACCATAAGCCTCCGCTTCATGCCGCCCGAAAGCTGGCGCACATAGGCGTCTTTCTTGTCATCAAGGCCGACGGCTTCCAAAATCTCCAGCGACCGGCGCATGGATTTCGGAACGCCATAAAAGCCGGCCTGTAGTTCCAGCGCTTCCATGGGCGTGAAGAACGGGTCCATATTGATTTCCTGCGGCACCACGCCCATCGCAGCGCGAGATGCGCGCGGATGATCGTCAATATCCATGCCCCAGATCGAAGCGGAGCCGCCGGTTTTGGTCACCAGACCGGATAGAATGTTGATGAAGGTGGATTTTCCTGCGCCATTCGGGCCCAGAAGGCCGAAAATCGAGCCAGCGCGGATTTGCAGATCAATGCCATTGAGCGCCCTTTTTTCCGGCATACGCCCTGACGCCTTATAGGTTTTTTCCAATCCTTTTGCCTCAATTGCGTATTGAGGTTTTACAGCATCCGCTCTCATGGCATATCTTTCCGCATTGACGTTGCGATGGCGCTGACACTACCTAATGCGCCAGATCATGTTTCGCAAACTCTGAAACCGAGGCCAACTTATGTCGACTGACGCTGAATTCGCCAATCAAAGGGAAGTTATCGTGGTTGAAGACCACAAAGTGGCCTGCGATGGCGGCGGCGGTGCGCTCGGCCATCCCATTGTTTTCTACGAAATGGGCGATGACGACTTCATCATCTGCAAATATTGCGACCGCATGTTTGCGCTGAAGGATGGCGAGCACGACCCACATCGGCAAGCCTGATCACGAATGCGCGATGAGAGCCGAAACACAGCCCAGACGGTAGGGCTCTGGCTCGGTCCGGCCCTGTCGCTTTTGATGCTGGGCCTTGGCGGACCTGAGGGATTGTCCCCCGAAGGCTGGCGCGTGGCAGCGCTTATGGTTTTGATGGCCATATGGTGGGCCACTGAGGCGATACCGATTCCGGCCACATCGCTCTTACCTCTCATAATCCTGCCGCTGATCGGTGGGGGTACGGCGCGTGAAGCCGCATCTGGATACTCCTCCACCATCGTTCTTCTGTTGCTGGGTGGCTTCATTGTGGCGTTGGGCATTGAGCGCTGGAACCTTCACACACGCATTGCTTTGCACATCGTCTCTTCGGCAGGCCAGCATCTAAAGCTGATCGTGGCAGGCTTTATGGTGGCAACGGCGCTGATTTCGGCCTGGATTTCAAACACAGCCACCACGCTGATGATGCTGCCGATTGCGATTTCTGTAGCGGCCTCTTCGGGCGAAACAACCGGCCGCTTCAGCAAGGCTTTGCTTCTCGGCGTGTGTTACGCGGCCAGTATTGGCGGGGTGGCGACGCCCATCGGAACCCCGACAAACCTGATCGCTATTGACTGGCTCGAGCGAAACGCCGGGGCCACTATAGGCTATCTGCAATGGATGACATTCGGCGTACCTGCCATGCTGCTATTGGTGCCGCTCGCCTGGTGGGTGGTCACACACGGCATGGCACGGGCAGATGCCAGCCAGGGAGAGGCCGCTCAGGCTGAAGTCCGGACGCGGCTTTCAGAATTGGGCAGGATCACACGACCCGAGGCGCGTGTGGCGATGGTGTTTGGCTGCGTGGCCCTTTTCTGGGTGTTGCGTGTGCCGGTTCAGAATTTACTGGATGGTGTGCCGGGCTTTGGCTGGGTCGCTGCGATTTCGGATATGGGCATTGCTATGGCGGGGGCTGTGGCGATGTTTCTGGTGCCTGCCGGCGGCGGTGAAAAGCGCGCTTTGCTGAACTGGCCTGAGGCAGAAAAACTGCCATGGGGAGTCTTGTTGCTATTTGGCGGCGGGATATCGCTCGGCCAGGCGGTCACGCGCACCGGCCTGTCGGAATGGCTGGGCGATCTTCTGGCGGTGGCCTCCGGTGCGCCGGGCATCGTTCTGGTTCTTATCGCGGTGGTGCTGATCATTTAT
Source organism: uncultured Hyphomonadaceae bacterium (assembly GCA_964342455.1). Classification (GTDB taxonomy): domain Bacteria; phylum Pseudomonadota; class Alphaproteobacteria; order Caulobacterales; family Hyphomonadaceae; genus Ponticaulis. The sequence goes on from CAYFGB010000009.1 coordinate 30,084, forward strand.
CTGACTGAGCTGACAAGCAATGTTGCCACCATGACGACGCTTGCGCCTGTGCTGGGGGCCTTCGCGTTTTCAGTTGGCCTTGCGCCGGAATCCCTGCTCGGTCCGGCAGCTGTCGCTGCATCCTGCGCTTTCATGCTGCCTGTGGCCACGGCGCCAAATGCGATTGTTTACGCCTCAGGGGAGGTGACGGTCAGCGACATGATCCGAAAAGGGTTCTGGATCAATCTTGGCGGTGTTCTGATTATCACACTGGTGGGTTTCTATCTGGCTCCGCTGGCGCTTTAGGCCGGCTCAGCTTTTCGCGCTTTCAAGTGTGCTGATCAGGAAGGACAAGGCTTCCTGCGCAAACAGATACATGTTTTCCACCCGATCGGTGAGACCTGTTTCAAGCGTTCTGGAAACAGCCACATCGTCGCCGACCACCGCTACGCAGGTATGCCCTGCTGCATCGCCGTAAGGATTGCCGGAGGGGCCTGACGCGCCCGTTTCACAAACAGCCCAGCGCGTGCGAAGCTTTTCGCGCATTTTTCCGGCCAGGAACACCGCATAGGGCTCGGTTGAGGAGCGCTTGCCGTCGAGGTCATCCCGCGTCAGCCCCATCAGGCCGCGAAAGGCATTCGGCGCGTAAATAACGCCGCCGCCGCGATAATAGCTGGAAGCACCGGCCACAGACAGAAGGGCGGCGGACACCAGCCCCCCTGAAGAGGATTCGGATACGCCGATGGTTTCACCGCAGGCTTTCAACAGCTCTGCGGCTTTATCCGCATAGGGGATTAAACGTTCCATCAGCGCAACACACCTTTTTTCGACATCGCCCGCGTGTAAATCCAGCTCAGAACGAGACTCACAAAGATCACACCTGTGAAGGCGTGATTGACCCAGCTGACGCCGGGCAGTGGGTTGATAAACACGTAATAAATGGTGTTGCCCAGAAAGCCGACGATCGAAATGAAAAACAAGAGCTCTGCCAGCTTCATGCGAAGCAGAATGCAGATCGAACCGGCAACGCTGGTCCAGATAGCGATGGCCCACAAGGCATCGGTCCAGAGCGGAAAGGTTTCAAAATAGGTGAGCTGCTCTTCTGAAAACCCGCTCAGATACTCTTCATTCTGAGTCTGGGTCATCACATAATCATATGCGCCAAACCCGTTCCAGAGTAGCGAAACTATTCCAACTACCCACACATGCCAGGGCGTTTTTATGCTGATCGCCATGTTACTGCCTCCCCGTTATCGAACTGAGATTAGCAGATCGCGATCCGGCGCGCGACTCCCGGCTCCAAACCGGTGCGTCTCTTAACTGATGAGCTATGGACCTCTGAGGCAGGTTGGTTAAGTGTTCTGGCATTGCAAGGACTCTGATTCATGGCCAACGATACCGCTCCGATCACCGAAGACAGCCACCTCTATCTGATCGATGCTTCGGGCTACATCTTTCGCGCTTTTCACGCGCTCCCGCCCCTGACCCGGCCTTCTGACGGTTTGCCGGTCGGCGCGGTTCAGGGCTTTTGCAACATGCTGTGGAAGCTTCTTGAAGAACTGAAAGGCGATGATCGACCAACGCATTTTGCCTGTGTGTTCGACAAAGGCAGCTATACCTTCCGCAATGATATGTATCCCGATTACAAGGCGCAGCGCCCGCCGCCGCCTGAGGACCTGGTGCCGCAGTTTCCTCTCGTGCGACAGGCCGCTGAAGCCTTCGGCACACCAGCATTGGAAATGGAAGGCTATGAGGCCGACGATCTGATCGCCACTTATGCCAGACAGGCCGAAGCTGCCGGTGCGCGGGTGACGATTGTGTCCTCCGACAAGGATCTGATGCAGCTCGTATCAGACAAGATTTCTCTTCTCGATACCATGAAGAACCGGCGCCTGTCGTTCGACGAGGTCGCTGAAAAGTTCGGGGTCGGCCCGGACAAGGTGGTGGATGTTCAGGCGCTGGCCGGGGACAGCGTTGATAACGTACCGGGCGCGCCGGGCATCGGCATCAAGACGGCAGCCACGCTGATCGGCGAGTTCGGAGATGTGGACACGCTTCTGGCGCGTGCAGAGGAGATCAAACAGCCCAAGCGTCGGCAGACCCTGATTGATCACGCCGACCAGATCCGTATTTCGCGGGATCTGGTGACACTGAAGGCGGATGTGCCGGTTGAGGTGCCGGTTGAAGCGCTGAAGGTGCGGGATCCTGACCCGGCAACCCTTGTCAGTTTTCTGGAAGGCATGGAATTCCGAACCATCACCCGTCGGGTGAAAGAAGCGTTCGAGGCAGAAGGCGAAGTGCTCGACGCGGGAGACAAGGACGAGGTTGATCGCTCAAAGTACGAAACAGTCGTGACCTCCCAGCAGCTTGATGACTGGGTCAGCCGCATCACCAAATCCGGCGTCGTAGCCGTGGATACAGAAACCGACGCGCTCGATGAGGTGTCATCGAATCTTGTTGGGATTTCACTCAGTGTACGGAGTAATGAGGCCTGTTACATCCCGCTCGGGCATAAATCGCTAACAGATGGTGAATTAAACCTGGGAAATGAGGTCGATCCTGAACAGTTGCCGCTCACAAAGGTTATCGAAACGTTAAAACCAGTGCTCGAAGACCCCGCCATTCTGAAAATTGGTCAGAACTTCAAATACGATCTGGCGGTGTTGTCGCGGTATGGCATTGCGGTCTGGCCCTATGACGACACCATGCTGCAAAGCTATTGCCTCCATGCGGGCAAGCATGGCCATGGCATGGATGAGCTTTCGGAACGCTTCTTCAGCCATTCGCCGATCCCCTTCAAGGAGGTGTGCGGCACGGGCAAAAAGCAGATCAGCTTTGCTGAAGTGCCGCTCGACAAGGCCACGGAATACGCCGCCGAGGATGCCGATATCACTCTGCGCCTGTGGCAGGAGTTCCGGCCCATGCTGATCAGGGAGCAGGTGAATACCGTCTATCAGCGTATTGAACGCCCCTTGCCGGCTGTCATCTCGAAGATGGAGCTGGCGGGTGTGAAGGTGGACCGCGATACATTATCCCGCATGAGCTCTGACTTTTCCCAGCGCATGGCCGCGTTTGAAGCCGAAGCGTATGAGCAGGCCGGTCGGGAGTTTAATCTTGGCAGTCCGAAACAGCTCGGTGAAATCCTGTTTGACGAAATGGGTTTGCCGGGCGGCAAGAAGACCAAGACAGGTGCCTGGTCGACGGATGCTGCCAAGCTGGAGGAGCTCGCAGCAGAGGGGCATGAGCTGCCGAAAACGATTGTAGGCTGGCGGACTCTCTCCAAACTGAAAAGCACTTATGCTGATGCGCTTCAGCACGCTATCAATCCACAGACGGGCAGGGTGCATACGTCGTTTTCACTGGCGACGGCACAAACAGGTAGGCTGTCGTCATCGGACCCAAATCTTCAAAACATCCCTATACGGACAGAAGAAGGTCGGAAAATCCGGGAAGCCTTTGTGGCGGAGCCCGGAAATGTCATCGTTTCAGCCGACTATTCACAAATCGAGCTTCGGCTTCTGGCGCATATTGCCGATATCAACGCGCTGAAGAACGCTTTCAATGAGGGGCAGGACATTCATGCCATGACGGCCAGCGAGATGTTTGGCGAGCCGGTGGAGGGAATGGATCCGATGACGCGTCGCAAGGCGAAAGCCATCAATTTCGGTATCATCTACGGAATATCCGCATACGGACTATCTAATCAGCTCGGCATTCCTCAGGGCGAGGCGCGCGACTATATCAAGGAATACTTCAAGAAGTTCCCGGGCATTCGCGCCTATATGGAAGAAACCAAGGAATTCGCGAAAGAGCATCATTTCGTGCAGACGATCTATGGCCGGAAATGCTGGGTCACCGGCATTGCATCGAAGAATGGGGCCCGGCGCGCCTTCGCTGAACGTCAGGCTATTAACGCCCCCATTCAGGGGTCTGCCGCTGACATCATCAAGCGGGCGATGATCGCCATGCCAGAGGCGCTCGAAAAGGCCGGTTTGAAAGGCCAGATGCTGTTGCAGGTGCATGACGAACTAATCTTTGAATGTCCTGAAAACGAAGCCGACAAGCTGATCAGCGTCGTGAAAGAGACCATGCAGAACGCCACAGAGCCATCTAGGCGTTTGTCTGTGCCGCTGGAGGTTGATGCCAATGCAGCGGCCAACTGGGCTGGGGCGCATTAGGCAATACTGCGGTCGAAACGAATCACCGTTTGTTATGGCGTCAATAAAATGCTAACGTGCAAGTGAGCGACCACGTTAGGACACATAAATGGATCGATTGAAACCATTTGGTGGCGCCAGAAATTTGTTTGGATTCCAGAATAATAAATCGAACAAAGCCTGGTTAGCGGCTATTATCAATTCGTCGAGTGATGCAATTATCAGCAAGACCCTGGACGGCAAAGTGACGAGCTGGAACCCGGCAGCCGAGCGCATGTTCGGCTATTCGGAAGCAGAAATGCTTCATGTTTCAATTCGCCGGATCATTCCGGTACGGCTGCAGGAAGAAGAAGACGCCATACTCGAAACTGTTCGGAAGGGCGAAACCGTAAGCCGGTTTGAAACCTTCAGAATGGATAAAGAGGGCCGGGAAGTGCCGGTGGCCATGACCGTTTCGCCCATTTGTGACGAAGATGGCGAGGTGGTTGGTGCGTCAAACACAGCCAGTGACATCAGCCAGGAAGTCAGATCACGCGAGGAGATCGCCGAAAGCGAGGCCCGTTTCCGGACGCTGGCCGACAACATTTCGCAACTGGCCTGGATGGCCGATCCGGACGGTATAATCTACTGGTATAACAAGCGATGGTATGAATACACCGGCACCACGCTGGAAGACAATTACGGCTGGGGCTGGAAGAATGTTCACCATCCCGACTATGTTGATGGCGTCGCTGAACGCATTCAGCATAGCTGGACAACGGGTGAGGACTGGGAAGATACCTTCCCGCTCCGCAGTTCAACCGGTGAGTATCGCTGGTTTCTGTCCCGCGCTCTGCCGGAACGAAATGAAAAGGGTGAAATCACCCGCTGGCTGGGTACAAACACCGACATCACGGAACAGCGCGACCGGGAGGAGCAGATACGCTTTCTCATGCGCGAAGTGTTCCACCGTTCGAAGAACATGCTCTCGCTTGTGCAGGGCATTGCGCGGCAAACTATTCCGCCGGAAAACCGCGCCTTTCTGAGCACATTCAATCAGCGCATACAGGCGCTGTCGTCGAGCCAGAATCTGCTGCTGGAAGCTGGCGCGCATGGCACGAGCCTGATCGAGCTGATCCACTCTCAACTGGGCCATATCGAAGACGATCTGGGCGACCGGATCCGCAAGTCCGGCGAGGATGTGCAGATTGATTCCCGATCTGCGCAGACCCTCGGCATGGCGCTGCACGAACTGGCGACAAACGCTGGCAAATACGGTGCGCTTTCGAACGATACCGGCATTATCGAGCTGACCTGGTCGTTGCAGACAGTTGAGGGCGAAGACCGCCCGGCTCTGCATATGCAATGGACAGAGTCTGGCGGGCCACCTGTTATTGTTCCTGAACGCAAGGGCTTTGGCACGACCGTGCTCGAGCGGATGAGCCGCGCAGCGTTTGGTGGCGAGGTTACACTCGACTATGGCTCCGAAGGCTTTGTCTGGACACTGACCGGTGCGCCGGGCCGTGGCCTCGAGATCGAGGATATGACCGAACCGGCCTGATCCCGCCCTCGGTAAAACTCAGCGAATTGAAAGCCCGCTACGACTTTTTTGGTCCGGCGGGCTTTTCTTTACTGGAACAGATTGAGAGTCGTTCTCACGGAACCGGAATATTTGGTGGAGAGTTGCTTAGACAGATTGAAAAACGGAGCACTCTTCGATGACGACGATTTATGAAACCCTGAAGGCTGATCATGACAAGCATCGCGACCTGCTCGCCAGACTTGCTGAGACCTCTGGCGATTCAGAGACACGTCGCAAGCTTTGGGAAGAATTCTTCTATGATGTCGGCGCGCATGCGGCCGCGGAAGAAGAAACGTTTTATGGTCCGATGATCGAGACAGAAGATGGCCAGCCACACGCCCGCCATTCGGTTGCCGAGCACCATGAGCTTGATGAGCTTATGCAGGAGCTCAATGAAAAAGATATGAGCTCACCTGGCTGGATGACGACGTTCAAACAGCTTCGCCACGATTATGAACATCATATCGACGAGGAAGAGGAAGACATCTTCCCATGTGCCAAAGAAGCGGTCGGCGAAGACAAGTCCGGTGAGATGGCCAAGGCATTCTCAAGCCGGAAAGCGAAAGAGCGTAAGCTGGTGGATGAGAAGGCAGAAGCGGCTCTGGAAGAATAAGCGGCCTGCAAAAGACAACAGAATGAAAGGCGGAGACTGCACATCTCCGCCTTTCTTCTTTCTGGGCCTGTCACAGGACGGGCGTAATAATTTTATTTGAGGGTTTCCAGATAATCGACAATCTGGGCCACCTGCTCATCCGTGAGCTTACGGAAAACCATGGTGCTGCGCGCCTTATCGTTGGTGGAATTCTCACGCAGAAAGGCGGTCGGGTCAGACAGATATTCCGTCAAAGTAGCTTCGTCCCAGACCGCGCCGCCATTGCCAATCTCTTTCAATTCCTTGCTGTAGCGCGTGAAATTCTTCTGCGTGGCTGGCGTCATGCCAACAATACCGTGCAGGTTCGGTCCGGTTTTGGTGCGGGTTTCATCCGTGAAATTGTGGCATGAGAAACAGGTTTGTTTGGCAAGTTTTGCGCCGGGCAAAGTGGCGTCTTCAGCCATTGCGCCCGAAGCGCAGAACGCCAGACCGGCAAGCAGAAAGCTGCTGAGATAGTATTTCATGAGAGGCCCCTTCCATTCAGGCTCATCCGTCGGAAACCATATTTTAGAGTTGCCTAAATTAAACGCCGCGCGATAGCCATGAGACAAATGAACCCTAGTGTTCCGCTGGGGTAAGTCAGAACTCGACCGTCAGCATTCCAATGCGCTCGTAGAACCGAACGGCTGGATTGGTTTTCAGGACCTTCAGATCGATGTGTGGCCGCTCCCGGCCGGAAAACAGGTTGAAAATCTGGTGCAGCATGGCTCTGGCGAGCCCCTTGTGCCGATGGGGTTCATGAACGGCGATATCCTTCACAAAACCGCTCGACCAGCAGTGCGCAAATGCGGCCATCTCTCCCTTGCTATCCTCTATGACGAAACAGAGATCCTCTTCGAACTCAGAATCCTCCGTCAGCGCCAGCCACCAGTCTTCAAGGGAAAGAATGTCGCCACCGTCTTGCTTGTGGGCGCGGTTTAGAAGTTCCCGAGCTGGCAGTGCATGTTGATCAGCTTCGAACGCTGTGAAGGCGAACCCCTGCGGAAGGTCGACGGAAAATCGCATCGACCCGTCCAGCGGCATTCGAAACCTGATGAAAGGCCGGGCGGTCAATCGGCCTGCCTGAAACGGCTCGATTGCTGGCTCATGAGCGCCCGGCCAATCGGATCAGGCAAAATCTGGAACAGGCCGGCGATAACTTTGTTTACGCCGCCGGTGACCACGACCGGGCGGTTGGCCTCAACGGCTTTCAGTGCTGTCTCCACGACCTCGTCCGCTGATTGCCACATGAAGCGGGGGACGGATGAGACACGATCTCGCTGGCCATTCACATCGTGAAATTCCGAATAGGTCAGGCCGGGACAAACGGCCGTTACATGAATGCCCGATCCTTTCGTTTCGGCGTTGAGAGATTCCGAAAGGCGCATCAGAGCCGCCTTTACAGGGCCGTAGAGCGTGTGCCCTTTCGATCCGGGGGTGAAGCTGACCAGAGAGGCAACATTGATGATGCGACCATATCCGCGTGCTGTCATCGAGGGGATCAGCCGGTGGCAAAGCTCGGTCGGTGCGGTGAGCATGACCTGGAGAAAGTCGCGCTGATCTTCCCAGCTCGTGTTCGAGAACATGCCTGGCAAGCCATACCCGGCATTGTTAACCAGCATATCGATATGACGGCTCTGCTGGTTGATATCGATCAGCAGCGTTTCGGGCGCTGAGGGGGCAGAAAGGTCCGCAGGCAGGCACAAAACCTCCACACCATATTGACCGGATAGCTCATCTGCGAGGTCTTCCAGACGCGACTTGCGACGCGCTGTCAGGATCAGATTGTGCCCGCTTGCGGCCAGTGCCCGCGCAAAGGCCTCCCCAATGCCCGCCGAAGCCCCTGTTATCAGAGCCGTTCTTCGGGCGGGGTTCACGGGATTATTCCGCTTCTTCCATGTCGGCAGGTGTTTCAGCCTCGACGATTACAAATTCGGTCCGGCGATTTGCCGCGTGGGCTTCCGGCGTGTTGGCGTCATCAAGCAGACGGGTCTCCCCATAGCCCATGGCGGTGAGCCGTTCAGGCGTCACACCAGCGGCGACGAGGTAATCCCGAACGGAATTTGCGCGGCTCTCTGAGAGTTGCAGGTTAAGACCGGCGCTGCCACGCGCGTCGGTGTGGCCACCGATTTCGACTGCGTGCTCATTTGTGTTCACGCAAAGCACGGCGATGCCGGACAGAGAGTCCAGCAACAGGGCGCTTTCAGGGCTGATCGCGGCACTCCCCGTCTGGAACTGGATGTTGCGGCCCTGCATGGTGCGGGTGAAGGCAGCGGCGCATTGCTCGACGCTCAGGGTTTCCTGGCCAGAGCGGGTCAGTTCGACCAGCGCTTCGGTTGCGCTGCCATCTTCGCCTTCAACCACCATGCCGTTTACGAGAAGCGTCACACGGGATGCCAGGGTTTCATTGGCAGCAATGCCGGTTGAGACAGCCTGATAGGCTTCATCGCGCGCTTCTGTGGAAGGTGCTGTACCGGTCAGCGTGGCAACGCCGCCGCTCGCGCTCATTTCGAGCCAGTCAATCTCCATGCCATCAAGATCGGCCAGAAGGTCTTCTGTCCATGCGTTTGAGTTTGGATCAATTGAGGTGTTGTCGACTATGGCCAGCGCTTCCGGCGTTTCCGCATCGGACATTTCAATCCGGTTGGAGACGAACTCGAACGCGGAGGATTGCTGAACGCGGCTTGGCGCAAGTCCTGACACGCTGACAGTGCTCTCGTCGAGGGAGAGGTCCAGCCAGCCAAAACCTGCATCTGCTGCCGCGTCCTCAATGGGCAGCAGCCAGGCATCCGCGGCGGGCGCTGGTTCGGGTGCTGGTTCGGAATGCTCCGTATCCGACATCATGGATGATGTTTCGACCGGATCATAAGTGCTGAGGAAATGGCTAAGCAGCCACCACACGATTGCGATCAGCGCAATCCAGAAAAAGACAACGCTTAACCGGAAGCGATCATCATCGGTTTGCGGATTGCCTGCTTCGATATCAGCCATGGTACTGCCCCTCTGCCATGCCTATCAGTCTACATGCCGGCCGATGAGTTTTTCAATTCCCGGCCAGCATCAATATTTATCTTCTCTAATGGCAGACTAGCGAATGGCAACAGGATTGATGATCGCCTGTACGGTGCCATCAAGACGCGGAACACCCAGCGTGAAGAAGAATTCCGTGGCACCATCAGCCGCCAGGTCTTCTGTCACCATGTTCTCGAGGATGTAGACACCATTCTTGGCCAGCAGGGTTACATGCACGTCAAACGGGCGCGCCATGTTTTCAAACGGGATGGCTTCCAGCGCCCAGGTGTCGGCACCCACGGCAACCACGCCTGAATCTGCCAGGTATTGCGCACCTTCAACACCCAGTCCTGGCTCGGTCTGAGCAAACTCTTCGCCTTCGCTCGCCGACATCTTTCCGGTGTGGAACAGGACAACATCGCCTTTTTCGAGCGTGAGGCCCGCATCCTCAAGCGCTTTGTCGATTTCGGCCTTGTTGAATGGTGTGCCATCGGGCACCGGATGACCGAACTGTTTGGTCATGTCCAGAAGGATGCCGCGAGTGGCTATGGGCGGCAGGTCCTGAGTACCGAACTGGGTCAGCCCGCCCGTCGTCACGAACTCGGAAACGTGGACACCATTATAATAGTGGTGGTCCGAACCCATATGGCCGAGCCCGTCAATCTGGCTGCCAATGCCGACAAAGGTGTTCACCAGATCATCATTGCCGGTGGCCTTGTTCTCTCCCAGCGGTGTGCCGGAACCATCAGAAAGCTGGACGATCAGAACATCGTATTCGCGCGGCTCGATGGTTTGGCTGTCACGTCCGGTCACAACGGCCAGAGGATAGGTTTTGCCGGTCTTGATCAGTTTGGAAGCCGCGAGGGTTTTCTCTTCAGAGAGATTGTTCATCGCGCCAAGACGGTCTTCTTCGCCGAACCGGGACTTGGTCCAGTCGGTTTCGGTGTTTTCCATATGACTGTCGGCATGGGCTGAAAACATCAGGCCTGCAGCGAAAAGGCCGGGTATTATGAACTTCATCGTTTCCTCCTGTTTCCCTTTAAAGGAGAGGTTAAACGCGAATTTCGCGTATTGGCCAGTATCAAGAATGATAGCCCACTTGTTCTGCGCCGCGCGGAATGCCATTTCCTGCCTATGGTCACAGATCTCTATCATAACCGCGTGCTGGAACTTGCCGCCGACATCCCCAATACCGGTCGACTCGAGTCGCCCGATGGGACGGCGCACAAGGTCAGCCGTGTCTGCGGCAGCGAGGTCTGGGTTGATGTCGATCTGTCAGAAGACCGCTCGCAAATCACGGCGATAGCCGTGGAGTCGAAAGCCTGTGCGCTGGGGGCTGCCAGTCTCAGTGTGCTGTCGGGCAATGCCGTCGGCGCAAAAGTGGAAGACGTCAGAACCGCGCGAGATGCGCTACGGGGCATGCTGAAAGAGGGGGGCGAGCCGCCGACCGGGCGCTTCTGGGAGCTTCGCCATCTGGAAGGCGTGGCAGACTATCCGCAGCGCCATCAGTCCACCATGCTGGCGTTTGATGCGGCGGTTGCGGCCATTGAAGATGCGCTGTCACTAGACGAGGCAGACACGGCGGAAGAGCAGACCGCACCAGAACCCTGATCTTTGACCTGCTTTGTGCTGAAAAAGCAGGCATGCCGCAAGAAAACGGAAGAGCTTTCGGCGCGAGGCGCAACCTATGGAAGGGTTCACGTATTCTGCTTTCATGCCTGCGACTGAAATCCGCTCCATTCGACCTTCCAAAACGGCGAGCAAAACGCCTTCCGGGGTTTGCACGTTGAAGGTTTCCGGGCGTATCCTGTCGCACGGGCAGACATTTATCCTGGAGCACCAGTCGGGATGAATATTCCATCGGAGGCCTGAATGGGACGTTTGATTGCCATCTCCAACCGGACCGCAGCCGATCCGAATGCCAGAGCAGGGGGGCTTGCCGTGGCCGTCTGGGAATCGCTTCAGGCAACCGAAGGGATCTGGATTGGCTGGAGCGGCGATCTCGTCGAAGCGACCCCGCGCGGGGTACATACCTTTCGCGATGATGGCGTTGAGTTCGTCCTGACCGACCTCACCCACAAGGAACATGACGATTTCTATCTGAGCTATTCAAACGGCGTGCTCTGGCCTGTCTTTCACTATCGGATCGACCTGGCCAGTTTCGACAGCGACGCCTTCGACGCCTATAGCCGTGTCAACAAACGCATGGCTGAGCTGGCCGCCGAGCGCGCACGACCGGGCGACAGCATCTGGGTTCATGACTATCATTTCCTGCTCGCAGCGGACTATCTGAAGCATTATGGCTGGGATGGCCCGACGGGTTTCTTTCTGCACATTCCGTTTCCGCCGCCAGAAATGTTTCGTGCCTTGCCGGAGCATCAATGGATCGCCCGCGCCATGGCGGCCTATGATGTGATCGGCTTTCAGTCCGAAACCGACCGCAGTAATTTTCGCCGATATCTGATCGAGGAGCATGGCGGTAAAATGCTCGAAACGGGCGAAGTTGAGGTGTTCGGCACCAGGGTGAAGGCCGAAGCGTACCCGATCGGGATTGATGCGCAGGGTTTTGTGGATGCAACCCGAACGGAAAAGGCGAAAGAGGCGGCTGATCGGATCTCTACTTTCCTTGCCGGGCGTGAACTGGTCATTGGCGTGGACCGGATGGACTATTCAAAAGGATTGCCGGAACGGTTCGCGGCGGTAGGTGAGCTGTTCGACCGCCATCCCGAGCTTCATGGCAAAGTCTCTGTCACCCAGATTACCCCGCCCTCCCGCAGCAAGGTGGATGAATATCGTAATCTGCGGGTGGAACTGGATCGTCTGGCCGGGCGGATCAACGGCGATTATGGCGATCTAGACTGGATCCCGCTTCGATATCTGGCCCGGCCATATGCCCGTGAAGAACTGGCCGGCCTCTTCTCGACGGCACGTGTCGGTCTGGTGACGCCGCTGCGCGATGGCATGAACCTCGTCGCTAAAGAGTTTGTCATGGCCCAGGATGAAGAAGATCCGGGCGTGTTGATCCTTTCAGAATTTGCTGGCGCAGCGGAACAACTTTCTGATGCCCTGATCGTCAATCCGCACGATCGCGGCCGTCTGGCCGAAACCATAGCTCAGGCTTTGTACATGGAGCTCGATGAGCGTCGGGCGCGCTGGGAAAAACTCAGAGACATTGTCGTCAGCCAGGATGTGAACTGGTGGCGCAAAAAGTTTCTCAAGGATCTCGGTGATTTTGCCATCGCCTCAGTCTGAAATGGAAACATGACGTTCGACACTACGCTTCCTCCGCCCATTACACCTGATCTGGCCCTGTTTCTGGATTTTGACGGTACGCTCGCACCTATTCAGGATGATCCGGCCAGCATCTATCTGTCCGGGCGACAGCAAGCCTGCATTGTCAGCCTCTCGGAAACGCTGGACAGTGCTTTGGCAATAGTGAGTGGCCGCGATATCCGGGATCTTTCAAAGCGCGTGCCGAACAGTGTCTGGCGGGCCGGCAGCCATGGGCTGGAGATTTGTGCGCCCGGCGATGCGGCCCTGCATGTGCCCAAGGCTGCCCCGCCCGGGCTCGAATCCTCACTTCAGGCCATTACCACCAGCTATCCTGGCTCTCGGCTGGAGGTGAAGGGGGAGGTGATGGCGATTCACTATCGGTTCGCGCCACGGGAGGGGGCCAGCATTCAGGGCGAAATGGCGAACGTGCTGAATGCTTACCCGGGCTATACCCTTCAATCAGGCAAATATGTCCTTGAGGCGAAGCCAGCAGGGGCAAACAAGGGCGCAGCCCTTGACTCCTTCATGGGGCTTTCGGCTTTCATGGGACGTGTGCCCGTCATGGTGGGCGACGATACAACGGATGAGGATGCCATGTCGGTGGTTGCGGCCCGGGGTGGCTGGGCCATCAAGGTAGGAGAGGGTGAAACCGGCGCCCGCTATCGATTGTCTGAACCGGATGATGTGTGGCGGTGGCTGAGCAAAGGGACATTATGAATTCACTGGAACTGGGCGTAATCGGCAATCAGACCATTGCAGCGCTGATTGATGAACAGGCTTGCATTAACTGGATGTGCCTGCCTCGGCTTGATGGTGAGCCGGTTTTCAACTCTCTGCTCGGCGGATGCGGAGATTTCACAATCGAACTCGAAGGCTTTCGATCCTGCCGACAGGAATACGTCCGCAACACTGCCATCCTGAACACGTTTCTTGAAGCCGAAGACGGCTCCATGGTGAAGATAACGGACTTTGCTCCACGGTTTGAAGATCGTGGCCGCATGTTCCGCCCGGCCAGCATTGTGCGATATATCGAGCCCATTCGCGGCATGCCCCGTATTCGGGTTGCCATTTCAGCAGAGGCCGAATGCGGCAAGCGCGAATTGATGCCCAAGCGCGGCGTTTCGCATCTTTCCTATCCGGACGAAGAGTTTGGTTTTCGCATCACCACAAGCGCGCCGATCTCATACATTCTGAACAAACAGTATTTCGTGCTCGATCAGGGCTATGGCTTTGTACTCGGGCCTGATGAGCCTTTCGTTGGTGACGTGAACACCATCAGCCATGACTGGCATGTCCGAACGCTTGAGCACTGGCAGAAATGGTCGCGCCGACTGGCGATTCCGCCTGAATGGCAGGAAGCGGTCATCCGGGCCGCCATCACCCTGACGCTTTGTGTTTATGAGGAAACAGGCGGGATCGTGGCTGCGCTCACCACCTCCATCCCTGAACATGAGGGGTCGGAACGAAACTGGGATTACAGGTATTGCTGGCTCCGGGATTCCTACTTCACGGTCACGGCGCTGAACAGACTGTCAGCCGTCGGCACGCTGGAACGCTATCTCACCTATCTTCGCAACACGGTGGCGATGACGAATGGCGGACATATCCAGCCCGTCTTTGGCGTCGCGCTGGAAACCGATCTGACGGAGAAAATTCCGGGGCATTTGCCCGGCTATCGCGGCATGGGTCCTGTGCGATTTGGCAATCAGGCCGCCGAACACATTCAGCATGATGTCTATGGCCACGTTATTCTGGGCGCGTCACAGGCTTTCTTTGACGAACGACTGACAGCCAAGGCCGGGCCTCTGGAATTTGAACAATTCGAAAAGGTCGGTCATCGCGCCTTCGAGGTCTATGATACACCTGATGCAGGCATCTGGGAGTTTCGGGAACGTTCAAACGTCCACACGTCATCGGCCATTATGTGCTGGGCGGCGTGTGACCGCCTTTCACGCATTGCGGGCGAGCTTGGCATGCCTGATCGGGTGGAGTTCTGGAAGGAGCGCGCTGAGATCATCAAAGACGCCATCATGACCGAAGCCTGGAGCGATAGCCGACAGGCTTTCACAGAGACGTTTGGCGGCGAATCGCTTGATGCGTCTGTTCTGCTGATGGCGGAAATCGGCTTCATTGATGCCATGGACCCTCGTTATATCGCCACCGTTGAGCGGGTCGATGAGGAGCTTCGCGAAGGCGATCATGTCTACCGGTATCGCACGGCTGACGATTTCGGCACGCCGGAAACCGCCTTCACCGCCTGCACATTCTGGCATATCGACGCTCTGGCCCGGATTGGTCGCAAGGATGAGGCGCGGCGTATGTTCGAAAACCTTCTGGCACAGCGAACCAGGCTCGGCTTGCTGTCGGAAGACGTGCATACGGGCACAAATGAGCTCTGGGGCAATTTCCCGCAAACCTATTCCATGGTCGGCATCATCAATGCGGCCGCGCGGCTTTCGAGAAGCTGGGAAGAAACGGTTTAGCCTCGCCCGCTGGTGAAGGGGGCGGCGCAGGCCTGCCCCTGATAGTTTGATCCAAAACTCATGCCATCCAGCAGAACCAGTGTGTTATTCTCCACGCTGACCGGGCCTGAGCTGACATCCTCCGGAATGTGATTGCCGCGTTCAGGCGTCAGCGTCAGCACGCCTGTTTCCGGATCATAGGTATAATCGCCCCAATAATCCTTATAGCGTTCAAAAGGCGTCCAGGTGACTGAGAACGTGCCGTCGGCGCTGAAGATCAGCTCCCGGATCCGGGAGCCTTCTTCGCAATTATCGTCGGGCTTTTGTGTCCAGAAACCGATCAGCGGATTTTCGCTGGCTTCATAAACGCTGATGATCAGCGAAATGGACTCTGACCCGGCATAGTCACTGGTAAGCCTGATCGGTTTGCCCGGGATGGCTGCATCAGAGACGGTTGCGAGGGCCGTGCCATCATCCTGTCTGGACCAGATAATTGCCTCAGCGGGGCTGGCGCTCAGATTGCCGACGCATCCGCCCGGCAGGCGTTCCATTGCGCCTGGATGGCTGCTGAAACACGGGGTTAGCAGATAGGAGTCCCCTACTTCCAATGAGGGTGGTTCAAAGGTGTAAAGGTAGCCGCCGCCTGCCGGTGTGGGGCAGGCATCACCCGACATCACGGCGAGGGTAGGATCGGTCGAAGGTTCACTTTTTGTCGGGGTTTCACAGGCCGCAAGGGCCAAAACCCCGGCCAGCACGAAAAATAACTGTGTCTTCATATCGTTCCCTACCAGCGGTCAGTGCCCGGTTGAGTGTTGATGCTTGGTGCTGACAAGTCAATCTCGGTAGGGGCAGCACAAAGGCGCGCATGACTTCTCAACCATTTTCTGCTAATGGCCCAATCATGGCGAAGAAATATGCGCATATCGCGCCTGCACCGAGGGCGCTACTGATCGGCTACAAGGCGACGCTGTCGGCGGCCCTTTACGCCGTAGGTGTGCGTTGTCGACACGAGCCAACCTGTTCGGAATATGCAGCTGAGGCCTGGAGCCGTCATGGCTTTCTGAACGGTTTGCGCCTTGGTGCTGGCCGTCTGGCGCGCTGCCGTCCTGGCGGTACGCATGGATACGATCCTGTGCCGGAAGAAAAGCCAGGCCTTCACGTCATAAAGCCAACCACCACAACCACACGAACTTAGAGCGCGTCCCGGGCTGTCAATCTGGCTTGCACACCGGGGCGCGGCAAACCTCGTGCACGGATGATTTTTCATCCGGCCATGGGGTGGTTTTGTGAGCCGTTTTCGCTAAAGAGTTCCGCAAGTTCAGGGCGAACAGATAAACGCCCAAAAGAAAGAGAGCAGACACATGCTTGAAGTCACGCTGCCTGATGGCGCGAAACGAGAATTTGAAGTCGGTGCATCGCCAAAGGATGTGGCCGCATCAATATCCAACTCCCTTGCCAAGAAGGCTCTCGCCGCAAAGGTAAATGGCGAGCTCTGGGATCTGGACCGGCCTTTAGAAGGCGACGCTGAGGTCGCGATTGTCACTGACCGTGACCCGGAAGCACTGGAGCTGATCCGCCATGATGCCGCGCACGTTCTGGCGCAGGCCGTTCAGGAACTATATCCGGGCACACAGGTCACGATTGGCCCGGTGATCGAGGATGGTTTCTATTACGACTTCGCCCGCGAAGAGCCTTTTTCATCGGATGATTTCGAAAAGATCGAAGCCAAAATGGCTGAAATTGTTGATCGTGATCTGCCGATTGTCCGTGAGGTCTGGGAAAAGGAAAAGGCCATCGGCCATTTCAAATCCATTGGTGAGGATTACAAAGCTCAGATCATTGACGACATCATCCCGCCGGGCGAGCCGATCACGCTTTACGCCCATGCGGATCAATGGAGCGATCTGTGTCGTGGTCCCCATTTGCCGTCCACGGGCAAGCTGCCCAAGGCATTCAAGCTGATGAAGCTGGCCGGCGCCTATTGGCGCGGTGACTCCAACAATGAGATGCTGCAGCGGATTTATGGGACGGCCTGGTCCAACCCGAAGGATCTGAAAGCCTATCTGACGCGTCTTGAAGAAGCCGAGAAACGCGACCACCGAAAGCTGGGACGGGAACAGAATCTGTTTCACCTCCAGGACGAGGCGCAGGGCCAGGTGTTCTGGCACCCGAAGGGCTGGGCGCTTTATCGCGCACTCGAAGACTATATGCGCCGCCAGCAAAAGCGGAATGGCTATCAGGAAATCAGAACACCTCAGTTGATGGACCGGAAATTCTGGGAAGCGTCCGGCCACTGGGGCAAATATCGCGAGAACATGTTCATTTCCTCCATTGAGGAAGAGGACAAGGTTCTGGCCGTGAAGCCGATGAATTGTCCGTGCCACGTGCAGGTGTTCAATCATGGCCAGAAATCCTATCGCGAATTGCCGCTGCGCCTCGCTGAATTTGGCTCATGTCACCGGTATGAGGCGTCGGGTGCCCTGCACGGCCTCATGCGTGTGCGGGCTTTCGTACAGGATGACGCGCATATTTTCTGCCGCGAAGACCAG
Source organism: uncultured Hyphomonadaceae bacterium (assembly GCA_964342455.1). Lineage (GTDB taxonomy): Bacteria > Pseudomonadota > Alphaproteobacteria > Caulobacterales > Hyphomonadaceae > Ponticaulis. The sequence continues at coordinate 47,708 of CAYFGB010000009.1, forward strand.
ATCACAGATGAGGTGAAAGCCTTCTGTGCCATGCTGCGTGAGGTGTATGCCGATCTCGGGTTTGACGATGTTGTGGTGAAGTTCTCTGACCGGCCTGAAACACGGGTTGGTTCTGATGAAGTCTGGGACCGCGCCGAGCAGGCGTTGCGCACAGCCGCCGAAGCCTCTGGTCTTGAAGTGGTCTACAATCCGGGCGACGGCGCGTTCTATGGCCCGAAGCTCGACTTTGTAGTGAAGGATGCCATTGGCCGCGAATGGCAGACGGGCACTATCCAGGCTGACTTCAACCTGCCCGAACGTCTCGATGCGACGTATATTGGCGAGGATGGCGACAAGCACCGTCCGGTCATGCTGCACCGGGCGATCTTCGGGTCGTTTGAACGTTTCCTTGGTATTCTTATCGAGAACTTCTCAGGTGCCTTCCCGATGTGGCTGGCCCCGGTTCAGGTGGTCGTCGCAACGATTACGTCAGATGCGGCCGACTATGCTCAGGAAGTGAAGGCTGAGCTTGAAAAGGCGGGCATGCGCGTGGACATCGACCTTCGTAACGAGAAGATCAATTACAAGGTTCGCGAGCATTCCGTAATGAAAGTGCCCTATATTGCCGTCATTGGCCGGAAAGAGGCTGAAGAGCGGACGTTGGCGCTCAGACAGTTTGGCACGAAAAATCAACAGGTTGTATCACTCGAGAATGCGGTGGCTCAGTTGTCCTCCGAGGCCTCAGCCCCTGATATTGCCCGGACGAAAGCATGATTGACAGCTTTGGGCTCTTGCAGAATTCCTCTGCAGGAGCCTAGACTGTCGGTAGTTGAGTGGTGGGTAAATGGCTGCCTGGTTCTGGTTGATTTCTTGGGGGCTCTGGTGGCTGATCGTCTCGCTTGGGGCGAAGGGGGCAACGCCTGTTATTGGCCTTATCGGCATTCTGGCGCTACCTGGCCTTTTTCGAAAAAGACCTGACTTCAGCCCCGATGTTCTGGTGTTGATTGTTTTCCTGGTGTGGTTGGTTGTCTGCAGCCTCCGTAATGGTGAAGGCGTCGATCAGATCATCACCTGGGACCCTTCAGAAAACAATTATTCGGTCAACTCACCGGCCCTGAGGCTTACACTCTCGGCCTTGCTTGCTGTCTTTGCATTTTGGTGGCTCCACCAGCTGGACGATAAAATGTATAGTCGTGGGCGCATGACTGCACGTGTTTCAGTCGTAATCATAGGCATGTTGTCTATGATTGCCGCCATTGCCTGGCCTCTGATTGAGCAAATTGCCTACGATCTCACGCTGGATGTGACGGATGTCACGCTCGATCTCATGCGTGGCAACAATATTACGGTCATGTCCCTTCCGCTGTTTCTGGCGCTCCTGCCGTTCCGAAAGCCCGTTATTGTGATCCCGCTGGCACTCGCAACCGGGCTGATCATGGCTGTGGTCAGCTATCATGTGGATGGTCAGGCTGCGATGCTCGCGCTTGCTGGAATCGCGATTGTCTGCGCTGGTGGCTACGCAATCGGTCGGTCGATCTTTCGTGTCCTGGGCATAGGCACAGCGATTGTATTGGTTGCGGCGCCCGCCTTGTTCACTGGCGTGCTGGCGGCGTCGAACACCATGGATCGGGAACAATTGCCGCTTTCGTTTGAAGCCAGGCTTCGCAGCTATGAGTATACGCTCGACAAAATCCAGGATCGCTGGCTGACGGGATGGGGTGTTGAAGCGTCCAAAGACTGGAATGAAACGGCAGAGTTGAACGTTCGCGGTGAAATCTTTCAGTTTCCGATCATTCCCGATCATCCGCACAATATGGCTTTGCACGCCTGGGCCGAAACAGGCCTGATTGGAGTTCTTCTTCTCGCCATTTGTTCCATCCTCCTTGGCGAAAGACTGTACCGGACTGCTGCGCCTTACCGCGCGAACCAGCTGGCTGGGGCCTCGATCTGGGTCGGCGTAATTACCTATGGTCTTTTCTCGTATAGCCTGCTGAATGACAGCTTCTGGATGGGGGTTGTGATGCTTGCATCCGGCGTGTTGATCGTCGCGCGCACGGAACGACAGGGTCAGACCGCGTGATGGCCGGAATGAGCGTGGAAATGCCGACGATTGCGGCAATTGTCGTGACGTTTCACTCTGGTCCCGCTCTGAAGGAATGCCTTTATGCCTTGTGCGTGGACCCTCACGTCTCGGAGATCGTCATCGTCAACAATGGCAATGATCCGGATGTGGTGGATTGGCTGTTGAAGTTCCGGTGTGCCGGGAATAATCGCCGTTATGAAGTCATCACCGGGCATGGCAATGTCGGGTTTGCGACCGCCGTCAATCTTGGCGCAAAGCGTGCGCAATCAGACTGCCTGCTGATCATCAATCCTGACGCCGTCCTGCGGCCAGGCTCAACCGCACCTCTGGAAGCGGCGAGGCAGACCGGCAGATCTCCCTGCCTTGTGGGGGGAAAGCTGTTCTACATGAGCGGTAAAGAACAGCGCGGCGGTCGCCGAGAGCTTCTCACTCTCTCAAGAGCGCTCTGGAGTTTTACTGGCCTTTCGAAGCTTGAAAACATCATACCAGCCTTCCGGGATGTGCATCGCGAGAAAGACCCCGAGCCCGACGGCCCGGTTCCCATGCCGGTTGTTTCGGGGGCATTGTGCTACATCTCCGTGGAAGATTTTCGCAAAGTCGAAGGTTTTGACGAGTTGTACTTCCTGCATGTCGAAGACATTGATTTCTGCCGCAGGATTGGCGAGGCCGGTGGAGAGGTGGTTTATACGCCTCTGGGCGGAGCGCTGCATTACGGCTCGACCTCTGACGTGTCAGCCAGCTTCGTGCAATGGCACAAGGCGAAGGGACTTTCATACTATTTCCAGAAATATGCGGGCTCAGCTGTGGAGCGGCATCTGGCGCGTGCCAGCCTCTATTTCTTTGCGGTCATTCTTGTCGGTCGGTCCACGGCTATTCGTATTTTCTGGCAGACGAGGCGGGCAATGCTATTGGCGTGGTGGAAACTCACCCGCGGCTAACAAGGCCGATGGCACGGAATGTCCCAGCGCATCTGACAGCCATTGGGCGGTTTCCAGCAGACGTGATAGATCAAGCCCAGTCTCAAACCCGGCCCGCTCCAGCATATAGACAACATCCTCTGTTGCCACATTGCCCGTTGCATTCGGTGCGAAGGGGCAGCCGCCAATGCCGCCACAGCTGGCATCGATCACATCGACACCTGCGCGGACGGCCGCAGCCACATTCGCCAGTCCGGTATTGCGCGTGTTGTGAAAATGAGCACGCAGATAAACATCCGGCGCGTACATCCGCACCTCATCAATCACGCGTTCGACAGTCCAGGGGTCGGCAACGCCGATCGTGTCAGCAATTGCCACCTCGGAAACGCCAGCTCTTTGTGCACGCGCGGCCAGGCCGCCGACCACACCTTTAGGAATTTCGCCGTCAAACGGGTCGCCAAAGGCAACAGCAATGGTTGCCGAAATCGGTATGCCCGCTTCCATCGTCAGCGGCGCAACGCCGGCCAGTGCATCCGCTGTTTCAGAGGGACTCATATTCTGGTTTTTCTGGCCAAATGTTTCCCCTGCCACGAGGACGAAGTTAATCTCGTCTGCTCCGGCATCAATGGCGCGCCTGACACCCTTTTCGTTCAGAGCCAGTGCAATGTGGCGGCATCCAGTGTTCCGAATCCCTTCGAAAACCTGTGGGCTGTCGGCCATTTTGGGCACGGCTTTGGAGGAGACGAAACTGCCCGCTTCCATGCGCTTCACGCCGCACGCTGTCAGCCGTTCGATCAATTCGATCTTCTGCGCCAGCGTCAGCTCGCCCGTATCATTCTGAAGCCCGTCCCGCGGGGCCACTTCGACAATATCAATGCGACGTGTCATTTGGGACAAGCCTCCGCCTCAATTTTGACCGCAACGAAATAGGCTGGATCGCCGTTTGAATAATTGATAGCGTAATACGGCTTGCTTTCATGAATGCAGCGCTTCTGTGCGCGCGCCAGTTTCCGAAGCTTCTGAAGGCCTCTCTTTTCTCGGGTGTTATCTTCCAGATTGATCACCCAGGCCGCGACCGGGACCTCATCGGCAGGTGGCAGCATCAGCCTTGAATAGGGATAGATGATCACGTCTGTGCCGGTGGTCAGCACAAAGCTTGGCTCGGCAAATCCATAAGCCTGGATCAGATCCGGGTGGGTTTCACAACCCGGCTGATCCGGAAGCGCACAAATTTCTTCGAGTGCGGCGCGTGCCTGTGTTGTTGCCTGTGCCCAGATCTGTTGAGGGAAGAAGAATACGCGAAAATGCAAGGAAAGCAGCACCATGCTGGCGAGGGCGAGAAGCGTTGCTGACTGATATCTCCGGAGAACGAAGCTGATCGCCGTCAGACAGAATGCAATCAGGAAAAGCGCCAGTGACCAGACCGGCACCGGGATTTTTGCCCACTCGCGGGCGACGTCGGCAGGATCAGCAATCCGGAAATCACCCAGCGCCTCAGCCTGCAATAGTCCGGTGCCTAATGGAGAGGCCAGAAATGCCAGGGCTAATCCCCCGATCAGAAACAGTGCAAGCGAGACAATACGGCTGACGGGAAGACGTGTGCCTTCCATCATCTTCAGGGCGACATACCCGCAAAGCAGGCCCAGCGCAGGATACGCTGGCAACAGATAGTGCGGCAGTTTGGTCGGCAGGAATTCAAAGACCACCCAGGTTGGGATGATCCACGAAACCAGAAACAATACACCCTTATCCAGTGCGGGCCCCTGGCGTATGCTTCTTACCGCGTCCGTAATAGCTGGAATGATATAGAGCGTCGCCGGGAAGAACATGATCAGCAGAAACACGGTATGGTAGCCGGGCAAACCGCCATGGCCTTCAGAGGCTCCAACCACCTTGTCCTTCAGGTCCTTGCCAACAGCGCCGCGGAAGAAGGCGCCATCTGTGGCCGACTGGATCCAGAGAAACCAGGGTAGAACCATGATGACCCACAAAAGCGGACCAGGCCACCAGATGATGTGACGGAACCAGGCTTCATCCTTTTCATCAGCGATGAAGCGAAGTGCAGAGACCGCCAGGAGCGCCCCACCAACCGCCTTGATGGCGTAGCCGATCAGCCTGTCAGCCGACCCGAAATATATGTAATTGTCGATAAAGATCAGCGCCAGGCCAGCCGAGACGATGGCGGGCCATTTTGCCAATCCATGTCGCTCCCAGAGGCAGGCAAAGATCACAGCAAGAATGGCCACCATGGGGGTGACAGGGCCCTTGATCAGAAATCCGAAGCCCATGGCGAACCAGAAAAGAATGGCCAGGGCTTTAGGCCGCATTGGGTTGGCCCTCAAATGGATCAGCGCCCCGACGCCGAGCGTTGTGATCGCCACAAGCACGCAGTCTGTCTTGGACATGTTGGTCTCAAAGATCAGCAGTGCGCCGGTACCGAATAATGCGGCTCCGAGAAAGGCGGCCCGCCGACCGATCAGCGGAATGCCGGCCCAGAAGACTGCGCAGCTGGCCAGTGCAGCACCCAGCAGAGAGGGAATGCGGTAACTCCAGATCTGCTTGGCTTCGGCAGAGGAGAAAAGCGCTGTCGAACCAGCCTGAAGCCAATGAATGCCAGCCGGCTTTTTGTTCCGCATGCCATCCTGATACCGGATGGTGATATAGTCTCCGGTTTCCAGCATCTGTTTCGATGCCTGCGCAAAACGGGATTCGTCGCGATCCAGCGCAGGCATGGTGAAAATTCCGGGCAGGGCGGTGAAAAACGTGAGACAGAATAGCAGGATATAGCTACGAACACTCCTGGAAAGGCCGTCGATCACGTTTGTATTGCCCATTGGAACGCCCTTGTCTGTTTGTGATAACGACTTAAACGCATTCCTTTCTGATGTCTCCCTCTCGCATGTTTGGAAAACTCACGATATGAGGCAGGAAACGGAATGATGGAGCGCGTTCTTGTCTGAAGCGGTTGAACTCAGTGTCGTTGTGCCCGTGCATAACGAAGCCGGAAATGCGGCGAACCTCGCACGCGAGATCGCCAACGCGCTTGAAGGTCGCGCTTTCGAGATGATTTTCGTCAATGATGCCAGCACAGATCAGACCGTCGAGGAGCTGGTCGAAGCGCGCGAGTCGCTGCCGCAGCTGCGTATTCTTTCGCATCGCCAGAATTCAGGTCAAAGCCGGGCCATTCGCAGCGGTGTGCGGGCTGCGCGGGCGCCGGTGGTGGCAACGCTCGACGGTGACGGCCAGAACGATCCGGCTGATTTGCCGGAGCTCTACCGCCAGCTGACCCGGCACGATGCTGCGGCTGATCTCGCTATGGTAATGGGTCGCCGCGCTAAACGTCAGGATACCGCCTGGAAGCGGTTTGGCTCCCGGTTCGCCAATAATATCCGACAGAAGCTTCTTAAGGATGGCTGCGACGACTCTGGTTGTGGGATCAAAGCTATTCGCCGCGAGGTGTTTCTGGAGCTTCCATATTTCGATCACATGCATCGCTATATGCCTGCCCTGATCAACGCCGAGGGCTATAAGGCTGAATATGTGGATGTGAATCATCGTGGCCGTATGCACGGCGTTTCAAAGTATACCAATTTTGGTCGGCTCTGGGCTGCCTTTTCAGATTTGCGCGGTGTTACCTGGCTCATGAAGCGTCGGCGGCTGCCCGGGGGCGTTGACGAGGTCCGTTAAAAGCGCCTTAACTTAGCCTTCTGCAGACGTTAAAGAGTAGACGTGATGGTTGGTTTTGGAACCATGGGGCCTGGTCTGGCGGCCGCCCGTCTGGAAGAACGTAAACGTCGGGCTGCCGGGAATGGCGGACCGAACAAACGAGGGGACCGTTCAATGATGTCCATATTCGGTATTTTTCCGCTGCTCACCATTCCTGTGGTGATCTATAATCTGATGGCGTTTCTGTTCAGCAAACGTCCGGATGTCGTTGAGGGGGCGGTTGTTACGGGAAATGATCGGGCGATTGCCATGTTCGAAACGCTTCAGACCCCGTTTCTGAAGCTGCCAATGGTGTCGGGGGCGACCTGGAGCATGACAGGTGGTGATCTTCTGATCCTTATCAGCCTGCTTTTCCTGTTCATTGAAATTCTGAAGTCGACGAGCACAGGCACGGCCACCATTCTGAACCATGCGGTGTCCATGATCCTCTTTATCGTTTGCCTGGTTGAATTTCTGCTGTTTCCACAATTTGCAACGTCGATCTTTTTCGTTCTGACAATGATGACTTTGCTCGATGTGCTGGCGGGTGTTGTTGTCACCATTGTTTCGGCCCGGCGTGACTTCGCGGTGGGTGAAGGCTTTTCCTGAGTTTAGCGTGACCGAAAGACTGGCCCCGGCATTTTAGTCGGGGTTTTTCGTTAGGCGGCCATGCTTGCGAGGCCGGGACAATCCTGCGAAATTGCAAGTCCATCCAAGACGCCCCGGCGACGTCGAAGCATCTGAACGGGCCTGAATATGGGTTTCTACATCATCCTGGCAATTGCAGCCTTGCTCATTGTCGGCGTTATCCTGCTTTACAACCGGCTCGTTCAGAAGCGCCAACTGGTCGAAAATGGCTGGTCTGATATCGACGTTCAGCTCAAGCGGCGGGCAGATCTGATCCCTTCGCTTGTGAGCGTTGTTGAAGGGTATACCAACCATGAAAAAGGCACGTTCGACGACATTGTTTCACGTCGGAATGAGGCTCTGGCGGCGCAGGATCAGACAGAGTTAAGGGCAGAAAAGGAATCTGTCGTCAGTCGCGATATTTCCAATCTCATTGCCCTGGCTGAAAATTATCCGGACCTCAAGGCCAACGAGCAGTTTCTCAAATTGCAGGAAGAACTCTCAGGAACTGAAGATGAGATTTCCTATGCGCGCCGGTTCTTCAACGGCGCGGTCCGGGACTACAATACAGCTATTGAAAGCGTCCCGGCCAATCTCATCGCCGGTGTCTTCGGGTTTCACCCGCGCGCTTATTTCGAGGCTGAACAAAGCGACCGCGCGTTACCGGAGCTGAAACTGGGGAGCTGAACCATGTTGAGATATCTTCTGATCTGGCTAGCCTGCCTGTGCCTGGCGCTTCCGGCTGCGTCTGAGGAAGTGATACATGAGTTCAATGCAGACATAGACGTCCGGCAAAATGGCGACATCCTCGTCACAGAAACCATCAGCGTGACCCCTGAGGGGCGCCAGATCAATCGCGGTATTTACCGCGCACTGCCACGTTATTTCGAAGAAGACGGCGAGCGCTTCCGGTATGATTACGATATCCGGTCAATCCGGCGGAATGGCGAAAAAGAACCCTATGACACCTACACCGAAGGCAATGCGTACATGGTTCGCATCGGTGATGAGGACGTTTATCTTCCCCTCGGCGACCGTCAGACTTATGAAATCCGGTATCGGGTGAAAAACCAGATCCGGTATTTCGAGACCCATGACGAGCTCTACTGGAATGTGACCGGCTCCTACTGGGAGTTTCCCATGCAGGCCGTACGTGCGAATGTCCGGCTGCCCGACAATGCTGAAATCACGTTTCAGAAGGCTTTCACAGGCGGGTTTGGTGAGCCGGGTACAGATTATGAAAGTCGGCGCACAAATGATGGGTTAGCATTTGAAACCACTCAACCGCTGGACCGGCGGGAGGGGCTCACCATTTCGATCGGGCTGGAAAAGGGGCTGATCGATCCGCCTTCGGTCTCTGACAAGGGCGCCAAGCTCTGGCAGAGATATGGCGCACTTGGTTTGCTGGTCGCGTCACTTGTTGGTGTATTCTGGTTCTATTTCCGAAGCTGGCAACGTGTCGGCCAGGACGCGCCACGCCTCCCGGTCTATGCCCGTTATCACCCACCTGAAAATGTATCACCGGCCGCGGCCCATCACGTGTATCACCGTCGATTTGTGAACCGGGATGGATTTTCCGGTTCGCTCGTCGATCTGGCGGTGAAAGGCTGGCTGACCATTTCGACCGAAGACGATGTCGTCACGCTTAAGAAAGCCAATGAATCCGAACGCGGCGCGATTTCGACACTGCAGAAGAAACTCTATGACGATCTTCTGGGCGCGGGCGAGTCCCGGGAAATCGGTGGTGAATACGATTCTGAGTTCGCGACCATCTATTCGGACTATAACAGCAGTGTCGCAAAGGCGTATGGCGAAGACTATTTCCGTTGGAATACGCTCTATGTCGTGCTCGCCGGAGGTGCCAGCATTGCGGGGATCATTTTCTCGGTCGCTTTTGCTGTGAACTGGACGCTCTGGCACACTTTGCTTGTGCTGGCGCTGATCGGTGTAAATCTGGCGTTCTTTTATTTCATGCCTGCACAGACCCGAAAGGGTGAAGCGCTTCGGTCAGAGATTGCCGGTTTCCGCCTCTATCTGGAAACGGCCGAGAAGCTCGCGCTCAATCAGGCCGATGTGCATGGCGATAAACCACCGCCAATGTCGAAAGGCCGGTATGAAGCCTTGCTGCCCTATGCTATTGCGCTGGGAGTCGAGAAGCCCTGGAGTGAGTATTTCGAGCATGCTCTGCCGGATGATGCCAAAGCGTATAATCCGGGCTGGAGTCATTCGGCATTTTACGGCTCGAACTCACTTCACGGTATGAACAGCGCCTTGTCTGGCAGCATTTCCAGCAGCGTCGCAACCGCATCCGTTCAGCCATCCAGTTCATCGGGATCCGGGGGCGGTGGATTCTCCGGCGGAGGTGGCGGCGGCGGCGGAGGTGGCGGCTGGTAAGCACAGCCCTGAAAGCGGAAAGCCCCGGCCGAAACGACCGGGGCTCGTGGCTTTCCCCTTCCCCAAACGGTTCAGCCGAAAAACAGGACCAGTGCGGCAAACACGGTCAAATCGAAAACAAGCCAGAGCCAGCTTTTGCCCTGCTTTTTCTGGCGGGCTGGCGTGTCGACCCGCTCTGTGAGCAGCAATTCTGACGTCATGGCGGTCATGCAATATCCTCGCGCGTCTTCAGGCGCCGCTTGCCGCCCAGATACGCATTATTGACCGATTGAGCTGTCACCGCAGGGGGCTCGATCCACTGGCCAATCAGGTGAGCATTCATTTGCGTTGAGCACCAGGAAGGTGATTCGTGCCTGTTTTGACGGTCGCTCGCCCGGCGTCCGGTGTTGCGACGCTCATTCCCGCGGCGGTCGCCCATGCGACGATTGCCATGCCGGCGGGCGGAATGTGTTTCGGTTTTCACGTCGTCCTGAGCGCAATCCTTGCGCTGTTTTTCCCTATTTGAGAAAAAATTGTGTGCCAAACTGGCACTGGAGGAGGGTGAAACTGGTAACATGGTTCTGATTCTGCAAGCTTTTTGCCAAAGCTTCAGTGTGACTTGCGCACAACATCAAAAACGTAACCCATTTTTCATTTTTCTTTTCTCTTTTTTGTGGCATATTGAGCACACCAATGATCGGCAGATGCGTTGTTCCCCCCGCAGTCGATTAAACGCCGGACTTTCCCCTCCCGGCTTGGCGTGAGAACGCCCGCACCCGGACCCTCCCCAAGGTCCGGGTGTTGCTTTAGGGGGAAACACACTTGCCAGGAATCATCTGGACGGGCACAGCATGATGCATGTCCAAACTTTCCGTCGTCACCTGGAACATTAATTCCGTTCGCCTGCGTGCCGGGCGCGTTGCAGACTTTTTGAAGTCACATGCGCCAGACGTTTTGTGTTTGCAGGAAATCAAATGTCGGGAAGCGCAATTCCCGGCCAGCGTGTTCAATGATCTTGGCTATACGCATATGCAAATCGCAGGGCAAAAAGGCCTGCACGGGGTTGCGACGGTTTCACGTTTGCCGATCGAACAGCTGGCAGCACCAGAGCTTTGCGGTCTGGGCCATGCCCGTATCGCGGCCTCCCGCATTGCCGGGTATGAAGTGCATAATATCTATCTGCCCGCGGGCGGGGATGAGCCTGATCCTGACATCAACGACAAATTCGCGCACAAGCTCGACTTTCTGGCGCGGATGGAGCGGTATTATGGCGCGCACGACCCGGCTTCACCGCTCATTGTCGTGGGCGATCTCAATATCGCGCCGCAAGAGCATGATGTCTGGTCTCACAAGCAGCTTTTGAAAGTGGTCAGCCATACACCTGTCGAAACCGAGGCCATGGCGAGGATTATAGAGGCGGGGCAATTCTGCGATCTGGCACGGCGGGAACATCCGGCCGACCAGAAGCTTTTTTCCTGGTGGAGCTATCGGGCGAAAGACTGGGCCGCATCCAATCGCGGTCGCCGTCTCGATCATATCTGGGCGAACCCGGCTGCTGAGCCGAAAGCCGTGCCGGGCACTTACAAGATCCACATTGAAGAGCGCGGCGGCGTTAAACCATCAGACCACGCCCCGGTAGCAATGACATTTGAAGGCCTTTGATTACGCAGCCGCAAACGCCTCCCGCATCCAGACCTTCACGTCATCGTCAAAATCAGACGGAGACGACAGTTTCACCACATGCGTGCACATCGCGTTCTTTGACGCCTCAAGCCTGCCGGTGGGGGCCTTGCCCTTAATATTGATGCCCAGATCGATCCGCGTTTTCGTGGCGGGTGTCACCAGCGCGAATTGCTTTGAGCGGCGCAGCGAAACGCTCGATTTCTTCGGTGCAATCTCGACATCATCGCCAAGCGTCTGTGCGAAGGCGATGATGTCCTCGTATATCGGTCTGAGATCAGCTTTGCCACCGGAGTATTGTGCGCCAACCAGGTCAGTATCGGGCGGGGCTGTGCTGGCCGCAGATTGCAAAGCCGTATGCGCCACAAGATTGGCAAAGCCATGCGTCATGCCATGGTCCGTTTTGAGAAACTTGACGATCGCACCATGTTTTTCAAATCCATGAGGCTGAACGATGGCCAGCCAGTCTTCCAGAGATTTACCGGTTTTTTCCGGCATGTTGGCGATCATTTTCTGTGCCTGCTCGTCCGGTGTTGCCATGATCATATCCCCCTATAGTTTCTCAATGCGTTCAAAAGGCCAGTTCCCGGTTTTACTGATGGCTGGCGCAAACGGCGCCATCAGTCCCATAAGGCCCAGCATCAATTGTGTACCAAAGCCGGGCTTTCCCGTTTCGCAGACCTGTTTCAGCGTGTTGACGATCATCGGGCCGCCCTGAGCCATGCTTTTCTCGGTACGCGTTGTGGCCAGACCGCCAGACGTTGTGAGCGTGAACTCAACCCCGCCTTCTGTCTCTTTCAGATCGTATTCGATCACGACTGGCTCATCATCCCATTGAGTAAATTTCAGCGTGTGAACATAGCGATGCGGCGGTGTGAATTCGAGCACCTTGCCAACAACGCTGGTCGATTTGCCGTTAGGCGTCCGCATGGCCATGGGCTCGCCGGGTGAAAGGCTGCCCGACGGTGTTTTGCAGACGGCGCCGAAGAAGAAGGGCAAAACCTCATCGGTTTTGACTAGTTCGTTCCAGACCACTTCAATCGGGGCTGCGATATGGACCCGGTAGATCGCCTTTTCCGCTTTCTTTGTGTCTTCAGTCATTGTGTGTCCCCTTTTTAGAAGCAACCGCCTCTGCCGCATATTTCAGTCCGGTCAGTCGTCCGGCCCAATGGCCTGTGAAATCGTTGATCCAGCGGTCATGGATCATCTGAATCGGCGCGGCGTTGAGATAGAGGCATCGAGATCGTCCGCGCTTCTCACTGACGACAAGGCCGGCCTTTTCCAGGACGGTCAGGTGGTTCATGATGGCGATACGGCTCACATCGAAAGATTTCGCCAGTTCGCCGACACTCTTGCCCGGTGCATCACGCAGCAGATCCAGTATCGTCCGCCGTGTCTCATGCGACAGCGCGTGAAAAACTTCATCCATGTCAGAAGACGTAAACATGTAATTACATAATTACATTAAAGTGCCAGAGTCAAGTTCTGCCTGTTGGCGCTCTGAAACCATGGCAAGTGAAGACGCTTCAGCGCCGGAAGCGGTTTGTGATTTCCTTCCAGACATGCCCCAGAATCCGGGGGTAAATCGCGACCGTTAGCGCAAAGCCAGCCACAGCGCCGCCCAGATGGGCTTCATGACCGATATTTGAATTGGTGAACTGCGGTGCCAGAGCAGAAAAGGTGATGTAGAGGGCTGCGAACAGAATAGCGGGCACCGGGATGATCCCGAAGAACAGGATCATCATCAACGGCGCAAACAGGCTGACGCTGACCATGACGCCCGAAATGGCTCCGGATGCTCCGACAGCGGCATAGTTCGGCTCTCCGAAATGGACAAGCAAGGTCCATAGCCCGCCCGCAATCATCGAAACGAAGTAGAGCAGGAGAAACCGGTTGCGGCCAAGCATGCCCCGGCTTTCCAGAACCGGCCCAAAAAAGAACAGCGTGATCATGTTGAACAGCAAATGCCCGAAATCGGCATGCAGAAATGCTGATGTGACGATTCGGTAGATTTCACCTTGGCGGATAGACGCAACGTGAAAATCCAGCGCCTGAAACAGCGCTGGACTTGAAAAGGCCATCATGGAGATGGCCACATTGGCAATAATCAGAACAAGGCTTGCGGAGCGTAAAAATGGCGTTGGCATGCCTTGTAGATGGTCAGGCCTGTAGCCGGTATCCACCCGTTTCTGTCATCAAAAGCCGGGAATTTGCAGGATCAGGCTCAATTTTCTGGCGGAGACGGTAGACATGCGTTTCCAGCGTGTGGGTCGTTACGGTAGCGTTATAGCCCCAAACCTCAGAGAGCAGTTCCTCACGGGTCACGGGCTTGCCTGAAGATCGGTAGAGATATTTGAGAATGTTGGTTTCCTTCTCAGTCAGTCGGACCTTGCGGCCTTCCTGATCGGTCAGGAGCTTCATGCTTGGCCGGAATTCATAAGGCCCGACCTGGAAAATGGCGTCTTCGCTTTGTTCAAAGCTGCGCAGATGTGCCCGCACGCGAGCCAGCAGAACAGAGAATTTAAACGGCTTGGTCACATAGTCATTCGCGCCGGAATCCAGCCCCAGAATGGTGTCGGCGTCAGTGGTCTGACCGGTCAGCATGACAATCGGTGCACGTACGCCATCGCGGCGCATGATCTTACAGGCATCCCGGCCATCCATATCGGGCATATCAACATCAAGCAGGATGAGGTCTATGCGACCGGACTTTGCCTTCACAATGCCGTCCGCTGCGTTCTCCGCCTCGACGATGGAGAAGGCGTCATAAAGTTCAAACTGATCTTTCAGCGTTTCGCGAAGGTCAGCATCATCATCAATAATCAGAAGGGTCTTGGTCGCAGACATGACAAGGCTCCGGTCGTTCGGTCAGTCCCTGTGTATATCGTAAAGTCAAATCACATTTACAGATGCCGCGCGGTCAACAGCACGCACGCCTGCACACGTTTCCGTGTTAAATATTTCAGATCCGCCGAAAGTGAGACGCAAAAAGGCTAGTCGTCGTCTTCTTCGTCGTCCTCAAGTTCGTCTTCATCGAAGTCGTCATCTTCGAGCTCATCGTCGATGTCTTCAATGTCGGCGACATAGTCTCCGTTCACTGAATTCACGCAGTCAGAGAACAGATCCAACAGCAATTCCTTGCCCAGATCTGCCGGCTTCAGATCTTTTCCATCAAGGATGGTCTCCAAGAGTTTCCAGGCTGTATAGGATGGTGACCAGTCTTTGCTATCGGACATGAAGGCGCTCCCTCGTTTCAAGCCCGAGGATGCCGTGCTTTGCATAATCTGCAAATGGTCGATCTGGTGGCGTGGCGAAATTTCTCGCCTATTCGCCGCCCAATGTTCCTGTGAGGGCCGCGCGCGCCGCAATGGCCGGAGATACGAGATGCGTCCGGCCATCCCGGCCCTGACGCCCTTCGAAATTCCGGTTTGATGTGGACGCGCATCGCTCGCCCGGCGCCAGCGTATCAGGGTTCATGCCCAGACACATGGAACAACCCGGCTCGCGCCATTCAAATCCTGCGTCCATGAAGACCTGATCAAGACCTTCTGCCTCTGCCTGCGCCCGCACAAGGCCAGAGCCTGGCACCACCATGGCGCGGACGCTTTCTGCAACTTTGCGGCCTTTCACTTCTGCGGCGGCCGCGCGCATGTCCTGAATGCGGGAATTCGTGCATGAGCCGATGAAGACCCGGTCAATTTTGAGGCCTGCCAAAGGCTCGCCCGGCGTCAGTCCCATATAGCGAATGGCCCGTTCCGCGGCTGATTTCTTTACAGGATCGGCGAAATCGTCTGGTGCTGGCACATTGGCCGACAATGGCAAAGCCTGTTCCGGGCTAGTGCCCCAGGTCACTGTTGGCTGAACATCCTCGCCCTTGATCTCGATAATCTGGTCCCAGGCGGCATCGTCATCAGAGACCAGCGTTTTCCAGTAATCAACGGCCAGTTCCCAGGCGCCGCCTTTTGGCACGGCTGGGCGGCCTTTCATATAGTCGAATGTTGTCTGGTCCGGTGCGATAAGACCCGCACGCGCGCCGCCCTCGATGGAGAGATTGCACAGCGTCATGCGGGCTTCCATATCCAGCGCCTCAATGGCCTCGCCCATATGCTCGATCACACTGCCAGTGCCGCCAGCTGTGCCGATAATAGCGATCAGATGCAGTGCCAGATCCTTGGCCGTTACGCCAGCAGAGAGCTGACCGGAAACCTTCACGGCCATGTTCTTCATCTTGCGGGCGCGCAGGGTCTGCGTTGCCAGAACATGCTCGACTTCGGACGTACCAATGCCATGCGCAAGTGCGCCAAATGCGCCATGGGTGGAGGTGTGGCTGTCGCCGCAGACAATCGTCATGCCCGGCTGGGTGCGGCCCTGTTCGGGGCCCACCACATGCACGATGCCATTGCGGACATCGCCCATCGGGAAGAACTCAATTCCATGCGCGGCCACATTGCGCGAAAGCGTCTCAAGCTGGTTGCGAGCTTCCGGGTCTGTGACGCCCTCAATGCCGAGCGACTGACGCTCTGTTGGCGTGTTATGATCGGCGACCGCCAGGGTGAGGTCCGTCCGGCGGACTTTCCGGTTGTTCGCGGCGAGGCCGGCAAAGGCCTGCGGGGTCGTCACTTCGTGGATGAGGTGTAGATCGATGAACAGCAGAGAGTCGCCATCAGGCGTTTCGTCAACGAGGTGAGCATCCCAGATTTTGTCGTAGAGAGTCTTGCCGGTCATGAATTCAACTTGAGTCCTGAGTAATCGCGATCTTTTTTCAGGATCGGAAAGGTTTGTCCAGCGCTGCCGTTGCGGCTTTCGCAGGACGGTCAGGTGGGAAGGGGTGTCAGTCTGTCGTTAGACGAACAACATGTCCCATCTTTCGGCCCGGACGCGCGTCGCGCTTGCCATAGAGCGTGACCATGTCTTCAGATCCGAACGTCTGGAAGATATCATCGCCCAGAAGGTTCGTCATTTCGACAGCGGAATGACGTGCCGTATCGCCGAGCGGCCATCCGGCAATCGCCCGGATATGCTGTTCAAACTGGCCGGTACGGCAGGCTTCCGGTGTCCAATGCCCTGAATTGTGAACGCGTGGAGCGATCTCATTGAGCAGGATTTCGCCGTTCTCCAGCACGAAGAATTCTGTGGCGACAACGCCCACATGTCCAAGGCCTTCGGCAACCCGGCTCGCATACTCAATTGCAATCTGCCGGGTTCGATCTGAGAAACGAGATGGCACAAGTGAGCGGTGCAGAATGCCGTCCTTGTGAATGTTTTCCGCCGGTTCAAAGCTTGTGGTCTCGCCGGTCGGCGTTCTGGCAATCACGGCTGAGGTTTCGCCAATGAAGGGCACGAACGCTTCCAGAACGGCTGGCTGTTCGCCAATCCGTCCAAACGCCTCGCCAGCGTTATCGCCGGTCTGAACGCGGGTCTGGCCATGGCCGTCATATCCGTCCCGACGGGTCTTCAGAATGCCCTTGCCCTGAAGGTCTTCAAGCGCGGAGGCGAGGTCTGACGCGGTTTCAACAACCCAGTAATCGGCGGTTGGAATACCAAGGTCGCGGGCAAACTGTTTTTCCAGATGCCGGTCCTGACAGATCTTCAGCGATGCCTGCCCGGGGCGAACAATCGAGCCCATATCTTCCAGCATCTGAATGGCCGCAACCGGCACGTTTTCGAACTCCAGCGTCACAACATCGGTGCGCACATGGAATTCGGCCAGTGCATCCTTGTCAGTATAGTCGGCCACAATGTTGTGGGTCGCAACGCGTCCGGCAGGGCTGTCGTCATTCGGGCCCATAATGACAACGTCGAATCCAAGGCGCGCAGCCGCACCGGCCAGCATGCGTCCAAGCTGGCCGTCACCAAGAATGCCAATGCGAGATCCGATGGGTAAGGCGCTCATTCGTCGACAGGTTCGTCCATTACCGCTTCAGTCTGTGCCGCGCGCCAGGCCTTCAGACGCGTGCGAAGATCGCTATCCTGTAGTGAGAGCACAGACGCGGCGAGCAGGGCGGCATTGATCGCGCCGGATTTACCGATTGCCAGCGTGCCCACCGGCACGCCTTTTGGCATCTGAACGATGGAAAGCAGGCTATCCATGCCTTTCAGCGCAGCGCTTTCCATCGGCACACCAAAAACCGGCAAATGCGTGATCGCCGCGACCATGCCGGGAAGATGCGCAGCACCACCAGCGCCCGCAATGATGACCTGAATACCGCGCGCTTCAGCTTCGCGGGCATATTGATACATACGTTCAGGCGTGCGGTGCGCTGAGACAATCCGTGCCTCGTGTTCGACCTTGAGGTCTTTCAGCGTCTTCTGTGCGCTTTTCAGTACGGGCCAATCCGACTGACTGCCCATAATGATGCCTACACGCGGCGTTTCCTGCATTCCGTGGCCTTTCCCGGCAAAGCGACATCTTATAGGGAAGAAAGTCTGAAATGGAAATATCTCTGCCGGAACGAGTTTTAACTGACATAAATTCGTCGGAAATCACACGTGAGCCGGGTCTGACAGAGCCTGTTTTTCCCCTCACGGGCGCAAGGCGTTGACCATATCTTCTCACGCGGGAACAGTGCTTTCAAAGAAAAACCGATCGGGCGTTAACGATGCACTAAAGTCTTAACGCCAAAGATCAGATCAATGAGAGGAATTTGTTCATGTCTGAGATTTCCGGAGATGACGCATCATTGATCCGCCAGCCGCCTGCGAAGGCGCTGAGCCCTGCCAAACCAATCCAGGTCGCAACACCCGTCAAGTCGAGCTTTGACGCGTTTCTGGCGTCCGCCGGATGGCAGTACTCGGATCTGACACCGACACAACTTCGCTTGCTTGCCGGTCTTCTCAGCGAACGTCACAAATTGCTCGAAACAATCCAGGTCATGAATGATGCTCTGGAGGATGCGCGGACGGATGCAGATCATGACGCCATGGTCCCCGTCTATAATCGTCGCGCCTTTATGCGCGAACTCTCAAAACAGCTGTCATTCTGCTATCGGTATGAAACGCGGGCCTGCCTGATTTACATGGACCTTGATCAGTTCAAGATGATCAACGATCGGTTCGGGCATTCCACGGGCGATGCCGCGCTGAAAACCTTTGGGGAAATCCTGATCGCGCACACGCGCGAATCCGATCTGATCGGCCGTTTGGGCGGCGACGAATTCGCCATCCTGCTGATTAATGCTGATGAAGCGGCTGGTCGTCAGAAGGCCGCCATGTTCGCCGAAGACGTTGAAAAGCTGCAATTCGGCAACAATGAAGCACCGCTGGGCTTTGGCCTGTCGTGCGGTGTTGTGGAATGGAAGCGCGGCGAACCAGCCGACAAGCTGATCAACCGCGCCGATGAAGCCATGTATGCCGAGAAACGCACCCGCCAGACCCGGTCAGGTCTGGGCTGAGGCTTCGTCCGCTTCCCGCGCTTTGCGGCGTCTTTCCAGTTCCGACAAATTGCGTTCGTGATCTTCCCTTCGCAGCTTGTAAAAGCTCACAGCCAGCACCATCGACATCCAGATGGTCACAATGATTGGCGCGTAATAGAGCCCGAAACGGAACAGGGTTTCGTCACTCACATCTTCCGGCTTCGCACCGACGGGAAACTCCGCCAGCGTCAGCACGGTGGTCGCAGCCATAATGCCAAACCCCTGAACCAGCTTGCGTATAAAGGTGGAGGATGAGGCGAAAATGCCCTCGGATCTTTTGTTGGTCCGAACCTCGCTGTTCTCGACAAGGTCGGCCATCATGGAGGTGGTCAGGATCTGGAAACAGATGATCAGGCCGACATCGATCAGGATCGTGAAGAACACAAACCAGAACACAACAGGGTCACCATTTTCTGGCAAAACATCCAGAAGACGCAGCACGATAGGCATGGGTGAGCCCAGGAACGCGATAGGGCCGATGATCATCGCCGCGCGCTTCTTGCCGAGCCATTTTGTGACCACAGGCGCAAGCCCTGCGCCGATAATGGCAGACCCGAACACGCCAAACGTGATCAGGCCGGTTTGTTCGGACGTGAAACCCCAGAAATAGGTATAAAAATAAAAAGATAGCGCGGCAGACATACCTGCGGCGATGGCGCCGAACATGGCGGCAATGAACAAGGCCAGAAAGGAACGTTCCCAAAGGGTTGCGCGGATTTCGGAGAACACATCGCTCAGGCTTTGCTTTTCCTTCTCCTTAGGTTTCGAAAGGCGGGAGATATGTTTGTGCGTGCCGAGCGCCGAGACGACGATGGCTGCAAAAATCAGGCTTGACGTCAGCCAGCCATAAAATTCGTAAGAGGCTGGATTAAACCGACCATCGGCAATCGTCGCTGTCGCCATGGCCACAAACACCACGGCGAACATGATGACGGTAATGGCGTTACCGCCCACCCAGGCAAAGAAATAGCGATAGCTGATCAGGCCTGAACGTTCTTCATAGTCGGTACTCAGCTCAAACCCCAGGGCTGTGCTCGGGGTTTCATACAGCGTGATGAAGGTGCGCACGGCGACGGCCAGGGTCAGGAGATACCAGAAAGTGCTCATTTCCGACCAGCCTTCGGGCGGCGTCCAGAGCAGGAAATAGCTGACCGCAACCGGTATGGCGGAGGCGTACATGAAAGGATGTCGGCGGCCCCAGGGCGACTTCAGATTGTCTGACCAGTATCCGATGATCGGGTCACTGAACGCGTCAACCACCAGCGCGACCAGAAGCGCCGTGCCGACCAATTGAGGACTTATGCCGACGACCTGGCTGTAAAACAGCAGCAGGAAATAACTGAATCCATTTTCCTTGACGCCATAAGCGACTGCGCCGAAGCCGTAAGCTAACCGTGTAAAAATGCCAATTTTTTGCTCAGATGGCAGACTGGTTGCGTTACCAGCCGTTGTGTCCACAACGGGGTTGGCCATAGTTTCCTCCCAAATCTGGCCAGTTCGCTGGCTCTGTGGTTTAGTGATAGTAAAGTACACGCAAGATTATCAGTTTTGCCAGCAGATTCTGGCGCGGATCCTGCGTACAAAATGAAAAGAGAGATCCCGCTGGTGCGAATTGGGCCGTGCTGATGAGGGAGAGGAGTGAAAGAATGACCAAGTTTCCGCTGAGAACAAAACGAAAGATGGCGACGCGGGAAAAACTGGTTCGGGCCGCAAGACAACTCTTCCTGACCAAAGGCTATGACAACACCACGCTTGAAGAGATTGCCGAGCTGTCAGGGCTGCATGTCCAGACGCTCTATCGGCATTTCGGAACCAAGCAGGACCTGGCCAAGGCGGGCGACGAGCACTGGTTCCGTCTCTTTGAAGCCACCATTCGGGACCGCGACGAAACGGTCACCACGTTTGAGTTCTGGCGCGATTTCATCGAAACTTCCGTACGCGAGCTGACCAGCGAGCAGGATCTTTATCGCTCGCACCTGCGTATGCGGCACTCCTCGCCAACCATTCTTGGAGCAACTCAGGAGGTTCGCTATCGGTATGAGGACATTCTGACCGAACATCTGGCGCGGGATTTCGATATGCCGGGTGAGGGGATGAGTGTTCCGCGTCTCGTGGCGTGTGCGTTGCTGGGTGGCAATAATCATGCGCTCCGCACGTATGAGCAGGATGATTCCAAAGACGAAAATGATCTTCTGACGGATTCACTTTCCATCATCGACAAATGCATTTCGGTATTTGGCCATATGGTGAAACAGAAGGCTCACAATTACGTGTAAGGACGGCTCGGCCTTTGGGCTGATGCTGGACGCTGAACGCTTTCTCCTGCAGCATGAAAGAAAAACTGCGGGAGGAATTAGACATGTCAGCACAGAAACAAAAACCCATCGGATCGGGCTTCGGCCATTCTTCGACATCGCTTGATGTGGTCAAAGGCATAGACCTCTCCGGAAAAACGGCCATTGTTACAGGCGGCTATTCAGGTGTTGGCATTGAGACCGTGCGCGCGCTTGCTTCGGCCGGTGCGAACGTAACCATTCCTGCGAGGCGGGTGGACACGGCCCGTGAGGCGCTGAAATCCGTGTCTGGCGATATCACGGTAGCGGCTATGGATCTGGCGGACCTCTCAAGCGTCCGGGCCTTTGCGGCTGATTTTCTGAACACCGGCAAACCGCTGGACATACTGGTGAACAATGCCGGTATCATGGCCTGCCCTGAAGCGCGCGTGGGGCCGGGGTGGGAAAGCCAGTTCGGTATCAATCATATCGGCCATTTCGTGCTGACCAATGATCTGAAACCGGCTTTGCAGAAGGCAGGTGAGGCGCGTGTCGTCGCCCTGTCATCCACGGCCCACAAGATTAGCGATATTCGCTGGGATGATGTGAGCTTCACAAAAGAGCCTTACGACAAATGGCAGGCTTACGGTCAGGCGAAAACAGCAGATGCGCTCTTTGCGGTCGGGCTGGATCAGAAATGGTGGGGCGATGGTATTCGGGGCTATGCTGTGCATCCGGGCGGTATCATGACGCCGCTGCAGCGCCATTTGCCGCAGGAAGAAATGGTCGCGCTCGGCTGGCTCGATGAGAATGGCGATATGCCGCCTCAGGTCAAAGCCATGTTCAAGACACCCGAGCAGGGCGGCGCAACGGCGGCATGGTGTGCCACCTCGCCGAAGCTTGCAGCGCTCAGCGGCGTTTATTGTGAGGATTGCGAGGTCGCCCAGCTCGGTGATGACAACTCACCCCGCTGGGCGCATGTGCAACCGCATGTGGTCAATCAGGAGAGCGCAGACCGGTTGTGGTCGCTGACCGAGCGTATGCTGGCCGAGGCCTGAATAGCCCCGGCAAGCACTAAACTATGAAACGGTCACGGTTTTCGCGTTCAGAAACTCGCGGAAGCCGAGATCGGAAAGCTCCCGGCCATAGCCAGACGCCTTTACGCCACCAAATGGCAGGCGGGGGTCTGACTTGGTCATACCGTTAATGGCGGTGAAGCCTGCGTCCAGCCCGTCAATCAGTGCGGCTTGTTCGATCTTGTCTTGCGTCCAGGCAGCAGATCCAAGGCCAAGCCGGCTGGAATTGGCCAGCTCTATCGCTTCATGCACATCGCTGACGCGGAAAACGCTGGCAACCGGGCCGAATAGCTCTTCATCATAGGCAGGCGTTCCTTCCGGGATATCCACCAGAACCGTTGGCGCGTACCAATTGCCTTGCCCGTCAGGGGTATCGCCCTGATAGGCGATCACGGCCCCGGCATCTGTGGACTGTTTCACCTGATCGGCCAGTTCGTCGCGTATGTCTGCGGTCGCCAGCGGGCCGATATCCGTGTCCTGATAGAGCGGGTCGCCAATGGTCTTTTCGGACAGCTTCCGGATGAAGCGATCAATGAAGGCATCATAAATGTCTTCGTGAACGATAAAGCGTTTGGCGGCGATGCAGGATTGTCCCGTATTCTGAACCCGGGCTGAAACCGCAGTATCGACTGCCTCTTTCAGATCAGCGCTCGGCATGATGATGAACGGGTCAGACCCGCCAAGCTCCAGAACAGATTTCTTGATGTGGCGTCCAGCCAGCGCTGCAACTGCGCGTCCAGCTCCTTCACTGCCCGTCAGCGTCACCGCGCGGACCCGATCATCAGAGACCACGGCTTCCACGCCATCTGATTTGATCATCAGCGTTTGAAACGCGCCAACCGGGAATCCGGCTTCGAGGCACAGGTCTTCGAGTTTCATGGCGGTCTGCGGCACGTTGGAGGCGTGTTTCAGCAGACAGACATTTCCGGCGGCCAGCGCTGGCGCAGCAAACCGAATGACCTGCCAGAACGGGAAGTTCCACGGCATCACGGCCAGAACCGGGCCGATCGGCAGCCAGCGCACATAGGAGGCAGAGAGTTCGGTGTCGATTGCCGTGTCTGCCAGCAGGCGTTCAGCATTCTCGACATAATATTCACAACAGCTGGCGCATTTTTCCACTTCTGCAATCGCTTGCGAGATGGGTTTGCCCATCTCCAGTGTGATCATGCGGCCAAGCTCATCCTTCTGCTCAAGCAGAATGTCTCCAAGGCGTGCCAGCTTTTCAAGGCGTTGTGGCAGAGCGTCCCGGCTACTGAAGGCAGGCCAGACCGAAGCGGCATTGTTCAGCCTTGCTTCGATCTCGTCAGCCGTATGCTCGGGAATTTCCTTCAGTGTTTCGCCCGTTGCCGGATTTACGCTTTGAAACATTCACTTCTCCAAGTCTTTGAGCGCCTGCCCGTCAGTAACGTACAGGACGCTCTTTTGATCCAGAAGAAGGAACAGAATTCCCCTGCGTCACACTATCGTGTTGAGCGTTCCTTTTTCGGACTACGCTTTTTTTCACCATTCGGACCACGAGGTTTTTTCGGCCCGGCCCGGCCCCCGCGAGCCGGCGCCCGGTCCTGACGCGGCCCATCTTGACGACGCTGACGAGGCGGACGCCCCACATCATCAGCAGGCGCTTCGACAGGTCCCTGGACGCGTTTCACATAGAGGCTCTTGTCGATGACATGACGATCACCGGCATTTTCCATAAGCTGATTTGCAGCGCCCGGGCGTAGCTCAACGAATGTTTCGGTCGGGTTGATCTGGATGACACCAATATTCTCACGGCCAAATCCGCCCGATTTACAAAGCATGGGCACAAGCCATTTCGGGTCGGCATTGTTGGAGCGGCCGACCTTCAGGCAAACCCAGCTGCTGTCATCAAATTCAGGCTCGCGTGGTGCGCGGGGGCTTTGGCGGTTATTGCGCGCTGGCCGCTCACGATCATCGTCTCGGGGAGCTCTGGTTCGTCCTTTTGTGTCAAATTCCGGCTCTGTCAGATCTTCCGGCAGCGCCTGACCAGCCCGTGCCAGCCGCACAAAGGCTGCGGCGAGCTGGTAGGGCTCAAACCTGTTAGTGAGGGCATTCACCAGGCTTTGTTCGGATTCGGCGATCCCGTCCTGAAGGGCAGGATGCGCCAGAACGCGCGCATCCAGAGCTTGCTGGATTTCATTGGTTGATGGCGGTTTGCCCCAGTTCGGATGAACCCCGGCATCACGCAGCAGGCGCTCAGCCTTGCGACGGGCACGTGTCGGCACGATGAGGACGGACGCCCCTTTGCGGCCCGCACGGCCTGTTCGGCCAGAGCGGTGAAGAAGCGCTTCCTTGTTGGTTGGCAAATCGGCGTGAATAACAAGGTCGAGTCCCGGCAGGTCGATACCGCGCGCGGCCACATCGGTGGCGACGCAGACGCGCGCGCGGCCATCGCGCATGGCCAGCAGCGCATTGCTGCGTTCTTTCTGACTGAACTCACCAGACAGCGCGACCACGGCAAAGCCGCGATTGTTGAGCCGTGCGGTCAGCTTGTTCACGCCATCCCGGCGCGAACAGAAAACGAGTGTGTTTGGCGCATCATGATATAGCAGCAGGTTGATGACAGCCTTCTCGACGTCATCCGGGGCCACCATCACGGCCTGATAGTCGATATCGACATGCTGTTCGCGGTTTGAAATGGTGTTCAGGCGCAGGGCATCATTCTGATAATTCTCAGCCAGCCGGGCGATTGGCTTTGACACGGTCGCAGAGAAAAGCAGCGTGCGGCGCTCTTCCGGTGCGGCCTCAAGAATTTCTTCCAGCTCTTCGCGGAACCCCATGTTGAGCATTTCGTCCGCTTCATCGAGCACAATGGCCTGAAGCCCATTCATGTCGAGCGAACCGCGTTTGATGTGGTCGATCAGACGCCCCGGGGTGCCGACGACAATGTGCGGCTTTCGCGCCAGCGCGCGTCGCTCATCGCGCATATCCATACCGCCAATACAGGAGGCAATCTGGCCGCCAGCCGCCGCATAGAGCCATTCCAGCTCCTTGCGCACCTGAAGGGCAAGTTCACGGGTCGGGGCGATGATCAGCGCGAGCGGAATCTCGGCAACAGGCAGAACGTCCTCGTCCCCCAGAATTGAGCGAGCGAGCGCGAGACCAAACGCTACGGTTTTTCCCGATCCGGTCTGAGCGGATACAAGAAGGTCCTGGGTTCCGATTTCAGGTGCGAGAACCGCTTCCTGTACGGGGGTGAGGCTTTCATAGCCTTTTTCACGCAACGCCGCGGCGAGCGGCGCTGCAATTTGCAGGTCAGCTGACATGTCAGGGTCTTTCGTAAAACTGGAAACCCTTGACGCATCCAACACAGCATTCAGGTTTCGGAACGGGCCTCATACGCGGAAATCACGAAAACGCCAACAGATGAGAGCGGAACTCTTTTTAAAAGCCCCGATGTTCCGATGCCTTGCAGGTCCTGATCAGGCGAAATCAGGCATCGCGATAAACCGGTTTACGCTTTTCGATGAAGGCCTGCATGCCCTCTTTGACGTCTTCGGTTGTCGAGCACAGCACCTGATTGCGATTCTCGATTGCCATGGCCGCTTCAAGGCTGTTGGCATCCACTGCCATGTTAAGGCCTTCCTTCGTCAGGCGAAGGCCCATTGGCGAGGTGGCCAGCATTTCATCGACGAAAACCTGCCCGGCGGCTTCCAGTTCGGCGTCCGGCACAATCTGGTTCACAAGACCCACGGCAAGTGCCCGGTCAGCATGGATAAACCGGCCCGTCATCATCAGTTCTGAGGCGATGGTCACGCCCACCAGTCGTGGCAGGAAATAGCTGACGCCCATATCGCAGGCCGAAAGCCCCAGCTTGATGAAGGCGGCATTCATTTTCATGCTTTCGCCGCCAATCCGGATGTCAGAAGCCAGCGCGAAGGCGAAGCCGCCGCCACAGGCCGGACCCTGGATCAGAGAGATAATTGGCTGAGGGCAACGGCGCATCTTGATGTAGACGTCGGCCAGATAGCCCTGAAAGCCAAACCCGCCGCCGAAAGGCGATTCATTGGCGTCGTTCCGCGCCTTGATGTCGAGCCCCGCACAAAAGGCGCGTCCTGCGCCTTTCATGACAACAATCCGGCAGCTGCGATCATGATAAAGCTTGCCGAAATAATCAGCCATTTCGCCCGCCATTTCGGTGTTGATGGCGTTCAGCATGTCCGGACGGTTCAGGGTGAGCCAGTGCACATTGTCGCGCACATCGATTGAGATGGTCTGATAGTCGTACATTTTTACCTCCCCAGGCATGTTTTGTGTGTCGCTGTCTTAGCGCTCGCTCTGTCCGTCATCTACGCGGATGCATGTGCCGGTCACTGCGTCAGATGCCGGGCCGACGAGGTAAAGCAGAGTGGAATCAAGCTGCGCCGGATTGCCAATGCGCTTGCGTGGGAAATGCGCCGAAATATCACCAACGCGTTCCAGCATGCCGTCCATCATTTCGGACTCGAAAGCGCCCGGCGCGATGGCGTTGACGTTGATATGCTTGCGAGACCATTCGACAGCCAGGGTTTCGGTAATGCGCACAACAGCCGCTTTCGACACCGAATAAAGCGCCGCGCCATTGCCAGCATAGCTGTAGGCAGCTGATGAAGCGATGTTGACGATCCGGCCAGGCTTGTCTGCGGCCATCAGGCGACGCGCCACTTCACAGCTGAGCACGAAAGGCGCGCGGACATTGATGTCCAGAACACGGTCGATCATCTCAATGGGCAGCTTGTGTGCGCGCTGGGCGTCCGGAATGCCCGCATTGTTCACAAGGATGGTGACAAGGCCGAGCTTTTCTTCTGCCTGAGCGACAGCAGCGACCAGTTGATCGGCATCGGTCGCGTCCATCTCAATCGCGCAGGCTTCACCGCCCGCTTCACGAATCTCAGCAGCAAGCGCTTCGAGACGGTCCAGACGCCGCGCGGCAAGGGCGACTTTCGCGCCCTGGCTGGCCAGCACTTTTGCGAAGCGCAGGCCGAGCCCGGATGATGCCCCGGTGACCAGTGCGACCTGCCCCGAAAGATCGGTTGAATTGTTCGGAAGAGGATAGGTCATAGGGTTCCCTTTTTGATCATTTTAAACGGCAGCCGCAGCGTAGGCGGCCTGATTGATGGCGCGCTTGGCATCCAGCTCAGCGGCTTCATACGCACCACCGATGAGAGACACATTCGTGCCAGCCGCCTTGAGCGTGTCGTAAAGCTCCCGCAGGGGTTCCTGACCTGCGCACAGGATGACGGTGTCGACCGGCAGAACGGTCGGCTCACCATTGATCGTGCAATGGACGCCTTCATCATCAATGCGCTGATAGCCAACACCCGGGATCATCTTGATGCCGCGACGGCTGAGTGTCAGCCGGTGTGTCCAGCCGGTTGTCTTGCCGAGCCCACGGCCCACGCGCGATGTCTTGCGTTGTAATAGCCAGATTTCACGAGGAGATGGCTCGACTTCAGGTTCAACACCTGTGACCCCGCCGCGCGGGTGGTTCTTGAAGTCGACGCCCCATTCGCGCGCAAAAAGATCAATGTCCAGGGCCGCTGATTTCCCCTTGTGGGAGATCAGTTCAGCCACGTCAAAGCCGATCCCGCCAGCGCCGATAATGGCCACTTTGTCGCCTACCGGCTTGTTGCCCAGAATGGCGTCGATATAGCCAATCACTTTTGGATGATCGATGCCCTCAATGTCCGGCGTGCGTGGATTGATACCGGTGGCGATGATGATCTCATCAAAGTTTCCAGCCTGCAGTGTTTCAACATCCGCACGCGTGCCAAGGTGCAGTTTTACGCCTGTCACTTCCAGTTGGCGACGGAAATAGCGGAGCGTTTCGTAGAATTCTTCCTTGCCCGGAATGCGTTTGGCGAGATTGAACTGGCCACCAATATCGTTGGACTGTTCAAACAGTTCGACCTCGTGTCCGCGCTCAGCGGCGATGGTTGCATAGGCGAGGCCCGCAGGGCCCGCGCCGACAATTGCAAGGCGTTTGCGCTCGGTCGTTGGCAGATATTTCAGCTGTGTTTCATGACAGGCGCGAGGATTGACCAGACAGCTGACTTCCTGATTGCCGCCAAATGTATGGTCGAGACAGGCCTGGTTGCAGGCGATGCAGGTGTTGATCTCGTCTTCGCGGCCTTCGGCAGCCTTCTTCATGAATTGAGAGTCGGCCAGCATTGGTCGTGCCATGGATACAAGGTCGGCATCCCCGCGTTCCAGAACGGCTTCAGCCACGTCGGGCATGTTGATCCGGTTGCTGGTGATCATCGGGACGCTGACTTCCTTGCGGAGACGCCCCGTGACGCTGGTGAAAGCGGCGCGCGGCACCATGGTCGCAATGGTAGGTACGGCCGATTCATGCCAGGTGAAGTGCGTTGAGATGATCGAAACGCCTTCTTTTTCCAGCGCTTTGGCCAGGGTGACGATCTCTTCCCAGGACATGCCGTCCTGTAGCATGTCCATCGCGGCGATCCGGAAAATCACGATGAAATCAGGGCTGACAGAAGCCCGAACCCGGCGCACGACTTCCAGTGGGAAGCGCATCCTGTTTTCATACGATCCGCCCCATTTATCGGTGCGGAGATTTGTTTTCCGTACAAGGAATGTTGAGAGGAGATAACCGGCGGACCCGATAATTTCGACCCCGTCATATCCCGCGTCCTCGGCACATTTTGCGCAATTGGCGAAGTCGGAAAGCTGTTTTTCAATGCCGTCATCATCGAGCTCTTTTGGCGCGATGCCTGCGATCGGTGAGGGGACAGGTGAGGGCGCGACGCTTTTCTCGCTGCGGACCAGTGGGCCTGCATGCAGAATCTGCATACAGATTTTCACATCCGCATCCGCCTCATGCACAGCCTCGGTGATAATGCGATGACGGGCAACTTCCTCGGCATTGGTCAGCTTGGCCCCGCCGCCGCCTTCTTCATTGGGCGAAATGCCGCCCGTGATGATCAGGCCGACGCCGCCGCGCGCCCGCTCTGCAAAGTATTCGGCCTGTCGCAAATGGCCCTCGGGATCTTCCTCGAGGCCCGTATGCATCGAGCCCATAATGGCCCGGTTTTTCAGCGTGACATTCCCAACCGCCAGCGGTGAGAACAGGTGCGGATACTTTGAATGCGGTTCGCCCACCGGCGTCTCCTGATCAGATGGTTGTCGGGCGGTCTACTTTCGGGCAGAGCCGCTGGTCGGAATGTCCTTGAAGGCCACATCCTTGTCGACCCGGATATCACCGGGCAGGCCGAGAACGCGTTCACCGATGATGTTTCGGAGAATCTCATCGGAGCCGCCTTCGATCCGCGTCGCAGGGGAGCGCATCAGCATAGCCTGAAAGCGGCCATTCTGTGGGCTGTCTTCATTCCACAACACGCCGGACTCGCCCTGAAGGTCGAGCGCAAACATAGCCAGTTCCTGCATGGTGGCACCCGCCACCAGCTTACCGATGGAGTTTTCAGGCCCCGGTGTCTCGCCTTTTGAAAGGGCTGAAATGGCACGCATGCCGGTGTATTTCAGGCCGCTCTGCCTGACCGCGAACTGCGCCAGTTTGGAGCGCACATTGGAATCGCCAACCGCAGGCTCGCCATCAAGGTCGGCTTCCATGCAGAAGCGGAACAGTTCCGGGAAACCGGCTGACATGCCAGACCCGATGGACAAACGCTCATTCATGAGCGTGGTGAGCGAAACTTTCCAGCCCTCGCCAACCCCGCCAAGGCGCTGTGCATCCGGAATGCGGACATTGTCGAAATAGACTTCGTTAAAGCCCGACGCGCCATTCGCCTGCTTGATCGGCACAACCTTTACGCCCGGCGTCTTCATCGACAGGAAGAACATGGTCAGACCCTTGTGCTTGGGCACGTCGGGGTCGGTACGGGTGATCAGAAGTCCCCAGTCGGAGTTCTGAGCGCCACTCGTCCAGATTTTCTGGCCATTGATGATCCAGTCGCCCGAACCATCATCGGCTTTAACGGCGCGGGTCCGGAGCCCGGCAAGGTCAGAGCCGCTGGCCGGTTCGGAGAACAGCTGACACCAGATTTCCTCACCGCTTGCGAGAGGTGGAAGCAGCTCTTCCTTCTGTTTCTCTGTGGCCCATTCCATAACCGTTGGACCGCACATGCCGTGGCCAATGGTGAAGGGGCCGGAAAGCACCGAATAAACGCCTTCTTCCTGGCCCCAAATGACGCGCTCAATCGGTGTGCATGCGCCGCCGCCATACTCTTTCGGCCAGTGCAGGCACGCCCAACCGGCTTCAGCTTTTTTCTTCTGCCAGGCTTTGCCCGCCTCAATCGGGTCTTCGCTCACAACGCCGCTGGAGCCAAAGCTGGCACGCTTGAGTTCAGATTCGAGGTGTTTTGGTGCGTTGGCGTCAATCCAGCTGCGAACTTTCTTGCGGAATGCCGCTTCTTCGGGGGTATCGTTGAAATCCATGTCTCGTTTCCTTCCTTTAAGCCGCTGCTTCGACATTGCCGGCGCTCATGCGCTCGATCAGCAGGCTTTCCCAGGTTGAAAGTGACCCAAGCGCCAGAGCCAGCGCGTTGGAACGGCGATAATAGAGGTGGCAATCATATTCCCAGGTGAATCCCATGCCGCCATGGGTCTGGATGTTGTTCTTCGCGCAATGCTGGAACGCATTGGTTGCCGACACGCGTACGGTGGCCGCTGCGATTGGCAATTCAGCAGCACTCGAAGAGATCGCCCAGGCACCATAATAGCAGTTTGAACGTGCCAGCGTGGCGGAGACATACATGTCGGCGAGCATGTGTTTGATGCCCTGGAAAGAGCCGATCTGACGACCAAACGCCATACGATCCAGCGCATAGTCGCGCGCCATTTCCAGCGCGCGATCCGCGCCGCCCAGCTGCTCAAAGCCCAGCAGAATGGCCGCTCTGTCCAGAACCTGTGTGGCCACGTGCCAGCCATCGCCAGCCGCGCCGATGCGGGTGGCTGGAGCGCCATCAAAAGTCAGACGGGCTTGCGAACGGGTCGGGTCGATAGAGTCGAGCTTTTCACGCAAAACGCCTTCAGCGCCGAGTTCAACCAGACAAAGCGAAATACCGTCGCCCTCGCGGGCGGTAACGATTGCAAAGTCTGCAATCATGCCATCAGCGACAGGAGATTTGGTGCCGGTCAGTTTGCCGTCTTCAAAGCGTGCGATGACCTTGCTTTCGCTCATCCGGCCACTGCCTTCATTCATCGCCCAGCAGGCAATGGCTTCGCCAGCAGCGAGTTTTGGCAACCAGGTCGATTTCTGATCGTCAGAGCCGGATTGCATCAGGCATTCAGCGCCGAGGAAGATGGAAGACGCCACAGGCACGGGTGCCAGAACGCGGCCCAGTTCTTCTGCGACAACGCAGAGCTCTAGATGGCCCAGGCCAACACCGCCAAATTCTTCGGGAATAGCCGCGCCGAGCACGCCAAGATCGGCCAGACCTTTGTAGAGGTCGGCATCATAATCGAGATCGGATTCTAGGATTTTGCGCACGTCTTTAGATGTGCAGCGTTCTTCCAGAAATCTGCGGACCTGATCGCGCAGCTGGTTTTGTTCTTCTGAAAAATCGAGATTCATACTGGCGATCCTCCTCCTGTGTGTCTTGGTTCAGGCGGTCTGTCGTTCTTCGCAGGGCCCGGACGAGCCATCTTTTCGGGCCCGACACTCAAGCCTTATCATCGGCCAATACTTCCTCGCAATCTATCCGTAGCGTCACCTCTCGCGAGGTAACTTGGCGTGTCCCCGCGGAATATTGCCTGTTCGGGGAGGAGTCTTGCGGTCTGAATTCCTCTGGAAATGACGTGAGTGCAGGAACGTCTTGGCAAACATTCGTCATATCAGTGCATGATATATTCTCGATCCTGATGGATGCCGACAACAGAATTGCGCGACCCTCGAAAATGGCCGGACATTTGAATAATAGTTGCCATAGATCGGTGAGAGGCTGTGCACTGGGAAATCCGGGCCGTTATACGGCCTGATGATGATTGGATGGATACATGTCACGCACAAACGGAACTCCGAAGACGTCTCTTTCTGCTTTTTCCACGCTTGTGGTTGCGGGGCCGCTTATTCTGGCCGGATGTTCCGAGACCACGCCGGAAACGACTGAGGTCGCACCATCCGAGCCGGCGGTTGTGTCCGAAGCGCCATCCTATTCTGCGGTCCTGAAGCCTGTTCTGGATGCAGAAGGTGAGGTGAACGGGATTGCGGTAGACGCTGTTCTGTCTGGCGGACTTGCGGAAGATCAGGCGCGACTCCAGCTCATGGCACCGGTGGTCTATGTGATGGTGGACGGTATTGCCGACCGGATCATGGATCTCGAAGTGACCGATGAAGCCGGTGATATCGAATTCACAACAGAAGATGGCGACCCGGTGCCGGGCGGCTTTCCTTATTTTCGCACCTGGACCGCGACACGCGATGTAAGCTTCCCTGTTGAAATCAGCTACACCTCGCTCGTTCAGCCTGCGGGCTCCCGCAATGGTCCTGCGTTTGGCATTCGCCCATCTGATGGTGGTGTCAGCGGGGCTGGTGCGGGGTTCATGCTGGTGCCGTCCAATGTCGACAGCCAGACCAATTATCTGAGCTGGGATTTGTCTGAATTTGATGACGATGCCATTGGTGTGTCCACTTTTGGCGACGGCGCAGCGGAATTCTCAGGTGCGCCAGCGGCCATGATGCAGGGCTGGTATATGGCAGGGCCGGCAGGCCGGTATCCGACAGATTACGAAGACCATCCGTTCAAGGGTTTCTGGCTCGGCGAGTTTCCGTATGATGTTGAGGCCGAGCTGGAATTCACCAGCCACATGTATGATTTCCTGAGCACGCATTTTACCCACCTTGACCCCGTGCCCGACTATCGCGTTTTCCTTCGCCAGCTGGATACGCCGCCTTATGGCGGCGCGACTGCGCTGGCCAATTCCTTCATGCTTTCCCGCGGGCCGGCCCGGGAGGAAGAATATGGCAAGGAAGGGCCGCGGCAGACCTTCACTCATGAAATGCTCCACCAGTTTGTTGGCGGCATCAATGAATCTCACGGCAATGCCACATGGTTCCTTGAGGGCCTGACCACATTCTACGAATACACCATGCCGTTTCGCGCAGGTGAGATTGATCAGGACGCCTATGTCGATGGGCTTAACCATCTGAGCAATATTTACTACACCAATCCGGGCCGGGAAATGTCCGCGCAAGCCATTGTCGAAGTTGGGTTCAATGACGGCGATATCCGCCACGTGCCCTATCAGCGCGGCGCTTTCTATTTCGCTGACCTTGATACCCGCATTCGTGAGGCCAGCGATGGGCAGCGTAGTCTGGATGATCTGATGGAGCGTGTGCTCAATGGCCGCGAGGATGGCAGCCTTGATCTCACCATCGAAAACTGGGCGGCAGAAGCCGCAAAAGAAACCGGGGCTGATGAATTGTCCATTGTTCGCCGGGTAAATCTCGACGGCGAACTGTTCGTACCGTCTGCTGAAGCGTTCGGATCGTGCGTAGCGGGCGAGCCTTCCGTCTTCGTGTTGGAAGATGGCACCGAGGTGAGTGGCATCAGCTGGAAAAAAGCCTCTGATATGAACGGACAAGCCTGCTTCGCTGTCGCTGCGGAGTAACGTTGAAGCGGTTCGCCGAAAATGCGGCGGCAGTGGTCTGAATACAGAACAATTATGCGCTCAGCGCCGCTGCCCTCAGTGCCTAAGCATAAAATTTCTTCCGGCGCGCTGTATTCTAGAGTCGGTGTCCCCCTGATAAGTCATACAACGGGACATTGCATTTGAACTGAAAGTCTGGGTGGGAGTGGCTCCAGTGTCATCTGAAACACCAAATAAAAACAATGTCATGACGATGGCCAGTTGGGTGCGTAACACCCTCAACCAGCTTGGTGACACGTCCCGGCCCCGCATCGGTCTGTTCGAGAGTTCCATCGCGGAGCCGACCCATTTGCTGTCCGAAGCCGTTGGTCTGGCTTTCGAAAAAGGTGCGCCGACCTCTTTTGTCAGCGTTTTCATGCGAAATCATCCCGGCCTGGAGCAATGGCTGTCCGATCGGTATCATGTGCCGAAAGAGAATATTCTATGCACATCGGGTGCAACCATGGCCGTTTCATATATTCTCGAAGCCTTGTGTCGCCCGGGCGAACATGTCGTGTCCGAAGCACCAGGGTTTGATATTTTCCGGATCGCTGCAGCGCTCGAGCATCTGGAACATGATGTGTTCCAGCGCGCCGAGCCCGACTTCCGCGTTGATCCAGAAGCTGTTCTTGCCACGCTCAAGCCAACGACCCGGGTTGTGATCGTGTCCGATCCGCACAATCCCAGTGGGTTGGGCATGGATCAGGAGACGCTCGGCCAGTTGAGCCGTGAACTGAGAAGCCGTCAGATCACGCTGCTGATTGATGAGGTCTATCGCGATTATTCTGAAGTGTTTAGCGACGGTCTCGATATTCTCGAACATCCCAATGTCGTCCGGGTTGGCAGCATGACGAAGAATTTCGGGCTTAACGCGCTTCGGGTTGGCTGGATGTTTGTGGGTGACGATATCCTGCAGCGGGTCCGTGATCATCTGCGTCTGGCGGACTTTACCGTTTCCAAGCTGTCTCACAGCATCGCTGCGGAAGTCGTCAATCATTCAGACCGCTTCGATGCGTTTCGACGCGACATCATGGCAACAGCAACCCCGATCGTCGAAGATTGGCTGAGCAAGATGGTGGAAGAAGGTCATTTTGAATCCATCCCTCCGCTTGAGGGCTGTATCTGCTTCCCGCAACTCAGAAACATTACCGACACAAATGAATTCTCAAGCTGGCTGGCCGAGACCTGTAGCGTGATTGTTGTGCCGGGCGAATGTTTTGGTGCCCCGGGCTTCATCCGCATCGGCTTTGCGCGGGAAGAGAGCGTGTTGCGCGAGGGATTGCGCCAGCTCGAACTTGGCCTGATAAAATATGCAGAGATTCAGAACAGTCCGCAAAAGACATTCGCGCGAAATTGAGTGACCTATGACCGAACAAACGCCGACCGGAGACAATCAGCTTAAGCGAGACGTCGGCCTGTTCGGCGTTGTTGCGCTTGGTCTGGGAACGGCCATAGGCGTTTCGATTTTTTCGATTATTGCGCCGACATTTCAGCTCGCTGGGCCGGCCATGCTGCTCTCAATGGCGATTGCAGCTATCCCGATGATCGTGTTTGCCTGGGTTTATGCCTTTATGGGGTCGGCCGCGCCGGTCACGGGTGCGTCCTTTGAATGGCCCAGGCGCTATATCAGCCCGCTGGCTGGTTTTTTCATCAGCTGGCTCAGAATTGCTGGCAGCACGGCGGCGCTGATTGTGCTCACCATGGTGCTGGTGTCTTATTTGCGCAATGTCGTCTCTCTGCCCATGGCGCCTACCATGTTCGGCATTTTTCTTCTAGTCTTTGCGGTCAACATGATCGGCATTTCAGCGGCCAGTCTGAGCCAGACGCTTTTGCTGTTCGGGCTTATCGGTGCCTGCATCGTCTATTCCGTGGCGGGCATACCTGCCATCAACGCAGATAATTTTGATCCGTTTTTCAGTCATGGTCTGGTGGGCGCTTTTGCAGCTGTCCCACTGATGATCTCTCTTTTTCTCGGCATAGAAAGTGCGGTTGAGGTCGGCGGCGAGATCAAATCGCCGCAGCGAACGATCCCGATGGGAATTACCCTGTCGGTGGGGCTTACCTGCATAATCTATTTCGTTGTTGCGGCTGTTACGATTGGTCTTCTCGGAAACGAAGAGCTGGCGAACTCCGAAGCGCCGCTCCTTGATGGCGCGCGCGTCAGCCTCGGGGATCTGGGCATCTGGCTGATCGTGGTGACGGCTTTCATTTCGATTGGAAGCTCCATCAATGCGACCTTCATTATTCTGACCCGGTTTCTTTATGCCATGGGCAATGCCGGCATGTTGCCGGGCGTACTCGGGCGCGTGCATCAGGGCTCCGGCGTGCCGCGTAGCGCAGTGATTTTGGCGTTTGGTCTGTGCTGTCTCGGGCTGTTCATGCCGCAAAATCTGGTCTTCCTGTTTCTGGCCGTCAACATTCCAACCGTCCTGAAATACGCGGCGATCTGCCTATGCAGTCTTCGACTTTTCGATAAGACGCCGGAACTCTATGAACGTGCGCATTTCCGTCCGTCCAGAGCCATGATCAGGGTCATGGCTTGGCTGGGTATGGCGATGGGCGGACTGATCATTGTGCTTGGGATGACAGCGGATTGGCGACCATTCGCAGCGCTGATCATGTGGGCGGTCATAGGGCTTGCCTATTACATCTTTTATGTCCGGTCTCGCACTGTTGGAGACTTGGCTAGCCCGGCTGCGTCCAAACCGCCGGAATAACTATGCACGTCCGGGTCCGGGCCGCATAATTGTTGCGGCCTGCCTTCGCGGAAGTGTCAAAAAAGTATAAAAAATCCGTCGCAAGGCTTTTAGCGTCAGGATTTGAGGCCGTTTCAGATAAGGCGGATCGTTGGTGAGCCGTCAGCCTCGTGGTTCAGCTTGACGGGGGTCATAAAATGAAAACCAGAAGCCAACTTAAATACCTGCTCTCTACGTGTGCGGTGGTCGGGCTTGCACCTCTGGCGCTTTCGTCAGTCGCGTTTGGGCAAACGAGTGATGAAGAGCCAGCCGAAATCGTATCGACATCTCAGGATACCGAAACCGATGAAGTGGCGGTATTGGATCGTGTTGTAACAACCGGAAGCCGGATCCGCCGTTCGGTGGCCTCCACAGCAGCGCCGGTGACATCACTGGGCGAACAGACCTTTGAAGATCGCGGCTATGTCAGCGTCGCTGACGCCCTTAACGACATGACGGCGCTTGTGCCGCAGTTGAATCAGGCCGCAGGTGACGGCTCGGCATCAGGTGATGGCCAGCAATACGCGGATATTTTCGGCCTCGGTCCTGGTCGTACGCTGACCCTCGTGAATGGTCGCCGTTTTGTAACCACCTCCAGTGGTCTCGGCGAAGCTCAGGTTGACGCCAACATTATTCCAACCGGCCTGATTGACCGTGTTGAAGTGGTTCAGGCGGGTGGCGCGGCTGTTTACGGCTCTGACGCCATTGCGGGCGTTGTGAACTACATCCTCAAGGATGATTATGAGGGCGTTGAGCTCGACCTGCAGTACGGTGATGCAGAGAACGGCGCTTACGAAACCATGGCAGCGCGACTGACGGCAGGTACGAACTTTGCCGAAGGGCGCGGTAACATCGCCGCCAATATCGAATATTCTGAGACGCCAGTTGTCCGCTTCTCCGATTTCCCGGTTTCCAACCGCTCGCGTATCACGCAAAGCAATCCGCTCGATGATGGTCCGGATGACGGCATTCCGTCACGAGCCGAGATCATTCCGGCCTATTTCTGGAACTTCAACGGCAATGGCGTGGTCTTTTCTGCCCCGGCGCCACCACCGAACTTCCTGACAAATGTAGACGGAACACCTGTTCAGTTTGCAGCAGACGGAACACTCATCCCATACAATCCGGGCAACATCCTTGGTATTCCGTTTGCTCAGGGCGGCGACGGTACTCGCTATTCTGACCTTGCTGGCCTTCGGACCGGTGTTGAGCGGATTACAGGTAATCTGATCGGTCACTACGATCTGACACCACGCATCCGTGCGACCGGCGAGATTCTTTATGCCAAGACGGAAGCGGAAAGCATTGGTCAGGGCGCGTCGCGTACGGTTCTGAACCAGACCGATCCGAACACCGGTGCGATCATGTTCTTTGCGTCGAATCCGTTCCTGACGGATGAGGCGATCGCAGGCCTGTCGTCTGCTAATCCAGGCTTCGCTTTCGGTGCGCCAATGTGGCTGTCGCGTCATTTCTATGACGACCTGTTCCCGTCAAACCTGACCGAAAACGACACGGAAACCTTCCGGGTTCTCGGTGGACTTGAGGGCGATTTCGACGCCATGGACCGGAACTTCTACTGGGGCGTTTCACTCAGCTATGCTGAAGTCAGCGGTTCTCAGAGCGGTTGGGCGGCGAACAATGCTCGCTTCAACGCAGCGCTCAGAGCGGTAGATAATGGTGCGGGTACACCGGTTTGTGCGATCAATGCAGATGACGACCCAGCGAATGATGATCCGGCCTGTGCGCCTGTAAACCCATTCGGTCCGGGCAATATCAGCGCAGAAGCATCTGAATATGTTTCAGTCCTGAGCGGTCAGAGCTTTGAGAACGAGCAAATCGACTTCCTGGCGACCATTGGCACCGATTTGTTCGAACTGCCTGCTGGTGCGGTCGACGCGGTCTTTGCCTATGAGCATCGCCGCGAAGAGGCCAGCTTCATACCTTTTGAGGCGAACCAACTCGGTCTGGTCGGTACGGGCACCGAAGAAGAAGCCACATCTGGCAAGTACAACACCAATGAACTGTCAGCCGAGGTGCTGGTCCCGATCTTTGGTGGTGATGTGACACTGCCGGGCGTTCAGTCTCTCGAAGTCGACGGCACTTACCGCTATGTCGATAACTCGATTGCGGGCGAAGAAAGTGTCTGGAGCGTTGGCGCACGCTGGGAAGTTGTTGACGGTATCACCGTTCGTGCAACTCAAAGCCGGAACTTCCGCGCACCAACTCTCGAACAGCTTTTCGCTCCGATTTCGGTCGTTCAGACCCAGGGCGGTATCGACCCGTGTGACTCAGATCGTATTGATGCAGGTCCAAACCCGGCGATCCGCCGCGCAAACTGCGAAGCTGAATGGGCTGCGAATCCGAATTACGGCGATCTGGCAGGGTTCCAGGACCCGGCTGAGAACTTCGCCATCGCTCAGATCACACAGGGCGGCAATGACGAACTGCGTAACGAGATTTCAGATACAACCACAATCGGTATCGTGTTTGATGAATTCCTCGTTCCGGGTCTGACGGTGTCGATCGACCGTATTGATGTCGACCTTACCGATGGTCTGTCTTCATTCACCAATGCGGATTTCATGGCGGCATGCTATGACAGCGCCAACCCATCGCCTGATGTTTGTAACGCCTTCACGCGTTTGCAGGTCGCTAATGGTGAGTATCCGGCGGGCACAATCGCAACGGGCCGTTCGACGACGTTCAATGCGGGTCAGGTCAACTTCAAGGGCGAGGTTTATTACGCAAGTTACAGCTTCGACCTGGAAGACCTTTTCGCGGGTGCGGTCGGTGATCTAAGCCTGGGTCTCGAGGCGACACACGTCTCTGAATACAGCGTGTCTGTCACCGGTTCGACGTTCAACCGTTCGGACAATACGGTGGCACAGCCAGACTGGGTTGGCCGTTTTGATGCCAATTACTCCTATGGTCCGCTGCGTGTGTCCTATCAGGCCAGCTATCTTGATGAAGTGCTCGCGGAAGAGGGCGCAAACATTGAGAACAACCCGAACCCGGTGATCGACTCCAACATCACCCAGGATCTCTCTGCAAGCTATGCCTTTGAAAATGGTCTGAGCCTGCGGGGCGGTGTAATCAACATGTTCGACGAAGAGCCTTCCTACCCTACACTGAGCTATGGCGACATTCTCGGTCGACGGTATTTTGTCGGGCTGAACTACAAATTCTAGTTCAGCACACGCAATGCCTGTTTGGATAATTTGAAAAGGATCCCCCCATGACTTGTTCAGCTATCCGTTCGGCAGGCATTGCACTTTGCTTGGTTACAATCCCCCTCAGTAGCCTGGTGGCCGCGTCTGATATCCCCCCACCCTCCGTAGCAGATGCGGCTACCAGCGCTGATTCCGTGATGGCATCTTCGGAAGCGACCGGTGTGTTTGGTGGCGAAGAGATCAAATACCTCGCCACACTCGAAAAAACGAGTGTGCATGCCGATACTGAAGGCAAAGGCGCATCCATTGTTTCGATTTCCTACTCAGCCTTGGGCGTTGAAGCGCCGAATGAGCGGCCGGTGCTGTTCGTGTTCAATGGTGGACCGATCTCAGCCTCCTATCCGCTTCATATCGGTGCAACAGGAACACATCGCGTCGCTTTCGATGATGACATTACGGTGCCAGCCGACCAGGCCGAGCTGGCTCCCAATCCTTATTCGCCGCTGAATGTGGCCGATATTGTCTATTATGATCCGGCACAGACCGGTCTGAGCACGCTTCATGAGGGCGTGGAAGAAAGCCCGTATGCCTCCGTTCGTGAAGATGCGGCGCTATTTGTAGAATTCGTTCACAACTGGCTCGAGGCGCATGACCGGGCTGACGCTCCTGTGTTCATGCTAGGCGAAAGCTATGGCACAATGCGCGCGGCTGAGGCGGCCGGTCAGTTTGTTGAAACCTATCCAGAGATCAATCTCGATGGCGTGTTTCTGATGGGGCAGGCCGTCAACATGATTGAGTACGCCCAGCGCCGACAGAATATTCTGAGCTATGTCGTGTCCGTGCCAACCCTGGCGGCTGCGGCCTGGGATCTCGAACTGGTGGAGAAGGAAGGCTATTCCTTCAACAGCTTCCTGGAAGAAGCAACAGCCTTTGCCGATACCGAATATCTGACAGCGCTCTATGAAGGCCAAAGCCTTTCAGAGAAAAGGCTCATCGAGATTTCGGAAACGCTCGAAACCTATACCGGGCTGTCCGCAGAAATTTATGCCGAGAATAACCTTCGGGTGTCCAAGGAGGTCTACCGCCGACGCATCCTTGAAGACAAAAACCTGCTGATCGGCCGGTCTGACATGCGCTACACTGCACCGATGAGCGAAGCTGGCGGCCGCGCGGACCCGTCTCACGTAATCGGAGACCGGTATGCCTCGGCCTTCGCCACCCATTTCGAGAACCTGTTCGATATGCCGCTGCCGGACGACTACGCGTCTCTGAAAATTTTGCCCGGCTGGGACTATAATTACGCTTCGCCATTTGCCGATTTCAATTATGGCAGAGGCATTTCAAAAGCCTTTGAAGCCAAGCCGGATTTTCGTCTCGTCATTGGTACAGGCTGGCACGATTCCATGACGACAGCTGGGGGGGCACGCTATGCGGTTTCCCAGTCTGACTGGCCGGCAGACCGCGTGAAACTGGCTTTCTATCGGGGCGGCCATATGGCCTATTCCATTGAGAAAAGCGCGGAAGCGTTCGGCGAGGACATTCGCACGATGATCAAGGGTTGGGATGACGGCGAAGAAGATTGAGCGGTCTGATGCAGTATTTCAGCGCCTCTGACATTGCCGAACGCCTGACATATGAGGACTGTATTCCGGTTATGCGTACGGCCATGGCCAGGCTGTCGACCGGCCAGACACAGCAAATGCTCCGGCAGATTCTACCACTTGGTGCCGGGAATATGTTTGGCATCATGGCCGGTACGCTCGGCGAAGCCGAAGCGTTTGGCTCAAAACTGGTGGCCGTCTCTCCTGCGCGCTCTGATACGTCGAAATCCTCACACAAAGGCGTGGTCGTCCTCTTCGACAAGGATACGCTCGAGCCTTATTGTCTGGCGGAAGCTGGTATGATTACCGCCATTCGCACAGCCAGCGCCAGTGCCATGGCCACCGGCCTGCTCGCGCGAAGCGATGCCTCCGTGCTGACGGTTATCGGAACGGGCGAACAGGCCCATCACCACGCGCTGGCCATGACGAAAATCCGCCAGCTCAACGAA
The DNA here is from genome assembly GCA_964342455.1 of uncultured Hyphomonadaceae bacterium. Lineage (GTDB taxonomy): Bacteria > Pseudomonadota > Alphaproteobacteria > Caulobacterales > Hyphomonadaceae > Ponticaulis. The sequence goes on from CAYFGB010000009.1 coordinate 89,392, forward strand.
ATCCGCATCTGGGGACGCGACCCGGAAAAAGCCTGCTCGCTCGCAGAGCGTCTCGAAGGCAAGACTCTCGTTAAAACAAGGCCGTACGAGACGGTCGCCGCGGCCGTCAACGGTGCTGACATCATCTGCACGGTGACCAGCGCGCGTGATCCTGTGCTCTTTGCTCAGATGGTCGCGCCGGGCACGCATGTGAATGTCGTCGGCTCAAGCTTTGATGGCCCGAGAGAAATTGATGACGCGCTGGTCGCCGTGGCGCGCTTCTTTGTGGATTCCAAGCCTTCGGTCATGGCGCAGGGCTCCGAATATCGGCACGCTCTCTCGTCAGGCGCGATTTCTGAGAGCCATATTCTGGGTGAGATTGGTGAAGTGGCACTCGGTCAGATCACGGGCCGATATTCGGACACTGACATCACCATCTACAAATCGCTCGGCCATGTTGTTCAGGACATTGCCGCAGTTGCGTATATTCAGGCAAATTCGGAGAGTCTGACATGAAAACAGCCCGTTCACTCTGTCTGGGCACGGCGTTTGCCTTGGCGGCTCTGGCCCTTCCGGCGTTCTCGCAGGGCCAGAATCCCTTCACGATTTCCGATCCGATCCCAACCGTCGAGAACGTCCCGGAGCCTTATCGTGTTGTAACTGAACACGAAATGACGATCCGCGGTGAGACCTTTCCGTATCAGGCCATTGCAGGCGACACGTTCCTCTATGATCTGGCGGGCAATGTAACAGGCAGCATTTTCAGCTTCAGCTATTTGCGCTCTGATGTGAACGATCCAGATCGCCCGGTATTGTTCGTGTTCAATGGTGGACCAGGCTCGGCCTCGCTCTGGATCCATATGGGCGCGATTGGTCCAAGGCAGGTTGTCCTTGATCGGGAAGTCAATCCGTCGAACGTTCCGCCATTTGAGATCAAATCAAATGCGGACAGCATTCTTGATGCCGTGGATCTGGTGTTCATCGATCCGGTCGGCACAGGGTTCAGCCGTCCTCTGAACGGCACCGATCCGCGAACCTTCTGGGGCGTGGATGAAGACGCGGATGCGGTTTCTCAGTTCATTGAGCTTTGGCTGTCAGAACATGGCCGGTGGAATTCACCGAAATATGTGCTGGGCGAGAGTTATGGCACAATCCGGGCCTCTGTGCTGCCCGGTGCTCTGATGGGAAGCCCGTTCAATCCGGGTGTCATGCGGGGTATTACGCTTGATGGCATTGTGCTTCTCGGAACGACGCTGGCCGCAAGGCCTGGTCAGATGCCGGAAGAGGAAACAGCTGCTGACAAAGCGGCGCGGCTATCACTCAGCCTGCCAGGCCTTGCCGCAACCGCATCCTATCACGGATTGTCAGGCCAAACGCGTGATGCCGAAACGGCGTTTTCTGAGTCTCTCGCGTTCGCAAAAGGGCCCTATCGCGCGGCACTCGAAAAGCTTGAGAATGGAGAGCTGAGCGACGCGGAAAAGGCAAGCATCCTTGCCAGCCTGCAGGATTTTACAGGATTGTCCCCGCAGATGATCGGCGATGATCTGCACGTTTCGGAAAACGAGTTTGTCAAAATGGCGCTGGCACCGAAGGGGCAGGAAGTCGGTAAGTATGATAGCCGCTATACGCTGCCGCTTGCCAATTCGGGGTATGATCCGGTTGCCGATGACCCAGCCATGGGCCGTTACGTTCCCGGCTTTGTGGCCAGCTTTAATCAGATGATCCGCGACGATCTGAAGGTCGATGTCTCCCGGCCTTATACAGCCATTCGCTGGAAGGACTTGCTGCCGACCTGGAATTGGGAACGAAATTTCCCCACACGAAAGCCAGACAGTCCGGCACAGGAACTTGCCTGGGCGCTGCGCCGAAATCAGGATTTACGGGTCTTCGTGGCATCGGGCTATTACGATCTGGTGACAACGCCTGCAAATGCCATGGCGCAAATCGAAGGCGGCGGTGTGCCGCTCGATCGGGTGCGATTTGAAGAATATGAATCCGGCCATATGCTCTATCTGGGCGGCACGTCAGAAGCGTTTTCCAATGATCTGCGCGAATTTATTTCAGCCGGACAGTAACGCCTTCGCAGAGGGATTAATTTGAAAAGCCCGGCCGTCTGGCCGGGCTTTGTCTTTTATTCGGCCTGACCGAGCGCTGCCAGATAGGCTTCCACATCATCCATGGTGTTGAAAACCGAAACGCTGGGGCGGATGCGATGGCGTGAAATGCTCGTCTGAATACCTGCGGCCTTCATCTTTTCAGACAGCCGGGCATAAGCGTCCTTATAGGCTGCTGCCACGATCGGCGTCTGGGTGCCTTCAGGGGTGATCACGTCAAAGCCCTGAGATTTCATCCCTTCACTCAGGCGTTCCACCAGCGGCTTTGCATGCGCCTGGATCTTCGCGATCTCGAGTTCCTTCAGATAATCAAGCGATTCCGATAGCTGCACAGCGGTAACATGGTCATAGGTCCCGTTGGCGAAATGACCGGTGGCTGAGTCCGAGAAGGCGCAATCAACAATCGTGTCACCCGGCTCATCGAATGGGTAGATGTGCGTGGTGAATTTACTGATGCCGTAATAGCCCCAATTGGTTCGCGGCAATTGTTCCTGCACCGATTTTTTCACATAGAGAAAGCCAAGGCCGAAATCGCCCATCAGCCATTTATAACTGGCGCAGGCAGCGAAATCGACGCCGCTGTCATGCAAATCCACCGGCACGCATCCGGCGGCATGGATAATGTCGGCATAAACCAGCGCACCGCGAGAATGGGCAAGATCGCACACCGCCTTCAGGTCATGCTGAAAGCCGTTAATGGTCGAGACCAGCGACAGTGCAACGAGCTTTGTGCCCGGCGTGATCGCCTTGTCGAGGTCTTCCATATGGATTTTGTTGTCACGGGCCCGGACCCAGGCGACATCGCAGCCCTGTTTGGCCAGACCATCATAAAGCGGCAGGGAGCCAAAGAAATGCAGCGTGTCGGTGACGATCCGGTCAGTCGAGCCCGGCAGGCCCAGCGCACGGATGACGGCATGCTCACCCGCTGTCGTGCTCTGCACATAGGTGACTTCATCGGCGTCCGCATTCATCAACTCGGCAAATTTCGTCAAGGCGCTGCGTGTGTCAGCGCGATAGCCCTCTGATGTGTCGAAGCTTTGTTTGTGATCGAGATAGCCGTTCACAGCTTTGCGTGACCGGGCCGGTATAGGGTGCTGAGAGGCGCTGTTCAGATAACATGGCTGAATTTTGGGAAATTCCGTTGTCGCGGGGAAGGCGTCCGTGCCGACAGCCGCGATGATGTCATCGGCAGCGGGCGTATCTGCCCCGGCGCGTGAGGCAGCCAGTCCTGTCAAAGCGGCGGCCGAAAGTGAAAGATAGGTTCTGCGGGATATATTCATGAGACAACCATTGATGACTTTGACATCAGACTAGCGGGCCAGACCGGTCAGTGCTTGCCAATCTGGCAGTGCATGACGGGCTGGCGGCATAAGTTTTTCGTCTGCAGCAACGTAAGGACATATCTGATGCATGCATTTTTGGATAAATTCAGCATTGGAATAGGTTTTTGTTCCGCCAAAAGCAAAACTGGTATCATGGAAAACGCTTTACGCCTCACCACCCTTATGGCGCTGGGACTTGGTTGTCTTGGTGCCGCGTCCAACCCTGCTGCGCTAGCGCAGGATGCGACGACCTCCCCCATATTGCCATCCATCAGCCATTTCACGACCGGCGAGACCCTTTCGCTGGAGACTGGCATCAGCTTTCAGACCGACTGGGACCGGGTCGTCCTGGCGACGGATGAGGATGGTGGTGAGACGACAATTTCCGGTACCAGCTATCAGTTAGACTGTGACTGTGATCTCGCCGCGCGGCCCGTTGTCTTTCTGTTCAATGGCGGTCCCGGGGCGTCCTCCTCTCCGCTACATTTCTCACTGGGTCCTTACGCGCGGCAGAGAGAGGAAAGTGGCGAGACAAACTTCACTCCGAACACCAACACGGTGCTCGACGCTGCCGATCTTGTGTTCATCGACCCGGTCGAAACCGGGTTCAGCCGGGCATCCAGCGAAGAGGTCAGCAAGGCCTATCTTGATGTCGCGGGCGATGCCAAAGCGGTCAGCGATTTCATCCATACATGGCTCAGCGCGCATGACCGCGAAACCTCACCTGTCCTGATTGCCGGTCAAAGCTATGGCGGCTTCCGGCTTGGCAACCTGCTTCCCCATGTTGGCGATTTGCCTGTAGCGGGGCTGATCATGGTCTCGCCTGCGATCGATTCCGGAATTTCAGCGACCGATCAGGGCTATGTGCATACTCTGCCAACCATGGTTGCAACGGCATGGCGGTTTGGCAAATCAGCCATTGAGGCAGACAGTGAAAAACAGGCCTTCGAACTGGCGCGTGACTTTGCCGAGACGGACTATCTTCTGGCACTGCAGCAAGGCGCTGACCTGCCCGCAGATGAGGTTGAACGTATCTCTAAGGCATTGAGCGAAATGACAGGCCTCAAGCAGGCAGCCATTGCCGACGCGGACATCCGTATTCCGATCCAGTATTTTCTTGAGAATGTTCTGGCTGAAGAAAACCTTCTGGTCAGCCGTCTGAACACTGGCAAAACTGCCCCAAAGGCACCGCCGAAACTTGAGGGTCGCCCTGCCGCGGCCAACGATCCATCACTGGGGCTTGGCCGCTCCAACAAGATCATCTCCGAAGATATCGGCAATTATCTGAAGGATTTGACGGGCTATACGCAAGAGGATGGCTATCGATCGCTGAATCTAGATGCCAATTTTGCGTGGAACTGGAATCCGGGCCGTCGTTACTCGCCCTACAGTACCACTATTCCCATGCTGGAGGCCTTCTTTGAGGAAAATGCCGAGCCGGAACTGCTGATCGTAACGGGCTATCGCGACCTCGCCATACCCACCATGACAGTCGAATACACGATTTCACATGCTGACCTGCCTCAGGACCGGGTGGAAGTTCTGCCCATGCTGGGTGGGCATTCGCCGTATGACGAGCCGGAAATTGCGCCGGTATTCTCCAGTGAAATTCGCGATTTCATCCTGAATTCTACCAGTGGCGACATCGCCAAAGAGGACAATGTTCATGAGTAAACTGTTTCGCAGTACGGCTTTCGCTGCACTTGTTGTGTCTCTGGCTCAGGGGGCGTACGCGCAAGCCGAACAATCCCTTCGCGTGTTCTCGAATGGTGAAAACGTCGGCTATCTCAAAGCCGAAACCGAGAATGGCGTCACCCATGTGGAATCCCACATTGATAACAATGGACGTGGCCCGAAGCTCAAACTCGAAATTGAGACCGGTGAAAATCAGGTTCCGGTGCGCTGGGAGATTGACGGGTCGAGCCTGATGGGCGGCGACGTCAATGAATGGTTCCGTCTTGAGGGCGATACGGCCCGTTGGGTTAGCCAGGCTGATGAAGGCGAGGTGACGATTACGGAACCGTCTCTCTATTCAGTGAATGATGGCACGGCCTGGGATAATTACGTCTACGCTAAGGCGCTGCTTGCCGACGATGACCAGACGATGCCGCTTTTGCCTGCGGGCGAGTTGACGCTCACGGAAGTCGTTGAGAAAACTTTTGGCGAAGGTGATGAGGCGATCACGGTGACCTTCTACCGTGTGTCGGGCGCAGATTCCAATGGCACGCTGATCGGCATTGATGAGACCGGTGATTTCTTCGCCCTGCCATCCGCCGGCGGCGGTGTTGTGAAAGAAGGCTATGAGGCTTTTGTGCCGGAGCTATCAGACCTTGCATCTGACCTCGCTGATGATCGCGCCGAGGAACTCGCCGCTGAGCTGACGCATCGTTTCGAAGATGGCTTTGCCATTGCGAATGTCCGGATTTTCCAGCCACTTGAAGGCAATCTCAGCGCTCCTTCGACCGTATATGTCGAGGGCGAGCGGATCAGCTCGATTGAGCCTTACGAGATTGGCAAGGTCTACCCGAAAGCGATGACCGTGTTTGATGGGGCAGGGGGCACGCTGCTCTCTGGACTGCCGGATATGCACTCACATTCGTCGCTTGGTTCGGGGCTCTATTATCTGGCTGCCGGGGTCACCAATCTGCGTGATCTTGGTAATAATAATGAGACCTTCGATAAACTGCTCGAAAAGATGGCTGATGGCCGAATCGCCGGGCCTCGCGTGCTGGCACGAGGTGGATTTCTGGAAGGTCGCAGCCCGTTTTCTGCGCGACATGGCAAAATCGCGGAATCTGAAGAAGAGGCGCTGGAAATCGTCGATTGGTATGCCGAGCGCGGCTATGATTTTATCAAGACCTACAACTCGATGAAGCCGGAATGGGCGGCGCCGGTCGCAGAGCGTGCAAAATCTCACGGCATGCCGATTGTTGGCCACGTGCCGGCTTTCTCCACGGCAGACCGCCAGATCGAGGCAGGCTATGATGAGATCACCCATATCAACCAGCTCATGCTGGGCTGGCTGCTGACACAGGGCGAAGACACACGCACACCCTTGCGCCTGACAGCGATGGCGCGCGGTGCAGACCTCGATCTCAGCAATCCACAGGTTCAGAAAACCATCGAGCTGATGAAAGAGAATGATGTCGGTCTCGATACCACAGCCGTCATTCTGGAGATGCTGATGGTCAGCCGCGCAGGTGAAGTGCCATCCATCGCGACCGACTATTTTGACCACATGCCGATCAGCTATCAGCGCTATCGCAAACGGTCATATGTCACCTTCGAAGACGATGCGGCGTATGAGAAGTACCAGAAAGGCTTTCAGCGCCTGCTGGAGACCATCAAGCTTTTGCACGACAATGGCATTCGCCTCCTTCCGGGCACGGATAACGGCACGGGCTTCACGGTTCACCGCGAGCTCGAGCTTTATAATCTCGCCGGTATTCCGACAGCTGAAGTGCTGAAGATGGCGACCTATGACATCGCCGAATATCTCGGATATAGCGATGATCTGGGCTCAATCGAAGAAGGCAAATATGCTGACTTCACGCTGTTGCCGGGCAATCCGATTGAAGACATCAAGGCCATCAAAGCCTCGCGCATGGTGGTTCGCAATGGCGAGGTATTCTATCCGGCTGAAATCTATGACGCGCTGAACATCAAGCCGTTTTCAGCCCCTCCAGGCCTCATCGGTGCGACGACGCCGAGCGGTTTGGCCGAAGGAAAAGAGGCCGGTATCACATACATTCCGATGGCCGCGCCCGGGTCTGGCATTGATCCGACGACCCTGCCCTTTTCCGGGGCCACCATTGTGGGCGATGTGATATACTTTTCAGGTCAGATTGGTGGACCGCGCGGCGGCGCAGAAGACTTCAGCGATGATGCCCGTCAGGTGATGGACAGCATCAAGTCACTGGCTGAGCGATCAGGTGCCAGCATGAATGATGTCTTCAAATGCACGGTCATGCTGGACGACATCGCCAACTGGCCAGCCTTTAACGAGGTCTACAAGACATATTTCACACCCGGTAAAATGCCGGCGCGTAGCGCGTTCGGTGCAAGCGCTCTGGCGCTTGATGCCACAGTAGAAGTGGAATGCATGGCGAAGGCACCGTGACAGGTGCCCCGCTGGCCAACTCAGAGGGCGAGATTACCGCGCACCGGAATGGCGGTGGTGGATTTGATTTCGCCCAGAGTTGCCGTGGAATTGACGCTCTCAATGCCGGGAAGGTTCATCAGTACATCGAGAACGAAGTGCTGATACCAGTCCATCGACCGGGCCTGGATCTTCATCAGGAGATCGCTCTCGCCAAAGATGGAATAACACTCCTGGATTTCAGGCGTGATCTCGATCTTGTTGATCAGATTGTCCCGCTCTTTTTCGGTGAGTCGCCGCATCTTCACGAAGGCGAAGATGTGGAGATCGAAGCCGAACTTCTTCCGATCAAGGATCGCCACCTGGCGCTTGATATACCCTTCCTCGCGAAGCCGTTGCAGGCGTCGCCAGCAAGGCGATTGGGACAGACCGACAACTTCGGCCAGTTCTACCGTGGAAAGGCTGCAATCTTTTTGCAGCTGATCCAGGATTTTGACATCAAAAACAGAAAGTTCTTCGCTCATGGCTCATAGCGTATCCAGGAATTTTAAAAATTCGGAATATTCTTGCCGCAAATTTTACGCCTTTTCTTTTCCCTTGCGGAAAGTTGCAGCCTTTTTCGTCGGGGCTGAACAAAAACCGGTCTGGCGATCAGGTGCTGTACCGCTGGCGGCACTCATCAGTGTTGCGGCTTGCACGGCACCTGATGCGGGAACCATGGGAGACATTACCGCTCCTGCTTCGCCGACATTACACATCGAGGTGTCGCCGGAATCATCACCATCAGATCCAAACGACATCGCGACGCTGGGGTTTGAGCTCAAAGTATCAGGAATAGAGGCTGATCCTGAAACGCCGCTTCTGGATATTGCCCTAGTGTCGACCAATGTGGATACAGCTGCAACGCTTGTGACCCAGCTTCAGGCGGAAGACGCGCTGGGCCCTCTGACGCTGACCTCCAGAACACAACAGTCTGATGCCAGTGGTGACCCAACTTCAGGGGCAAGACTGCAATGGCTGCCAGATCGACCAACCAGTGGTGAGATTGTGGTTTCCTACGAGGTTCCGGCAGACACGAACATTCCGCCGCGTGGGCCTGCGCCGCCAATCGGCTTGTCCCATGATGGCAAGGCCACCTCGGCCGCCGGGCAGATTATCCTGCTACTGCCGCCGGGCGAGCAGGTTTATGACGCGTCGATCGACTGGGATCTTTCAGGTGCGCCCGAGGGCAGCCGTGGCGTCACGTCGTTTGGTGAAGGTTTTGTCGAGGCGGCTGAACCGGTTGATGCCGGTGTTCTGCGGCGTACCTATTTCATGACAGGTGAGGTTCACACCTATCCGGAAGATGTGCCGGACTCCGGTTTCTTCGCGGCCTGGCATGGCGATCCGCCTTTCGACGCTGAAGAGCTGATGGCCTGGACGGGCAATCTGTACACGAACTATGCGGGCTTTTTCGGGCAGGATGAGCCGCCGCCTTACGGCGTCTTCCTGCGGTACAATCCCATCAATGCCGGGGGCGGAGTGGGGCTCAATCATTCCTTCGTCACGACGTTCGGCAAAGGGGATGGTGCAGATACGGACAAGCTGAAGAGCACGCTGGCGCACGAAATGTTCCACACGTTCCAGCCATATATCGAAGTCCCGCGCGGTCTTGAATCCTCATGGTTCAGCGAAGGCCTGGCGGTGTTCTACCAGGCGCGGCTGCCCTATCGTTTTGGCCTTCTCTCGGCGGAGACCTTCCTTGAGGACCTGAACTATCATGCGGGCCGGTATTACAGCAGCATCATGACGGAAGTTCCCAATCGTGAGGTTCCGCCAAATTTCTGGCGCGATACGCGCATCCGTACGCTGCCTTACGACCGGGGTATGCTTTACATGGCGACTGTTGATGATGCGATACGCAAGGCATCCGGGGGTGAGCGGTCTCTGGATGATGTCATGCTGGGTATGCTGGCGCTTCAAAAGGCAGGTGAAACCACGAGCAATGAAAGCTGGGAAACCTTGCTGAAAGCGGAACTGGGTGAGAGCGCAGTCACTGATTTCCGCAATTTCCTTGAAGGGGAGATGCCGGTGCCCGCATCGGATGCGTTCGGTGCGTGTTTCCAGCGGACGACCAAGCCTCTGCGTCGTTACCAGTCCGGGTTTGAACCGGCTGTGCTGGCTGAACCGACCCGCATCGTGAGAGGTCTTGTAGAGGGATCTGCTGCTGAAACGGCAGGGCTCCGAAATGGTGATGAGATCGTCAAGCCCGTGCCGCAGGACGGCATACAGGGGTCTCAGGATCAGGAGCTGGAACTTCTGATCCGCCGCGATGGAGAAGAGTTCACCATCTCATATCTGCCGCGCGGTGAAGTGGTTGACGCTTATCAGTGGGAATTTGTGCCGGGTCAGGACAAAAATCCTGACTGTCAGTAGAAACGAAAAAACCGGGCAAGACGCCGACTTGCCCGGCTTTCAACTGTTCCAGACCAGCGATCAGATGGCTGGTAACTGATCGAGATATTTATCCAGCGTGACTGGATAGTCGCGAACTCGAACGCCTGTGGCGTTATAGATCGCATTGGCAATTGCTGCGCTGACGCCGCAAAGACCGAGCTCTCCGACACCCTTCGCCTGTAGCGGCCCCGCAATTGGGTCCTTGCCATCGATAAAAATGACGTCCTGGGCCGGAATATCGGCATGTACCGGAACTTCATACCCGGCGAGGTCATGATTGGCGAAAAAGCCGTGACGGGTGTCCGGCACCAGATCTTCCATAATGGCTGCGCCAACGCCCATTGTCATGGCGCCAATCACCTGGCTTCGGGCTGATAGCGGGTTCAGAATGCGTCCGGCGTCACAGACGGCAAGCATTCGTCGGATGCGGATCTCGCCCGTTGCCACATGGACGGCGGCTTCTACAAAGTGCGCACCGAATGTAGAGACGACATAGTCATCTCGATAATCGCCCATCTCGATGCTGTCTTCGGCGACCAGTGTGCCGCCAACCGCCAAGCGCTTGAGGGGGAGGGTGGTCGAACCGCTGGTGACCTGACCGTTTTCAAGCTGCAACGTGTCCTCAGCGACATCCAGCTCTTCCGCGATTTTCTGCCGAAGTGCCAGACAGGCGGCATAGACGCCCGCCGTGGAACTTGCCGCGCCCCATTGGCCACCCGAACCAGCCGAGACGGGGTGGGCTGAGTCGCCGAGGTCGACATCGACATCAGCCACAGTAACGCCAAGCATTTCAGCCGCCGTTTGAGCGATAATCGTGTAAGAGCCAGTGCCGATGTCGGTCATATCTGTCTCGACCAGCACCCGGCCTGAGGGCTTCACGCCGACACGTGCGCCTGATTTCATCATGGGCGATCCGCGATAAGCGCCCGCAACGCCCTGGCCGATCAGCCACATACCGTCTCTTTGAGTGCCGGGGGCCGTATTTCGATCTTTCCAGCGGAAGGCTTCCGCGCCCTGATCGAGACATTGCACGAAATTGCGCGCGGAAAACGGCTTGTCAGAACCCGAAGGCGACACCTGAACATCATTTTTCTTGCGCAGTTCAACCGGGTCCATGCTCAGCTTTTCGGCCAGCTCATCCATGGCAATTTCCAGCGCCATCAGACCCGAAGTCTCGCCTGGCGCCCGCATGGCGTTTCCTTCAGGCAGGAAAACTTCCGCCTGATTGTGGAGGATCAGCCGGTTTTTGCCGCCGTAGAATTCTACGGTCTGTGCGGTACAATTCTCCGGGCTGCCGCCGGGCAGGTTCCCGGAATTGCCTTCATGATAAATCGCATTGATTGTGCCATCGGCCGATGCACCAATCCGGATCCGCTGAATGGTTGCAGGCCGGTGTGTGGTGTTGTTTGCGACATACGGCCGGGGCAACATGATTTTCACTGGCTTGCCGACTTCCCGGGCCGCAAGCGCGGCCATGACCGCGTCGGAACGCAGGAAGAGTTTTGAGCCAAAGCCGCCGCCAATATAGGGCGAGTCCACCCGGATATTCTTCGCGTCGATTTCGAACGTCGTTGCCAGAGACTGCTTGTTCCATTCGATCATCTGGTTTGACGTCCAGACGGTCAGCTTATCGCCATCCCATTTCGCGATGCTGGCATGGGGCTCCATCATGGCATGGCTGTGGGCAGGCGTGGTGTAGGTCTCGTCCAGCGTCACATCAGCTGTGGCGTAGGCTGCTTCGAAATTGCCAACCTTCGACCGTTCCTGCGTAGCGTCTGCGGGGAGCGTTTCCAGCGCTTCCTCAAGGCTGTGCTGAGCTGTTTCAGGCGCGTACTCAACGCTTACGGCAAGCGCCGCGGCGCGTGCCTGTTCAAAGGTTTTGGCAACAACGACGCCAATAGCCTGATGATAATGCTCGACCAGGTCGCCACCAAAAAGGTGTGCCGTGTTATAGTTCGATGCCGGGAGCTGTTTCGTGTCGAGCGCAGACACATGCCCCATATAACCGGGCATGTCCTTTGCCCTGGAGAAGTCCATCGACACAATGCGTCCGCGGGCAATGGCAGACATGACCGGATAACCAACAAGCTGGCCCTTCGCCACGTCATGGCGTTCATAGGCATAGCCAGCCAGACCGGTGGTTTTGAGCGGACCATCAATCCGTTCGGTCGATTTGCCGACAATGCTGATATTCTCCGCAAAGTCTTTCTGAGCAGGTTCTGTATATTTCATGGCTTATTGCTCCCTGGCCTGAGCCAGCAATCCCGCAAGCGTTCGTTCGGCGAGCGTGATCTTGTAGGCATTCTCATGTGTAGGGTTCGCGCCTTCGGTGAGGCGCGCCATCACGGCGGAAGCTCCTTCTGGCAGAAGGGCCTCTGCTTTTCTGGACCGCCATGGTTTGTGCGCCATGCCGCCCAGTGCGACGCGGCCCGTTCCATCGGGTTGCAGGATCAGTGCAACAGAGACCAGCGCAAAGGCGTAGGAGGCCCGGTCGCGAACCTTGTGATAGAATTGTTTTCCGCCAACAGGCGGCGGCAAGGTCACGCCGGTGATCAGTTCGCCAGGCTTAAGGACGGTTTCGATATGGGGTGTGTCACCCGGCAGTCTGTGAAAATCCTCAATCGGAATGCTGCGGGTTTCGCCCGCATCGTTCACGGTTTCCACAACAGCATCCAGAACGCGCATGCCAACGGCCATGTCGCTTGGATGGGTAGCAATACAATGGCTGCTGCCGCCGATCACCGCGAGCGAGCGCGTGTAGCCACCAATCGCAGAACAGCCAGAACCCGGCTCACGTTTGTTGCAGGCCATGTTGGTGTCGTAGAAATACGGACAGCGTGTGCGTTGCAGAAGATTGCCGCCGGTTGTCGCCTTGTTGCGCAGCTGGCCGGATGCGCCAGCCAGAAGCGCGCGGGAGAGGACGGCATAATCGCGGCGAATGCGCGGATGCGCGGCCAGAGCGGTGTTTGATACCATCGCGCCGATCCGGACACCGCCATCCGGGGTGTCTTTTATTTCATCGAGCCCGGTTCCGGAAATATCAATGAGGTGCGCCGGATGCTCGATCTCATTCTTCATCAGATCGAGCAAATTGGTGCCGCCAGCAATGAATTTCACGCCCGTTTGATTTCGGGTTGCCTGCGCTGCTTCCTGCGGAGACTTTGCTTTGGTGTAGCTGAAGGCTCTCATGCTGTTTCCTCCGCAAAATCCTCAATCGCGGCGAGAATGTTGTCATAGGCACCGCAGCGGCAGATATTGCCGCTCATGCGCTCCTTGATCTCGGCTGGCGACATTTTCATTTCGCCTTCCAGATCGTCAGTGACATGGCTTGGAATGCCAGCGCGGATTTCATCAACCACGGCTTTGGCAGAGCAGATTTGCCCAGGCGTGCAATACCCGCACTGATAGCCATCATGTTCGATGAATGCGGCCTGCAGAGGGTGCAGCTTTTCAGGCGTGCCCATGCCTTCAATTGTGGTGATTTCGTCGCCATCATGCATTACGGCGAGGCTCAGGCAGCTATTGATACGCTCGCCATTCACAAGCGCCGTACACGCCCCGCACTGACCATGATCGCAACCTTTTTTGGTGCCCGTCAGTTTCAGTCCTTCGCGTAACGCATCAAGCAGGGTGACGCGGTTGTCGACGAGGAATTTACACTTTTTTCCGTTGACGGTCATCTCAACGACAGAACTGATTGAGAGGTCAGCATTCTCGGAATTTTCGATCATGTCTTCGGCCTGCGCCTGGGATACCAGTCCCAGAGATACTGCTGACCCAGCTCCGATGACAATGACATCGCGGCGGGTGAGGTTGAGGTCTCCATCTGCCGGCATATTGGCGACACTCCTTGTGTTTGATTTTGGATAGGCCGTGCTGAAAGCAGCGGGCCTCCTTCAGTCTGAATGCATGGGGCGGCAGAAAGTTACGAAATTTCGCGATCTGACGGCGCATAACAGTCATGTTGACGATTCATGAATAAGGATTCTCGCCCGTCACTCCGCCCGCTCGAAATGGGCGCTGAAAGCGTCAGGGCTCAGAAGAGGCTTAATGGAGCCGTCGAACGCACCAAGGCGTACTAGTCCGCGAGTGGGCGAAAACGGTTTATAGAATATCGCAAGATTGCCCCAGGGTGCATATAGCGTGATGTCACCTTCGGCAGGTTTGTAGGCATCGGGTGCATCGCGGGTGTCGAGCTTTCTTGGCAAGTCGGCCACTTTTTCCAGACCATGATAGTCCGTCAGTTGGAGCTCCAGCGGCAGAAGCGCTGCAAAATCCCGCCCGACTGGGGTGTCATCCAGTGACGCGGTGAGCTCATATTCGCCGATTGTGACAATAATTCGGGTCAGGGTCTGGTGTCCTTTCAGCTCAGCACGAACGACAAGGCTCTAGGCCATACGCGTGGGTGGGGGGAGCTTTCGAGCCCTGCCATTCGATGCTGTCTCATATGAGGACCGACGAGCCGCCGGAATAGAGCCGTAGCGTCTCTAACTGGTATGAGCGGCGTTCATGAGTGGCCAGCGGCCGGTCATTCAGACCGGCGCGTGTATTGATGAGCGGTATTCATGGGTGTGTGCAGACCCGACCAATGGATCAAACCCGCTCAATGGTCGTTAGTGATCTGAATGCAAAAGTCGGTGCGCTCTCAGGCGCTGGCACGCTTTAAGGAGACCTACACATGAAACTTGCAATCGCGACACTCGCCATCGCACTCGCTGCGCCTGCGGCAATGGCGCAAAGCATGGAAATTTCCCGTCACGAAGACCGTGCAGGCCGTATTGGCAGCGATGAAACCTTCACCGGTACGGTCTATGTCTCCCCCGTTTTCGGGCCGAACATGAATAATGTCAGCTCTGGCGAAGTGACGTTTCTGCCCGGCGCTCGCTCGGCATGGCACACCCACCCGGCTGGTCAGCAGCTGGTGGTGACGTCCGGAACGGGCTGGACGCAGGAACGAGGCGGCGAGAAAATTGTTATGCAGGCTGGTGATGTCGTCTGGTGTCCGCCGGATGTTGAACACTGGCACGGCGCAACGGATACGACTGCCGTAACGCACTACGCCATTCAGGCGGCCAAGAATGGCTCCGCCGTTGTCTGGGGCGAGCTCGTCTCCGATGAGGACTATCTGGCCGAATAATGCCAGACAGGCGCCGGAGGTCTGGCCTTGATTTGTAGACTTCCGGCCCGGCTTGCCCTTATTCTCTGTTGAACGGGAAAGACCAGTTACATAGGCAGGGCACGCCAATGCTGCGAGAAAACCTCAATGATCTGATTGCCCTGGCGGCGGTTGCTGAAGAGCGAAGCTTCACGCGCGCCGCGGCCCGCCTGAATGTATCCCAATCTGCGCTCAGTCACACGATCAAGGCTTTGGAGACGCGGCTTGGCATACGTCTTCTAACGCGAACCACCCGTTCTGTCGCGCCGACCCTTGAGGCGGAAGATCTGCTGGCGACCATAAATCCATGCTTTGAAAAGATTGAGTCCCGGCTGCGCGCGCTAAATGATACGCGGGATCAGCCGACCGGCACGGTCCGCATTGTTGCGGCTGACTATCCGATTGATACCATTCTCTGGCCCAAGCTCTCCCCTGTGCTGAAGGCGCATAAATCAGTGAATGTCGAATTCGTCATGGATTACGGCTATACGGATCTGGCCAGCTCGCAATGTGATGCGGGTGTACGCTATGGCGACCAGGTCAGTGACGGGATGATTTCCATGCGGATTGGCCCGGACGACCGGATGGTGTGTGTCGGGGCGCCGGACTATTTTGCAGATCATCCTCCTCCCGCCACGCCAAACGATCTTGATGATCACGCCTGTATCAATCTTCGTCTTTCCAATCATGGGGCACTTTATGCTTGGGAGTTCGAAGACGAAGATGGCAATGAAATCCGGGTGAAAGTACAGGGTCAGGCCTGTTTCAACACGATCAGCCCGGTGCTTCAGGCCGCAATTGATGGCCATGGCCTGGCGCTGGTGCCCGAAGGCCTCGCAAGTCAGCAGATTGCGGCCGGACGTTTGCAAACCTGTCTCGATTCCTATTGCCCGTCCTTTCCGGGATTCCACCTCTACTATCCAAGCCGGCAACGACCATCCTCGGCCTTTCAGGTGGTTCTGGATGCGCTCAGAGAACGTAGCTGAGCGCCATTCATGAGCCCTCTTCATTGCTGAGTTCACACAGACGCGCCTTGTGAGACGGAGGAACCATCTCATCTGAGAAGGGTATCTGCACGAGAGGAGCGTCAAATGAAAACCCGTATCGCCATATCAGCCCTAGCCCTCATGGCGCCAGGCGCGCTGGCCGACGACAAGGGCACCCACGCTCAGCAGAGCGATGCTCTAGCAAGCGTTGCGCCTGCGTTGCAGGCCTACACCCAGGACGATCTGCTCGGCTCGGTCTGGACGTCTGAAAATCTCTCCGTTCGCGACCGCTCGCTCGTCACTTTCGCGGCCCTGTTGACCCGTCACGAAACAGATAATCTCAGCGTTTCTGTTGAGGCGGCGCTGGAGGCGGGTGTGACGCCCGCCGAAATATCGGAAACCATAACCCATCTCGCCTTTTACACGGGCTGGGGTAACGCAATCTCTGCAGCGGAAGCTGCCGCGCCAGTGTTTGAGGCGCGTGGCGTCTCGGCTGAAGACCTGCCCCTGGTGGACCCTGAATTGCTGCCCCTGAACGAGGAGGCCGAAGCAGCCCGACAGAAAAATGTTCAGAACATGTATGGCGACGTCAGTCAGGATGTTGTCGATTATACAGAAGAGCTTCTCTTCCGTGATTTTTGGCTGCGTCCGGCGCTTGCGCCTCGTGACCGCAGCATGGTGACAGTGGCTGCCCTGATCGCAGCCGGTCAACCTGAACAAATGACGTTTCACCTCAATCGCGCCATGGATAACGGCCTGACAAAGGAAGAGGCAGGCGGCATGCTGGGGCATCTGGCATTCTATGCGGGCTGGCCGAGAGTGTTTTCTGCCATGCCGGTCGCAAAGGACGTATTTGAGTCCCGTGCCTCGGAAAGTGCCGAAGACTAGGTCTGAATAGGCCGGTTCTCACGGATTGCCCGTAAGAACCGTGAAGCAGGATCAAAGCCCCATGAAACGTCCATTCGTAATCTGTCACATGGTCACCTCGCTGGATGGTCGACTGCTCCCGGAGCGCTGGCCTATCGACGAAGACGATATGATGGCCCTTTACGAACAGGTCGCCGAAGGGTTCGGCGCCGATGGCTGGATGGTTGGCAGCGCAACCATGGCGCACTTCATGGAGCGGGCCGAGCCGCGGATCAGCTCAGTGATCAATGAGCCGCGTGCTGACATCATTTCTGATCCCGACGCCTCATCTCTGGCGATTTGCTTTGATCGTCAGGGACGCCTGAGGCCGGAAGGATCAGACATTGAGGGCGATCATCTGGTTTTTGTGGTGTCAGAGGCCGTTTCCAGCGAACATGTCAGTCATCTGGAGGCCATGGGACTATCGGTTGTCTTCTCCGGCCCCACCGGCGACGATATCGAAGGCGCGCTTTCCCGCATTGGCGCAGCGTTCGACGTTACGCGGTTGCTTCTTGAAGGCGGTGGTGAAATCAACGCGGCGTTCCTTGAAAAGGGCCTGATTGATGAAACCAGCACAATTCTGTTGCCGGTGATCGATGGAGGCCGGGACGTGCCCGGCTTTTACGGCATATTCGAGGAGACAGGCGCGCAGGCCCTAGAGCTTCTGTCTGTTGAGCCGCTCGCACAGGATGCGGTCTGGATGCATCATCGGGTGGTCAGGACGGGTGCCTGAAGCGCGATTGATGAATTTTCCTCACGCTGAAAATGAGGCCAGGCGCGATTAATCGCGCCCTATGGCGATACCAGATCATACGGGTCATTTCTCTGAGGAGTTACCCGCATGACTGATAAAATTCTTCCCGCTTCTGCAGGTCCGGTTGATCCGGATCGCCGTACTTTGCTGATCACTGGCGCTGTCGGCGCCACAGCGCTTGGAATGATGGCCCTTCAGGGGAAGACAGCTATGGCGCAGGCGACAACGGCCTGGGATAAAACCTTTGCCAAAAGTGATACGGTTGATCATCAAAAAGTCAGTTTCACCAACCGCTTCGGTATCACGCTGGTCGGTGATCTCTACATGCCTGCCGGTCATTCGGGTGGTTCTCTTCCGGCGCTTGCCATGGCCGGGCCCTTCGGCGCGGTGAAAGAGCAGGCATCCGGCCTCTATGCCCAGACAATGGCGGAACGCGGCTATGTGACCCTCGCTTTTGATCCATCCTATACGGGTGAAAGTGGCGGCGAGCCTCGTTTCGTGGCCTCGCCTGACATAAATACCGAAGATTTCATGGCGGCTGTCGATTTTCTGGGGCTCCATCCGGCTGTTGATCGGGCGCGTATTGGCGTCATCGGCATTTGCGGCTTTGGTGGTTTCGCCCTTAACGCAGTTGCTGCGGACAAGCGCGTCAAGGCGGTAACCGTCACCAGCATGTACGACATGTCCCGGGTGAATGCGCGTGGCTATTTCGATGCCATGACCGCAGAAGACCGCGCAAAAGAGCTCAAACGCCTTAGCCTGCAGCGCTGGGCAGATGCGGCCTCCGGTGCGCCGCCGGCCCTGGCAGGCGGCTTGCCGGACAGTCTCGATGGCATCGATAATCCTGTGATCAGCATGTACTGGCAATATTACAAGACCGAACGCGGCTATCATCCGAGGTCCGTGAATTCGAATGGCGGCTGGAATATCACGTCGGCCATTTCGTTCATGAACACACCGCAGCTGACCTATATTGACGAGATTTCACCGCGCCCGGCGCTGATCATTGCCGGCTCAGAGGCACATTCTCGCTATTTCAGTGAAGACGCCTACGCGGCAGCCGCCGAGCCAAAGGAACTCGTTATCATCGATGGCGCAGATCACGTCGACCTTTATGATCAGATCGACATCATCCCGTTTGATCGCATTCAGGGCTTCTTTGATACGCATCTGGCCTGATGGCACACGCAATTGCCCGCATGGCCTTGCGCCTGCGGGCAGTCCGCTGCGCGTCTTCCTGGGGACATTCCCAGACGTCTGACTGAAAAGCCAGTTTGCGCTATAAGATTGTCAGGAAATCCTCTGGCGGTGAGACAGGGATTCGAACCCTGGAGACGGTTGCCCGCCTACACGCGTT
>CAYFGB010000010.1:0-102575 GCA_964342455.1 uncultured Hyphomonadaceae bacterium
GCGCTGCGTCAGAGAGTTGATCAAGGGAAAAGCCCGGGCGTTTCGCCGTCGGACCGGAAGAAAAATACGGGCACGTCGGGCGTGCTGCCGGTTTGGTGACAGTCGTCATCTGTATTGTACTCCTATCCTTACAGATAGGCTGAGCGCCGTTGGGAGCGCCTGGCCCGCAGCCGCTATCTCACAGATCACTTAACAAAGCGAGAGGGAAAATTGTGACATTTTGTAGAGGGGTAAAAGTCCCTCTCCTTCCCAAGGAGAGGGATTTAGGGTGAGGTTGAATCATGGTTCAATATCCGAAATCCAGAGCGCGAAAACTTCGCCGCGAACAGACGGCGGCCGAGAAGAAATCCTGGCAGGTCCTGCGTCAGTTTCGTCAATTTGGTTTTCCGATTCGTCGTCAGCACCCGATAGATGGCATGGTCGTGGATTTTGCTTGTCCAAAAGCAAAACTGGTCATTGAAGTCGATGGCGGCATTCATAACTGGACTGAAGTCGCTTCAAGAGATGAAGCGCGAGACAGCGCACTCAAAGAAGCTGGATGGCGTGTAATTCGTATCAGCAATGAGACGGCAACGGATGCTGATACGCTGTTTCGGACGGTGTCGGAATTTCTTCGTTTATAACCTCACCCCAACCCCCTCCTTGGAAAGGAGGGGGGGGGGGGAAATACTAAGGGAAAATCCATGTACCGCTTAGGTTTTGAATGAGGTGCGTGCCATTATGGCGGACATCACTTCAACCACTTTTGCGATACTTTATTCAAGTTTCGCTGACTGTGTCAGCGCCATAAAACGGGATTACAACTCAGGCTCACCTTTCGACATTTCATAGCTCTCACGAAATTCTCTTTGAGCATTCTCAAGTCGGTTTTTCACATCATTGAAGCGCTCGACGATACTGTCCCTGTCCAAGGGAGGGGGAGGAAGGTTACTCGGCGTCAACTCTGGAGCTGGTGGCCTCATCTCAAGTTGGCGCTCCAATTCCTCTTTCTCCATTTTAGTTGCGATGTCCGGCTCTCTGTCCCTGTTATCAGTCGCGATATCAGGAGCGGTCGCATCATTAAATGCTCCACCATCGCCAGAAAGTGCGTCACCAGAATGATCAGACATGAGTTTTCTCCTTTAAGTTGACCAGCGTTCATCGCCATTCATGTCGTCGAAATGACGCAACCGGTCCTGAAATATTGAAAGCTCCCACCACGGGCAGCGACTCGCTTTGATCAGCTTACATCCGCTGATCTCAATCAGCTGAGCGTCCCGTGGCATATTGAGAATATCTGCGACAGGTAAACGATCCACGGCCTGCTCTCCCCCAGACGCCGAAGCCGTCCGATTATCCGCACCCTCATTGTAATGTTGGCCGTAGCGAGTAATTTTCCCCGCTCGAGCACTCAAGCGCTTTGCGGTTTCGAGACTATCTACTGAAAGGTGTTGCACCATATCTGCACTTTCGAACAAATCCTTAGTGCCTTCTTTGCCATAGCGATCAACGAGAGACTGTTCAGTCTGGCTAAACAGCCAGAATGCCAGCCCCCGCTTACGATATTGCCGAACCCAAGTTGGTAGTGCGGTCTTTGGGAATTGAGCAACTTCATCGAAAACGAACAACACCTTTTGCGGTCCGTCCACATCAGCCAGCTGGTCAACAATAGCCGTCATCTTGCGCGCTAAATCCGCACTATTGGCCTCCAGATCGACCTCTGGGCATTGGAGGTACAAGGTTGTGGGCTCTTTTTTCAGACGCGAAACATCAAACGGAGATTTTGCGGCATCTGCACCTAACAGCGTTCCGGGGGCATACGGCGTAAAGGCTTTGCGCAGCTTTTCCATTTTCCAATATGCCTGCTTGGATGCGCCTGAGTTCAACTCATCTTGCATCAGAAGCAAATCTTCCATGATCGCGAGACCAATTTCCGATTGGCTGATATTGTTGACCATAGTTCCGATCATATCGCTGACGGGCTGCGACAAGAACGACCGCATGGAGCGCATGTTCATTATCTCGGGAGCATATGCAGCGCCGTACTTCAAAACGGGCTCTGCATAATCCCTCGCGCCTTCTGCAACCCAAGGAGTATCGTTTTCTCCACGTGCATTTGATTGAGGCACGAAAGTATGCGTGATATTACTGATATAACGACATGCCGTAACCATATCGCCGCGGGCAGCGCTACTCGTAATATGCGCAAGAGGGCAAATACCAACGCTTTCGATACCGTAAGCCCCTGATGGGTTGTTCGCGACCACATTTTGCCCAAGCCAACTTGCGCGAAAATCTGCAGAAACCCGATAATTTTCATGACCGATATCGATAACAACAAGGGAGGTATCGTTATCAATCCACCCCAGATTTGGCTGGATGACATCGCTCCCCTTACCAATTCCCGGCTTGCCAACGGTAACCTTGCTAAAATGGCGTGGGTGAAAAAGCATACAGTCGTGGAGCTCATCGAACCCGATATAAGCGCCACCGTTCAATAGCCCTGCAGCACGATAGTCATCGATATCCGCAAGCCCCCCACTATCGTGCATACCTGAAGTATGCCCCTGCTCTCGAAGTCTACGTTGCTGCAGGGCAACAAATTCCCGCACTTTTCGGTCCTGATATTCACGATGCTCTTTTATCCATTGGAGCGCATTACGAAGCTTCATCGTTGTCCTCCATGGCGATCTGTTGAACGGCCAATTGGAATTCTATCGTCCGGCAATATCCTTTTCTTTGGCGTGACATTGATGAGTGGAGGACGTTTCACACGAGGCTGTTCAGCATTTGACCGGCCAGCTTCCTTTCCTCCTCGTCCGAGTTCCCGCAGTCCATCAATCCAGCTATGGTACTGGGGCCGACCTATGAAGGAGATTGTTGCCCACGTAACCGACCAACCGAAACCTGCGCAAAGGACCGTACCCACCCACGGCCATAGAATGGGCATCAGGTTAGGGCCAATAAGAGAACCGCTAACCAACCCAATGACCGGACCGAAGAACCACCCAAACAGCTTAAATGGACTTGATATCATGCTGTCCATAGTCAGCGAAATGGCGAAGAATGTTCCGACCAAGATGGTAGGGAGAGCTGCGATACGCAGCCCCCACAAAACTGCATCAGCAAAAGTGACACCTGAATTTACGTCGAATTCCATAATCACGCTCCGCTAAAAGAGGTTCTTGATGGAAATATCGTCTGGATGGACACCAGCAGCCACGAAGTACGTCCGGTAAGCAGCCTCAAGATTATCCAACTGCCCGATGCTCATTGCGCCTTCATCAGAGACCGGAATCCCAAGGCCAACGAGCGATACAGAACACCCCTTCAGATACTCTCGCGCTGGTGTTGCGAACTGCTTTTCGCCACTCAGAACATCCATAAGGTTGGTCTCCCGTCCGGTTTCCAGCCCATCTGTCAGCAAAATGACGGTGCTACCCGGCGAACACTGGATAGGGGCCGTTTGCAGAGCAAAAAAGATCGAGGTTTCGGAGACGGTGAACTTCTCATTTGGAATGCCCGCAATATATTCGGCCACACCACCCGCGAGCTTGGACACACGGAGTTTCCGACCTGTTGTCCAAGATTTGGGATTGAGAATATCCCAATTCCGATCTCCGATGTGCTGGAGATAAATTGTATCACCAAGCAACGCACTGTTTGCCAAAAGGCTTGAAACCGACGCAGCTGCACGTTGCGCGTACGCTTCATTCTGCACCAATGGAACACTTCCCGTCACATCAAGGAAGACGTAGTGGTTTGCCGGGGTCGAACGACGATCCGTCGCATTTGCCAAACCCGATGTAGCGAGTGCAAGACCGAGGCAAAGCATCACAAAAATATTCTTCATAGTTTTAGTCCTTCTTATTGCTGTAAAGGTCGAGGGGATATGCGCCGTGCTCAGCAGCATGGGCCAATGTCGGGCGATCCAATGCGCGAAACCGGCGACACAGATTTTCCAGAGCACTGAAGCTGACCGCTTTCAGTCCTTTGTCGGTTGGGAGTATGGCATCGCCTGTATCTGCCGCGAGGCACTTCTCAGCGAGCGCCTCCTCCAGAGCGCTTGCGAGTGGTTCAATGGCCTCCGAAACAACACTGCCCGTGTCGTCGAAACTCCATTCTGGCAAAAGTTGCTCGCGGGCTGTCTGGAGATGATTGAGCTTGCTGGCCGTTTCTCGTGCTTCGCGCAAAACCGCACGTCCTTCAGCGAGTTTAGGCCAGTCCTCCCAAGCTCGCCGAGCGAGACCAAGCATCAACGAGATCATTGAAGACACCAGCGCGAAGCTTAACAGCGGAAAGCCGAACAAAGTCAGGCTAAACCAGCCGGCTCCAATCTGAGCCGCCAATTCCGCAAGAGACTTATCGAACCATCCGTCACCCTCTTCTGGCGCTGTCGCCAGACCGAGACCAAGATCAGTCGGCTCATTTGCAGCGATCAATCCGTCCGCGATATATGGACCCAGACTTGCGGCGATAAGCCCGCCCAAACCCAGCAATGTCCCGATAACGAACAGCCGCATAAGATTCGCGACAATAACCGAGGATTGTTTGTTGGCTTCATGCAGAAATGCATGCGCAGCAATGAAGGCAAAAAATGCAAGGCTGGCAGCGACGACCATTCCGAGAGGATTGGATGAGTCATCAACGCCCAATACTGGCGGGAAAGCCGCTTCAAAGGCTGCTAAAATCAGTTTGGCATCCACCATAGTGACGCACGCAATTGCACCGCACAGAAAGAGGGCTGCTGCAGCTCTAACTGGAGCAAAGCGACCAGCCTTTTGGAGGTCGTATGCAAATTGCTCGATGCATGCCTGAGCGGCCAGAAGAATGGCTGGTTCTTTGGTGTTGAACTCCATGGCTACACCTCCCGACCTGCGCGCGCACGCTCGCGGATACGGTCCAGAAAGCCTTTTTCAGGGTTCACCTGCGTCAATCCATAGAGCATACGGATGCGATGATGGGCGTCTTCGATCTCGGCATCGATTATAGCCACTTGATGCGCTCGCAGTCGGCGGGCCTCATCATGGAGGCGTGATATCAATCCCGCAGGCGGGATCGTCAGTTTTTCTACGCTGGCGGACAGCTTGTGTTTCAATGCCTCAAATTGCGAATTGTCTGCATCAATCGGTGCCCAAGCATTCTCTGCCGAACTCTTTTGTGCCGATGATGAATTCGTCTGAGCGAAATCCTCTTCAAACGAGCCAAACCCCTTCATGTCGTCGGGCATAAGCCGCACTCCCCTGTTCGGGCCCGCGTCAAGCGGTCCGTTGTTGCCGTTTCAATGGGATAATTCCCAGTCACAAGAGAGGTGGGGATTGTCGAATCTTGGACGCACAAGCGGCCTGATCTGTCACTATCGGTATTACAGCCTGCCCAGTTACGTGAGCTGCGTAATGGGGCGATCCTTCTCCCGACAAAAGACGTTCATGACCTGCCTCACCTCTGAAAGCAGAGTGTGCACATCATTAGGTATCCTGTCAAGTTTTAGATATCCAATTGTATTTGGATATCTAATTATGGACTCGACCGGCTAGTTTTTGATTGGAAGGTGTTGGATTAATTCCGACTTCAGCCAGCAAGTCCTGAGGTACTTGATAGCCTTTGCGGATTGCTGCCAGAAAAAGCTCTCTGGTCATCCATTCGGTTCTGTTGCCGCCTGCTTCTCGGTCTGCAATTGAATTAAATAATTCGATGACTCGTGCATCAACTTTGAAAGACAGGTTCTTTTTCCGTACATTTCGGTGATGTTCGGGAGGCAAGTCAGGACATGGAAGCTCCTGTCTCTTTCGCACTCTTCGCTGCGGCTTCTGGCTCTGCAAGCTATTAGTGATCTGATCGTACAATATTAAATGGTAATAATTTGAATCAATATCCCCCAATAAATTTACATACTTGTCGCTAATCGCAAGAAAGTCTTGAATATCGTAGAATTCTTCAGAGCGATAACTATCAATAGAATGCGCTAAATCTTGCATTATATCTGCTGATATTCTTTCAAGTGATTTAGTCTGCAAAACTAACGGCCAAATCTCATCCAAAATCACGGGAGGTTGTCGTCCCTGAATGAGTTCACCGGTTACGGTTTTTTGAAAGTCAGCAGGAATTCGCGACAAAACTTCGTCGGATAGTTGCCAAATATATGCTTGAAATTCTATTTTGGTGCGAAGCCGACGTTTTCGAAAACCTGAGCGGTCCACCTCTTCGAAACTTCTTTCAGCAATATCCAGATGTCGCTGATATCTGTCTTCGCCACTGATGGAATCCTCAGATTGAGTAAAGTCAGTTATATTGTCCATGATGTTGTGCTTCTCCAGTCCTGAAGCTTCGATTCGAGGCTTTAGTCAGCATATACACAATTATTAATAGATATCCAAACGAGACTGTGTGCATAGGTGGTTTCACTCGTCTTTTAGGTGCATGACAGCGCCGAAAGTAGCCACCGTTGATCTGGCTACATCAAGTTTAGTTCTTCAGTCGCGCTGAAAAGGCGCCGCGGATGCCTCAGGGGCTCCGCGGACAATTGCTTGATGGTCATAGCTCTCAGTTGATCACATCAGCTGTCCGACGAGCGCGCTTTGATCTGCGCACCGGGTTCGCATCGCGCAAGATCGGCTTGGTGGTTTAATCAACTTCAACACTATGCCGATTTATAAAAGCTGTCTGGCTTCTGTTCCTGTTTGGGCGGGGCATCCAGATGAACGGCAGCCCTCAGAAGAGCTTCCCTTTGATCGGGCCAAATTTTTTGCAATTCATTAAACGCGGCGAGGCGAGCTATTTGAATGTCTCTAGGGTTTCGAGGGCGTTTGGTCTTGTGGTCATAGCTCTCGGTAAGTCTGAGCTGTTGTCTGACCAGCTCCCTTCCGTCTGCGTAGACCGGGCCATACGCATTGCTGCTATTCGATTTAGCCATATCACTTCCCTCCGAAACTATGCGGACATATCCACTCCATTGCTGCACTTAGAAAAAAGTGCTCCTCGAAATCTCAATCGTCAAGGGAAAAAAGGCCGTGTTAAATATCATAATGATATTAATGGTGCAAATAAGGTGTAATATTCACTAACGTTTGACGCCCGTAAGTTCTTATAAATATCATTATGATATTTAATAACTTTCAATGGTCACGAAGGTGGAGTTTTCGGTAGGGGCTATATCTGTCAGATGAGGTGAGTATTGAGCGCTCAAATTCAGGCACGAAGCCTTAGATTGCGCAAGCAAACTATGAGAGCTTATTCCCAGATATGTAAAAGAACCAACTCAATGGGTGGCAGCAGCTTGCTACAATTGGCCAGAACACAGACAGGCCCCAACTGATAAAATGGCCGCCAGCTTCGCCGACAGCCTGCACATTCCATCTTGTCGGATGTAAAAGTCTTTCACTGTGAACCGTTCATTCAGTGCAAACTCCAACACAGCCTTATCGACTTCAGGCCTATGTGGTTCAATGAGGTCCAACACATAGGAAGGGCGCTCTTCATAATTGCCATGAAAGATGCCGAAGTTCGGATCGTATCCGTGCGCCACCACGTCTAGTCGAATTTGAGATTCCAGAACCGCATAGCCATAGTTCAACATGGCATTGATGGGGTGATCCGCCTTTCGGTTACGCGCATTCTTACCTGCAATATTGGATGACCGTTTTGAATAGCTGAGCCATGGCGTTGGAACAGGATGTTGATTAATGCCCTTCCACCTCAACTCCAATCCGTTCCAGACATCGAAGTACCGTGCGGCAGCAACGCCTTCGATGCCCCGCAAGGCATCGACGCTGTCGGCTTCTCCATTTGCAATCTTGTGAAGGCCTTTCTCGGCCCAGATTTCCGCTTCGCGCCTCACCTCTGACGGCGGAAAAATTTCCCGTAATGTCACAAGGCTCGCTTCGAGCTTTCGTCTCACCAAAGCAGCACAAAAATCGAGACGTTTTTTCGGGTCATTTCGAATGGCAATTTGTTCCTGTAGTCTGACTGCGCAGATTGCGCCTTTTGATCCTCCGACAATGGCGCTGACTTTTCCCTTATAGGAGAGGTTCAAAAGCACCACGTCTTGAGCTTCCAGCCAGTCCAAAACAGCAAGCGTAATTGCGCCGGATGTTTCGATAAAAATGATGCGTTCTGGAATAGCCATTTCACCGGGATAAAACCGCCAGAACTTTTTCTCCTCGCTCGCATAGCTGCGCCCATTCTCAATTTCGAGTGCACCATTTCTGATGCGCAATTGGACGCCATGTCCCGTCAAAATCAGTGGGTGCTTTCTTCGATGTCTGGCAAGCGTTTTAGGTTCCAGTTTTTCCGCTTTATTTTCCCAATACGCACAGCGCGAATCCCAAGTGTCCATTTTCGACTCATTTTCTAGATGATTTATTCCTCAAGAAAATCATAGCAAAAATGTAGCCGAAAACTTAGAGAAAACGAGTTCCTTATTGGAATAAAATGCACCAATAATTTATTTATGTTTTTTATGTCAAATTAATTCTCAGTATCTAATCTCAAAAAATGAACTCTATATTTACTGTATACATACTATTGGCGCTAATTTTGCATGAATTTTCTCGGTAGTCCCGATACGGGACAGTTCAGAGATGAGTTTCGACCATGCCAAGGAAAACGAGTAAGAAGCGGTATCGCTGGACGCGAAGCAAAGCGAATGAGCGCTTCGCTGCACTGCCAACGGAACGCAGGAGAGCCTATAGACTTGCTTTTCTGAGTGTGAAGAAAGGCGCGAGCATTACTAAAGCAGCTAGAGACTTTCACGTGGACCGTGAGAACCTCTCCTCATACGTCATAGCGAATTCACGGTTCAGGAGGAAGAAGGGTGGAAAGCTCAAAATCCTTCAGGATAAGCGTGTCGTGCCAAGAAGCGTTGTCACCACTGGCGGCTTGCTTCGACTCTCCATGAGTGCCGACCAAATCGAGAAAATCAGCGCACACAATCGCGATGTCGAACGCGAACGGCAGAACAAACAAGTTGGTGTTTTGGCGAAATGGGAAGGTGAGCAGGTCAGAGACACCGATGGTAATCGGTATGATTTGCTCTTTTCCAGAGAGGAATTGTTTGAAGTTCTACCGCCTAATGAAGCGCGGGATGACAATTACGACGAGGCGTAACATGTCAGGGTTTCAAACAGCAAAAGAAACGCACAAGCGCGCCACGCAGTCAGCACGGCGCGAACGCCAGCTTAAAATGCGGGGTCATGCTTGCTACATGTGCGGTGTTGAAGACCCCGAACTTCTGAAACTCGTCTATCTCGATGAGAAGAACATGTGGGACAAGTCGGAGGCTGTGCTGTGTCGTAACCACCGCCAGCTTCTTACCGTTTATCAAAACGCGGAAAAACTGCCTCAAGGGTTCCGACCCAACAGCAATGTAACCGTTTTCGATGCGCTATACATGGAAGCCAGCTTCGCTGACATGAACCGCCAATCCTCCCTCAATAATCATAAGCAGTTTGCTGCTGAACATGTTGACCAAACGCTTCAACTTTCAAATCTGATTGAAGACCATTCGATACTCAAAAAGCGCCTGAAGAAGGCGATGAAGAAAGACCCATTTGGAACTCACGCAGATTGTTATTGTGCGATTTGCCATGAAGTGAGGCCAATGGTTCTGGAAGCTCATCATGTGGACAGGGAGGGGCTATCCGAGCGAGCCATTATTCTCTGTCATAACCATCATGACCTTGTCTCAATTGAGCAAAGATATCACCCCGACAAAGACGCGCTCCTATCGCTTGCGGATGACTATCGCGATTTTGTTGCTCAACGCCTTGGGATGGATGTTCTCGAAAAATTAGCTGCAATGCAGAAAGAGGCGACATCCAAAGTTCTATTCGATGATGCCATTCTGATGGCAAAAATTCACCAACTCGCAAATTCGCCGGATGCCGAGCTATCTGCAGAAGAATTTGAGGAAATGCTGGTTCCGGGTGTGGTAAAATGGAGCTGAAGCTTCGCGCCTTCGTAACACCTGAGAAAGGATTTAAGGGCTCGCGGCGAAAGCCATTTCCCAGACATCGCAGTGGACGGACACTAACTTTCGATTGCGAAACACGCACAGACGCATCACAGCGTTTGCGGTTCGGAGCATATCGCATTGATGACGAGCCAGATGAGAATGGTGAAACACTCGTCTCCGAGGGCTTGTTTTACGATGAAGGCGGACTGGAAGACGGTGAGCTCGAAACACTGAAAGAGTATGCCCATTCTGAAGGTTTGCCGATTCTCAGCTATCAAGAATTCAGTGAAGAGATATTGCTCAGCCAATGTTACGAGCTGTCAGGCACAATAATCGGCTTCAACCTACCATTCGATTTGTCGCGCCTAGCCGTCAATGCATCCCCTTCCCGTAGATACAAGAACGATGACCGTTTTGAGAACGGCATTACGCTTCATCTTTTGCCCAATCAAAAGTATCGCGGAAAAGTTCGCGTTGGTCATGTAAACGCCAATCGGTCACATCTCTCATTCTACAAGGAGTTTGACTCCTACTATTTCGGCAACTTCATCGACGTGAAGACGCTCGGCACTTCGTTGTTGTCCGGCACGTCCAGCCTTGCATCGGTTGCGAAGGCACTCGGAGTTTCGCATGAAAAAATGGAGACAGACGAGCACGGCAAGACGCTCACGCGGGATTATATCGAATACGCCCGAAACGATGTGACCTGCACGTGGGAGTGCTATTGCGAACTGCTCACGCGACTAGGCACCCATGCGTTTGACGATTTAGACGATATGCAGGTCAACAGCGAAGCAAGCATAGGAAAAGCGTATCTTCGAGACTTCGGCATTCTGCCTTGGCGACAAGTCCAACCGAATTTTCCGCCTGAAATCACCGGCAAGATTATGAGTAGCTATTTCGGCGGTCGGACAGAAGTTCGTATTCGCCGGGACATCCGCGAAGTGTTCTATGCAGATTTCCTGTCCATGTACCCAACGGTAAATGCGCTCATGGGGTTGTGGAAGTTCGTCATTGCGGAAGGCGTGGACTATGACGAGAGCGAAGACGCGAAATCTTGGACGACGGAGTTTCTTGAAAACGTCACCGGGGGAGATTTTCAATGCCAAGAGATTTGGCGAGACCTGCCGACGCTGGTTCAAGTTAAGCCTGATGATGACGTCCTTCCCATTCGGGCTGATTTCGCAGATTCAGGCACAACCAATATCGGCATTAATCACCTGACATCTGACGCGCCGCTTTGGTTCACGCTCGCCGATTGCGTCGTGTCCAAACTGTTGACGGGCAAAACTCCGAAAGTTGAACGCGCAATTCGGTTCAGCCCAAAGTTACCTCAACATGGCCTGAAAACGAAAACACTACTGGGTCAAACGGACGGCGTGATTGACCCCTATAGTGACGACTTTTTCAAACGATTGATTGAAGAGCGCGCCAAACTGAAGGCGGCGAAGAACTCAGCGGCAGGTGAAGAAAAAGCCCGTCTGAAAATTGCAGAGAAAACCGTCAAGATTATTGCTAATGCGGCAAGCTACGGGCTCTTCATTGAGTTGAACCCGAAAGACTATCCAGAACCTCAAAGCGCTATTCGTTATGGGTTTGAGGTTGAGCCGCACGCGTTCGAAACCAAGACACTTGAGATACCCGGAGAGTATTTCCACCCACTTTTGGCAACCTGCATAACAGGTGCGGCTAGGCTCATGCTGGCGCTGGCTGAATGGCGCGCTGCGCAGCACAAAATAAACTGGACGTTCTGTGACACAGACGGACTGGCACTCGCAAAGCCAGACCATATGGAAAGAGCGGATTTTCTCACCAAATGTCGTGATGTTCTCGATTGGTTTAAACCGCTCAATCCATATGACGGGCAAGCTGGAATTTCTGTCCTTGAGCCCGAGGAAGAGAACTTCCACCCTGATTACGAAGTTGAAAAATCCAATCCTGATTGGACGCAGCTCCAACCTCTTTATTGCTATGCTGTTTCAGCGAAACGCTATGTCCTGTTCAACGAAATTGATGGCGACATCAATATCAGAAAATCTTCAGCTCACGGACTTGGCTATTGGGCGACACCCTTTGGGGAGTTTGATGAAACTGCTGGTGAGTGGGAATGGCGCTTGGCACTTTGGGAGCACATCATCAAAGCTGCCAGAGAAGACAAAGATGATGAAATCGACCTCTCGAAAGACGACCGCTTCAATCTAGCTGCAGCCGGACAATCAACCATTACGCGTTGGGATCAATTCCAATGGTATGCCCGATACAATGCGCAACAAGCCACAGGCCATGGCCCGATTGATGATTATCGAAACGGTATTCAGCCGTTCAATTTCTTCCTTCGATTTCTGAACAAAGCTCATGACCGTGTTGATGACACGAATCCAGATGTCGAAATCTGGCGTGCAATTGTTGGCCGGGAGCCAAAGCTTGCAGCGCCGTTCGATAAAGACTTGGGAACTGCAGCCTCACAACTTTTCGACATTGAAGCCCAAACGAACGACGCGACAGAGGCGATTGATTTTTCGCCTTGGCTTCGGTCCTTCAGCGATAGGTTTTCCGACTATAATCTCCATCGCGAAAACAAGTTCGCCGATTGTCAGGTCCACACAAAAGGACTTCTTCAGAGAAGGCACGTTCAAGCGAGCGGATTTGCGCACATCGGTAAGGAAAGCCATGATTGGGACGAAACACTTGTCCCGTGGGCCAATGAAAGCGGCGGAATTAGTTTCGGAACGTCCAATCTCGACACAGCATCAAAGCGGGACATCATCTTGAACGCATTGAGCAAAGGAACGTGCAGCTCAAATCAGCTTGTTCGGATGACGGGCGTTTCCAAAACCACGATGAGCCACTTGAAGCAGGGCAAACCTATTCCACTGTCCAGCCTAGCGAAACTCCATGACGCGGTGATGTCGTTGCTGCACGCCGAAACGGTCTAGCTTTCTAGCCAACACCCAACCGGTACACGGATTTTCCCTTAGTATTTACCCCCCCTCCTTGGAAAGGAGAGGGAGGCGCTGAACTTTAACGTCAATCCTCTTCACCCAACGCCGCAAGTTTCGCCTGAACGCGGCCCCGGTTTTTCGTTGCGATAGCAACATATTGGCTAGCGCCCGCCGCTTCAAAAACCTCAAGCGCCGCGTCAGTACACGCAATCGAGCGCTGATAATTGTCTCTTTGGTTCTCGCCCTTGTCGCCCATCGTTTCGTAAAGTACTGCCAGATTTGCCTGCGCCGTGCCTGAAACTATCCCGCTCCTGCCGTTTTCATGCCGCATCAGTGGGGCATGTGTTTTGCGCGTGCAAATGAGTAGGCATTTGCGATGAATGCCGTTAGGACGTTAAGGATGACTGATATGACAACGCCCCGGGGGAATTGATGGAAGCGGTCAGCGACGACAAAGGCTCAATCTACGAACAATTGGTGCGGTTCACCCGGACGCACGCCCCACCACAGACAGCCACGCGGCGAAGCCGGGTCCGGCCCGCCAGCCGTATGGAAATGTATATTGCGGCGGGAATGCTGGCGCTGCCCATCATACTGATCATTCTGAACGGTCTGATCGCGGGCGATTCCTTTATTGGTGACATTCTGAATTTTGGCCTGATGGGCGTTTTTCTGGTCGGCATTGTCTACGCCCTGTCCGTGGCCGGATCGATGATCCTGTCGAAACGCGGCAGTCCGCCTGCCGTCAAATGGGTCGCCGCTGTCGTGCTGGAACAGGATACGCGGTTCGATGAGGGCATTCCGGTCGATTATGTTGTGCTCGAGCTTGAAGACGGAAGGCGGGTGACCCTGAAAACGGATAGCGATACCTCCGACAGGGCTCAGATGGGTACGATTGGCTGGGCCAATATCGAAAAGTCCACACTCGTCCGTTTCGTGGCTGAGTGAGCGGTATGAGAACACGGGTCAAAGTCTGCTGTATTTCGTCAGAGGATGAAGCGCGCCATGCGATCCGCGCCGGCGTTGATGCTGTGGGTCTCGTCGGTCGCATGCCGTCTGGCCCAGGCCCGATTTCCGACAAGAAAATCGCCGAGATTGCCCGCGCCATTCCGCCAGCCGTCAGCTGTTTTCTGCTGACCTCGGAAACCACGGCGTCCGGCATTGCCGAGCATTTGCTGCGGACGGGCGTTTCCACCATTCAGCTGGTTCAGCATCTCTCGATCGCGGAAACCATGGCGCTCGACCGGGTGCTGCTGTCAACGCGGCGTGTGCAGGTCATCCACATGGAAGACGAAAGCGCGCTCGATCTGATCGATAAGTATGAGCCCTATGTGCATGCCTTCCTGCTCGACTCCGGGCGTCCGTCGGCTGACACACCGGAACTGGGCGGTACGGGCCGCACACATGACTGGGAATTATCGCGCCGGTTTGTCGAGAAATCGAAAAAGCCCGTTTTCCTGGCCGGTGGGCTGACCCCGGAAAACATTCAGGACGCGATTCTCAAGGTCCGGCCATTTGGTGTGGATGTCTGTACAGGCGTGCGAAATCAGGGCCATCTGGACCCGAAACGCCTCGAAGCCTTCATGAGCGCGGTGCGGATGGCGGACCGGCATCGCTAGCCTGTCCGGTCAGATGCCTGCCCGATCCAGTAGCCGCTTGAACGCGGCCCAGAATTGTTCGCGAATGTCATCTGTTTCCATCAGGATCTCGTGACGGGAGTGTTCAATGAAGATCCGCTCCACATTTGTCAGATGTCGTGAGACGCGATGATGGCTGTCATTATCCACCAGGGCTTCCTCGCCCGCTGTCGCGATCATCACCGGGCAGGTGACATGCTCCAGCGCACCGGGTTTGGCAAACCGGTCAATCACATCAAGCGAAGCCGAAAGCCAGTTCCATGTGATGGGGCCGAGTTCCAGTTGAGGTGAGGCCTCAATCAGCTGTTCGTTGATCTCCCAGCGCTCGCGGCTATGCGTGACGAAGTTTTCCTCGAATGTGGTTCGCGGGGTCGGCTTGACGGCAAACATATTCCCCCGTCCAAGCGTGCGCATGGCCCAGGCAAGGTATTTCATGCCCATGAACCGGTCCTTCAGCCCCCACATGGGCGCAGAAAATGCGGCGGCTTCCACCTTCACCATTTGCTGCGTGATAGCCGCCAGCGCAATCGCTCCGCCCATGGAATGGGCCAGCGCGACGTGAGGCCTTGGAAGCGTTTCGTTTTGTTCGTCCAGCGCCTTGCTCAACGCATTCATGAAGGTCGAGAAATTGTCGATATGGCCTTTCAGGGCATCTGGCAGCAGCCTGTCTGACAGGCCCTGGCCTGGCCAGTCCAGAATGAGGACAGCAAAGCCCATATCCTGCAATTCGCGCCCGACCTCGAAATATTTCTCAATATATTCCGTGCGTCCCGGACAGACGATAACGGTGCCGCGCGCTGCTTTGCCTGCAATGCCTGGCGCAACACACATACGGAGACGTCGGCCCTTGGCGCCGCGCAGCCATCTGACCTGCGCGCCAACGGGTGGTGGGTTGCCCTCAATTTCTACGAAATGATCTGAGGACAAATGTCCACCTCTTGAATTTATTTGAGTTTCGACAGGATGCTCTGAAGTTGCATGACAACAGACATGTCGCCTTCGACCTTCAGTTTACCCTGCATAAAGGCCATTGTGGGGTCCAGCTCGCCCTTGGCCAGTTTCTTGAAGTCTTCCCAGGCGACGCGGATTGTCGCGTCCGACGGCGCGTCAGCGTCATTATTGGCGATGTTCTTCGCGCCATCGAGAAAGAGCGTTCCGAAGTCACCGAAATCGAATTTTACGGTCTTGTCAAAGTCCGATCCGGAAAGGGCTGCCTGCGCCTGCGCAGTGAGTTCGGCCAGATCCATCTTGCTGTCTCCCTTGACGAATTTTCGAAACTCTATGGACGGCTCGCATGGCGAAAGCAAGTCACCCTGCGTCAATAAGAAAAAACACTGTTCATCGGAAAATGTCTCGATAGTCTGCTATCCTCAAGGGAGGCCCGAATGAGCTGGAAATCGCACATAGACGAGTTACGCACGCGACAGAGACTTGCTGAAAAAATGGGGGGTGAGGAGCCTGTTGCGCGTCAGAGGTCCCGCGGCAAGCTGACGGTGAGAGAGCGCGTTGCTTTTCTGGCCGATCCAGGAAGCTTTCAGGAGATTGGCAAGATTGCGGGCCGCGCCACATATAGTGCCGATGAGGAGATGGAAGATTTCCTGCCGGGCAATATGGTGGTTGGTCGGGGTCGCGTCGGTGGCCGAAGCTGTGTGATTATTGGCGATGATTTCACGGTTCGCGGCGGGGCGGCGGATGCCACAATCCGGGGGAAATTCCTGATCGCCGAGCAGATGGCCGGTGAATACCGTATGCCGCTGGTTCGCCTTGTTGATGGAACGGGCGGCGGCGGTTCGGTGAAGATGTTTGAAAAGGACCCCCGTACCTATATTCCCGAAACGCCCGGCTGGGATCATGTCGTGGAGAACATGTCCGAAGTGCCGGTGGTTTCACTTGCGCTCGGGCCGTGCGCCGGTCTGGGCGCGGGGCGCGTCGGCGCGTCTCATTATTCGGTGATGGTCAAGGAGATGTCCCAGGTGTTTGTCGCCGGGCCACCGGTTGCGCGCGCCATTGGCGAGGACGTGACCAAGGAAGAGCTGGGCGGCTGGAACATCCAGGCCAAGAATGGCACTGTGGATGAAGCGGTTGAGACCGAGGCCGAAGCGTTCGGAAAGGTCAGGCAGTTTCTCTCCTATCTGCCTTCCTCCGTGCACGAACGAGCTGAGCGCACGGCGCCGACGGACGATCCGAACCGCCGTGAAGAAAGCCTCATCGAGATTGTGCCCACGGATGGGAAAACACCTTATATGCCGCGCAAGATCATCAATGCCTGTGTGGATCGTGACAGCTTCTTCGAGATCGGGCGCTATTGGGGCAAATCGCTTGTCACCGGCTTTGCGCGGATTGATGGCTTTCCGGTCGGTATTATGGCGGGCGATCCGTTCTTTCTGGATGGCGCATGGACGGCCGACACGTGTGACAAGGTTACCCGGCATGTCGATCTCTGTGATCTGTTCCATTTGCCGATCATTCATTTCGTTGACTGCCCGGGCTTTGCCGTCGGCGTGAAGCACGAAACCGCAGGTGTGACCCGGCGCGGCGTTCGGGCCATGTCAGCGGTTTATCAGGCCAATGTGCCCACCTGCGCCGTGGTGATCCGTAAGGCCTATGGCCTGGCCGGCTCGGCAATGATGAACCCGTCGAAAACCAAATGGCGGTATTGCTGGCCTTCGGGTGACTGGGGCTCTCTGCCCATGGCTGGGGGTATCGAAGCGGCCTATCGCAAGGAACTGGCTGAGGCCGAAAACCCGGACGAGCTTCTGGCGCAGCTCTATAAGAAGTTTGACGCCATCAAATCACCCTTCCGGACGGCTGAAGCCTTCCTGGCAGAGGACATTATCGATCCGAGAGACACGCGGCCTCTGCTTGTCGACTTTGTGCATCATGCAGACCGGGTGATTGATGCAGGTCGCAAACCAAAAGGGTATCGGCCGTAAAATATCTCGCGGCGGCTTCTATCTGTTCGCAAATCCCGGTTTACTGCCGTCAGGACGGCTGTGCCGGGGTGGTGCGGCCTGATCAGAGAGTGATGTATCGGGTTTGGAAAAGCTTGAGCGACAGATCAGAAACAAGCGGGCCGAGGCTCGCGAGGCGCTGAAACGACAAGAGGTCGAGAAGTTTCAGCGCCGGTCTGACATGTCTGAAGCGGATGTAGACTGGTTCATTGAAACAGAACTCGAGCCGGCCCGCGTCGTGAACAAGCTTGGCAATCTCGACACCAATGAAATGCGAATTCATGTGCCGGATACGTGTCACTGCACCTGGGGGTTTGAGGGTAAGTCTGAGTTTGCGGCGCTTCACCCACGAATCCAGCAGCATCTGAAGTCCATCCGATCCGGCAATCTGACGTTCGAAGTGCTGAACTATCGAAACCTTGTCGAAACACAGATCATGTTCAACGGCCAGTCCATTACCAAATTCAAGGATGAGCCCAGTTCGGTTATCATTGCCTGCTTCGGCCGACATCCTTATCGGTATGTTCCAAACATCCCCGTCGGGGCCATGTCGGGTCTCGTTGCGGCCATGATCGCCGCGCCGTTGATGATTTTCTGGTTCAACATGCCCCAGCCCCTGTTTCTGGGGTTGCTGGTGCTCGTGTTTGGCGGGGTGGCCTGGGGCGCCGCACGTCTGACGCGGTACAGGCTCAAACAGATACAATATGCCCGGGGCGGGCGAAGCTGACCCCGGCCCAACGCACTGCGTCAGGTCGGGGCCGAGAGACTATTCTTCGGTTTCAGCAGGCTCAGCGGCGTCTGTTTCCAGCGGCTTCATGAATTTCAGCGTCATGCGGTCGCTCTCACCGATTTCGGCATATTTTTCTGCATCAAATCCTTCCGGGGCATTGCCCTCCCGATCAGCCGTGCGACTGTTGGGCGGCAGCGTCCAGACGCCGAACGGGTGATCAGCGGTGTCATCCGGATTGGCGTTGATCTCTGAAGATTCAATAAACTCAAAACCAGCCTCGGTCGCCAGCTGCTTGACAAAGTCCTCATGCACATAGCCGGACATGCCTTGTGGGTCCTGATTGTCAGACGATGGCAGGCGGTGCTCGACGACCCCAAGTATGCCGCCTGGCTTGAGGGCGTCATACATCTCGGCGAAAGCCAGATCAGCATAGCCACCACCCATCCAGTTATGCACATTCCTGAAGGTCAGAACGGCGTCGGCCTTCATATCGTCAGGTATGGAAAGGCCGTCCTTGCTGAGTGAGCCGACAATGACATCGCCATAAACACCGGGCTTTTCAACAAAATTGGCCTGGAAGTTGTCATAGCCGCGTTGAGCATATTCACTGGTTTCCGGATCGAAACCGGCGGCAATGTAAGTCCCCTCACCCTTGAGGTAGGGGGCCAGGATATTGGTGTACCAGCCGCCGCCCGGCCAGATTTCCACAACAGTGTCCGTTGGTTCAATTTCAAAGAACTCCAGCGTCTGGACCGGATGACGATGAACATCCCGGGCACGGTCCTGCTCTGACCGCCAGTCACCGTCAACGGCTGCTTCCAGCGGATCTGCTGCCGGGTCTGGTGCGGTCGACGTTTCGGTTTCCATGCCGGATTGTGTCGTTTCTTCCGGCGAGGTCACTTCGGGCGTTGCGGGCTCGCTTGCGTCATTGCCACATGCGGCCAGTGTCAAAAGCAGCGTGCTTACACCGGCAAGAAGATAAGTTCTGGTCATTGTCTGTTTCCCCGATCCTGTTGGTACCTGTTGCAACAAGGCATAAGAGGGAGGTTGGTTCCCTGATCCTGCTGCCTTCACTCAGGGTCAACATGCCTCACTTCCCCGTGAAAGCAATGCCCACCCGGACACAGTTTCTTGAGGGCCTGCTTTGAGCCGCCCGTCAGCGAGCGGTTTGGGGTGCAAACATTTTCTCTTGAACGCCTGTTTTATGCTCCCATATTTCTGGTGTCGGAACGCCGAATTCGGGTTCTGACACCGGGTGAGCCAGATTTGGGCGCCCATTGAAAACCAGTGCGGGGGCACCCGTACGACATTTGTTGCTTTTGAAAGGACAAACCATGCAAACGATTGATCTGACCCCTATCTATCGCACAATGGTCGGCTTCGACCGCGTCGCAAACATGATCGACGCCGCGTCACGACTCGATGGATCTCAGGGCTACCCCCCTTACAATATTGAAAAGACGGGCGATAACGACTTCCGGATAGAGCTTGCGGTCGCTGGTTTCAGTGAAGACACGCTGGATATCGAATCCAAGGAAGGTGTTCTGACCGTCACCGGCAAGACTGCCGAAACCGAAAATGGTGAGAAGCGCGAATTCCTGCATCGCGGGATTGCTGAGCGCAGCTTCATTCGCCGGTTCCAGCTTGCTGATCACGTGGTGGTCAAAGGCGCTGAGCTTCAGAACGGTCTTCTTCGGATTGAACTGCAACGCCAGCTTCCAGAAGCCATGAAGCCACGGAAAATCGCGATTGGCGCTCAGGCAGCCACCACAGACTCGCCGAAAGTGATTGAAGGCAGCAAAAACGTGGCCTGACATCCGGCCTGATTGTTGACCTCATTACCCCATGAGCGAAAACGGCGCACCGAAAGGCGCGCCGTTTTTGTATGTCTAAATAGTTTGCAGGAAGATCAGTCGTCTGACGAAGGCGCAGCTGCGGTATCGTCAGACGACTGATCGTTCTGCCTGATCGGACCCATTGTCCGTCTTTGGCTTTCTCGGCTTGCGATTGCGACGACGCGAAGACGATCTGGAACGGGAAGACGATTTTTTCTCGTTTTCACCTTCAGCCTCTGGCGAGTCGGAAGATGTCTCTTCAGATACCGACTCTTCGCTTGTTTCGGCTTGCTGCGGCGTTTTCGTGCCGACGTCAAACACTTCACCAAGTCCCGCATCATCCAGGAAGGACTCAACGGCCTCAGCATTTTGCGCTTCGGCAAAGACCGTTTTCAGATTGGCAAAGTTGCGTGCGGAGTGGTGCTGAACGCTTTGTTTGTATTCTTCACCGTCAATCTCGACGGTCACTGTCTTGCGCTTGGCGGCGATTGACGCGTCATTGGCCAAAGACCAGGCGACATAGGTTTCAGCGACTTCGTCGCGGATCAGCGGCAGAAGCGTCTCGGAAACCTGTTCGAACGTTTCAAACGGTGCGCCGGGACGTGGATCTTCCATGAATTCGCACCAGGCAGACACGAAAGGCGCAGTCTCGCGGATCAGTGTTGCGGGCTCATCATCCATCATCAACTGGATCAGCTGTCCGGCCAGAGCAAAGTCAGCAAGGCTCGGATGGCCACCAAACAGGAACAGATGATGTTCCAGATGCGCATTCAAAAGGGTGAGGAAGCGCTGGAAGGATTTCTCGACAAGCTGGCCGTTTTTCTTGTTGAGGCCGATGACCTTCAACCGTCCGGTCATGCTTTTGGCGACGGACTTTTCGATTCCGGCTCTGTCTTCGACCTCGAAGCCGTCGAAAATGCATTCGACCTGACGCTTCGCAGAGGCCTTCGCGGCGGCCGTTCCCGACCAGCGGTAATGGAACATCGCCTTGTTCAGCCATTCATCGGCATAGGCTTCAAGGAGGCTGGCGATCAGCCGACATGCCGCATCGTCGGGCGTGGCAGTTGGCTGGTTTCTGGTCGATTCAATCCGGTTCAGGATCAGGCTGGTATCATGCGAAATACCGCCATTCGGCGACACAAGCATGGGAAGTGCATCGCTTTTTGACAGCGTGCGAAATTCCTCATCTCGGCCGAAAGTCTTCGGAACCCAGTCAAACGGCAGCTTCTTGTAGCGAAGATAGCTACGAACCTTGGTTGAGAAGGGTGATGTTTCGAGCCCGAAAAGTCGGTAAGAGGCGCCCATTATTATACAGCTCCGGTTTGGTGGCTTGGCTTACGCGTGGTTTGCCAATGGTTCAAGCCGGAAAACGGAATGTGATGGAT
Organism: uncultured Hyphomonadaceae bacterium; assembly: GCA_964342455.1. Classification (GTDB taxonomy): domain Bacteria; phylum Pseudomonadota; class Alphaproteobacteria; order Caulobacterales; family Hyphomonadaceae; genus Ponticaulis. The sequence goes on from CAYFGB010000010.1 coordinate 21,412, forward strand.
TGCGTGGCCGTCAGGACACAAGAGCGGCAGATCAGTCCGTGCTTTTCAGGATGCGCTTTGTCGATGCCGGATACTTTTTCAGCAGGGCATCCGGTCGAATAGGGCGGGGAGAAAAATTGCCGCCGCAATTGGGGCACACACCCTTCAGATCTTTGTCGACACATGACTGGCAGAATGTGCACTCAAAAGTACAGATCATCGCGTCTTGCGCATCGGGCGGTAAATCCCGATCACAGTGCTCACAATTGGGTCTGAGCTCCAGCAATGATCCACATCCTTCTCTCACTCTGGCATCTGCGCCATACATTCTACAACGAGGCAGTTCAGTTTTCCAGTAACGTCATTTCCTCGCGCCGTGCACGGCTGACGGAGGGCCGGGAGAGATAGCGCTCCAGAAAATCAGTCAGGGCAGGATAAGGCTCAAGCGATATCTCGAGATGTCGAAAGAGGCCGAGCGCCCAGCCCAGATACATATCCGCGATCGTGAAATCTGAACCGACCAGATACCCGGTCTCCTTGATGGCCAGTTCCAGATACTCCAGCTTTTCAGGCGCCTGAGCGCGAGCAAACGCTTTGGCCTCTTGCGGCGGATGAGGTGCAACAAGAAACCAGATTATGCCTTTGTGAAGGTCGCTGGCAATGTAACTCAGCCATGATTGCATCTGATATCGTTCATATGTTCCGGCGGGTGGTGCGAGTTTTGTTTCCGGAGCGCTATCGGCAATAAACTCGAGTATCGCAATTCCATCCATCAGCCGTCTTCCATCGTTCAGTTCCATAGCAGGGACGGTGCCGCGCGGGTTGACGCATCGGTAATCCGAGCCGTCTTCTAGCCTCTTTCGAAAGATATCCGTTTGCGAGAAATCTGCGGAAATTCCGGCCTCGTAAAGGGCAGCGCGAGACGCCATAGAGCAGGCGAACGGTGCAAAATAGAGGCGCATCTTCTTCACTTTCTTTATGTACTGATCAGTATATTATATGGCTAATGTCATTCTTGCAATAATTATGTACCAATCAGTATGAAAAAAAGTGAAAAGCGCGTGCCCGGCCGACCAAGGGCGTTCGACAAGGCAAGTGCCCTTGAGGCAGCAATTGAGGTGTTCTGGACGGCGGGGTTTGCGAATGCATCTCTGGACGACCTGACCTTCGCGATGAAAATTTCGAGGCCAAGCCTGTATTCTGCGTTTGGCGACAAAGAAGCGCTCTTTAACAGCTGTGCCGAGGTCTATGGTGATCGTGTCATTGCCCGAGTGAAGACGGTGATTGACAATGCCGATACGGGCAGAGACGCGCTCTCAAGAATTTATGGCGGTGCAATTGAGATGTACACAAAACCCGCACCTGTGCCGCGTGGCTGCCTGTTTGCGGCGTCACTTTTGTCCGATGTTGCTGTCGCGCCACCCTTGAAAGATGCTGTCACCCAGCAATTGTTCAGGCTGGAAGGCGCAATGAGGGACTTGTTTGAGCGGTTCCCGCCGCCCGGCACGTTCCCGGCAAGAGCCGCGAGACTGGGCTATAATACGCTGTACGGCCTGGCCTGCCGGGCACGACTCGGCATTCCGGCTGCGGTATTGCAGGAAGACGCCGAGACCTTCGTGACTTTAATATATCCGGGTGCGGAGCAATTGTCGCCCAGGCTAAACTAGCCGGCTTTATGGGCGGCGAAAAAGTCCTGATACAATGGAGAGGCAGCCTCACGTTTCAAGCCAATCAGCACCGAGACGCCAGCCGAGCGGAGCACGTCAAATCCGCCTGCGCCTTTCGGGTGTTCATCGGCAATGGCGCAAACCAGGCGATTGACACCGGCCTTGATCAGCCGTGTTGAGCAGGCATCTTCCCCGGTTGAGCGTTCGCGGCAGGGTTCCAGAGTGACATAGGCGGTCGCGCCCGAGGCCAGATCGCCTGCCATATCGAGCGCAATCTGTTCAGCATGAGGCCGGCCGCCAGGTGCCGTGACGCCTTCGCCAACAATGCGTCCGTACACGTCCACGATGACACATCCGACCGATGGGTTGTCACCTGTCAGGCCGTAATTGAGCCGGGCCAGGTCAAGCGCCCGGCCCATAAAGCGAAGATCCGCCCGACGGCTCATGATTTTATTGGCGGCAATTCCTTGGCGCGGCTTTCGTCGAGATACCGCGCAGAAACCGGTGTCATGTCAAAGTCGAGCTCAATGAGGAGCGGATTGCCGGTTGGGATTTCGACGCCGACAATATCGTCATTGCTGACATCAAAGATGTGCTTGACGATGGCGCGCAGAGAGTTGCCATGCGCTGCGATGATGGTGTTACGGCCATCCTTGAGGACGGGCTCGATTGTCTTGCTCCAGTAAGGCAGAACGCGATCGAGCGTCAGTTTCAGGCTCTCTGTTGCCGGAACAGTGATGCCAGCATAACGCGGATCTTTTGACAGATCGAATTCGGAATCAGATTCCATAGCCGGTGGCGGAATATCAAATGACCGACGCCAGATCTTCACCTGATCTTCGCCATGCTTTTCAGCCGTCTCTGCCTTGTTGAGGCCGGTCAGCCCACCATAATGGCGTTCATTCAGGTGCCAGTCCTTCACGGTTGGCAGCCAGCAGCGGTCCATGGCGTGCAAAGCCAGCCAGAGTGTACGGATGGCGCGGGTCTGAACGCTGGTAAAACACTGATTGAACTCTATGCCGCTCTTTGCCAGCAGTTCGCCCGAATGGGTTGCTTCGGCTTCGCCTTTTTCGGTCAGCTGCACGTCCCACCAACCCGTAAAACGGTTCTGCAGGTTCCACTCGCTCTGTCCATGACGCATCAATGCCAGTACGGCCATGTGCCCCTCTCCATCTTCGAAACTGCGAAGCGCTTAGCGGGAAAGTTCTGGAAGGTCGAGACCGGTGGGGCGGTTCAGGCGAAAAGATTGTCGATTTCAGACTGAGAGACCCCTGAATCATCGGAAAGGAGATCGGATTGGGCATCTTCCGCTCCGCTACCAACAATCAGAGCGTTCAATCCGGCAATGTCGTCATAAAGCGGCTTGCCAAGTGTTCCGGACTGTTCGACATCGCCCGCGCACAACAGCGATTGTATGCGGAGAATCTTGTCATCCAGTTCGGTGCACAGCAGTTCAAAGCGTGAAGTGACGGTTGGGCTCGCATGATGGTAGGCCTCGATCGCCAGTTCACGGTCTCGAAAGCCCGAATGCTTGAAATGGTCGATATAGCTCATTGGCTGCCAGTCCAGAATGTCCTCGGCAACTTCCGGATCCATGGTGAGAAGGTCGATCAGCATGGCCACTTCGTTGTAATGGTTCAGAAAGTCCGTCGCCAGATAGGTGGCGGGACTGATATTCGCCGCGCGCAAGGTTTCGGGCGTTACTGAGAAGGTCGCTGCTGTCGACATGGTATCAGGAAAGACACAAATTCGTTCAGTTCAGCTTAACAGGACAAAATCTCACTTCTCGCCTTGCATCTGCCGCTTTCACGTTTCAGAAGACAATCGAAGAGGTATCCGAACGCCATGAAAGACTATATTTTCTATCCTCTGGCGCTTTGCCTGGCGCTTGCCGTCATTGCTGCTGCGGCTTTGCCCGGGCGCGACCGTCTGGGTTGTGGTTCGGTGTCCGGGGCGGGTACGGATTACAAGCTGGTTGAGGTCGACGGTGATGATCTTTGCCGCATGAATGCAGGCGGGCAGGCGACTATCAAACGTCTGACGCGTAATGGCGAGATTGAAGCCATCCGCGTTTCCTCCAAGGTCGGAGAACTTGGTGATCGGGCTGACCGAAATCCGCATTTCCCACTCGCAGCTGATCTTGAGAAGTATTTCGCGGGCAAGCGCATTCACATAACGATCACGGCCAGGTCTTCTGAGGATTGGGGCGCTTCAGCGTTTGAAGCCAATTACAGCGCTGGCAGGGAGGGAAGTTCGGACTGGCAGACATTCCGGCTGACCCCGAATTATCGTGACTATAGTTTTACCTGGGATGTACCGCCGCGTATCGTGCAGGAGCTCACCCTGGATTATCTGGCGATCCGCCCGGTGGTTCCGGATAAACAGCGCGCTGTCGATATCCGGTCTGTGGTGCTGAAAGTCGTCGGCAGAAGCGCGGAAATACGGGAACGCCTGAGCGACGAACCCGTTCAAAACACGCAGGCTGACGAAAACGCGCCTGAAGACAATACGCCCACCAGTGAAGAGCCTGCGGCTGAGTAATTTGTTTAAGAGGGGATATGAACATGCTTCCAACACCACGTGCTGATATCGCGCCAAACACGGCAGAGTTCGAAACCATTCCTCTGGTCAAGCCAACGGGCTTTCGTGAATATGATGCACGCTGGTGGTTTGGCGTTCCCGGCCATGAAAAACCACCTGAGCTCAACCTGCTGGGTGTGCAGGCGCTGGGGCAGGGCATGGGGACTGTGTTTCACGAGAAATGGGTGGCCCCCAAAGTCGTGGTTGGCCATGATTTCCGGCACTATTCGCAATCCATCAAATACGCGCTGATGACCGGGCTCGCCCAGGCCGGGTGTCAGGTGCTCGATATCGGTCTGGCGCTCTCGCCCATGACCTATTTCGCGCAATTCTCGCTTGAGGCCGGATGCTGCGCCATGGTCACGGCCAGCCACAATGAGAATGGCTGGTGTGGTGTGAAGATGGGGTATGACGCTCCTCTGACCTTCGGCCCGGACGAAATGTCCAAACTGAAAGAAATCGTTCTTGAAGGTAAGCCGATCCTGCGTGGTGGCGGCTCCATTACCCGTGTCGACAATATGCGCGAAGTCTATCTTCAAAACGTCACCAAGGATGTAAAAATCAACCGGCCTCTGAAGGTCGTGGCGGCCTGCGGGAATGGGACAGCAGGTGCGTTTGCGCCGGATGCGCTGCGCGCGATGGGTGTGGACGTTATTGAGCTTGATTGCGAACTGGATTTCACTTTCCCGAAATACAACGCGAACCCGGAAGACGCGAAAATGCTTCATGCAATGGCCGATGCCGTGAAAGAGCATGGCGCGGATGTGGCGCTGGGTTTCGATGGGGATGGAGACCGCTGCGGCGTTGTCGATAACACCGGTGAAGAGATCTTTGCCGACAAGATCGGCCTCATGCTGGCACGTGATCTTTCGAAAGAATATCCGGGCTCAAAATTTGTGGTCGATGTCAAATCAACCGGCCTCTACAAGACCGACCCGGTGCTCCAGGAAAACGGCTCTGAGGTCGACTATTTCAAGACGGGCCATTCCTATATCAAGCGACGCACGACAGAGCTTGAGGCCCTCGCCGGTTTCGAAAAGTCGGGTCACTTCTTCTTCCGACCACCGATTGGACTTGGCTATGATGATGGCCTGGTAGCTGCGGCGGCTGTACTTCAGATGCTGGATCGGAACCCGGACAAATCCCTTTCCGATCTTCATGCTGAACTTGGTGAGGCTTACACCTCCATGACCATGTCGCCGCATTGCGATGACGAAACGAAATATGGCGTGGTTGATGAGGTAACGGCTGAATATGAGAGCCTGAAGGGGACTAAAATTCTGGGCCGCGAGGTCACAGAGGTGAATACGGTCAACGGTGCCCGTGTTACGCTTGAGGATGGTTCCTGGGTGCTGGTACGCGCGTCTTCCAACAAGCCGGAGCTCGTAGTGGTCGTCGAGAGCATGGTCTCAAAGGACGACATGAAGGCGCTCTTCCACGAGGAAGTAAAACCGCGTCTCGCGAAATGGACCCAGGTTGGCGCCTACAACCAGGAAGTCTGAGGCGGCACCAGAGAATTTCTCTGATATTGAAAAGGGGAGCGCAGACCGCGCTCCCCTTTTTTTGTTGTGGCCGAGCTTCGGGACAATCGAACGGGTTATTACATCCGGCCCCAGTCGCCGTTCTCGTCCTCCGTCAGCAGGGTGAAACTGCCCGGCGCGATGCCGATGGGTTCCTGCCCTAGCTGGAAGAACCAGGAGAACCCGTCTCTGATCAGCCAGAAATTGGTCTCATCCTGGTTAAGCCCGTAAGGGCCACAGGCCGCTCGAGGGCCGTCATTCGGGTCATGCGCATCGGCCTCGGCAGGATCGTCGACAACCAGCGCGCCGGTCGGCCAGCCAGGGATACCCGCCTGTACCACGGTGCATTCTTCGGCTGCGTCTTTATCCTCCATCGCTTCGCGTGCGCGGAACTGAATATTGGCGAACACATCGTCCGGATTGACCGAGAAAACCTTCACAATCGGGGTGTCCAGATCTCCCATATCCGGGCCGTAGGGCGAAGACGCGAGATAAATATGCGCGGCCTGAGCACCGGCCGAAAACTCCAGGCTGGCCTTGTTCTCTCCGCAGACCACGCCCTGATACAAAAGAATATCCGTCGCGAACGGTATTTCCATCACCTCCCATGCACAGGTTTCCCCGGTCATGTCGTTATAGAATTCGAGTTCCTCATCGATGACGGGCTCGTCGATGAAATTGATCGCGCGTCCCTCACAAATGCCGGACAATTCAAGGACGTCACCTTCATCAGCACACTGAGATACTGACGTGTCCTGAGCGGTGGCCTGTTCTTCACCCTGGACCTCGCTTACAGCTGGTGCAGGCTCCGTTGGCTCATTGCCGCAGGACGCGATGAGTGTGAGTGCTGCGACCGGCAGCAGAAATGGTATCTTCATGATAACCCCCGTGAAAGCCGCCCCTCGCGGCTATTATGCCAGTTTACACCAATACCATCTGCTCTGAAAATGCGCTGATGCATGAAATTTGCAGTCAGGCTTCAATGGAAGTGAGAAACCTCTTTGCGCAACCTGAAAACACGATAATAAGGAAAAGTGGATAAATTTCTGGGGACCATCATGAAAGTCAAATTTGCAATCGCAGCCCTTGGCGCGACCGTTCTTGGTGCAGGCTCGGCGCAAGCCGGTCTGGTGGAAGAAGCCCGGCTGGGTGTTACGGCACACAATATCTGCGTCATCGACTGTAAGAATGCCGACATTGAAGAAGGTCCGAACGTCAGTGCTGAGCTTGTTTTCGCTTCCCCGGATTTTCTGAGCTGGGCCTTCAGTCCGCGGCCATACCTCAATACGTCGATCAATACGTCCGGTGCGACCAGCTTTGTGTCCGGTGGCCTGCAATGGGAATTCAACTTCACCGATCGGCTCTCATTTGCGCCAGGCCTTGGCTACACCGTGCACAATGGGGAAACCAACAATCCATATGCGAACGGTACACCCGAAGCTGCCGAGTTCGCAGCCGAGCACGTACTTCTTGGCTCTGAGGATCTGTTCCGTACGTCTTTTGCACTGCACTACCAGATGACTGAGCGCGTTGGTGTCGAGGCGCTCTATGAGCACTATTCACACGGCCAGATTCTCGGTGACGGTCGCAATCAGGGCATGGACAATCTGGGTCTCCGGTTCAGCTACACATTCGATTAAGCTGCAGGGTAAATCCTGAAACAATAAGGGCTCTGGTCTTTGTGATCAGAGCCCTTATTGTTCGTATCATGGCCCAAGTGTCAGACGAGCCAGCCCAAAGGCATCAAGACAAAACCGTTATTCTTTATGACGGCGAATGCCCCTTCTGTGTGTCCTATGTCCGGTTTGCCCGACTGAGAGATGCTCTGGGCAAGATCGAGCTTCTGGACGCGCGCGGACACCCAGAGATGGTGGAGAACTATGCTGCTCGTGGTTTCCCGATTGATGATGGCATGATCGTCGATACGGGGGAGGAGGTTTACTTTGGCGGCGATGCGGTCTGGGCGATCAACGCTCTTGTCGGGCGGAACCCGCTGCTCAGACTTATGAGCGGTCGCGCCTTTCTCAGATTTGTCTATCCAGTCTTGCGCGGAGGGCGGAATCTCGTGACCCGCCTGCGTGGCAAACCGCCAATTCAGCCAGAGACCTAGCGCTCATCGCGCCGTCTGTTTCATCACATCCTGCCAGTCTTCATGCCGTTCGATCTGTTGCCGAACGAACCAGCATTCAGGAATGATAGTCTTATTCTCCGCTCGGGCGTCTTCGACAGCCCGTTCGACCAGTTTCGTACCAATGCCCCGGCCACCAAGTTGTCTGGGCACGATTGTGTGGTCCGTCAGGCGCCCATTCTCGCCGAGATCCTGATAGGTCAGATAGGCTTCAAGCCCCTCGACCTGGATCACATAGCGACCGCCTGACGGTTTCGCTTCTCTGGTTATTGAAATATCGGTCATGCCGTTCTCCTGGGTGAAGTCTATATAAGATCAATCCGGCGCGCTCGCGACTTGTTCCCCGAAAACCTCTGCTTTCGGGCCAGCCAGCGCGCCGATTGCGCTGGACGAGCCGTGCGTGGTGGTAAAAAAATGCTGGACGATGGCGTCTGGTATGTGTTTTCCGCATGCGCGCCGCGACGGACCCTTGCATTTTTTGTTCAAACACGGTCCTGTCCCGGCTTCAGTGTGGAGAATGGAATGACAGGTGTTGTTGTCGTCGGCGCCCAATGGGGCGACGAGGGAAAAGGCAAGATTGTCGACTGGCTGAGCCATCGTGCAGACGTAATCGTTCGGTTCCAGGGCGGGCACAATGCCGGCCATACGCTTGTCATTGATGGCAAGGTCTTCAAACTAAATCTTCTTCCTTCCGGTGTTGTGCGTGGCGGCAAGCTTTCCGTGATCGGCAATGGGGTCGTGGTGGATCCATGGCAATTGATCAACGAAGTCGCAGGCATGGCCGAACAGGGCGTGCAGCTGGGTCCGGATGATCTTCTTCTGGCCGACAATGCCTGTCTGATCCTGCCATGGCACAAGGATATCGATGCGGCGCGCGAGGCTCAGGCTGGCGGCGCGCAGATCGGCACCACCAAGCGCGGGATTGGTCCGGCTTATGAAGACAAGGTCGGACGCCGCGCTGTTCGCGTTGCCGACCTCGCCGACGAAGCTGCGCTGGATATGAAACTTGAACGTCTGATCGCGCACCATGAGCCTTTGCGCAAAGGTCTGGATCTGCCGCCACCAGATGCTGCCGAACTGAAGCGGCAACTTCTCGAGATCGCTGATGAAGTGCTGAAATATGCCGGTCCGGCATGGCAGCGCCTTGATGCGGCTTACAAACTTGGACGCCGCATTCTGTTTGAAGGCGCGCAGGGTGTCATGCTGGATGTCGATCACGGCACCTATCCGTTTGTCACCTCCTCCAATGTTGTTTCCGGGCAGGCTGCGGCCGGTTCCGGGCTCGGACCGCGCTCAGTCAATTATGTGCTGGGTCTGGCAAAGGCCTACACAACGCGGGTCGGTGCCGGTCCGTTTCCAACAGAGCTGACCGATGACATTGGCGAAACGCTGGGGCGCGTCGGGCATGAGTTTGGCGTGAACACCGGCCGGAAACGCCGGTGCGGCTGGTTCGACTCTGTGATGGTGCGTCAGGCATGTGCGGTTTCGGGCGTCGATGGCCTGGCCATCACCAAGCTCGATGTTCTGGACGGGTTCGACGAAATCAAGATCTGTGTGGCCTACAAACTCGGCGACAAAGTACTTGACCGTCTGCCAGCCACTGCCGCCGAACAGGCCGCAGTTGAGCCGATCTATGAAACCATGAAGGGCTGGTCGGGCAGCACCAAAGGCGCACGCGACTGGGACCAGCTGCCGGGCGAGGCAGTCAAATACATCAGACGGCTCGAAGAACTCGTCGGAACACCGGCAGCCCTTGTGTCGACGTCACCAGAACGCGAAGACGTGATCCTCCGGCGCGACCCGTTTGGCCGTGTCATGTAGACTGGATCACACCCCATGACACTGACGTATCCGATCGCAGCAAACGGGGAAGAGGCGCTTACCGCGCCGAAAGGTCTGGCACGGACAAAATCTGGCGCCAGACGGGAAATTGGCCAGGCGGTTGAGTTTGAAACCGAATGGCTGCGTCCGAACCCGCAACAGGCCGAGGACTGGCAGGCTGCCGTTCTCACGGCTGTCTCATATGGGGCCGCGCAGGTTTATGAGGCGGAAAAAGGCGGCTCGATCATCGCCATCAGTTTCTGGAAACTGGTGGAAGAGCCAGCGCCCGTTCCAGCGAGACCGAAAGCCGGGGAAAGCAAAGAACCCAGAAACGACCACGCTGATGACCTTTATTTCCGGCGCGGACGAACGCGTCAAAACCGCAAGCCAGCGGTCGATCCGAACCAGATGGATCTTTTCGGCGGCAGTTCGTCGGACGACTGACAAAAATTCATCTTCCGGGATGCGCGTTGACGAGAATGTGACAGAGGGACATGACACCGGGCGGGAAAGGTTTTAACTGGGCCTGCTGTATTCCATGCCGCTCGGCACAAGGCTTTTTCGCGTATGACTTCCTTCTTTTCAGGCCGTTTTCATTTTCAGGATAGTGAACCAGCGCCCGAGAGCGGCCAGGTAGACGCAGAGACCGCAACAACTGATGCTGCTTCGGAGGCTGCTTCTGCTGCAAACACACCCGACCCATCGGCCCAGACGCCAGTATCAGAACAGACACTTCTGACAGAGCGCGCGCAGGCCCTGTTCAATGACGGGGTTGAGTGGGTCCGGACGCATCTGCTGACACCGGAAAACCTGATCGCCATCGGCGTGCAGATCGGTACCATCATGCTGGCGATCTTCATCGGTCGCCTGCTCGCGCCCCGGGTTCGCCGCGGCATTGATTTCGGTATTTCGAAGCTGCCTGATATTCTGGCCGAGAAGGTCAGGCAGGTTGCGCCGCTCGTTCTGGATCACGGATTGCGACCAGCCTTGTGGATTGGCTGTCTGTGGATCGGCCAGACCATTCTGGCTGGCATGGGGCAACCGCATTATCTGGTGCGGATCGCGGCCAGCCTTGCCACCGCCTGGCTCCTCATCAAGCTGGTCACGCAATTCCTGCCGGAAGACCTGCGCAAGACGGTTGCCTGGTTTGCCTGGTCACTAGCCATTCTGAATGCTTTTGGCGTGCTGGATGATGTCTGGCGGATCGTGAACTCCCGCGGCATTGCATTTGGCGACGCACAGATCACGGTTGAGTTTGTTCTGCGGGCTATCATCATGGCAGCCGTTTTCATCTTCGCTGCGCAATGGCTTTCAAGACGCCTGAAAGCGCGGGTGGAAACACTTCCAAAGGTCGAGCCATCCCTGCGCATTCTCATGTCGAATGCCATTCAGATCGGCCTCTTCATCGCCGCTGCCTTTCTCACGCTTGCCAGTCTGGATGTGCCGCTCAGTGGTCTTGCTGTGTTCGGTGGCGCGTTGGGTGTTGGCCTTGGCTTCGGCATGCAGCAGATCGTGGCCAACTTCATCTCCGGCGTCATCCTGCTGACCGACCGATCCATCAAACCGCACGATGTGATCGAGGTGGATGAAACCTATGGCGAGGTGAAGTCACTTGGTCTGCGGTATGCCTCCGTCATCACGCGCGATGGCAAGGAGCACCTGATCCCGAACGAGCAATTGGTGACCAATAAAGTGGTCAATTGGAGTTATTCGGACAATCTGGTGCGTATCAAGCGCCGTTTTCTGGTGGAGTATGAGAGTGATCTCCGGCTGGCCGCCCGCCTGGCGGTGGAAGCGGCAAGCGAACAGCCGCGCGTTGAAAGCGAGCCCGCGCCAAAATGCCTGTTGATGGAATTCACCGAAAGTGCCGTTGAAATGGAGGCACGCTTCTGGATCCGCGACCCGCAGAACGGCATCAACAATATCGGGTCTGATGTAATGTTTGCCATGTGGGACAAGTTCAAGGAACACGGTATCGATCTGCCACTTGGTCAGGACGAAATCCGCATTCTTGGCGATTCAGAACTCAAGGTTCGGCTGGCCAAGGATTAAGGCTCAGGCAGGCTTTACCGCCAGTACATGGCCATCAGAGCGTAAGAGCCTGGTCCGCGTGTCGCCCGGCCAGGCGCGAAAATCACACAGCATGTTTGCGGCTGAGTAGGCGGTATCCCGATCCCAGAGAACAGCTGGTTCATATCGAAGCCAGCAAATCGGTGCGTCGTCCATCGCCGCGCGTCCATAATGTTCAATCAGAGCCGTCATGCGCTGCCGTGTTTCAATGGGCGGGTACTGAAAGAAGACCGAATGGAACACAACGGTCGTCACGCCATCCGGTCGCGCGGCCAGCTCTCTTTCCAGCCAGTCTGCTGCGTCAGCCTTTTCAACATGGGTGCCGCGCGAGATGGCAATGTCGGCAGCAGCGTCGAAACGGGCCAGACGCTCTGGCTGATCCGCCCAGATATAGCTTTTCGTGGTGAGCCGCGTGACAGGGTCGCTCAGGTCCAGCGGGTTCTGGTCACACGCCTTCCGCGCGTGAATGACAAGTGGGGCGGAAAGGTCGGGCTCCGGACCCTCCCATTGGGTTGTCACTTTCATGGGAGAGGCCGGGTCGCCCCATTGCCAGGACCCGGCATCGTAATGGAAGGCATCAAAATTCTGATTGAGGCCCGCACTCGCCCCCAGCTCCAGAAGGTGGATCGGACGATCGAATTGTCCGGCTATAGTCTTCAGCCCAGTCAGAAGCATGAAGGCGCGGCGGGTTTCATTGGTTTGCGGCGGCGATTGAATGAACGCTCTGGTCCATTCTGTGTTGCCCGACAGAAAATCGCGGGCGGCGGGCCACAGCGTTTTAAGCGACCAGTCCGTATCGCCGCTGGGGTAGGCGTCGGCCAGAGCGTCACTCATCCCGGACAGCCTGGCGAAGTGAAGCGCTGCGGTCAGGCGCAGTCCCAGCGCGTCGGCCCGTGGGTTGGTTGGCCAGTCGCCAATCAGCGTTTCGATAATGCCGCCATCCCTTAGATCGTCTTTCATGGCCAATAGCAGCTCTGCCGTCAGCGGTGAGCCCAGCTGGGTGCACCAGCCAGCCTGTTCTTCGAAATGTTCGCTAAGCGTTGGTGGCGGCATGATCAAACGTCCCGATCAGAGATGAATGTCATGGATTTAGCACAGGGCCTGAAATTGCGCATGTGAGTTTCGGCGCCTTTGTCCATGGCGGGCTCAGGCCGCTTCAATCGATCTCAGATACGTGTCGATTGTCGTTTTAATAAAATGGCTTTGCTTGGCGAGATCATTGGCGGTCATGGTGACCTGACTGGAAGACGACGCGGTTTGCTGTGACACGAGTTCGAGCGCGGCAACCGATTCGCCGACCTGAGTTGTGCCGGTGGCCGCTTCCTGAACACTGCGATTGATTTCCTGAATGGTGGCGACCTGTTCTTCGGCTGTGGCGGCGACACTTGTGGTGAGCTCACTGACATTGCCAACAACACGTGTGATCTCATCGACTGAGCTTAGAACGCCTTTTGTGGCACCTTTCACCTGCTGGATTTGCGCTGTGACCCGCGCGGTCGCCTGTTCTGTCTGTTCGGCCAGCGCTTTGACTTCGCTGGCAACGACGTTGAACCCCTTTCCGGCTTCACCCGCCCGAACGGCCTCAATTGTGGCGTTCAGCGCCAGAAGCTTTGTCTGCGCGGCAATGGCCATGATCAAATTCACCACGTCATCAATCTCGACAGCGGCCTCTTCCAGGCATTTCAGATTGCTGATGGCAGCTTCTGTGCGCGAATTCGCGGAACTTGCCATGCTGGCGCTTTCGCACATCTGACGCGCAACATCCGCTGACGTGGTTGAAAGTTCCTCTGATGCGGCGGCGATGGTCTGGACGTTTGAGGATGTCTGGGTGGAGACGGCCGAGACGCTACCCGACTGCCTTTCGGTTTCAACGGCATTCTCGGTCATATGGCCAGCTGTCGCCTGCATTTCTGTGGCCGCTGATGAAAGGCTGGAAATGGCTTCGGCAACCGATAGTTCGAACTGGTGCGTCAGTTCCTTTACATGTGCGGCACGTTTCATTTTTTCCTCAGCGTCGAGCTCTTGCTGATGGATCATTTCAAGCTGTTTTCGCGTGTTTGCCACGAAAATTCCAAGCGCGGTGTTCAGCTCGCCAATTTCATCTTTCCGGCCCGATTGATCGATCTCAACCTCCAGATCGTTCTCCGACACACGGCGGAGGCTTTCGACCACTCTGGCGAGTGGAAGGGCGATCTGGTGACGCGCTAGATACAGCGCCGTTGCGAAGCCGATCGCGATGCTGATCACAGCAAGCACGATCATCAGAATTTCGACGAACCGGGTTGTCGCGTGGGCGGCCTTAGCGATTTCGTGGGCCTTGTGATTAACTTCCTCTAAATATGCATCGATGGCGGTGTTCAGCGCTTTCAGGGCCGGTTCAGTCGCCTCGATGGACTTTACGATCTCACGTTGCTCGCTGGACGTCTCGTACTGCGCGCGTGACGCGAGGGCGACGGTCTTCTCGACAGAAGCTGTGTAGGTTTCGAATTTCGCCTCGATATCCTTTAAAAGCGGTTTATCATCGTCGGATGACAGATCGTTCAACGTTTTTAATGTCGCCGAGAAATGCTGCTGGCTATCCGCAATCTGAGGTCTCGCTTTTGTCACATACTCAGGATTGGCCGTCAGGTGATACTCGGTCCGGTTTATCTCCAGGGAGTCAATTTCCAGCCGTTCAGCTTCCTTGATCTCGTCGGCGGCAACTTCGATTTTTTGCGCCGCATGATCCATCATTTGCAGACCCGTAATGCCGCCTGCTGCCATAACGAGAATAGCGCCAGCCAGAATGGCGCTGAGCAGATTGAGTTTGGTTGAAATCTTTAAATCAGAAATGGACATGAAGAATCCCATCAACACTTGATAGATTCAATCTGCGCCCGGCAAATTAACAAAAATCTTATTTTCCGAAAGGTTTTCTAGCGGAGGACCCAAAAAACAGAGAGAAGCGCAAATCAAACCAGTAAACTGTTCAGGGCGATATTATAAGTATGTCTATATGTCCTTGAGGTATGGTGTCGTGAACCGGCGAGTGAAATAAAAAGGCCTTCGAGACTGACGTCTCAAAGGCCTTTAATTTAAACTCAATTGAAGTTCGCTGTTATGCGCGTTCGAGACACATGGCGATGCCTTCACCGCCACCAATGCAAAGCGATGCCACGCCTTTTTTCTTGTCCTGGGCTTCCATAGCCGCGAGCAGGGTGACGATGACGCGTGCACCGGAAGCGCCGATCGGGTGTCCAAGAGCGCAAGCGCCGCCGTTGACGTTCAGAGCGTCGTGCGAAATGCCCATTTCCTTCATGGCGATCATTGGAACCACGGCGAAGGCCTCGTTCACTTCCCAAAGATCAACTTCATCCTTGGACCAGCCGGCTTTTTCGAGCGCTTTCTGCATGGCAGGGACGGGCGCTGTCGTGAAGAATTCCGGCTCGTGCGCGTGTGACGCTGATGAGACGATTTTCGCAATCACCTTCAGGCCACGCTTTTCAGCTTCGGACTGTTTCATCAGGACGAGCGCTGCGGCACCATCGGAAATCGCTGATGCGTTGGCCGCTGTCACCGTGCCGTCCTTGTTGAAGGCCGGACGCAGGGTCGGGATCTTGTCCGGGCGGGCTGAGCGTGGAAGCTCATCGGTATCGACAGTGACTTCGCCCTTACGGGTCTTCAGGACAACCGGCGCGATTTCGCGCTTGAAACGGCCATGTTCGGTCGCGTCCTGAGCGCGGCGGAGCGTTTCCAGTGCATAGGCGTCCTGCGCTTCGCGTGTGAACTGGTATTTTTCGGCAATCATGTCAGCGAATTTGCCCATCGGCTCATTCGCATAGGCGTCCTCAAGACCATCCTGGGCCATGTGGTCCTTGATCTCGCCATGGCCGTATTTGTGGCCCTTGCGCATGGAGATCATGTGCGGCGCGTTTGTCATGCTTTCCATACCGCCAGCGACAACGATTTCGGCCTGACCAGACAGAATGGATGCTGAGCCCATGACGGCGGCCTGCATACCAGACCCGCACATTTTGTTGATTGTGGTGGACTCGGCGTGTTTGCCGATTTCGCCCTTGATGGCTGCCTGCCGTGCCGGGGCCTGGCCCTGGCCACCCGGGAGGCAATTGCCCATGATGACTTCCTGAATGTCTTCGCCTGAAAGTCCTGCTTCTTTCATGGCGGCCTGGATCGCATGTGCGCCGAGTTCATTTGCTGACATGTCTGCCAGTTCACCCAGCAGGCCACCCATTGGTGTACGTGCCATCCCGACGATTACGACTGGATCTTCTGTGCTCATTATCGTGTCCTCCTCGCAACACCTGTTTTCTTGTGCGAGGAGTTTTGGCGAATAAATGGCCGCTACGTCAAGGCGTATTTTTTTGCACCTGCGAAATGATCAGTCTGCCATCAGCGCTTCAACCATGCCTGGCTTGAAGTGCTCGACCTCAAGATCATAAATGCCCAGCGAGGTGGCATAATCCCAGTAACACCAGCCAAAGCCGACCTCTTCCGCTGTTTTTCTGACCTTTTCTGTCCATTCCGCGCGTTGTTGATCGGGGACTTTTACATACACCCCAAACTCGCCGAGCAGCATGGGCATGCCTACCTTGTCGCGCCAGTGCGCTGCATCAGAGAAGTCACGAACCATGCGTTTCCGGTCGTCCTGACTGCCCCAGGTCTGACCCATTTCGATTTCCTTGTGGGCCCAGGGGGCCCCCTGATGGGTGAACTCAAACGGGCTGTAATAATGGAAGGTCACCATCGCCTTTTCATCGAAGGGTGGATTGGTGCTGGTCAGACCTTCGAGCGTGCCCCAATGGCCGCCGCCCAGCACCACCCAGCGATCCGGATTGACGGCGCGGACCTTTTCCAGAAGCACGCGGTTCATTTCGTTTACCCGCGCGGCCGTCATGGAGGTGTGCGGTTCGTTCAGGAACTCGAACATCACCGCATCGGGTGTGTCCTTGTAACGATCAATGATCTGGTCCCACATCTCATAAAGACGCGGCAGATGCGTTTCTGCATCTTCGCTGATTTCTTCGTAATGGTGGACGTTGATAATGACTTTGAGGTCGTTTCGAAGCGCTTGTTCAACAACCTCATCAATGCGCTTGAAGATGTATCGGCGCACGGTGAAGGGTGGTTTGTTTTTTGTGTGCTCGGACCAGCGGATTGGAATGCGAACACTGTCAAAACCGGCGTTTTTCAGCCGCTTAAAGTCCGCTTCACGGATCGAATAGCCCCAGTCACCTTCTTCCGGTGCTTCAAGCGCGCCGCCCATATTGATGCATTTTCCGATCGGCGGTGCCGGGATCCGGCTCGCATCCCGCTCAACATTGGCAAACTGACTGAAACTGCCACCCTGTTTCGACCAGGAGGTATAGAACATGGCACCGCTCAGCCCGATTACGCCGCACAGTGCGAGAAAAAATAGTAAGCGCCCCATGATCACCAGCTCCTGAAGAAACATTCTGCTCGTTAGCAAAGAGAACAAGCAAGCTTTGTGCCAGTCTTTAAGGGCTGAAACTGTGTCAGAAAATCTGTAATGGGCGGATATCAGGCGCCGGCTTCTTGCCTGAATCTGCGCCTTCCCCTGCGCTGCAATCTCTATTGCAACGCAAAATGGAAGTCGCTCTCACATCCAAAAAAGAGACCGCCAAAGTCGGCGGTCGAGGGGAGTGAGATGAATAATCAGATATCAGTTCAGAGAGGCGTTACAGGTCTCAAGCTCTTCTTCAGTTAGACCGCCTTCGGGGGAGGTAAAGGCCGTAACGGCACCGATTTCTTCAACAACCTTCTTGCAAAGGCGTACAGTGACTGTGCTGCGGTTCAGATCTGCCTGACAGGTATCGCCCTCACAAATCCAGATCGCATCATAAGCCGTGATGCGTTCTCTTTCTGCTTTTGGCGTTTCAAGTGTCGCCGTAAACGGGGTGCTCGCAAAAGCAGGTGCGGCAATCATTGTTGACAGGATTGCTGTAGATACAAATCGAAGCATGAACTTTTCTTCCCTGGTTTAAAACACTTTTGGAACTGGCAATAAATTACAATGAATAATCTGTCCACCATTTAGTGAACATCGTTCTCTTTATTTGTGCATTTGCGAATGTGTGGGGTGACAATCTCACGCAATTGTTACCGTCACGAAAGGACTAGGCTGACCCAACGTCGCTCCGATTATAAAACCGAATAATTAACTTGGGAGGTAAGTATGGATTTCAAAATCCCAGCAGAAATCGAAGACTATCTGCACGAACTCGATCAGTTCATTGAGGCAGAAATTGCACCCCTGCAGGCGCAGGATGACAATGAGCGCTTCTTTGACCATCGGCGTGAATGGGCTCGTACAGACTTTGAAAATGGCGGTCTGCCGCGTCCGGAATGGGAAGAACTGCTCGGCGAAGCGCGTAAGCGTGCCGACGCTGCGGGTCATTTGCGCTACGCCCTGCCGTCAGAGTTTGGTGGCAAGGACGGCACCAATCTTGGCATGGCCATCATCCGTGAGCACCTCGCAAAAAAAGGCCTCGGGCTTTTCAACGATCTGCAGAACGAGCACTCGATTGTCGGTAACTTCCCGCAAATCCTGATGCTGCGCGATTTTGCACGTCCCGACCAGAAACATCTTATCCAGGACGCGCTGGACGGCAAATTCAAGGCCTGTTTTGGTCTGACCGAGCCTGATCACGGCTCTGACGCCACGCACATGGAAACCAAGGCTGTACGCCAGACGCGTGACGGCAAGCCTGGCTGGCTGATCAATGGCGAAAAAATGTGGACCACGGGCACACATGTCGCCTCACACATCATGACCTTCTGCCGGACTTCAGGCGAAGATGGTGCGGCCAAGGGCATTTCCTGTCTCATCGTCCCAATCGATGCCGACGGTCTGAAGATTGAAGAATATCTCTGGACGTTCAACATGCCAACGGACCATCCGCGCGTCTCCTACACTGACGTCTGGGTGCCGGAAGATGCTGTCTTCGGTCCGCCGGAAGGTGGTCTCGCACTGGCTCAGCACTTCGTGCATGAGAACCGCATCCGTCAGGCCGCAAGCTCTACCGGGGCTGCGATGTACTGCGTGAATGAAAGCGTGAAATACGCGCAGGAGCGCAAGCCTTTCGGCAAGCCTCTGGCGGTTAATCAGGCTATCCAGTTCCCGCTGGTCGAGCTGGCAACCGAAGCGGAAATGCTGCGTCTTCTGATCTTCAAGACAGCCTGGGAAATGGATCAGATGTCCAAGCCGGACGTCGCCATCTACCTGTCTGACAAGGTCTCCATGTGTAACTATCGTGCCAACCGTCTCTGCTGTAATGCAGCTGACCGGGCGATGCAGGTACACGGCGGCATTGGCTACTCACGTCACAAGCCATTTGAGCATATTTATCGCCATCACCGCCGGTATCGAATCACGGAAGGTTCGGAAGAAATCCAGATGCGGAAAGTAGGCGGTCACCTGTTTGGCTTCATGAGCAAGGGGCGCTAATTCCGGCCTCTCCCGGGTTTGTCATGAAAATTGACGAACCCGGGCGATATTTTTTCAGATTTACCAATAAAATGGCGAACAATCAGTGCTGAAGCCAAGGTGCTGTTAGTTCGCTATTTTTTGGTCTAAATCATGCTCATTTGCGGTAGTTTTGCGCAACTTTGTGCCTGCCATCACGTGTTTGCGTGACAGACATTTTGCCTGCAATGTGATTTCCCGCTGCTTTCAACCCATTGGAGTTTGAAAGTGGATAAAAAAATTGGTGACGCCCATGAAGGCTTCGCCGGCAGAACTGATGTGTGTGAACAGACCGATCCGGAGCAAACGGTAGATTACCGGCAACTGATTGGATTTCTGACGGAAACAATCGATTCCTGTCTCGCACAGAGCACCGAACGGCTGAAGCTTGAAAGTGCGCAGGGCGGAAACGCGCTGGCGCATATGGAATGCGCCATGACAGCGCTCGACAATACCATTCGCTTCGTTCTGAGTGAGCTCGATCATGTGCGCCAGGCTCGTTTCACGCAGGGTCGCAAGGGTCTGCGTCTGCAGAAGAGCTGGCTTGGTGATATTTTCCCAAAAGACGATATCGGCTATGAAATGCAACGTCGGTTTGAGGAACTTTCCTGCGACTAGTGCATTCTCCCGAAACGTGTCTTTCCACGTCCGGCTTGTGTGACGTGGGGCGACATGAGACGATCTTTTCGGATCTCCAGGGGGATTTCATGACCAGAACGCTGACGGATGCCCATCTGGCAATGCTGACAGACAAAGAGCGCGCAAGCCTGGAACAGGCGCGTTCCATCGCCAGCTGGATGGATGACAAGATCAAGATTGGCGGGTTTGGCGTCGGCCTTGATGGTATTCTTGGCCTCATTCCGGTTCTGGGTGATCTGGTCTCGGCGGCCGTCGGCCTCTATCATGCCAAGCTGGCAATGGATCTGAAGCTAGGGTCCGGAACACTCGCCGAAATCGTCATGAACCTGATCCTCGACTTCGCGGTCGGCTCCATTCCCCTTATTGGCGATCTGGCTGACTTCGCCTATCGAAGTCACCGGCGCAATATGAAGCTGATCGAAAAACGCCTGGTTCAGCGACTGGAACGACCCGATGCAAATTTCCGGCCTTGATCATGTCGTCATCCTCTGTGGTGACTATGAGGGTGCAATTCAGACTTACAGCACATTGTTAGGCCGTTCGGTGGACTGGCGGTACGCCAGTCCTGATGACGGAACCGCGACCGCACTTTTCGTTCTCGAGAACACGGCAATTGAATTGCTGGCACCCTATGGTGACGGCCCGATGGGCGATCGCATAAAGGAGCTTTTAGGTGACCGGCCTGGCCATTTATCCAGTCTGGTGTTTCGGACGCACGACATTGACGCGGCCCATCATACAGCAACCCGGCGCGGGCTTGCGCCAGATGCGCTCGTGACCATGCAGGCCCAGTATGAAGGGCTGACGCGGCAATGGACGCGCTTTCGCTGCAAGGATGACGCAATGGCGGGGCTGAAGGTCTTCATGTGCCAGCAGGTGAAAGGCGAGCTTCCGGTGTTTCCAGGCCGTGATGGCGATGTCTTCCGGCTTGATCATCTGGTTGTGAATACCACCAATCCTGACCGCGCCATGGCATGTTATGGCGCTAAACTGGGGCTTCGACTCGCGCTTGATCGCACCAATACGGACTGGGGCTCCAGGTTTCTTTTCTTCCGGCTGCCTGACCTGACCTTCGAAGTCGTGCGGCGTCTGGACAGCGGTGCGCCGGAAACAGCACCCGACACACTCTGGGGGCTCACCTGGCAGGTGCGTGATCTCGATGCGGCGCGCGACCGGATGATAGCCGCTGGCGTGGATGTCTCCGAAGTTCGAAAAGGCCGCAAACCCGGAACCCGCGTGATGAGTGTCCGGTCGCACGATCTTGGCGTGCCAACCCTGTTTCTGGAGCAGGAAAGAAACTGAACACCTCTCGTGAACTCCACATTGATTAAAACGCGATCCTGAGCCAAAACATCGGCCATGGACGCTTTCAAGACACTCACGGGCCGAGCTGCGCCCCTGCCGATGGCCAATGTCGATACCGACATGATCATTCCCAAGCAGTTTCTGAAGACAACAGAGCGCACGGGCCTTTCCAAAGGCCTGTTCTTTGAGCTCAAGACCCGCCCGGATGGTTCATCTGATCCTGATTTCGTGCTGAACAAGCCGGAATACGAAGGGGCGAGCATTCTGATTGCCGGGCCGAATTTTGGCTGTGGCTCTTCGCGTGAGCATGCGCCATGGGCTTTGCTCGATCAGGGCATCAAATGCGTGATCGCGTCGAGCTTTGCTGACATTTTCTACAATAATTGCTTCAAGAACGGCATTCTGCCTATCGTCATGCCGCAGGAAATTGTTGAACGTCTCATGGATGAGGCAAAAGGCGGCAATCACATGTTCACGGTGGATCTTGAACTTCAGCAGGTCACGATGCCGGATGGAGATGTGATCTCATTTGATGTCGATGCCAGCCGCCGCAACAATCTGCTCGAAGGGCTCGATGAAATCGGGCTGACCCTTCAATCTGACGATCAGATCAGCGCCTATGAAGCGCGACGCAAGCTCTCCACGCCATGGCTGGAACGCGCCTGATGAAACCGTCTGCCGTCGTCTGTTTGTTTGGCGCGGTCGCGCTGTCAGGCTGTAATCCGGATCTTCTCAACACCAAGCCCGAAGTGAAAGGGCTTGAGGGGGCGGCCCCCGTGCAGACTCTTTATGATCCGGGCGCTCAAAGCGAGGTTACGCTCCGTCCGGGCGGTCAATTGCGGATCGATCTGAATGCAAATCCGACGACTGGGTACAACTGGACCGTCGGGGACGGATTTGATGCATTCGTCATCAGGCTGACCGGCGACGAATACACTGTAAATGAACATCCGCAGAATGTGATGGGTGTCGGAGGACGGCAGGTTTTCCGATTTGAGGCCGTCGGCACCGGTGAAACCACCCTGTCTCTGACGTATGCCAGAAGCGTAGATGATGTGGCGCGTCGGATCGTCGTTCGGGTGAGCGTTATAAAGTGATCGTCGTCGAGGGATATGTGCTCTTGCAGCGAGCTGAGGACATAGAGCGCCTCAAGCCTGCCGCGACGACGCAGATTGAATCCAGCCGTGCTGAGCCTGGGTGTCTTGAATACACATACGCTGTGGACCTGCTAGAACCCAGCAAGATCCGCGTTACCGAGCGCTGGACGAGCTGGGCTGCGCTGGAGGCGCATTTCAAAATGCCGCATATGGCTGTCTGGCGGGAAGCGCTCCGCGATCTGGAAATTGTTGCACGCCATTTGAAAGCGCATGAAGTCAAAGACAGCCGGACGATCTAGGTGTCATCCCGTTACTGGGTTACGGTTACTCTCTTCGATGGCGCTTCTCTGTTTCTGTGCGACTTGATTTTCAGCCGGATATTGGCTTGAGAAGGCGCTCAGCTTCAGCAAAACGGATACGGCCCCATGACACAAACACTTCTCCTCCTTCCCGGCGATGGCATTGGCCCTGAAGTGATTGAGCAGGCGGTGCGTGTTCTCGAAAAAGTGGCGCCCGATGTCAGCACCGAAGAAGGGCTTGTCGGCGGCATCAGCTATGATGAGCTCGGTGATCCGTTATCAGACGCGACGCTTGAAAAGTCGAAAGCGTCCAATGCTGTGCTCATGGGCGCGGTGGGCGGTCCGAAATGGAATGGTGTGGCGCGTGACAAGCGCCCGGAAAATGGGCTTCTGAAGCTCCGTAAAGGGCTCGACACTTACGCAAACCTGCGCCCGGCCATCTGTTTCTCCGCGCTGGCCGATGCATCCGCTCTGAAGCGCGAGCTGATTGAGGGCCTCGACATCATGATCGTCCGTGAGCTTGTGGGCGGTGTGTATTTCGGCCAACCAAAAGGCATAGAAACGCTGGCTGATGGTACACGGCGCGGTTTTGACAATGCCGAGTACACGACACCGGAAATTCATCGCATCACCCGTGTGGCGTTTGATATCGCCAAAGGGCGGGCCAATCAGGATCGCAAATGGGGCGGGGTCTGTTCGGTAGAAAAATCAAACGTCATGGATTCAGGCCTCCTTTGGAAAGAAGAGGTCCAGGCGCTTTATGACACGGAACTGAGCGGAATGGGCGTTCCGCTGCACCACATGCTGGCCGATGCCTGCGCCATGCAGCTGGTGCGTGAACCGAAGGGTTTTGACGTCATTCTGGCGGACAATCTGTTTGGCGACATTCTTTCCGATGAAGCCAGCATGCTGACAGGGTCTATCGGCATGCTGCCCTCTGCCTCACTCTCGGATGCGGGCAAGCCGGGCCTTTATGAGCCTGTGCATGGGTCTGCGCCAGATATTGCCGGGCAGGGTAAGGCCAATCCATGCGCGGCCATCCTTTCGCTTGAGATGGCGCTACGCTGGAGCCTTGATCGCGCGGATGCGGCCGATGAAATCACGCGTGCTGTCTCGACGGCGCTGGAAAAAGGTGCGCGCACGCCAGATCTTGGCGGCAGTATCACGACAAGTCAGATGGGCGATGCGGTTCTGGCGGAGCTTTAAGTGAGCCAGGCCAGTGTCTGACCCGGATCAGTTGAGGCGCAGAATCTCATCCACGTTCCGCCAGCCGGACGGTCCGCACCAGTCGGCATGGGCCACCCGAATGGAATGGATGACCGCATCAATTTCACGGCGCCAGTGATCGAGAAACTTTGCCAGGCGCGCAAACTCCGGGGCTTTGTCGAGGCACTGCCAGGTAAAGCTCTGCAACAGTTTGGGATGGTCTGGCATGTGATAGAGGATTTCTGTGGTCAGCAGTCCGGCACCGTTTAGCCGGGCTTCAAACTCGGAATGATCTTGCATGTTTTGTCCCCTTCTGATGAGGAGAGTGTGCGCAGGAAACTCCGTGTAGAGAATATCAAAATTCAATAAAAACAGAAGATTGGCAGCAGGTGATATCTGCTGCCACCAATGGCCTTATGAGAAGTCAGCCACCCGTGAGAGCTGGCCATCCCGCATTTCAAACAGGCTGACACCATGGATTTCCACTGTCTCGCCCTGTTTGGTTCCATTGGGTAGATCGAGCGCAGCGACGCCCGTGAAGGTCACCTCGGCTGCGGCGCTGTCATCCTGACAGATCAGCTTGAGGATGTTCTGACGACGATAGCTGAAGGCGCGCATACCCAGATTGGCAATGTCGCGCATGGCTTCCTTGCCCTCAAGCCGCATGGACTGACCGGCATTCGACACATTCTCGAAAACCACATCTTCGCTCACACACTCCAGCATCCCGTCGATATCGACTTGATTGTAACAGCGTATGTACTGCTCGATGAGTGTCTGAATGGTGCTCATGTGTCCTCCGGATTTGAGTTTTGCCTAACACAGTTAATCATAAAAGGTGAAAGACGATTTTGCAGCCGCACAAATTTGATGTAAGGGACGCCCTTTGAATTCAAAGCAGGAAAGACAATCTCATGGCACTTCGCGTCGCAGTCGTTGGGGCAACAGGCAATGTTGGGCAGGAAATGCTCACCATTCTTCAGGAACGCCTATTCCCGGCCGACGAGGTGATTGCGATTGCCTCGCGTCGGTCGGTTGGTCGTGAGGTTTCCTATGGCGAGCGTACACTGAAATGCAAGGCATTGGAAGATTTCGATTTTTCGACAGTTGATCTTTGCCTCATGTCTGCGGGCGGTGACGTCGCGCGGGAATGGGCAACCAAAATCGCGCTCCAGGATTGCATCGTGATCGACAATTCTTCAGCCTTCCGGATGGATCCTCTGGTGCCGCTCGTTGTGCCGGAAGTGAACGCCGATGCGGTGATGGGATATGACGAGAAGAACATCATCGCCAACCCGAACTGCTCGACCGCTCAGCTCGTCGTCGCGCTCAAGCCGATTCACGATAAAGTGGGTATCAAACGGGTCGTTGTGGCGACGTATCAGTCGACATCCGGCGCCGGTAAGGAAGCCATGGATGAGCTCTGGAATCAGACCAAGGGCATCTATGTGAATCAGGATGCCGAACCGCAAAGCTTCACCAAGCAGATCGCGTTCAACGTGATCCCGCACATCGATGTGTTCATGGATGATGGTTTCACGAAGGAAGAGTGGAAGATGACCGTCGAGACCAAGAAGATTCTCGATGAAAGCGTTGAGCTTGTGGCGACCTGCGCACGCGTGCCAACCTTTGTCGGCCATGCCGAAGCGGTTCATCTCGAACTCAAGGCGCCGCTCTCTGCGGAAGATGCGACGGCTCTGTTGCGTGAAAGCCCGGGCATTATGGTGGTCGATAAGCGCGAAGACGGCGGCTATGTCACGCCTGTCGAATGCGTTGGTGAGTGGGCTACTTTCATCTCGCGTATTCGCGAAGACAAGACCACTGAGAACGGCCTGGCGTTCTGGTGTGTGTCAGACAATCTGCGCAAGGGCGCGGCGCTCAATGCTGTTCAAATCGCAGAAGAGCTCGTCAATCGCGGCGTGCTGAAGCCTGAGCAGACGCCCGTCGAAGCGAACTAGAGTTTATTGATTTAACCTGGCAGGAAGCCCGCCCGGAAAACGGGCGGGCTTTTCGCATTATTCGTCTTTGGTTGCGTCGTCTGATTTCAGATTCGCTTCGCTCTCGATGAAGATTTCCACCTCATCACCAAGCGCAGGGACGTAGGCATCAACGCCGAAATCAGAGCGTTTCACCACGGTGTAGGCAGAGAAGCCGGCGGTTTTGACGCCCTGCATGTTCTCGCCGATCTGGTTGAGTTCAACGGTGAGGCCGATTGGTTTTGTGACGCCGCGAATGGTGAGGTCACCAAACACATAGGCTTCGGTGTCAGAGTTCTGCTGGACCGATGTGCTGACAAAGCGCGCTTCGGGGAAGCTCTCAGTGTAGAAAAATTCTTCTGCCTGAAGGTGAGCGTCGAGATCAGGGACACCGGTCACCACTTTTGTCACAGGAATGGTGAGTTCAACCGAGCTGTTTTCAGGATCATCTTCGTCGAGGATCAGCGTGCCATCGACGTTCATGAATTTGCCGGTTGGGGCAGAGAAACCAAAATGGTCGATCTGGAACTGAATAGCGGTGTGTGCCGCGTCAAGTTTATAGGTTTCCGGCTCGGCGGCGGCTGTCAGGGGCAGAAGAGAGGCTGCGCCGGTCAGAAGGGCGGTCTGAAGAATACGGTGGGTCATGAGTGATCTCCTGTCTTTGTTGCGTTTGGCATTTCGCGCCAGACCTCCAACTTGCCCCTAAGGAACCAAACGACAAGTACGCACAAATTGGTAACCTGTATTTTTTCTTTTCGTATATTTGTGTAACGTGGCCGCGGCATGAAAGTTCGGATCCTTCGGGCGCTACGGCCGATATCCGGCGGCTGACCGGGGGCAAAGACGCTGCGATTTGAGGTAAACTCCAGAATTTGAAGCGATTTTGGCTTGTCCGGGCGCGCGTGGTCCTTTCGAAGGAGAGGCCGCATGAATGGGGCCGAAAGGGCCGTTGGGGTTGTTATTGCGGGACTTCAACGAAATCAGGAGTCTGCGACCACTCAGCGGCAGAAATTTCACTGGTTTGGCGGACTGAATCGAAAATGTCACCAAAGTGTCACAAATTATCGATCAAGATTAAAACTCCGGACACGGATCATTAATGATTTGCTCGAAAATTAACTACAGCATTGAAAAATAACAATAAAAAACACCTGTTTTGCTTTCCAAAAAAATCATGTATATTGGAACCCAAGTTACTTTCCGAACGTTGGTATAAGTCCGGATAAGGAGCGAAAAATTGAAAAGGATCGCAAAATGATTAAAAAACTTTGGGATGCGATCCACTTCGGCAAATTCAAAAGCCAGTGGCGCCATCCCCTCAAAACCGACGAGAATAACGCTCGCGCCGAAATGCTCACACGTACGATATTCTACGAGAGCCGTATTGAGGAAACTGAAGACGGGCCAATGCTCGTAACGCAGAATGGCGGACTGATTGGTCGCATGACGTTCTATCTCATGTTGCCAGTCTACGCATTGTTTGCTGCCGGCATGTTCACGGGCACGGTCTCGCTGCTCGACTTCGCACTGTTCGAAGCCATCTTCATTGGCGTGTTTGGACTGGCCAATGGCTGGGCAATTCACAAACTCGTCCAGGAGCCGGATTTCGGCTTGGAGGAGCTCAGCCTCCGCCGGGTCGAAGCTCAGTAAGACTGCCGTCGAAATCGCTAAACCCCTTGAACCGCCGCGTCCCCCGCGGCGGTTTTTTTATGTGCCGGGAGGACTGCTCACGCGCTGTTGATCAGAGGTTCAATTGATGATGGCGCGGCGCTTCCCAGATGCTAGGCTGTTGCCACTGAAGAAACAAAGGGAGACGGGGCATGTCAGATACGACAGATTACGTGCCGCCAAAGGTATGGACATGGGATCGGGAAAGCGGTGGTCGTTTTGCCAATATCAATCGTCCGATCGCCGGGCCGACGCATGACAAGGAATTGCCGGTTGGGAAGCATCCATTACAGCTTTACAGCCTGGGCACGCCAAATGGCGTCAAGGTCACGGTCATGCTCGAAGAACTTCTGGCACAGGGCCATGAGGGTGCGGAATACGATGCCTGGCTGATCAATATCGGCGAGGGCGATCAGTTTTCTTCTGGTTACGTCGAACTGAATCCGAATTCGAAGATCCCGGTCATGAAGGATACCACCAATGGCATCCGCATTTTTGAATCGGCCTCAATCCTCTTTTATCTGGCTGAGAAGTTTGATGCGTTCCTGCCAACCGATATCGCCAAACGCACAGAGACCATGAACTGGGTGATGTGGCAGATGGGATCTGCGCCGTATCTGGGCGGTGGCTTCGGGCATTTCTATGCCTATGCGCCAACGAAGATGGAATATCCGATCAATCGTTTTGCGATGGAAGCCAAGCGCCAGCTTGATGTTCTGGAGCGCAATCTGGCTGATCGCGAGTTCATGATCGGCGACGAGTACACGATTGCCGATATGGCAATCTGGCCCTGGTATGGCGCGCTGGCCAAGGGGCTGCTTTATGATGCCGCCGAGTTCCTGGCGGTTCACGAATACAAGAACGTCAACCGCTGGGCTGATCAGATCATGGATCGCCCGGCCGCGCAGCGTGGCCGCATGGTGAACCGCGTGTTCGGTGAGCCGTCAAACCAGCTGCACGAGCGCCATGACGCCAGCGATTTTGACACAAAAACGCAGGACAAGATCGGCGAAGGCTGAGCTTGTCGCTGGCGATACAGCAATAAATAAGTGGAGCGCGCCGGGATAATCCTTTATCTGGCGCGCTCTCTGGTTTTGGCAGGTGCTGATGACACAGGATCAACGTTTCGGCCTGATGACAGGCATGGGGGCCTATTTCATCTGGGGGTTCCTGCCGCTGTATCTGGCTCTTCTACGCCATATTGAACCGGCAGACTTTCTGGCGCACCGGGTGCTGTGGTCTGTACCGACGGGCCTTCTTCTTGTGGTACTTGCTGGCCGCTGGCGGGACGTGATGACCATTCTGGCCAGCCGAAATGCGCTCTGGCTTGCGCTCGCCTCTCTTCTTATCGGAACAAACTGGCTGATTTTCATCTGGGCGGTCGGCCAGGAGCGTGTGATGGAGGCCAGCCTTGGCTATTTCATCAACCCGCTCGTGAATGTAGCGGTTGCCGCTATCTTCCTGTCTGAAAAGCTCAGGCGTCTGCAATGGGTGGCCGTTATCATTGCGGCGATTGCGGTGACGGTGGAAACGTTCGCTCTGGGACGTCTGCCATGGGTTGCGCTGGCGCTCTCGGCGACATTTGCAAGCTATGGCCTGATCAAGCGTCAGCTGGTGGTCGACTCGCGCGTCAGTTTTACCGTCGAGGTTCTCTTTATCCTGCCGCTTGCCGTTTTGTGGATTGGTGTCGCGCTTTTCCAGGGACGGAATATCGTCGGTAATGGCGGGACAGATATCCTGCTTCTGTTGCTGGCGGGGCCTTTGACCGCCACACCGCTTCTCCTTTTTACGCTTGCGGCGCGGCGCCTGAAGTTCTCAACCCTTGGCATAATGCAGTATCTGGGGCCCAGCCTTCAGTTCGGCGTTGCACTGGCCCTGGGCGAAATGCTCACCCCGGTCAGGACCATAACATTTGTGTTGATCTGGCTGGCCGTCATCCTGTTTTCTGTCGACGCCATTCGGTTTGATCGACAACAGAGGAAGCAGCGCCAGTCAGAGGCTCTGAAAGCCACAGTGAAGCCAGCTTTATGAGCGGACGGCTTCCATGTTCTGCCGCCGTTCCGGGCCGGTATAGTTAGGGTCTTTGCGTCTGCGACGATCCGGTCCGAAATAGTTCGGAGCGCGGATAAACGGGCGAGGGTGTTCCACAATCGCATGGATTTTCCCGAACAGCGTGTTGGCGTTAATCGGCTTACAGCAGAATTCTGTCACGCCGGCATCGCGGGCAGCTTCAACTTTTTCACGTTCGGAATGCGCCGTCACCATGATGATCGGCAGATAGGGGTTTGGGGAGTCAGGAGAGTTTCGCACAAGCTTTGTGAATTCGATCCCGTCAATGACCGGTAGCCTCAGATCGACCATGGCGAAATCGATCGCGTTGGTTTTCAGAACCTCAAGCGCCTCGACCGGGTCCTGCACGGCATGAATGACGTCGACGCCGATCGTGCGGATCATCGCACTCAAAAGCCGCATCATATGCACATTGTCTTCTACAATCAGGACGGAAAAGCCTTTGCTCAACATCATCACAGATATCTCTTTTTAAACGTTTCAGACAAATTTGCATAAAGAAAGGAAAATAATTTGTTGCTTTTTTCAAATAAAGAAACGGCTTCGATCACGCCGGGTGAAAGAAGCCGCAAGGAAAGCCAAATGTGCGAGAATGAAACGATTTACATTCTCGCAGAGATTGTTGCCAGTTACATGCCAACGCCTCAGGCCTTCGCGCCTCTCTTCCCACCACCGAAAACCGGAGACTTGCGCGCAGCGGTTTCATCCAGTGGCCAGCGCGGGCGAGCGGCAATATCAAAGGCCGAGATTTCGCCCCGGGCCAGCCGCAACGCACCTGCATAGGCGATCATCGCGCCATTGTCGGTGCACCATTTCATTGGCGGGGCCTGAAACAGAAATCCTTCTTCCTCGCAAAGTGTCTGCAGGGCCGTGCGCAGCGCTTTGTTCGCGCCAACACCGCCCGCAATCACAAAGGCTGGCCTGGACGATGTGCCAGACGTCTCCCGGAAATCCCGCATGGCGCGTCTCGATTTCTCGACCAGAACATCTTTTACAGCGGCCTGAAAGCTGGCGCAGATGTCGGCCTGCCGGTCCCTCGTCAGCGGCTCGGCTTCGGCTTCGCGAAGCACAGCGGTTTTGAGACCCGCAAAAGACATATCCAGTCCGGGGCGGTCGAGCAGCGGACGCGGAAGAGGCACGGCGGTCTCATTGCCTTCAGCGGCCAGTTTTTCGACCGCCGGGCCGCCCGGAAAACCGAGCCCCATCACTTTGGCTGATTTATCGAACGCCTCTCCAACCGCATCATCAATGGTAGAGCCCAGTCTCTGATACTGGCCCACGCCATCTACGCGCAGAAACTGACAGTGTCCGCCCGAAACCAGCAACAGGAGATAGGGGAAGTCCAGATCGCCCGCCAGACGAGGCGACAGGGCATGGCCTTCCAGATGATTGACGGACACGAAGGGTTTGCCAGTGGCCAGCGCAAGTGCCTTGGCTGTCATCATACCCACCATGACGCCGCCAATGAGGCCGGGGCCTGTGGTTGCGGCGATGCCGTCAAGCGCGTCGAGCGTAACGCCTGATTGTTCGAGTGTGGCCGAAACCACTTCATCACATTTTTCAGCATGCGCGCGGGCTGCAATCTCGGGGACAACGCCGCCAAAGGCGCGATGTTCGTCAAACTGGCTTGCGACGACTTCGCCCAGTACAACAGGGCCGGACTCGGTCAGCCGCAGAACAGCGGCCGCGGTTTCGTCGCAGCTTGTTTCGATGCCGAGTACAGTCAGAGAAGAGGGTTGGGCTTGCTCCATGGTGGGCGGGGTTGTAGCCCTTTCCATTGAATACGCAAATCCTGAAACCCACCGGAATTATAAAAGAGAACATGAAAACACTTCGGATCGGAACCCGGCAATCTCCTCTGGCGCTCGCGCAGGCCGAATGGGTGGCGCAAGAACTCAATGCGCGGCTTGTCGGTGAATACGTTTGTGAAATTGTCGGCATGACAACAACAGGCGACCAGATTCAGGATCGCAGCCTGTTGGAAGCGGGCGGCAAAGGCCTGTTCACCAAGGAACTTGATAGCGCACTAGACCGCGATGAGGTGGATATCCTCGTTCACTCCCTCAAGGATGTGCCGGTTGAATTGCCACCCGAGCAGCAGATCCTGGCCTACCCAAAGCGCGAAGACCCGCGCGACGCATTCGTGTCGCTCAAATATGAAAGTCTGGCGGACATGCCCGAAGGCGCTGTGCTCGGAACGTCCAGCCTGCGGCGCAGGGCTCAGGCGCTGGCACAGCGGCCTGACCTCAAAGTGGTTGAGTTTCGCGGGAATGTGCAGACCCGGCTGAAGAAACTTGAAGCAGGTGTCGCGGACGCGACTTTCCTGGCCGCCGCCGGCCTCAATCGTCTCGGGCTGCCGGAAACCGCCAGTGAGAAGCTTCATCCGGATGAGTTTCTGCCAGCCGTCGGACAGGGCATTCTCGGCATAGCTGGTATTGGCGACCGGCTTGGCCGCGACGTGGTCAATGCGCTTGCCGATCTCAGCGATGTGTACGCCGAACGTGCGGCGGTGGCTGAACGGGCCGCGCTTGCCAGGCTTGATGGGTCCTGCCGCACCCCGATTGCGGCGCATCTTTTCAATGACACACCGGGCGGCTACCGCCTCGTGGCACAGGTATGCCATCCCGATGGGGATCCGCTCTACCGCGCAGAAAAATCACTGACCAGCCAGGAATTGTTCCTGCACGACTTCTATGAGCTTGGTCTGGCTGTTGGTGACGCGCTGATTGAACAGGCAGACGGCAAGCTTCCACATCTGGAGGTGTAGCGCGACGTGCCGAAAACGGTCGTCATAACCCGGGCCGAGCCTGGCGCGAGCGAGACAGAGCGCCGACTATGTCAGCTTGGGTATGCCTGCGTCAGACTACCGGCCCTCGAAATTGCACCAGCGGCTGCCGATGGTTTTGAGCCGCCCGGGGCTGATGCCTGCTATATTTTTACCAGCGCGAATGGTGTACGGGCCTGTCTCGATGCGGGCTGGCGAACTGATTTGCCTGCGGTCTGTGTAGGGCCAGCCACGCTTGCGGCTGCAGTCGAGGCGGGCTTTGCCTCGCGATACAACGCAGATGGCAATGCGGATGACCTTTATCATCTGATTCTGAATAAATTCCCGGTTCCGGAGGCGACTGCGTTTGTTCATGTCGCCAATGCCGATGCGGTGGGCGATCTTGTGCGTCGATTGCGGGATGCGGGCTATCAGGCACGCTTTGCGCCGTTATACTCCGCCAGGCCGGTCCCATGGGTGGATGTTCGACAAAGCTGGCAACACTCAGTGCCGGATGATGCCGTTGTCCTGATCCACTCTGCAAAGGGCGCGAGCGCGGTTGAAACCTGGCTCGGCGAAGGACAGATACGTACGGTCGATCTGTCTTTTGTCGGCGTTTCTGAGCGCGCATTAGGGCCGCTTCGGAACTCGGGTGCGGGCCGATTGGTTTCTGCAGAACGGCCAAATGAGAATGAGCTTGTGAAAGCCCTTCAAAGTCTTGCCCAACCGGGTGTATCATCAGAGTAACCAGTATCGGAAGGTCCCCAGTCTTATGTCAGATTCCAAAGACGCCCAGGAAGAAGAACCGATTGATGTCGAGTTCACTTCGGCAGAGCCAGCAGAGGCCAAACCGGCTTCGGGTGGTGGCGGGCCTGGATGGATCGGGCTGATGTCTGTGGGCGTTGTTGCCGCGCTTGCCGGTGGTGCGATTGGCGTTGTCGCGGGCGGCACGGGCGGACGATACGCTCAGGCGTCCGAGGTGGCCGTCGATATTTCAAAGCTTGAAGAGACAGATCGCGACATCCGGGAAAGCATCGCACAGGTACAGCAATCGCTTCGCGGCGCGGAAATTCGCCTGCAATCCCTGCAGGCCAGCAATGACGAACAAATATCCTCGACAGAAGGCTTGCTGGCAGATCTCAACGCTGACGTCGAAACGCTGAAAACGCGTTACCGATCGCTTATTGGCGCAGCGGCGGTTGAGGGCGACGCCCCCGATGGCGGTGACGGCGAAAATGGCTCCCCCGCGGAAAGTGATGGGTCGGAAACCGACGCAGGCGCTTTGCCGGAACCTGCATTCACCCTCGCCGGGCTGATGGATCGGCTTGAGTCTATCGAATCTGTAGATGCAGGAACGGGCGGCGCATCGACACAGGGCCTCACCCGGAGCGTGGCCGCTCTGCAGGAACGAACATCGCAGCTGGAAGCCGTCGATATTGAACTGCGCGAAGCCATGGCTGCACGAACCGCGCTGATCGAACGACTTGAAGACGATGTCGAAACGCTCGAAGCATCTTTGAACACGGTGTCGAATAAGGTTGAAACGCACTCAGATCAGCTTGATGCCGGTGAAGTCGCCAGTCAGGAAATGCTCGAAGATGTCACCTCTGAAGTCGAAGCGCTTCGTAGGGTCGTCAATGAGAGGCTCAGCACGCTCGAAGGTGCGAAACTGACCCAGGACGAACAGGCGCTGGTTCGGAGGGCCGACCGCGTTCTGGCCTTGTCGACGCTTGAAACCGCTTTGCTGACGGGGCAGGCGTTTGATCGTGAACTCGAGGCGCTGGCGCTCCAATTGCCAGCCAATGGCCGCGTGTCCGCATTGCGCCGCTTTGCCGAAGAAGGCGCGCCGACCGCTGAACAGCTCGCCGCACAATTGCAGCGTCTGCGAGGGCGCGTTGAAACGGCGGGTATGCCTGAAAAGCCAACCGGGCAGTGGGCCTGGGTTGGTGATTTGCTCGGTTCAGTGGTCACTGTCAGAGAAGAAGGGACAGCTGAAGGCAAGACGGCGTCTCGCCGGGTGGATACCGCGCTCAGCCTGCTTGAAGCGGGCGATGTTGCCGGTGCCATTGCAGAACTCAGCCCTATTGAAGGTCAGCAGGCCGAAATTCTGTCTGACTGGATGGAGCGCGCAGAGCGCCGGGTGAAAGCCGATAGCCTGCTGGAACGCCTGCGCAGCGATATTGTAAATCTGGAGGACGTTGAATGATCCGACTGCTATTCCTCGTCTGTCTGATTGCGGCACTGGTTTTAGGGGCACTCTGGCTGAATGGTGTGCCATGGCGATTGGTACTCGAACGCGACAACCAGCCTGATTTCGTTCTGAACATGACAGGTGCCGCGATTGTCATGACCCTTCTCGGCGCAGTTATCGCGTTGCTGTGGGGCTTCCTCACCGGTGTTTTCCGTCTGCCCTCGCGTATCAAGGACATGCGTCGCCGTGGCCGGTCGCGCAAAGGCAATGACGCTCTGGCCAGTGGCATTCTGGCCGTAGAAGGGGGTGATCTGAAATCTGCCAAACGGTTGACCCAGAAGGCGCTTTCAGATGCGGATGATGAACGCCTGGCGCTGCTTCTTGATGCCCGCACCGCCGAACAGGAAGAAGACTGGACGCGGGCTGAGCGTGCATATGCTGAGCTGGCACGTAAGCCGGGGGCACATCTTGCGGGCCTGAAAGGGCTGACGGGCGCTGCGGTCAAGCGCGGCGATTTTGCCATGGCTATTGAGCGTGCCCGGGAAGCTCTGGAAATGAAGGGCGAAACAGGCGACTGGCCGTTCAAATCACTGTTCGAGATTTATGTGGCGCGCGGCGAATGGGCCGATGCTCGCCACGTGTTGTCTGTCGGCGAGCACAAGGGCCATATCGAAACCGCCGCGGCGCGTCGCCGTCAGGCTGTGCTGAACACAGCTGAGGCGCATGGCATTATGTCCAGCGACCCTGAAGGTGCGGAACGCCTTCTGGCCGATGCTCAGAAACTTGCGCCGGGCTTTCCGCCAGCGGCATTCCATCTGGCGCGGCTGCAAATGGCACGTGACGCGATCAAGCCTGCCATCATTGCGCTGGAAACAGCCTGGAAGGCGCGTCCGCATCCGGCATTGGCACTGGTGGCCGAGCGGATCGATACGCTGAATCCGGGTGGGCCGCGCAAAGCCATGCAGGCGCTGGCGAACGCCAACAAAAGCCATCGTGAGACCGCCCTTCTCAAAGCTGATCTCGCCATTGCATCCGGTGATTGGGATAGCGCAGAAAAAGCGCTCGGCCCGTTGCTTCAGGGCACGCAGCCGACAAGTCGCGTATGCCGAATGATGGAAATGATTACCCGCGCGCGCGGCGAAATCGGACAGGCTCAGGACTGGTCACAAAAGGCTGCAACCGCGACACGTGAAGCGGAATGGAGCGACATCGAAACCGATGGCTCAGCCTTTAACTACCAGCATGATGACTGGGCGCGCCTCGTCTACACGTTTGGTGATGCGGAACAGCTGATCCATCCGCGTCATGAGAGCTATCGGGCGGAACTGGATGTTGTGCGTAACCGGGCTTTGCCGGGACCGATGATGCCGCCAGAGCCGGCCCGTCCGACCAGCGCCACAAGTGATGAAGAAGCGTCTGCTGCTCCGCCGAAGGCTGAGCCGCCTCCCGCGCCACCGCCCGTGGATTACGTCAAGAAATTCTGAAGTGAGAGGCCATAGGGGCGTGACATGCTCACGTCTTTATGGCTTGCCGGGTCAACGCATCGCGCAGGTCTTCGGGTATCTCAACGGACTGGCCCTTCTCGGTGCAAACCAGCACTGTACGGCAGAGGCCAATGCAATTCTCATCCTGAAACAAGCCCTGGCCCATCAGAAATGATGTCCGGTTGAGCTTGGAAATACCGGTGCCCAGCTGCAGCCGTCCTGGCCAGAACCCCTCGCCGAGATACTGAAAAGTCAGTTCTGCGACCAGAATACGCGTCCTGCGATGCAGTTCAAACAAGGCTTGCTGATAAAAATCAGCCCGCGCTTCCTCATAAAACTGACCGATGCGAATGGCATTGAGGTGCCCATAGCCATCCACGTCGCTGACCCGTGCGGTGATTTCGCAGTGAATGGGGTAGGCGTTCAGGGTTCGTCCGGGCGATGCATCATGGCGCATGTCTGTGAGTTCCTTGCAGGTGTCTGCAAGAGATGAACGAAATCCGGTCCACACCTGTCAAACTGTATCGTTGCGTCCGGTACGCTTTTTTCCGCGGGCGAACGCTTCAATGTGTTGCTCAGCCCTCTCGATCAGGATCGCTCAGAAGCGGGTTGTAGGTGAAGATGTTTAGCTGAAACCCGCGGGCAATCCGGATGGCTCGCTCCATGAAATAGTCTTCCGCGGCCTGCGTCGGTGCGGTGTCCCGCAGGATCTTGTAAAATAGCTCCAGCCAGATCGTGAAATGATCGGGCTTCAGCCCTTCCAGCGCCATATGCTTTGGCATGGGCCGTCCGTCATAAGTCTTCAGCCCCAATGCCATGGACCCCCAGAAACTCTTCATCGTCGCCAGATGGCGGTCCCAACGGCCATTTACCACGCGCTCGAAAATCGGTCCCAGCTCGGGGTCGGACCGTACGCGCTCGTAAAACGAATCCACAAGCGTCGAGATATAGGCTTCATCCACGCCCATTGCTTCGGCTTCAGCTCTGACATCGTTGAGCTTTTCTTCGGCGCTGCGCAGGCGTTTTTCGCGCGCTGCCTCTCGGCTGTTTCCGGTCATGCGTGGTTCATCCTTTGTCAGGGACATAGGCGGCCCGTCCGAAGGCTGCAATCGGTTGTTTTGTCCCGGCAGTCAGAGTGGCGCATTTCTCCTTCATGTCCTCGCTTTGTACGACATGGCACTGATTGTTTCGAACGGGTGGTTTCGCGTGGAGACACATTCTTCTTAGCGAGATCGGGAAAATTGGTGCGGCTCGAATCACCGAACTCGAACCCGCCAACAGCTTTGAGCGCCATCCATCGTGAAAAGAAGTTGAAGCGGGTGATCAAACAAAAATGGTGCCGCGTAGGTGACTTGAACACCTGACCCTCGCATTACGAATGCGATGCTCTACCAGCTGAGCTAACGCGGCCCAATATGGCCTGCCAGACCGGGATGCGGAACGCCGCGCCGATTGGCTGTTGTCCATTCAGGGATGACATGACGCCGTCATGATCTCTGAGCGGGGCTACATACCCAAATTGATCGCATTTTGAAAGCCCCGATTTTCAGGGAAATGCCGCCCTTGTTCCTGGAGTGCGTGGTAAAAACTCGCCTGATTGGAGAATTCTTAACGCAGAGCCGTAATTTCGCATGACGCCGCTCACCCTATTTCATCGCTTTCCGGCCTAGAAAAGACTCCGCCTTTACCCTGTCGAGCGGAGCGCTGACGACACATGCACTGGATCGCCTTTTCTGCCGCCTGTCTGGCGCTTATCCTCGCACGATTGCTGCGTGCGCCGGGGCGATCCGGCCTTCTGACCGGGCTGGGAAGTTTCGCTCTGGCGCTGTTGGCGACGCTGTTTGTGGTTCGCATGATTACAGTCCCGGCGGATATTACCCGGCCGACCGATTATGATGCCTTCATAAACCATGCGCTCGATCAGGCCGAGGCTGAACCAGGCACACCCATCGTGCTGTTTGTAGGCGCCAGCTATTCGCGAAACGCGCTTGACGATGAGAAGCTGACAACTGATTTGCGCGCCAGAGGCTATCCGCACAGAGCGATCAATCTCTCGCTCGAAGGCGCATCACTTCAGGAGCGAGACGCCCATCTTCGTGCTTTTGTAGCCGCTCTGGGCCGCGCGCCGGACGTTGTATTCATTGAGGCCGCTCGTGAATTCGATGAGGACCCGGCTTACGTCTTTCGTGTCGCCAAATTCTCCGACCGTGCCATTGAGCAGTTTTCACCAGATGCGAGCTATTGGGCCATAAAGGGGTTGGCGACGGGGCAGTGTGATGGGCTGGCGGCTTGCGGGAAAGCCCTTGCGCTGCTCGGCGTGCATTCTGTGATGAATGTTGCCAATGTCGGTCTTCTGGCAACGGGTGAAAGCCGGTCAGAGATTGACGCGCGCCCATCATTCGACCCGCAGACCGACCCGCGCGACACGTTCACCCTGTCGAACAAGGAAATTCGTCAGGCGCTGAATGCAGGCGAAGGTTTCACACCGGGCGAGGGGCCTGCCTGGGCGCGACTGTTCCGGGCCAATCAGCGCGACTGGATGGCAGAGCAGGGCGTACGCCGCATCGCTTATTATTACCCGCCCGTTCTGCCTGCTGAGGAACGGTCCTATGTGGCCGGGCTGTGCGCAGGTGAGCTTTCCGAATTTCCATGCATCGCGCCGGTCGATGCCGCTCTGCTTTCGGCTCTCCGTGGCCAGGTCTGGTATGACGAGAAACACCTCCTTCAGGACGGTGCAGACACTTATACAGACTGGCTGGCAGACCAGATCGACCGCTGGGGGGCGCTCAAATGATTTTTACAGAAGCGATCTTCCCGGTCTTTCTGGCCATTGTCCTGTTTGCTTACTGGGTTTTGTTGCGTGGTGAGTGGCGCAATCGTTGGCTCTTGCTGGCCAGCGCTGTCTTTTATGGCTGGTGGGATATCCGGTTTCTGGCGCTGATTGGCGGGGTCATTCTTGTCAGCTGGCTGGCGGCGCGCATGATGCGGGCTCGTCAGGATGACCGCCGCGCGCAGCTCTGGGTGCTGTGGCCGGCCATCATTGTTCAGCTGTCGGTTCTTGGCGTATTCAAGTATTTCAACTTCTTTGCCGACTCGACAGACGATCTGTTGTCGACCCTTGGCTGGTCGGCGAGCTGGCCAGTGGTGAACATCATTCTGCCGGTCGGGATCAGCTTTTATATCTTTCAGGCGATCTCCTATCTGATTGACGTCTTCCGCCGTCATCTGAAGGCAGAAGAGAGCCTCGAACATGTCGCGCTATACATCGCCTTCTTCCCCCAGCTGGTGGCGGGGCCAATTGTGCGTGCGGCGAGCTTTTTCCCCCAGATCGAACGGCAGAAGAAACTTTCCAGCCCTTTGATCGCTTCCGGTGCGCGAGCCTTTATTGTCGGCTTCATCTATAAGGCCGCGCTGGCCGACAACATCGCCCCTTTCGTGGACCCTGTGTTTGCCGATGTCAGCGTTTGGACCAATTCGTCCCTAGTGGCCGCCACCTTTGCATTCGGGACGCAGATCTATTTCGATT
Source organism: uncultured Hyphomonadaceae bacterium (assembly GCA_964342455.1). Classification (GTDB taxonomy): domain Bacteria; phylum Pseudomonadota; class Alphaproteobacteria; order Caulobacterales; family Hyphomonadaceae; genus Ponticaulis. Next base: position 60,885 of record CAYFGB010000010.1, read on the forward strand.
TCGCCGGTTATTCCCTGATGGCAATCGGTGTGGCCCGCTGGTTTGGCTTCTACATCCCTAAGAACTTCAACGATCCTTACTCATCGAGCTCCATCGATATTTTCTGGCGACGCTGGCACATGTCCCTGTCATTCTGGTTGCGGGATTATCTCTACATCCCGCTGGGCGGAAACCGGCTGGGTGAGGCAAAGACCTATCGCAATCAGATGATCACCATGGTGCTGGGCGGGCTCTGGCACGGCGCGGCGTGGAATTTCGTGATCTGGGGCGCTTTCCATGGCGCGGGCCTCGCGGTTCATCGCGCAATTCTTGGAAAGGACAAGCGCCGACAGCTTGTCCCGATGCTAGGCGGAGGTTTTGGCCTCGTTCTGACCGTGCTGTTCGTCTTCATGACCTGGGCACCGTTCCGCGCCGAAACATTAAGCGACTCACTCCAGGTCTGGTCTGCGGCCATCGGTATGCGTTCCGGCGGTCAGCAGGCGCTATCCTTCGTGGCGTTTCTGGTGCCGGGGCTGCTTATCATAGACAGCCTTCTTAGCCAGGTCAGCCATTTCAAAACGCTTCCCAAACTGCCGGCACTGCGGATTCCGGTGCTTTACTGGGCTGGCCTTGGCGTGCTCACGGCGCTGGCTCTGGCGCTTTATCCGCTCGAATCTGCCCCCTTCGTGTATTTTCAGTTTTGATCTTTTCAGGCGGGCGTCTATTTCTTCGCCATGCCTGAATTACCCGAAGTCGAAACCGTTCGTCGTGGTCTCCAGCCCCATCTGGAAGGCGCACAGTTGGACCGGGTCGTGCTGAACAGGCCAGACCTTCGATTTCCCCTGCCGGACCGGATGGTGGAACGTCTTACCGGCGCGACCATTACCCGGCTGGCGCGACGCGCCAAATTTCTTGTCGCCGAAACGGATCGTGATGAAAGGCTGGTGATGCATCTGGGTATGTCCGGGCGCTTTACCATTGAAACGCCGGATGAGCGCGCGCTGGAACCGGGAAAGTTCGAGCATGCGCGGTTGACGGATCCCCGGCATGACCATGTCGAATTCTTCACGCAGGCCGGTACGCGCATCGTTTTCAACGACCCGCGCCGGTTCGGCTATATGCAGATGTTCACACCCGGTGAGGACCCATTCCGTGATCTGGGGCCAGAGCCGCTTTCAAATGCGTTTAACGGCGCTCATCTCCACGGTGCAGTGAGGCTCAGGCGCTCGCCCATGAAGTCGCTATTGCTTGATCAGTCGGTCATTGCGGGGCTGGGTAATATCTATGTCTGCGAGGCGCTGTTTCGTGCGGGTGTATCGCCAAGGCGGCTGGGCTTGAATCTGGGCCGGGCAAGGGCGGAACGATTGGCGGTCGCGATACGCGAGGTGTTGATCGCTGCCATAGAGGCAGGCGGGTCTACGCTGCGTGACTATGCGAATGCTGATGGCGGGCTTGGCTATTTTCAGCACAGTTTCGATGTCTATGGCCGCGAAGGTGGCGCATGCCGCCGGTGTGACACGCCAGTCTTGCGCCTTGTTCAGTCTGGACGGTCCACCTTTTTCTGTGCCAAGTGTCAGCGATAACAGGGCGTACATCAGGAAACACGGTGGTTTGTGGAAAATCTCCCGTGTTTTCGGATAAAAAACATTGACGTTTCGGTCGGGCCAGCTTATCAAGCCGCCTTTCCGAATTTTCCGACTGGAGATAATGCATGGCCAATACACGGTCTGCCAAGAAGATGGTTCGCAAGATCGCGCGTCGCACCGAAGTCAACAAGGCTCGGCGTTCGCGCGTGCGGACTTTCATACGCAAGGTAGAAGAGGCAATCGCCGCAGGTGACAAGTCAGCTGCTCAGGAAGCTTTGAAAGCTGCCCAGCCTGAAATCATGCGTGCGGCTGGCAAGGGTGTTATGCACAAGAACACCAGCTCTCGTAAGGTGTCTCGCCTGTCCAAGCGCGTAGGCGCCATGGGCTGACACTTTCGGGTGTCGATTGCGGTCACCGCAAACCCAACAGGACAAGCCGTCGTTTCAGAACGACGGTTTTCTTTTGGGCTGATCCGGACCAAATTCGCCTGTTTGGTGTATCGGAGGCAGCGCCTGATTAAAAAGCGGCGTTTTATTCATAATTCGGCTTGACCCGGACAAAAACAATTGGCGACATTGTCATCGGTGGGGAATCTCTGCAGCAAGAAATATTGGCGGTTTTTACCGCCATTTTTTGCACCTGATTTTGTGTAACAATTTCATAATAAATAGCGCAATTTCCACAGATTGTTTTGCGCTTGATGATTGACATCCAAAACCGAACAAAAATAGAACAAAAATTTCCTTAAAATTTTGTTACCCGCAGTCATCTGAATTTAATAGGTTATTTCTGGGTCAACAAACAAATGTGTCCGTTGGGGAAATTTGGCAGCGATAGGTCAGTTGACCGTTCGAGCCGTTTTATTATTCTCCATTTCATCACTGGTTCTGTCCGCATTGGGAGCTTTTTTAACGTACGGCGACACTCCGTACGACCGATCGACGTGTGTTCTCGTGGTGGTGACTTACAATGACAAAATTCAGGGGTGCAGCAAGGGCTATGAGAAAACAAGAAATGCCCATCGAAATGGAAGGTGAAGCAAAAGGCTCCACAATGACAGCGATTGCAATCTGGCAAGCCGTAATGTCTGAACTGCAGACAGAAACGTCTGCCCAAGCATACAATAAGTGGTTAAGCGAGCTGGAATTCGTGGCCGAGATCGATGGCGTTATTCAGATCGCGGCAAGCAATTCGATTCAGCGTGATCGCGTCAAGCAGGATTATCTGCGTGTTATCAATCGGATCTGGTCTAACCTGGACGGGCGTGGGCGTCGCGTAAGTGTTTCATGCTGGTCAGATTTTTCCGATGACGTTCGTCAGCTGGCTGAGTCTGCCAGAACGGAAATGGCCGACATCTCAGCTGAAATGGCTGAAGAGGAGAACACGCCTGTGGAAGTGCGTACCACTTCCGGTGATCTGACGTTTGACAATCTCGTTGTTGCGGATTCAAACCGCGTCGCGGCCACTGTTGCGCGTCGCATTGCTCAGGGCGAAAGTGCACCGGCTAAGACGGTGTACTTCTACGGGCGTCATGGTGTGGGCAAAACCCACATGCTGTTGGCTATCCAGTCCCACATGGAAGCCAGCAATGACAAACGTCAGGTCGTCTATATGAGCGCTGAAGAGTTCATGGTGGCTTATGTTGACGGCGTGCGCCGCAACGACACCAGCGATCTCAAGGCGCGTCTGCGGTCTGCTGATGTTCTGCTGATCGATGATCTTCAGGCCATCACCGGCAAAGGCGGCACACAGCGGGAGTTCTTCGGTAACATCCGTGCTGTTGCGGCCCGTGGCGGCCTGGTTGTGATCACAGCGGATGAAAGTCCTTCCGAACTTGGCTCGCTCAGTGGCCGGGTCCGCGAGGAATTGCAGGGCGGTATCACGGTCAAGGTCGATGAGCCGGACGAAGAAATGCGTCGCCGCATTGTTCGGATGAAGGTTGCTGACATTGCGACTGAGAATCCGGAATTCGTGCTGGATGATGCATCGGTCGAGCTGATCGTTCAGCGTGTTCGTGGCCCGGGCCGCCAGCTTTACGGCGCGGTTTGCAACGTCTTCACGGCTACGACTTTTGTTGGCCTACCTGTGACCATTGAAGATGTCGCCGCCGCAGTGCGCCGTCAGCTTGGTGATCGCAAGCCGCCGACAATTGACCAGGTGAAACGTGCGATTTGCAATGTTTTCGGTGTCACGCGTACAGACCTTGAGTCTGCACGTCGTAGCCGGTCCATTGCCTATCCGCGTCAGATTGCGATGTATCTCTGCCGTAAGCTGACCACACGGTCTCTGCCGCAGATTGGCCGCTATTTTGGCAATCGCGACCACACGACCGTACTCTATGCTGTTCGCAAGCTTGAAGCGCTCATTGAGAGCGATGAAACATTGCGGGCAGATCTGGAGCGTGTCGAAATCGCCATTGATGAAGTTCAGGCTGGCTCTCCGGGCTGATCTGAATATCGGCATGACTTTCCCCGGTTTTAGCACCACCAGGCCGGGGAAAGGGCAAAAGTATGGTTTTCCAGCAAGAACAAAGGCGGAAACCATTTTGTTTTGCGAAAAAATATGGATAAGTTGCCAGCCCGCTTCGAGTCGAAGTGGGCTGATCTGTTTACGACATGACGAAATCTGAATTCGTCCGGAGAAGACAATGAAACTGACGATCGACCGGTCAGAACTGCTTGGTGCCCTTAACCACGTTCAAAGTGTTGTGGAACGCCGCAACACCATTCCGATCCTGTCGAACGTTCTGTTGTCGGCAAGCGCGAACAGCCTGACCCTCACCGCGACCGACCTTGATATTGAGGCGGTCGATGCGGCGGATGCCACCATCCAGCAGGAAGGCTCTCTTACCGCGCCAGCGCAGACGCTCTTTGATGTCGTGCGTAAGCTGCCTGAAAGTGCGGCGGTCGAGCTGGAATTCAAGCCCGAGAACCAACGCCTTTCGATCCAGGCTGGCCGCTCCCGTTTTGCGCTGCCGACGTTGCCTGCATCTGATTTCCAGACCATGTCCCGCGATCAGGGCTCGGTTCAGTTTGGCGTCGATGCCAATGACCTGAAGCGGCTGATCGACAAGACCCGGTTTGCGATCTCAACCGAAGAAACCCGGTATTATCTGAATGGTATCTATCTGCACATTCATGATGGTGAGGATGGCCAGAAGCTGCGCGCTGTCGCTACCGATGGTCACCGTCTGGCATTGTCTGAAACCGAGGCCCCGGAAGGTGCGTCGGGCATGCAGGGCGTCATCGTTCCGCGCAAGGCCGTTGCTGAAATCCGTCGCCTGATCGATGGCTATAATGGTGAAGTCACCATCGCCGTATCAGAAGCCAAGATCGTGTTTACCGTTGGCCGTGCCGTGCTGACATCGAAACTGATTGATGGCTCATTCCCTGACTATGTTCGCGTTATCCCGCAGAACAATGACAAGGTTCTGACGGTCAACAATTCCGAGCTGGAAAAAGCGGTCGATCGCGTAGCCACTGTGTCGGCAGAACGGTCGCGATCAGTGAAAATGACGCTGGACAATGACAAGGTCGTTCTCACCGTCAATCACGCGGAAACCGGTCACGGTATGGAAGAAGTTGAAGGCAGCTATGACTCCGAGCCGCTCGAGATCGGTTTCAATGCGCGCTATCTGCTCGATGTGACCCAGCAAATCGACGGCGATGAAATCAATTTCGATTTCAACGATCCGGCTTCTCCTGCACTGGTTCGCGATCCGGCTGATCCGGCCTCTCGCTATGTGCTGATGCCGCTGCGCGTCTGATTGACCATATGACCAGCAATGGTCGCATTTTCCTTCGTCGTCTCGCGCTGTCCGGGTTTCGGAACTATGCGCAGTTGTCTCTCGCATTTGATGGCCGTCATGTGTGCCTTTATGGCGCGAACGGGGCGGGCAAGACCAATCTGATCGAGGCGGTGTCCCAGCTTTCGCCGGGGCGCGGTTTGCGGTCGGCCGGGCTTGCCGACCTCTCGCGCGTCCAGGACTCTAAGCCCTCACCCGGCTGGGGGTTGGGCGCGACGCTGTTTGATGGCGATATGGACCGGGCCGTGCGCATTGATGCCACCACCGATGGGGGCAGGGGCAAGCGCACGATCCAGCTCGATGGTTCGCCCGCAACCGCCGGGTCCATGTCCGATCTGGTGCGCATCATCTGGCTCACTCCCGCCATGGACCGGGTGTTTTCCGGCGGCGCAACTGAGCGCCGCAAATTTCTCGACCGGCAGACCCTCGCCCATTTTCCAAATCATGCCCGGCATTCTGCTGCTTATGAGAAAGCCATGCGTGAGCGTAATCTGCTGCTCGAACAGGGTCGGCCTGATCCGATCTGGCTGGATGGTCTGGAAGCGCGGCTGTCCGAACATGGCGCGGCGATTGCCCGGAACCGTGCTGTGACCGTATCGCGCCTGCAGGACGCCGTTGATGCGCGGCCGGATGGTGCCTTTCCGAAAGCTGATCTGGGGCTGGAAGGTTTGCTGGAGCAGGCTGCGAGTCAGGGGGATGATGCGGATGGGCTCAGCGCGCTCCTGACGGAGGCGTTACGGGATGGCCGTCGCCGTGATATGGCGGCGGGACGCACGCTCTCCGGGCCCCATAGAAGCGATCTTACGGTCATTCACCGGCCAACCGGCGTTGAGGCGGGTTTGTGTTCAACCGGGCAACAGAAGGCGTTGCTGATCGGCCTGATCCTCTCGAACGCCCGCGCGCTGGAAGCTGAACAACATCTTCGCAACCCGCTAGTCCTTCTGGACGAGGCTGCAGCTCATCTCGATCCGGAGCGCCGGGCCGCCCTGTTTGATGAACTCTCAGCCCTGAGCGGTCAGGCATGGCTGACCGGGACCGAGCGGGGATTGTTTGAGGATTTCGGCGACCGTGCACAGTTTTTCCGCGTGCAGGATGGTGCCGTGACAGAGGAATAAATCCCTTGATTCTACAGGAATTTGTCCCCGCATTTCCGGGGCATACCGGCCAAGCCGCGGGTCGCCCCCGGAAAGAATTTTTCAACTTTCTTTCCCGCTGTTTCGGCGGGAATAAAACTATATAAAAAACAGCGCTCTTCGCGGTGTGTCAGGCGGTATCAAAAGGCTGTGCTGATTTCACATTTCCGACAAACTTCTTTATACTGACCACACATGATTCATCAGAAGAACTGAAGGCGCGAATGGCCGACGATACAACAACAAATCCGGAATACGGTGCGGGCTCAATCAAGGTTCTCAAAGGTCTGGAAGCCGTGCGCAAACGGCCGGGCATGTATATCGGTGACACCGATGACGGTTCGGGCCTCCACCACATGATCTATGAGGTGGTGGACAATGCGATTGACGAGGCGCTGGCCGGTCACGCTGATGCCGTGACCGTTACTCTGCACCCGGACGGATCGGCCGAAGTTACGGATAACGGCCGGGGTATACCGGTCGGGCTTCATCCGACTGAAGGCGTTTCGGCGGCAGAGGTTATCATGACCCAGCTGCACGCTGGCGGTAAGTTCGATTCCAATTCCTATAAGGTGTCTGGTGGTCTGCACGGTGTGGGCGTTTCGGTCGTCAACGCGCTTTCAGACTGGCTTGAGCTGGTCATCCATCGCGAAGGCCATGAACATTATGTGCGGTTCGTCGAAGGTGGCCGGGTCGAAGCGCCGCTGGAAACCCGCGGCGAGTCTCCGCTGACAGCAGATGGCAAGCATTATACCGGCACAGCTGTGCGGTTCCTGGCCTCGCCATCCACATTCAGCCAGGTGGAGTATGATCGCAAGACACTGGAACACAGGCTGCGCGAGCTCGCCTTTCTGAATTCTGGTGTGAAGATCGTGTTCAGGGACGAGCGCGAAGTGGAACCGGTTGAAACCATTTTCGAATATGAGGGCGGCGTCGAGGCTTTTGTTGCCCATCTCGACCGGCAGAAATCTCCGATCATCACCAATCCGATCCGGGCCCGGGCCGAAAAGGACGGCATCACGGTGGATGCGGCGCTCGAATGGAATGATGGCTATCACGAAAACGTTCTGTGCTTCACCAATAACATCCCACAGCGCGATGGCGGTACGCACCTTGCCGGTTTCCGCGCAGCGCTGACCCGCGTCATCAACAAATATGCGGATGAAACAGGCGTGGCGAAGAAGGAGAAAGTCTCCATCAGCGGCGAGGATGCGCGTGAAGGCCTCACCTGTGTCCTGTCGGTGAAGGTGCCGGATCCGAAATTCTCTTCACAGACCAAAGACAAGCTCGTCTCGTCCGAGGTGCGCCCGGTTGTCGAAAGCCTCATGACTGAACAGCTCAGCCAGTGGTTTGAAGAACATCCGCAATTCGCCAAGCAGATCATGCAGAAGATTGTCGAGGCGGCGGCGGCGCGTGAAGCTGCGCGTAAGGCACGTGAACTCACGCGGCGGAAAACGGCGCTCGATATCACCTCGCTTCCAGGAAAACTGGCCGATTGTCAGGAAAAAGACCCGGCAAAATCAGAGCTCTTCATCGTGGAGGGTGATTCCGCTGGAGGATCTGCCAAACAGGGTCGAAACCGGGAAAATCAAGCCATCCTGCCGCTACGCGGTAAAATCCTGAACGTCGAGCGGGCCCGGTTCGACAAGATGCTGACATCCGATCAGGTCGGCACGCTGATCACGGCGCTTGGCGCGGGTATTGGCCGCCGGTCGGAAACCAATCCAAACGAAGGCTTCCAGATCGAAAAGCTGCGCTACCACAAGATCATCATCATGACTGACGCCGACGTCGATGGTGCGCACATCCGGACATTGCTGCTGACTTTCTTCTACCGCCAGATGCCGGAAATCATCGAACACGGCTATCTCTACATCGCCCAGCCGCCACTCTACAAAGTGAAGAAAGGGCGCTCGGAGCGTTATCTGAAGGATGATGGCGAGCAGGAAAACTTCCTGATTGATGAAGGCACGACCGGCGAAGTCATGGTGCTTTCCGATGGCGAGCAGATTGGCGGACAGGATTTGCGCAAAGTTGTTGCAGATTGTCTCCTGCTCAAGACATCCGTGCGTCGTCTGCTGCTCAAGGCACATCCGACGCTGCTCGAACAGGCCGCCATGGCCGGTGCGCTTGAGGATGATGCTGGCGAAACGGAAGCCAACCTTACGGCAGAACGTCTCAATCGGATTGCCGAAGAAGGCGAAGACAATTGGAAGGCCTGGTTTGAGAATGGCAATCTGATCGCTCAACGGATTGTCCGTGACGTCGAAGAAAACATCGTTCTTGATCGTGCCGTGATGCAATCACCGGACGTTCGCCGCCTGGCGGAACGGGCTCGTGAACTTCGTTCGATCTTCGAGGATCAATCGGTGCTGCGTCACGAAAACGGTGGCGAGGAGCAGGTGTTTGGTCCACTCTCTCTCGTCAATGCCGTCATGACATCGGGCATGAAAGGCGTGGAATTACAGCGCTATAAAGGTCTGGGTGAAATGAACCCGGATCAGCTCTGGGAAACCACACTCGACTCCAATGCCCGGACATTGCTTCAGGTTCGCGTCGAACATGTCGACGAAGCCAATGACATGTTCTCCAAGCTGATGGGGGATGTTGTCGAGCCGCGTCGCGAATTTATTCAGGCCAATGCTCTTGAAGCAGAGGTCGACGTCTAAATCCTCATTCCCGGCGAAGTCTCACCATAAATTCGCCCTCTGGGAGAAACATGCTGGCAGAAGGATGGCTGTTAACCGCGTATTAAGCGGGAACAGCGTCCTTCTTGTCTCACTGCATGGCGCGCCTGGAAGGATGAATTTGATGACGCGAATCGGATTTTATTTTTTCGTGACCTGTCTCCTAATTGCAGGTTTGGCCTGGGGTGCACTTCAGTCTGTGCCGCCTATTCCCAAACTGTTTCACCAGCAGGATAAGCTGGAACATCTTCTGGCTTTCGGGGCGCTGACGCTGTGGCTGACCGCCATGCTGAAACCGTCTCGCTGGATGCTTGCGGCGCTTATCTCTGCCTTCGGAGCCGTTGGTCTTGAAACCGCGCAGGCTGCCTTCAGCCCGGCGCGTACAGCCTCCGGGGCCGATGTTCTGGCCAGCCTCATTGGCATTACGCTGGCAACCGCTTTTGTGCTGACGGCCCGCAAAACGCTGCGAGGGTCCGCGCCGCCACCCTGCGCTGCTTGAGTATCTCTCACCGCTGACGCTAAACCTGACGGCTCACAAGGCCATTCGGGCGGGATGTTATGCCAACACTCAAGCTGACAAGCTTTAATTGCGAGAATTTGATGATGCGTTTCCCGTTTGGCGAGACGCAAATCCCTGACATTCGTGCCCGCCTGACCCGGATTGCCGATGAAGCCATGGCCGACCAGGTCGATGGGGTTCTCAACGTGCTCTCAGAAGATGATCGCACTCTGACCGCGCAGACATTGGCAGCAAACGGGGCAGATATCTGCGCGCTTCAGGAAGTCGAAAATCTGGTAACGCTCACTGCTTTCCATAATCGCTATCTCAGGCGATGGAGCCGTCGCGGTTATGCGCGGCGTATTCTGAAGGAGGGCAATGATACCCGCGGGATCGATGTCGCAGCGCTATCCCGGCTCCATTCGGTTCAGATTACCAGTTATGCCGCCACCACACTCGGTGATCTGGGGATTGCGCCTCTGGCCGGTCAGTCACGACACAGCCGGGTGTTTCGCCGCGACTGTCTGAAACTCGATTTTGACATCGGGGAGACCGAATTGTCAGTCTTCGTCTGCCATTTCAAATCCATGCATGGCGGCCGCTGGCAAACCCGACCCGTGAGGCAACAGGAGGCTCTGGCCGTCAGACGTCTGATCGACCGCAGTTTTCCCGACCCGGCAAAAGCAAGCTGGATCGTCTGCGGTGATTTCAATGATTATCTCGAACAGGACGGCAAGCCAGTAACTGATCACGGCCTTGGCCCACTGGTGGATGATGGCTTCTCGGTCGATGCGCTGCTCGCCTCAGACCTGCCAGTGCAGGAAAGATGGACGCATCACTATGCTGGTGAGGATTCCTATTCCGCGCTTGATCACATCTTCCTGTCGCCTGGACTTGCGGCACGGAATGCCCGACCGGCGGTCACAATCTCCCGCATGGGTTTGCCCTGGCGCGCGCAACGTTATCAGGGGCTAAGACTGCCTGGCATAGCATGGAGCAACCCAAAGGCGTCAGATCATTGCCCTATCAGCCTTGAATTTGAAATCTGAGCCCATCTGGCGTGAAACAGCCATCCGCCAGGAATGAATTTACGTCATGGCCTTGCATCCCGCCCCCCGGTTGGTCATTTCATGTGGATACAAAAACGATCCAGTTTGAAAGGGATGCCATGTCCAGGTTTGATGAGCTCGTGACGACGGTGGAAGCCTATCAGTCTCGCGCGCAGGAAAATTACGACCGCATCCGCCGTCTCGCAGAAGACCTCAAGGACGGATTCTGCCAGTTCATGGATGCCAAGGATGGCGTGTGTGTACACCTCGTTCCGCCTGTTGGGCCGTTCAAGCCTGTCACTGATCTCAATAAGGCGTTTTCCGTACCGCCCCGTGGATTCCGTCCGCTTGGCCCCATCCTGTTCGGTCTTGCTGTCCGCGTGACGCGCGACACAGACTGGATTAGGCTCGCCATGCATTGCCACAAGCTGGGTGAGAAGTTCACCGTTCATATTGAATCCGGGCCCAGCTATACCTTCCAGCTGCCGCTTGCGGAAAATGACCCGACCGAATTCTATGAATTGCTGTTCGCCCATATTCGCTCGCAATTCACCGAAGCAATTGATCGCTATGATCGGGGAACCGATGCCCGTTCTATCGGGTTTGATTTTTCAGACGAACCGGAAACCTAGACATTCCAGCCGTGACAGACAGATAATGTCCTGCCTCGGATGATTTAAGCGAAACAGAATTCTCAGTTCAGGAGCCGAGATCCTATATGGCAAGTCCTGCAGAAACAGCTGCCTTACTCTCCCCCGTTGAAACCGTGGCGTTGATCGGCGTTCTGGGCATTGGCGCGCAATGGCTGGCCTGGCGCGTTCAGCTGCCAGCAATCGTTTTGATGAGTTTGGCTGGCCTGTTGTTCGGGCCAGCGGCGATGTTCGTCTCCGGCCACGCAATTGTTGATCCCTCAGCGGCCTTCGGCGATCTGATACGTCCGATCGTCTCTCTGGCCGTCGCCATCATTCTGTTTGAAGGCGGTATGGCGCTCAAATTCTCCGATCTGAAGGAGGCCGGGCCCGCAGTGCGACGCCTGGTCTTTATCGGTGCGCCGATCGCGTGGGTTCTCGGTACCCTGGCCTGTTACTTCCTGGGAGGTCTGGGCTGGGGCAGTGCAGCGCTTCTGGCGGGTATCCTCATTGTGACCGGTCCGACGGTCATCATGCCGTTGCTGCGTCAGTCCAAACTCGGCGGACGTGTCGGCAAATCCCTGAAATGGGAAGGCATTGTGAACGACCCGGTCGGGGCCCTGTTCGCGGTGTTTGCATTCGAGGTTCTGCGCGTTCTGGCGGCCAAGGGTGAGCCGCTTGCCATTATTGCCTGGATTATTTTCGCTGCGGTCATCGGTACCGTCATGGGTATTGCATTCGGCTTCTTCCTGTCCCGGGCCTTCCGCAATGCCTGGATACCTGAATTCCTGAAAGCGCCTGTTATTCTGATCAGCGTCGTGGCGTGTTATGCGTTTGCTGAAAGTATTGAGCACGAGATCGGCCTCGTTGCCGTCACGGCTTTCGGCATGACGCTGGGCAATTCCAGATTTGCCAGCCTGCAGGAAATGCGACGCTTCAAGGAGAACATTGCCGTTCTGCTGATTTCCGGTGTGTTCATCATCCTGACAGCCAATCTGACGCCTGACACCATCGCAAGCGCGTTCACCTGGCAGACGCTCGGTTTCCTCATTGCCATGTTGTTCATCGTGCGTCCGCTGACCGTGTTCATCTCTACATGGGGCGAGCTTAAATGGCAGGAAGCCCTGCTGATGGGCTGGATCGCGCCGCGCGGTATCGTGGCGGTGGCTATCTCGGGCTTCTTCGGTCAAAGGCTTGTCGAGCTTTCCTCCAGCAATCCTGAATTGCTGGCTGGCGCTGAACAAATCGTTCCATTTGCCTTTGCCATCGTTTTCGTCACCGTCATTGCGCACGGATTTTCAATCGGCCCGCTGGCGCGCCGCCTGAAGCTGGCACGCTCTGGTCCGGCGGGTACTTTGATCGTTGGTGCCAATCCGTGGAGCGTTGGTCTGGCAAAGGAGCTGAAAGCTGCGGGCGTTGGTGTCATCATGGCCGATACGGATCTGCGCCGTCTGCGCCCCGCGCGAGAGGCCGGAATTCAGGCTTTCACGGGCGAAGTGTTGTCGGAATCAGCTGAAGTTCGCCTTGACTATGCGCTCTTCTCTTCGGCTATCGCCGTCAGCGCCAATGACTATTACAACGCGCTTGTCTGTCGTCATCTGGCACCGGAACTCGGTCGGGATCGAACCTGGCAGTTGTCCACCTCCGACAAGGAAGGTGATCACCTGGGCGTGCCCGATTCAACACGGGGCCGCACATTGATCCGCACGGGTCGTGGATATGACAGCCTGATCCGTGATCACTATCGCAAATGGCTCTTCCACAAGACAGAACTCACCGATGTCTACAATCTGGAAACCTTCCGGAAGGAGCGTCCAGACGCCGATATCATTGCGGAGGTTCGCCCTGATGGCGCGGTTCAGTTCCTCGGACCAAAACGGCCAGCCAAAGGCGAGATTGGCACGATCATCATTAGCTATGGTCCGCAGGTAAATCAGGCCAAAACGGTGCCGGAGCCGACATCCGGTCAGCCGCCAACCAAGCCTTCACTGCCAACAGAATGAAGCAGGCTGCCATGTTGTTTTAGCCAGGCTCTGGCCTGACGACACGGCCCATAGGTTTTCTCCACTTGGGTCCAGAATGCCTGAGAGTGGTTCATCTCGATAAGATGGGCCACCTCATGCGCGGCGACATAATCAAGTATGTCTGGCGGGGCCAGAACCAGCCGCCAGGAAAAATTCAGATGGCCCTTGATGCTGCAAGAACCCCAGCGAGATCGCGTGTCACGGATGGTGAGGCGATTGGGTTGAGCGCCCAGATTTCGCGCATGCCGGTCCACCGCACTTTGCAGTTCGCGTTTGGCTTCAGCGCGGAAAAAGCGGATCAGGCGATCTGCATAGGTGATCTCAGAGCCCGGTGAATCGATCTGTGGCGGTGTGCCGTCCAGCACTCTGGTGCGGCCCGTCGCGGCAGACAGGATCAATTCGTGATCAGTGCCGCGAAACGGAATAATGGCGCCGGGACGGAGCGCGAGCCCCGCGGGCAACCGGGCAGCCTGCGCTTCGAGCCAGCTCACCCGTTCCGCTGCGAACCGCCTGGCGGCAGGAAAATCCTTATCTTTTGGGGCTGTCACCACAGCTTCGCCCGATTTGGGATCTAGACGCATTATCAGACGTTTCGCTCTCGGGTTTGTTCGAAAGCGAACCGAGAAGCTCTTGCCTGAGGGGCCATCAACTGAGAATCGGTGGTGCTTCATGGCAATCATGTTACAACACGCGTGACGGGTACAAAGGGTATTATTGCCCGGGGGGCCAGCGGAAAGAGGACTGGAATGAAAAAACTGCTTATGTGCGGCGCCGCCGCGATCGTACTGGCGTCTTGTGGCCAGAGCGATAACAGCGAAGAGATCAACGCTGCGCTCGACTCAATGGCTTTGATGCAATCCGGTGAAGGCCGGACAGAATTTTCTGATCGGGAAATTTCAGGCGACAAGGTTGTTTTCAAGAATGTCGTGATCCGGGGCAGCGAGCTGGCCGAGGAAATGGAAGCGGCGCTCGAGAGCGAGTTTGATGACGAAGACGACGATCTGGAAGTTGAGTTCGACGGTTCGGACATCATGGCTGACGAGCTGATCTTCACCGGCCTCAAGCTCTCGGAAGCCGGCACGGCACAGTTCAGCAACATGTTGCTGAACAAGCTGACATTCGTCGATGAAGAAAATGAAGAATCTGACGTCACAGCCGCGTCGATCGAGCTCGATAACCCGACCCCGGAGCTGGCCGCCTACGTGTCTGGCCTTCTGGGCAAGGCGGAAAAGGTCGAACCGCCAACCCCGGATGTGATTGGCTTTGATGCGTTCACCATCATGAATTTCGTGGCCAAAGACACGGAAGACGAAACCAGCCAGATCAGCTTCGGAAAGCTTGAGATGACTGACCTCCGCGACTTCAAGGTCGGCGAGTTCCTGATCGACTCCGTCAATCTGGACTTTATTGATCCGGAAACCGGCAATGTCGGCAAAATGCAGCTGGGCAGTATGAGTGTGTCCGGTGCAGATGTTAAATTCATCCAGGCGTTTGAAGAAGAAGACGAAGACGCCATGGCAGCAAAGTTCACCGAGCTTGCATATGCCAACCCGATCGATCCGGGTTTTGACAAATTCACACTCGATTCCTTCACCATGGACATGGCTGGCGTCAGCTTTGACCTGCCGGAAATGGCCTACAACATCTCGCGCAACAAGGATGGTGTGCCGGTCAAGTTTGACGTGCCAAAATTCTCAATGACGCTGGGTGCAGACGATTCAGCCGGTGAGCTTGGTATGCAGCTCGCACCGGTTCTGGCGGCCATTGGTCTTGATGAAATCAAGATGACCATGGCCAGCAAGAGCACCTATGATCCGGAAACGGACATTGCCGAATCCGAAACCGGATACATTCAGGTCGACAAGGCGTTCAAGCTGACATCCGGCTCTAAGATTGGCGGGCTGAGCAAGCTTGGCGAAGCCATGCAAAAGCTTGACCCTGAAGCCTTCGCGGAGGGCGATCAGGACCCGAGCGCGACCATGATGGAAATCTATTCCGAGCTCGATTTTTATAATTTCTCTCTGGCTGTCGAAGATCAGGGAATTGTCGACAAGGCGTTCATGCTGATTGCGGCACAACAGGGCATGGAGCCGGCGCAGCTGAAAAATCAGGTGGTTGGCATGGTGGCTGGTCTGCCATTCTTCGCCAACGCTGCCGGTGTTGATATGGAAATTGCTACCGAGTTCGCGACCGCCGCTCAGACCTTCCTTCAGGATGGCGGAACATTGACGGTCAGTCTTGATCCGGAAGAGCCGATCACCGTGCCTGCACTTGCGGCAGATCCTTCCGCGATCACGAAAGAAAAGCTCGGTTTCTCGGCAAAAACGGAATAGTGCCTCACCGCACAAACAGACAGAAAAGCCCCCGACTGATCCCGGGGGCTTTTTTTATAGCAGGTGATGTTGACCTATTCGGCGGCGACCTGAAACGCGTTCCGCCATGTCTGTTCGTTGCGCTCGTCATGGAAGCGATGCACAAACTTCACAACGCGCGGTACGATTTCGTCCCGGAAGCGGGTTCCATTGAAAACGCCGTAATGACCAACGCCGGGCTGGATGTAGTCTGTGCGCATTTTTGACGGCAGATTCGTGCAGAGATCATGCGCTGCCTGGGTCTGGCCAATACCTGAGATATCGTCGTTCTCGCCTTCAACCGTCATCAACGCGACGGTGCGAATGGCCGAAGGATCGACGCGGCGTCCGCGCCAGTACATCTCGCCGCGCGGCAGCTGATGTTCCTGAAAGACACGCTTGATGGTGTCGAGGTAGAATTCAGCTGAGAGATCGAGCACGGAGAGATATTCATCATAGAATTCCCTGTGCTTTGTGGCGCTGTCACCATCATCGCCGACCAGATGTTCGAAGAACTCATAATGCGCATCCACATGGCGTTCCCAGTTCATGTTCATGAAGCTCGAAAGCTGCACAAAACCGGGATAAACCCTGCGGAACGCGCCTGGATAAGGCATTGGTACCGTGTAGATCATGTTCTCTTCAAACCAGCTGAATGGCTTTTCTTCGGCCAGCTGATTTGGAACCGTGGGTGATTTCCGGCAATCAATCGGCGACCCCATAAAGGTCATTGAAGCGGGAAGATTGGCGTCATTGTCTTCGGCCATCAGTGAGATGGCTGCCAGAACCGGCGGGCCGGGCTGACAGACCGCGAGCACATTGGCCTTGGGGCCAACTTCGCCCAGCATTCGCCGGACATAGCTGATGTAATCATCCAGGCTGAAACGCCCGGCTGTCAGGGGCACCATTCGCGCATCGGTCCAGTCGGTAATGAACACTTCAAAATGAGGCAGGAAGGCCTCAACAGTGCCGCGCAGAAGGGTCGCATAATGTCCGGACAAGGGCGCAACGATCAGAAGACGCGGCTGCGGCGGATGATCAGTGCCTAGGGCCGCACTCAGTTTTTCCGGATCGCGGCGGAAATGCAAAAGCTGGGCCCAGGAATCGCGCCACGCGACGTTCACGTCCACTGGGACAGTTTCGCCATTTATCTCTGTTTCTGTCAGTCCCCAGGCGGGTTTGCCATAGGTCCGAGTCATGGATTCGACCAGAGCAGCGGAGGCCGCAATCGACTTGCCAAACTCGGTTCGGCTCAGAGAGTTGAGCTCATGCTCAAAGGCCATGCGGCTTGCGCGCGCGAACAGTCGAAACGGCGCAACCGCGGCGCGGTGCATCTCAACCATATGATATAGCATGGCGAACTCCAGGGTTTTGTTGCGGTGCAACATAGTCGATCATCTGCCGTTTCACAACTCCCCATTCCCATGTCCCTAAACCCATGTTTGTTTTAAGGTCTTGCCAAGGGCAACCAGCTGTCGTTCCCTTGGGAAAAGAACAATCGGGAGGGATAGAGGAATGCAGCCGGAAAAACTGGTCACAGGACGCATGTTTCTGGAGGCACCACGCTGGCGTGACGGGGCGTTGTACGTCTCAGACATGCATGCCGATGAAGTTCTGCGCATATCCCCATCAGGTCAGACCGAAACCATCGCCAGCGTACCGACCCAGCCATCAGGGCTTGGCTGGTTGCCGGATGGCGACATGCTGATTGTCTCCATGACGGATAGGCGCGTGCTCCGACGGGACGAAACAGGCACCCTCCATGAACATGCTGATCTGTCATCCTTCATCGGCAAACGGGCCAATGATATGGTGGTTGACCGTCAGGGGCGGGCGTATATCGGCAATTTTGGTTTCGACTTTGAGCTTGGCGAAAGTTCGGCCTCGACAATTTTGCTTCGTGTCGATCCTGATGGCAGCGTCCAGATTGCAGCGGACGAATTATTGTTTCCGAATGGCATGGTGATCACGCCCGATGAAAAGCGGTTGATCGTGGCGCAGACCTTCGCGCAGGAACTGACGCAATTTGATATTGATCCGGACGGCAGTCTGCACGGTCGCCGAACATTTGCCACCCTGCCGGAAGGCGCAGTGCCCGATGGCATCTGCCTTGATGAAGGCGGTGGGATCTGGGTCGCGTCTCCCACCACGCAGGAGACGCTTCGGATTGAGGAAGGGGGGCGCGTTACCCATCGTATTTCAACGGGAGACAGGCTGAGCATTGCCTGTATGCTGGGCGGTGACGACGGAAAGACGCTCTACATTCTGACGGCTGAAGCCTCCGCCCGCGAGGCGTGTCAGAAACTTCAAAGCGCTGAGATACTTATCCATCCGGTGGAGCTCGCCGGCGCTGGCTGGCCGTGAGGTAGGCAAATGGTTTCCCGACGTACGCTTCTTGTTGGTGGTGCCGCTGTCACGGCAGCGCTGGCTATTCCCGGTGCGAAATATTATTCATGGTCTGAGCGATCCTTTACGCGGTCGGGCTATTCACCGGATCTCCCTGATGCGCCGCCCGGTGAAGCTGCCTGGATGAACTGGTCAGGAATTGAACGATCCACCCCTCAACAGATGGTCTTTCCGGAAAGCGCAGAAGAGGTGCAGGCCTTGCTTGCGGATGCGCCGGGCCGTGTGCGTATGGTTGGCAGCGGTCACTCCTTCACGGGGCTGGCCACAACGGAAGGCACGCTGATCGACTTTTCGGCCATGTCCGGTCTGATCAGTTTTGATGAAGCCAGTGGACGGGCAAGGTTTTATGCAGGCACGCGGCTTTTCGACGTTGCCGCCATTCTCGACGCGCGTGGCCGCGCGCTGCCCAACCTTCCCGATATCGATGTGCAGACGCTCGCGGGTACTTTCTCAACCGCCACGCATGGCACCGGAAATGACTTGCCCGCTCTGCATGACAGCATTCGCAGCTTCACGCTGATCCGTGCTGATGGCGCGCGTGTGGAGGTGACGCCTCAAGCTGAGCCCGATCTCTTCGCGGCTGGAAAAGTCTCGCTTGGCGCGCTGTGCGTCATCACCGAATACGAAATCGACACGGTTCCGGCCTTTAACCTCCGACGACGTTTCACAATCGAACCGGTGGGTGCGTTTCTGGATCGGATTGAGGAACTGGGCGAAACGCATCGAAATTTCGAATTCTTCTATTCCCCATCCACCGGCATGGCGGCCTGGCTCAGCCATGACATTTTCGATGGTGAGGTCGCGGGGCGGGGCGAAAGCGAGGATGATGAAACGCTGCACGCCTTGAAAGGGCTACGCGATCAGCTTGGCTGGTTCCCTTGGTTACGCCGCCGTGTCGCCGGTGCGGCTTTTCCAAAAGGGGTGATTGAAGACTTCACAGACAAATCCTTCAATCTGTTGTCCACCGTCCGGCCTACGCGCTTTATCGAGATGGAATATCATCTGCCGCGCGAGAAGGGCGTTGAAACGGTTCGGAAAATCATTTCCATGTTGGATAGTCGGCGCGATGTCTTCTTCCCGCTTGAATATCGGCACATTGCGCCGGACACAGCCTGGCTCAGCCCATTCAATGATGGGCCGCGCTCGTCCATTGCCATTCATGCGGCGGTTGATGAGCCGTACAAGTATTTCTTCTCCGATTTCGAACCGGTCTTCCGGGCGGCGGGCGGTCGTCCACACTGGGGCAAGCTGCATTCTCTGGGCCGAGATGATCTGATGGCGCTGTATCCTCGTTTCGGGGATTTTCTGGCGCTCCGACAATCGCTCGACCCAACTGGAAAATTTCTCAATCCGCATCTTTCCAAACTCTTTGGAGAACGCCTGAATGGCTAAACTGTCCCGTCGAACGCTGTTGATTGGTGGGGTCGGTCTGGCCGGAGTCGCTACCATCATGACCAAGCCCAAAGATCAGTCAGGCCCGCGTGCCGACTATTTTCTCAACATCCAGTCTGCCCTGCGTGCGACGGGGATCGCCACCCCGACCCTTGTGATTGACCGTGCGCGGCTCAATCGGAATATCGATACGCTGAAAGGGCATTTGCCCGACGGCATGGGCTATCGGATTGTTGCGAAATCCCTGCCATCGCTTGGGCTGATCAACCATATCGCGCAACGTGCGCAAACCGATCGACTGATGACGTTCAATCAGCCCATGCTGAACGAGCTGTCTGCTGCCATGCCGGATTGCAGCCAGCTGCTTGGCAAGCCTCTGCCTGTTCAGGCGGCAAGCAATTATTTCAGCGCCCTGACGGCAGACCAGTCCGCGGCGGCTGACAACGTCCAATGGCTGATTGATACGCCCGAACGACTGGCAGATTATGCGGCGCTGGCGGGCGCACAGGGACGCACGCTCGACCTCAATATTGAGCTGGATGTCGGGCTGCATCGCGGCGGTTTCGAGCCCGGACCGGCCCTGCGCACAACGCTGGAGGCAATCAAGGCCGACCGGAACCTGAACTTTGCCGGGTTTATGGGCTATGAACCGCATCTGCCCGCTCTGCCTGAGACGCTGGGCTGGCGGGAACGGGCGAAGCAGGGCGCCTGGAACAAATATCGCGACGCCCTCGCTATCGCACGCGAGGTCTTCTCGGCAGGCAAGATGCAATCTATTACCCGAAATGCGGCGGGCAGCCCCACCTACCGATATTATCAGGACACGGAGATTGCCAATGAAGTGTCTGCGGGCTCGTGTCTGGTCAAACCCACCCATTTCGATACCGATCTGCTTGAGCCTCACCTGCCTGCCAGCTTTATCGCAACGCCGGTCATCAAGAGCTTCGATCAGACGCGCATACCGGGCCTCGAATTTGCCGAAGGTGCCAGCAAGGCGTGGAACCCGAATCTCAGCAAGACGATTTTCACTTATGGCGGACACTGGCTCGCTGATCCGGTAGATCCGCCCGGCCTTGAATATAACAAGACGTTTGGCCGATCTTCCAACCAGGAAATGCTCAATGGTGGGCCGGAGCTTGAAATCGCCGTAGATGATTTCGTCTTCTTTCGGCCCCACCAGTCTGAAGCTGTCTTCCTGCAATTTGGCGATATCGCCGTCTATGAGAACGGCAAGATCGTCGACATCTGGCCTGTATTCCCGGCCAGTGCCTGACAGGTGATTTTACCCAGCCATTACCGGCATAGGCCAAGTGTAGACGGCGAAGAATGTGCCGCTGATGTGGTCTACACAGGCTACCAGTTTGTCATGCTTTCGGGCCAGCCCGCTTAGGAGGCAATCGGAAAAGGCTTTGCCCTTCAGCCAGTCGCAGACGGCAGATATTCAGCCATGCAGCGAGCCATTTCATCAGGCGCGCTCTCATGGGTGAAGAACGTGTCCAGCTTCCAGTTTTCATCCATCATGTAAATCAGGGCAGAATGGTCCATGGTATAGCCCGCTGCGCTCGAGTCATCCTTCACCTGTTTGTAATAGGCAATGAACGATTCCGAAGCCTGTTTCACCTGGTCTTCAGACCCGGTCAGCCCGACAATATCTTCAGGAAAGCCATTATTCCCGATATAGGTTTTCAGTTCTTCTGGTGTGTCTCGGGCCGGGTCGACGGAAATCATGATGGTTTTCGGGATTTCCACCCCGTCGGGCAATTCTTCAATCGCCTGATGAATGCGGTTCAGCGTGAATGGGCAGACATCAGGACAATGCGTGAAGCCGAAAAAGACCAGTGAGTGCCGTCCCTTGAAATCGTCCTGGGTGACGGTCTCTCCGTCCTGATTAACCAGTGTGATCGGGCCACCAATCTTTGCGCTTGCGCGTGTCTTGCACGTGTCCTGCGGGCCAGATGACTGGGCAATGGGTTTCTCCCCACCGCTATTTCCGCAGGCAGCCAGAAGAATCAGTGAAGAGAGCAATGCACGTTTAAGCATACAAAAAAACCTTTAAATCAGTGGGTCAGTATCGACCATCAGGGTCTGGCCAGTCCGGAACCCTTCAGATAGGACGGATTGACTGAAATCAAAATGCGTCAGTGTGACAATGCCCGGACCTCTGGACGACCAGCAAACGCTATTCTCCCTGCCAAGAGAAGGTCTTGGCGGCGTCGGCTCGGCTTTTGGCCGGCTACGGATCCGGACATTCATCGCCACCAGATGGATCGCCATTGGAGGGCAGGTGACAGCCGTTCTGCTGGTCCATTTCCTGCTCAATGCCAATCTGCCTCTGGGGCTGTGTCTTGGCGTGATCGCGGCCTCCGCCTGGCTTAACGTATTCTTGCAGCTTGCCCTGCCAAGCCAGAGGCTGGCCTCGGCGACGGAAGCCGCTATCCAGTTCGCATTTGATATTCTTCAGGTGTCGATCCTTATCGGCCTGACGGGCGGGCTTACCAATCCGTTCCTGCTCATGGTTCTGGCCCCGGTCACCACCGCTTCGATGAGCCTGGATACCAGGGTTTCGCTTGGTCTGTCCGCTTTGACCTTTATCTGCGTCGGGCTGATGTGGTTCTTCTATCTGCCGCTTCCGCTGCCGGGTGGGGTCAACTGGGAAGTGCCTGAACTTTTCCGTCTGGGGCAGTTCGCAGCCGTCACCATTGGTATTCTCTATTTCGTCTTTTCATCAATTCGCGTGACACAGGATGAAAACCGCCTCGTTCGGGCGCTTGATGCGGCTCAGGTGGTGATGGCGCGTGAGCAGCGTTTCTCGGCGCTTGGTGCGCTGGCCGCGGCCACAGCCCATGAACTGGGAACACCGCTCGCCACCATTCATCTGGTTGCCAAGGAAATGGCGGCAGATCTGAAAGAGGATGACCCGTACCGCGAAGATGCCTTGCTTCTGGCCGAGCAGGCAGACCGGTGCCGCTCCATCCTGCGGCGTCTGGCACAGGAAAGAGAAGCAGGCGACATCGTTCATGCGCGCCTCAAGCTCAGCGCTCTTCTTGAAGAGGCGGCGCGGCCACATAAGGGCGGCGAGAAGCTTGTCTTTGTAGATACAACGAAGCAGGCTGCGTCCCCGGATGAGCCCATGCCAACCATCAAACGCTCGCCCGAAATCATTCACGCGCTCGGCGCGTTCATTGAGAACGCCATCTCTTTTGCTGATAGCGAAGTGCATGTTGAGGCAGGCTGGTCGGACAAAACCATTATCATCACCGTATCGGATGATGGGCCTGGATTTTCGCCATCCGTCATGCCCAAACTGGGCGAGCCGTACATCTCAGAGCGCAGCTCGAAACATGCGGGCGGCGGCGATATGGGGCTCGGTTTTTTCATTGCCAAAACGCTCATTGAACAGAGCGGCGGTGATGTCGCCACCTTCAACCAGCCTGAGCCGGATCATGGTGCTGTCGTGCGCCTGAGATGGAATCGGGTTGATTTGGAGGCCGAAACGTCTTGGTCTGCGCACGAAAAAGGCTTAGACGAAAATGAGTCGATTTAGGAAACCGGGTTGAGGACGCGAGTAATGAGTGCAGATATCGATATCCACCAGGCTCTCGAAGCACTGACCGACAGAACCATGTTGGTGCTGGACGATGACGCACCGTTTCGTAGCCGCCTCGCGCAGGCGCTCACACGTCGCGGCTTTACGGTGTCTGCTGTTGGCTCGGTTTCCGAAGCAAGGGATATTGCTCGTCTGAACCCACCTGCATTTGCTGTTCTTGATTTGCGCCTTGAAGACGGCTCGGGGCTGGATGTTATGGAAGTTCTCCATCAGCAGCGCGATGATTGCCGGGCGGTGATCCTCACAGGTTATGGCGCGCTGGCCACTGCTGTTGCTGCCGTGAAGGCTGGCGCGGTGGATTATCTATCCAAACCGGCGGACGTGGAAGACATCATCAAGGCGCTGGTCGCCACGCGCGATGAAAAGCCTGAGCCGCCTGAAAACCCGATGTCAGCCGACCGTGTTCGCTGGGAACACATTCAGCGCGTTTATGAGCTGTGCAATCACAATGTTTCAGAAACGGCCCGACGTCTGAACATGCACCGACGTACGCTTCAGCGCATCCTGGCAAAACGCGCCCCGCGTTAGACATCATACCCTCAGTGCATGACCCTGATCCTGTGCTGGGTGGCACAAGGTTCAGACAGTCAAATGATTACCTATCTTCCAGAAACGCCGTCTCAGCACGGGCGGGCCATTGAAGCCCTTTTCGATTCCACGTTCGGTCCGGGCCATTTCGCCAAAACGGCAGAGCGCGTCCGGGAATACTCCGCGTCACTGCCGGATATCACGCGTGTCGGCGTGGCAGGTGATGATCTCGTGGCGGTTTGCCGGGTCTGGCCGATCCGCATTGGCGGTGTCGATGTGCTGTTTTATGGCCCGATCGCGGTTGCGCCGGAACATCAGGGCGGCCGGATCGGACGCGAGGTTACCGAGGCATCCCTGCAGGCCGGTATTGATGCAGGACATGGCTTTGCCTGTCTGATCGGTGCGCCGCCATATTTTTCCCGTGTCGGATTTGAATGCGTTCCGGCAAAATCGGTTGGCTTTCCAGGGCCTCAGGATCAGAACCGCGTCATGTTGAGGCGCCTTGCAGCCAGCCCGGACACGCCTTTCCCGACTGGACCTGTCACCTACCCTCGCGACGCCAGGCGAGCAGAAGCAACCCAAAGAGCATACCTGCGGCGAGCCAGGCCGGTACAATAGGCTGGGTCTCACTGTCACGCACAATGTAGGCCTTGCGGTCACGCAGGCCGATCCAGTCGCTGCCAGACCCGCCATCAGCCACCCTGATGCGCGGCGTCTCGTGGGCCTGCTCGACCCGTCTGACCGAACCATTGCTGGCATCGGCCAGCGGGGTCAGCTTTTCGGTGGTTGATCTGAGGTCTTCATATTCGCGCGGCTGGGCCGGACCAAACAGATGGATCGCCTCGAGCTCTTCCGTACGGGCTCTGTAAAGACCAAAGGCAGCGTCCGGAATGCTGGTAGAAAACGCCATATCATCAAGGGGTTGCCAGGCATGCTCGGTTGTCCGCCCATCTGGTCCTGTCAGCGATAATGGATCAGGTGAAGGCGTCAGCGTCGTCAGCCGGGCCGTCAGATTCTGACCATCAGAGGATAGACTGAGATTTTCTTCCTCCAGCTCAGGCTCCTTCATCATCCAGTGCACCAGACGGCGGATCAGTTCGGCAAACGGGCCGCCACCATCATGACCCCGTGCCCAGAGCCAGAGCTGATCAGACATCAGTTCTGCCACCCGGCCTTCGCCCACCCGATCGAGCGCCAGCAAAGGTGCGCCATTCTGTGCGGTCATCAAGACGTCACCTGTCACTTCACGCGCATCAATATAGCGATACCATTCGCCAAAACTCGCCGGGTCCAGCGTGCGGGTGACAGAGTGAAGCTCCCCCAGTTCTGAAAGCGCAGGCGTATAGGCATCGGTTCGGATGCGCCCGGTCGGGCTGAGCGGCAAAACACTGGAGAGCGGCGTCCTGTGAAGGCTCATGGGGCCGGCAAATGGCTCACCCGCCGCAATCAACAGCGCGCCGCCCCGGTCCACATAGCGCGCAATATTATCGAGATAGCGAAGATGCAACACGCCGCGTCGCCGATAGCGGTCGAAAATGATGAGGTCGAACTCATCAAGCTTCTCCTCGAACAATTCCATGGTTGGAAACGCGATCAGCGCCAGTTCGCTGGTCGGTGTCGCATCCTGCTTGTGTGGGGGGCGCAGAATGGTGAAGTGCACCAGATCGACCATCGGGTCGGATTTCAGAAGATCGCGCCAGGCCCGGCCGCCCTGATGGGGCTCGCCCGTAATCAACAGAACGCGGAGCGTATCACGAATCCCGCTGATCGTTGTGGCGGTCAGATTGTTAATGCCGGTCAGCTCGTCTGATTCTTCCGGGATGGACACAACAATGGTGTTCGGGCCGCGACGGTCGATTTCCACCGGAATCTCAGTATCGACGCCGGGCTGGACGGTCACAGTACGCGGCGTGCTGTCATTGATCGCGACCCGGACGCCGATCACGGGGGCTTCGGCCTCCACTCGGACGTTCAGAACGGCCCGTTCGCCGACTATGCCGTAAGACGGTGCAGACGTGATCCGGATCAGCCTGTCCTTTTCGTCCTCGCGACCAATAATCAGGCTGTGAACCGGGCCAAATGGCGTCAGCGCGTCAAGGTTTGAGGGCAGGTCGTGCACCTGTCCATCGGTGACAAGGATCGTTCCGGCAATCTGGCTTCGCGGCGTTCCCGAAAGTGCCGAGATCATGCTGGTGGCCAGCTCGGTTTCAGGCGCATCCGGACGTGTCTCAATCATGCGCAGGTCAAAGGCTTCAAGCGCGGGCATCTGCTCCTGAAGCGATTCCAGCACCCGATCGGCCGTCTCGTCTCGACCGTCGATGTCCATGCTGGCCGAACGATCCATGATCACGGCCAACGTGCTTTTCAGAGGGTCACGATCTTCCTCAATCATCAGCGGGTTGGCGAGGGCAACGCCGATCACACTCAATCCGAGCGCCCGTGTCAGCCAGGCGCGACCACCTCTTACTGCGTAAAGGAGCCAGACGATAAACGTCAGGCCGCCAAGGATGCCCAAAGCCCACCAGTCAAGATAGGGATCAAAGCCGAGGCGAGTAAATTCGGTCATTCCGTTTCGCCCTCCGGTCTCAGATCCGAGGGTTGGCCAGATGACGACTCGCCGCTGATACCATCGGTGATTTCGCCCATGCGCTCCAGGAGGGAAGGCAGGTGCACCTGATCGTCCTTATAGTTCCCGGTCAGGATATACATCACGATATTCACCCCGGTACGGTAGGCCATTTCGCGATTCCGCTCGCCACCTTCCACCGAAAAAAGCGGTCGTCTGCGCTGATCAATGGCCCAGGCCGATGTGAAATCTGCGTCTGAAATGAAGATGGTGGAAATGCCATCGCCCCGGCGGTTCTCGCTGGTTGTATCTTCAATCCATAGCGGACGATCCGGAAAACGGCCATCAAAGCCCTGCAGAATGTAGAAACTGCGATTGAGCACATGATCCTCATCCACGCGCTTGAGTGGCGGCAGATCGAGGCCATCAAGCAGGTCCGCCAGCCGCGGATCAAAGCTGCCGCTTGAGCGGACACTGCCGCCTGCGCGTGTATCGACGATCAGCGCGCCACCATTGCGCAGATAACTGGCCAGTCTTTCCTTGGCCTGCGCGGAAATTTCCATTCCGCTATCGGGAAGCAGGATCAGGATCAGTGGATAAAGGTCGAGCGGGCTGGTCTCAAGATCGACAGCCATCGGTTCGGCGGGTTCAACCGTGGTTCTGCGGAACAGGATATCAGTCAGCCCGGCCAGTCCGCGTTCGGCCCGACGATCGAGATCAGACTCTCCGGTCGGAACATAGGCAAAATGAAGGTTCAGAGCCGCCTGCGGGCTTTCAGCCTCCTGCTGCGCGTGTGCGTCGCCGGGCAGGGGCGACAGGCCGACCAGCGACAGACCGACAATCACCCCTGCTGCGCCGGAACGGCCTCTGGACGGCAGGCTGAGCTTGCCGGCCAGGATCAGCGATACGATCAGATCGATCAGCAAAAGCCCGGCGGCGATTGCAAGAAGAAGCCCCGCCAACGCTTCACCGGTACGCGCCTCAACAGACGTCAGCGTTACCCCGCCTGGCCAGCTTGTCATCGCGTTCGGTGTGAAGCCGCTGCCCGCATTC
Source organism: uncultured Hyphomonadaceae bacterium (assembly GCA_964342455.1). GTDB lineage: Bacteria > Pseudomonadota > Alphaproteobacteria > Caulobacterales > Hyphomonadaceae > Ponticaulis. Next base: position 88,179 of record CAYFGB010000010.1, read on the forward strand.
AGTGGCAGGCTGACGGCACTGCCTTCATAAACGCCTGCCGGATGAATGGCGCTGGGATGGAGGTTCTCCAGTTCATCATGCTGGATGGGTCGGGCATTGCCAGCCGGGCTGATGACACTGCCAAAACCATCAAGCCAGAACCGGGGGGCAAGGCTTGTTTCCGCCGAAACCGTCATGCCGCCCAGCTCGCGGGAGGGCAGGGTCACACGGCGCAGAAGTTCAACAAAAGCGCCTGATAAAGGCAGGTCAGACCAGTCTGGTCCCGCTGTCACATGAAAAAGGATCAATCGGCCATCGCCATACCGGTCAGCGGTCACCAGCGGCGTACCATCTTCCAGCCGTGCCCAGGTCCGGGCGGCAAGTTCAGGGCCGGGTTGGGCCAGAACCTGTCGGCGCACCACCACATTGGCCGGTGCCGGGATGGTGGCAAACGGGCTGGTATCGGGGAAATCACTGAGCTTTTGCGGGCTATCCCAGGAAAGCGCGCTGTCAAATGCCCGCGAGGCCCGCCTTAGCTGGACAGGCAGAAGCGTGTCGCTCTGCGCCGCCATTCTGGGGCCTGCAAACCGGATCAGGACACCGCCTTCATCCACCCAGCCGGAGAGCGTTGCCAGACTGTCTTCTGGCAGTTGTCCGATATCGGTCAGAACAATTGCGCCAAGGTCTTCGGCCAGCAGCTCATCCAGCGTGCCTTCAAAGATGGTTGAAAACGGAGCCAGAGCCTTCTTCACGTAATAGGTGTCGGTCAGCAAAGGCTGGATCGAGGAGCTCCCTGACAACAGGCCGACACGGCGCGTCCGGCTCGCCCCTTCCCAATACCAGACCGCTGCGGCAGAAGACTGGCCCAGAACCTTGAAATGACTGATACGGGCCTGCAGATCTTCGGGCAGCGGGAATTCAACATCTGCCGTTACCTCGCCTGAAGCGAACTGGCCTTCGACGGAGGCCACGGAACGCCCGTTTTCATCATAGGCCGTCAGCGTCACAGAGCGGCTTTCATCATCATCCGTCCGGATTAGCGAGAGCACGGGGCCTGCGGTTGATACGCTGAGCGCTTCAATCGCTATCAAACGGTCAGCTGGGATGGAGATCACCGAGACCGGACCATCATCCACAAGCTGACGGGTCAGCCCCTCATGTCCGTCGCCGGCCTGAGCATGCGTGATCCAGATCGTCTCTTCGGTTTCGTCAAACTCGGAAACGGCCTCGGTGACAGCGGCAAAATCGGGCCGCCAGGCAACCGGTCGCATGGCGCGGATGCGGGTGCGGGCTTCCTGCACGGTCAGCCGGTTCGCCAATGGTTCAGCACTTGAGGACTGACTGGTCGGCAGCAGGTAAATGCCGCGATCGAGATCCAGCCCGGACACGACATCCAGTGCGGCAGACTGGCGTTGCGACCAGTTCGTTGCGGCCAGCCAGTCATTGTCCATCAACAGCAGCACATCACCCTGACCCTCGGCGGCTTCAGGGGAGGGCGGTGACCAGACAGGACGTGCGAGCCCGAGAATTGCCAGCGTGATCGCCAGCAGTCGGAGCAGGATGATCCACCATGGCGTCTGATCAGGGGTTTCTTCCCGATGGGCCAGATCTTCAAACAGCGCCAGAGACGGCAATTCCGCGGAGCGCGGCTGTGGCGGAGTGGCGCGCAGAATGAACCAGAGAAGCGGCAGCCCGATAAGCGCAAGCAATGCCAGAGGCGCCGAGAACAGCACAGGTCCGAGAGAAAGGCTTTCAATCATGAAATGCCCTCTGCATTGAGGGTCTGCATCAATTGATAAGCCGTCGGTGCAATCGGGTCTTCGGTGCAATGCTGGATGAAATGCCATCCTACGCCGCGTGCGAGACTTTGCAGCGCGTCAGCGCGTGCCTTAAATCGATCGAGATAGGCCTCTTTCATCAGTTCCGTGCGACCAAAAATGCGTTCCAGCCTGAGGCCTGGAATCCGAAACCGCACACGGCCGGTGAATGGAAATGCCTTTTCCAGCGGATCAATTAATTGCAGCAGGACACCTGTCCGGCCTTCCACGCTTTCACGTGCGACCCAGTCTTCAATTGTCGAAAGATCGCCATAGAAATCGCTGGCCAGGATGATCTGGGCCGTGTCCGGGCGGGGAATGCCGGGCATATTGCTGTCCAGATGCATGAAATCGTCGAGCAATGGGCCCACCAGATGATGCGAGGTCGAAAGCCCGTTTACGCCCTCAATTACATTCACCAGATCGCCGCTTTCGCTATAGCGCATGCCGATGGCGGTCAGAATGATGCGGGCGCAATCAGCTTTCGAAAATGGCGCCGCCTCACTTTTCCAGTCAAAGCCCTCGGAGCCGTCCACCCAAAGGCTTAAAAGCCTTGCCGATTGCAGCTCATGTTCCCGAATGAATAGTTCATCGCCGGTCGCAGAACGTCGCCAGTCAATGGCTGCGGCGGTGTCATCGGGTGTCTGTCCCCGGAATTGCCAGAATTCCTCGCCCAGCCCGCTACGCGAGCGCGGTGCGGCGCCCGGTTGAGCGGTCGTACGAAAGCCGGAAATCTGGTCAAAGCCAGGCAAGACGCCGGCCAGGGTTTCGACTTCTGCGCGGAGTTCGGCGAAGGACAGCATGAATACGCGTCAACCAGCCTTCGATGCGAGGGTTTTAATGAGCTCAGCAAGTGGCGGTGTGCGGCCTGACGGGTCAAAGCGCAGCGCCATCCGATGCCCCAATGCAGGCTCGGCGAGGGCTTCAACATCCTCGACAGACGGTGACAGACGACCACGCAGCAGCGCCCGGGCCCGGCAGGCCAGCATCAACGCCTGACCAGCACGTGGGGATGGGCCCCATTTAACCTGATTGCGAACCACATCAACATCGCTCTGTTCAGGTCGCGCGCTGCGGATCAGGGACAGAATGCGCTCGACAATCTTGTTGCCAACGGGAAGTTCCCGCACCAGCTTTTGAATGGCGATCAGACGTTCGGATGTCAGAACCGCTTGCGGGCGCGCGTCTGACATTCCTGTGGTTTCCACCAGAATACGCCGCTCTGTATCTGCATCCGGATATTCGACATCGATTTTCAGAAGGAAACGGTCAAGCTGTGCTTCCGGCAGCGGATAGGTGCCCTGTTGTTCGATCGGGTTCTGCGTCGCCAGCACGTGGAAAGGCACCGGCAGATCATGACGATGTCCGGCAACCGTCACATGATGCTCGGCCATCGCCTGAAGGAGAGCCGACTGTGTTCTGGGAGAGGCGCGGTTGATCTCGTCTGCCAGCAACAGGCTGGTGAAGACAGGGCCGGGCACAAAGCGGAAAGAGCGTTTGCCATCTTCGGTCTGATCCAGAATTTCCGAGCCGAGAATGTCCGAGGGCATCAGGTCTGGTGTAAACTGAACCCGCCCGGCCGACAGGCCAAGCACCGTGCCCAGCGCATCCACCAGCCTTGTTTTGGCAAGCCCCGGTGCGCCAATCAAAAGCGCGTGACCACCCGCCAGGATGGAGCACAGGGTCAGCTCGACCGTTCGGTCCTGACCAAAAACCACCTTGCCAATTTCATCCTTGATGCGGCTCAGATCTTCCATTGCGCTGTCTGCAAGCGCAGTGTCAGCTGTAACTGTTTCGGCGTTTGCGGCGGCTATTTCTTCACTCATGACGACAATCAACCTACATCATTCCTACAAGAGATAAGGAGCCGTGAGTGGAAACCCAACCGACAACAGATCTCGATACGCTGAACAAGACTTTGCAGGCGATCTTGCCGAAAGCAAACTCCAAACGGCAATTGCCGCCTGTGGAAAGCTGGAACCCGCCGCATACTGCCGATATCGGTATGGAAATCCGGAAGGATGGCAGCTGGTGGCATCAGGGAACCCGTTTCACCCGTGAAAAGCTTGTTGCGTTATTCTCTACGATTTTGCGCAAAGATGACGACGGGTCCACCTATCTTGTCACACCTTACGAAAAGGTCATGGTTCACGTCGAAGATGCCCCTTTTCTGGGCGTGCGTGTTGATGCGGCAACCGATAAGGGCGAGACGGTCATTGTCGTGACCACCAATCTCGGTGACCAGGTGGAACTCGATGGGGATCACCCGCTTCGGGTTGAGATTGACGACGAAACACAGGAGCCTGCGCCATACCTGCTTGTTCGGGGAAAATTGGAGGCCAAACTGACCCGCCCGGCCTTTTACGAGCTTGTCGAACTGGCCGAAGAGCGCGATGGACACCTTGTGGTCACCTCTCGTGGGTGCGAATTCGATTTGGGAGCGATGGAATAAATGGTCTGGTCTGGCCCGGATGACTTTCTTGAACGGCTCGATCGTCGATTGATTTCATCTGAGGATCATGACGGCGCACCGATTGGCGGCGACATCAATCTGGCGTTTCGCGAAGGAAAGCGTGACCTGCGCGATGCCGGCGTTCTGTTCGGCATTGTGGATCGTGGGGACCGGGATCTTCACGTTGTTCTCACCGAGCGCCCCAAGACCATGTCCACCCATCCCGGCCAGGTGGCTTTGCCAGGCGGCAAGGTTGATCCCGATGATGCCGGGCCTATCCATGCAGCGCTACGCGAAGCCAAGGAAGAAGTGGGGATCGACCCGACCCATGTCGATATTCGCGGCGTGGGAGATCGTTATGTCACGGGCACGGGTTTTCGCATCACACCTGTGATCGGCTTGTTGCCGTCTGATTTTATCGCCATCCCGGACCCGCACGAGGTGGATGATGTGTTCGAAACACCGCTGTCCTTCCTGATGGACCCGGACAATCACATTCGGAACTCCACCATGTGGAAGGGTGAAAAACGGTCATATCTCGAAATGCCGCACAATGGACGATACATCTGGGGCGTGACAGCGGGGGTCATTCGTGCCCTCTATGAACGGCTTTATCTGGAGGAGAAGGTGAAGGCATGACACGGATTGTGTTCCTGATCGGCATGGTGGTTCTGCCGTTTCTTCTCTTTGCGCTTTACCGTCTGACAACGCTCGACAAGCGAACCTTTCGGGAGAAATGGCCCTTTGCCATGCTGACCATTGCGGGGCTGGCCTTATCCTCGGGCTTTTACGCCTACATGTTTCTCTCTGAACCGCACGAAAAGCGCGTCTGCTATGCGCCGCCCCGGTTTGAAGGCGGGGAAATCGTGAAGGGCGAGATCATTCCATGCCCAACGGTCAGTCTCGATGAACGAGACAAGAAGGCACAGCGCCAGAGCAATGAAGACTGAAGTCAGCGTCGCTCAGGCTGACTGGCTGAAGGCCGATGCGACCCGCAAGGTGATTGCGGCGCTGGAGGCCGCGCGTCCATCGGGCGCGCGTTTTGTCGGCGGCTGTGTCCGAAATACGCTGATGGGGCATCCGGTATCTGACATTGATATCGCCACTCAGCTTTTGCCGGATCAGACAATAGCCGCCTGCAATGCAGCCGGTATAAAAACGTTTCCAACCGGCATTGAGCATGGCACCATAACCGCCGTCTGCGACCATATTCCGTTTGAGATCACGACCCTGCGCCGGGACGTCGAAACTGATGGTCGCCGGGCCGTTGTCGCTTTTACCGAAGACTGGGCCGAAGATGCTCAAAGGCGGGATTTTCGCCTGAATGCGCTTTATGCAGACGCCGATGGCATTGTGTATGATCCTACCGGTGGGCTGGCTGATATCAGCACAGGCCAGATCGTATTCATCGGCGAGGCGGAACAGCGTTTGCGGGAAGACCATCTCCGGAACCTGCGCTTCTTTCGGTTTAACGCCTGGTATGGCGCAGGTTTCGACGCAACGGGGCTCGCGGCCTGTCAGGCCCTGCGCGATGGGCTCCACCAGATCGCTGCCGAACGGATCTGGACCGAATTTTATAAGCTACTCAAGGCGCCTGCTCCATTTGAGGCAATCAGGGCCATGATCGACACTGGCGTAATGTCGGTCATTCTGCCGGAATGTGATGAGGTGGTGACGCGTCTCACCGCCCTGCAAGGCATTGAGGCTGCGAACGACTTCCGGTTCGACGCCATGCAGCGCCTGATGTGCCTTCTGAGGCGGGATCGCCCAACGGCTATCGCAGTGGCAAAGCGGCTCAAGGTTTCAAAGGCGGAACGGGAACGACTGGTCAATTGGGCAAAGGCCGCGCCACCACCCGATGAGATCGGAACCCTCCCGGTCTGGCTCTACCGACACTCGGACCAGGCGGGGCTCGATATCATTGCGTGGGAATGGGCGGAGCATGGCGACAGGGAAGATGACAGCTATCTGGCGCTTTGGCAGTTTGCGCGAAACTGGACCCGTCCGGAGTTCCCGTTGCGCGGCGCTGATCTGCTCGCCGTTGGGATTGAAACGGGGCCTGACATGGGAACAGAGTTTCGGCGGATCGAAGACCTCTGGATCGAAAACGGCTTCTCTCTCGACGGGCTCGACGACCCGCTTATCCGTTCAGTGCAACAATTGAAGCGTTGAGATAGGCCGCAAAGCTCAGCCAGGCCAGATAGGGCAGCTGTAACAGGCCCGCAAACCGGGAAACGCTGTAAAATTCACGGATCATCAGCGCGACCGCAATCCAAAGCGCAACTATATCGATCAGCGCCCAGGCAGGTTTGTGGAAGAAGAAAAACAGCACGCTCCAGGCCAGGTTCAGGCCAAGCTGGAGGAAAAACAGCGCAAAGCTGGACCCGGCCCATTCAAAACGCACAGAGGTGTGGCGGACGATAATCGCGCTGACCGCCATCAGAAGATAGAGCACGGGCCAGACAATACCGAACAGAAAATCGGGCGGGTTGAAGGAGGGTTTGTCCAGTGCCGCATACCATGGGTCTGCCGATCCGCCGCTCACAACGCCGCCCAGCATGGCCACCATGACAATCGCCAGAATGATGCCAATATCGCTCAGCAGGCCGCGACCCGGACTGGCATGCCCTGAATCTGATTGCTGTGCTGGATCATAGCTCATGGCCAGATGTTCCTGAAACTCAACCCGACGCACCGGGCACACCCTTGCTCCCGGCAAAATTCCTTCTTCTCAGATAGACCTTAAGGCCATTTTACAAGAGGCGGCATGGACGAAAGAATCGAGTTGACATTGCCGCCCGTCTTCAATCCAAAAGTCGTCCCTCTGTCATAGAGAAGATTGAATTCTACATAGCGTCCACGACGGATAAGTTGTTCTTCGCGTTCGGCTTCCGTCCAGGTCTGGTCAAATGTCTGACGGACAAGGGCGGGGTAGACGTCACGAAATGCCTTGCCGACATCCTGGGTGAAGGCAAAATCCTTGTCCCAGTCGCCTGTGTTCAGCCGATCATAGAAAATGCCGCCCGTGCCGCGGGGTTCGTCGCGATGGGGCAGGTAAAAATACTCGTCACACCATTCTCGGAATTTTGGGTAGTAGGCGGCGTCATGCGGGTCGCACGCCGCTTTCAGTGCATCATGAAACTGAATGGAGAGCGGATGGGCCTGATCTCGCTGGTCGTTCAGGACGGGTGTCAGGTCCGCCCCGCCGCCAAACCAGGCGTCCGATGTCACCAGCATCCGCGTATTCATATGCACAGCGGGCACTTTCGGGCTTCGCGGATGCACGATCAGGGAAATACCGCTGGCCCAGAACCGACCATCAGACAGATCCGCACCGGGAATCTGCGCCTTGAAGGCTTCGGAAAAGGTTCCGTAGACGCAGGACACATGCACACCGGCCTTCTCAAACAGTCGGCCCTTCAGAATGGCCATGGTGCCGCCGCCCTGATCTTCGCCGTCCGGGCCTTTTGCCCGTTCCCATGGCGTTTTCTCAAAACGTCCGGGTTCCCCGTCAAAAAGGTCAGGGCTGGCGTCATCCTCCAGCTTTTCAAACGACGCAATGATCTGCGCCTGAAGGTCGGAGAACCAGGCAAAGGCCCGGCTTTTTTCAAGTTCGAGTGTCGTGTCGGTCATGGCCAACACCTATGAGGTCTGGGCGGTATCTGTCCACGCTTTTTAGGCAGGAGCGTTTTCCCAATGGAAACAAATCCCGCTGAACGGGACGTCCGGGATCAAACACCTGGCAGACCACCCGTCTGGCGAAGCGCTTCAAACAGGCCAATGGCTGCCGCCGTAGCCACATTGATGGACCGCGCCTCCGCCTGGAGCGGGATCATCACATGCGCACTGGCTGTTTTATGGACAGACTCCGGCACGCCGGCACTTTCGCGACCGAATAAAAGCCGGTCTGTCGGACGAAAGGAAAACGTGTCCAGTCGGGACGCGCCTTTGGTGGTAAACAGCACAATCCGTTCATTCTCTGCCTGTGCCTCACGGGCGTAACTTTCAAACGAATCAACTCTCTGAACGTCGGCGAGCCCATCATAGTCCATGACAGATCGTCGCAGGGCCTTGGCAGTCAAAGGAAACCCACAAGGCTCAATTATGACCATTTTTACGCCGAAACAGGCAGAAAGACGTATGCTTGTACCCAGATTCTGAGGAATATCTGGTTGATAGAAGCTCAAGTGCAATGTATCGCCTTCTTTCATTCTGGCTGGGGAGCCTTCTTTTCCCATGCGTGACATTGCGCCGCAAAGTCTTTGCAGGGGAAAAATCTATGTTAAGGGCTCCACGAAAAGCCGATATGTGAGGGCATGGCAACGTGACTGACGAGACACACATTGAATCCGTTGATGAAGAACGTCGTGACTTCATCCATATCGCTGCAGGTGCAGCATTTGCAGGTGGCGCTGCTGCCGTCGCCTGGCCGTTCATCGCACAGATGAATCCGGCACTGGACACGAAAGCTGCTTCCAGCCTTGAAGTTCCTGTCAGCGCCATTCCGGCCGGCAGTGAAGTTCGGGTGCTGATTGGCGGTAAGCCTTTCTTTGTCCGCCGCCGTACAGAAGCCGAAATTGCGCAGGCTCGTGCTGCCAATGATGCAAGCCTTCGTGATCCGGAAACGGATGATGAGCGTCTGCGTCCGCTGGCTGACGGCTCACTCAATCCTGAAATTCTCATCGTATCAGGTTCGTGTACCCACCTTGGCTGTGTGCCGGTAGGTCCGGGCTCCAATACAGGTGAGTTTGGTGGCTGGTACTGCCCATGCCACGGTTCGCACTACGATACATCTGGACGTATTCGTAAGGGTCCGGCACCAACGAACCTTCCTGTACCAAACTATGAGTACAGCGCTGATGGTTCGAGCGTGACGATTTCACTGTAACAACGTACTTTGGGAGTCCCGGATGAGCGGACATGAATCCAATTACAAGCCGAACACCGGCATAGAGAAATGGCTCGACGAACGTCTTCCGATCGTTCGTCTGATGCATGGGTCATTTGTCGACTTTCCAACACCGAAAAACCTGAACTACTGGTGGACGTTTGGTGGCATTCTGGCCGTCTGTCTGGTTATTCAGATTGTGACCGGCGTTGTCCTCGCCATGCACTACAAGCCTGACGTCAGCCTGGCGTTTGCCAGTGTCGAGCGCATCATGCGCGACGTCGAGTATGGCTGGCTGGTCCGCTATATTCACGCCAATGGCGCGTCTATGTTCTTCCTGGCGGTCTACATCCACATGTTCCGCGGTCTCTATTACGGGTCTTACAAGGCACCACGTGAGATCAGCTGGATCCTGGGTGTTGTGATTTACCTGTTGATGATGGGCACGGCCTTCATGGGTTATGTTCTGCCATGGGGACAGATGTCGCTGCACGGCGCGAGCGTTATCACTTCGCTGATCGGCGCGATCCCACTGGTCGGTGAACACATCAAGATCTGGCTGCAGGGCGCACCATCCATCGGCGATACGACGCTGAACCGGTTCTTCTCGCTGCACTATCTGCTGCCATTCATGATTGCTGGTTGTGTAATCCTGCACATCTGGGCGTTCCACACGACCGGCAACAACAACCCGACCGGCGTTCCGATCAAGGACGTGAAGAAAGATGCTGTCCCGTTCCACCCGTATTACACGGTGAAGGATGGCTTCGCGATCATCGTCTTCCTGATGATTTTCGCCGGCTTCGTGTTCTATGCGCCAAACGTTCTTGGCCACGCTGACAACTACATTGAAGGCAACCCTCTGAAAACGCCTGCGCACATCGTGCCTGAATGGTATCTGTTGCCATTCTACGCCATCCTGCGTGCGATCACCTTCGATATTGGCCCGATCACAGCGAAACTCGGCGGTGTTATCGCCATGTTCGGTGCGATTGCGGTGATGTTCGTCCTGCCATGGCTCGACACGTCAAAGGTCCGGTCGCTTCGCTATCGTCCGCTGGCACGTCAGTTCTTCTTCGGTTTCGTCTTTGTCTGCCTCATGCTGGGCTGGGCCGGTGCGTCAAACCCGGATGACAATATCTGGACCTGGGACAAGGAAGGCGTGCTCGTTTACGAGACCGCGATCGAAAATGATGCGCAGAAAGAACAGCTTGTCGCGGCTGCCGAGTCTCATCACGGCAAGACCAGCGTTAAGTCAGATACACTGACAGCGTCTTTCAAGCATTACGAAGATGCGATTGAGTTCGGTGAAGCAACGGGTCTCGGTGATGAGCCAGCGATCAAGAAGCCTGGCATCAAATGGCTGATCGTCGCTCAGATTCTGACATTCTGCTATTTCGCTTACTTCCTTCTGGTCCTGCCGATCCTTGGCCTGGTCGAGAAGCCGAAGGACGAGCCTGAATCCATCCACGCGTCAGTCAAGAAGCGCGTCAGCGCTGCGCCAGCTGAGTAACGGAGAGCTACGATGCAAGTGATTAAAGCGCTTATCGCAGGTGTAGCCCTGCTTGGTCTGACAGCGCCAGCGGCCATGGCCGCTGGTGGAACAAAGCCTCTGTCAGAGGGTGAAGGTCCTCTGCCGGAATGGTCTTTCGAAAGCGTCTTTGGCAAGTACGATAAGGACTCCGTCCAGCGCGGTTTCCAGGTCTATGTTGAAGTCTGTGCGGCCTGCCACTCCATGGACCTTCTGTCTTACCGTAACCTTGGTGAGCCAGGTGGCCCGTTCTACGAAGCTGACAATCCGGAACTGACCGAACAACTGGTCAAGGAATTTGCGGCTCAGTACATTGTCGAGGAAATCGATGATTTCGGCGATGTTGTGGAGCGTCCGGCACGTCCGTCCGACAATTTCGTCAGCCCGTATCCGAACGATCAGGCTGCGGCTGCGGCCAATGGCGGCGCGATCCCACCTGACTTCTCAGTCATCGTGAAAGCGCGCGGCGGCGGTGCCGATTACATCTATCGCCTCCTCACCGGCTATCCGGACTTTGAAGACTTCAATGACGAAGGCGCTCTGGATTTCCATGACGACCACACACACGGCACGCTGACCCAGCCAGCCGGCCTGTACTACAACCCGTATTTCCCGGGTGACACAGGTGCAAACTGGGAAGGTGACCCGCGTCACAAGCCGTATGGTGGCTATCTGGCCATGCCTCCACAGCTCTCTGACGATCGCGTCGAGTATCTGGACGGCACTCCGGCAACGAAAGAGCAGATCGCTGAGGACATCACGCACTTCCTCGCATGGGCGTCTGAGCCGAAGCTGGAAAACCGCAAGTCACTCGGTGTTGTTGCGATGATCTATCTCTTCATCCTCGCGCTGCTGGTCTACTTCTCCTACAAGCTGATCTGGCGGAATGTAGAGCACTAGGCTTGTCTGAACTGGAATTTGAAAGGGGCTGTGATGACACAGCCCCTTTTTTCTGTTCTAACGCCAGCCCGGTTTTTCCCGGACAACAGATCGAAGCGGGGCAGGGTGATGCGTGTCGGTATTGATTTCGGGACCTCAAACACGTCCGTGGCCATGTTCTCGGGTGGTGAGGTCAGACTGATCGAACTGGAACCCGGCCAGGTCTCCATTCCGACGGCGATTTTCTATGAAGCTGACAGCCGGGACCGATATATCGGCGCAGAAGCCAATGAGGTGTATGAAGCGGGCGAAGATGGTCGTTTGTTGAGGTCCATCAAATCCGTTCTCGGCTCCGATCTGATTGATGAAACCACACAGATCGGCTTGCGGTCTGTCCCGTTTCGTCAGGTGATTTCCGATTTTCTGCAAAGCCTTCTGGAAAGGGTCAGAGACCAGACCGGCGAGGCGGTGACAGAAGTGTTTCAGGGCCGGCCCGTTTCGTTCAACGACACAGACCCGGCGCTAGATGCCCGAGCTCAGACCATTCTGGGTGACTGCCTCGGACAGGCCGGGGTGAAAACGGTCAGCTTCATGCCTGAGCCGGTGGCGGCGGCGCATTCTGTCGCCTTTGGCGGTGATCGCGAACGCCTCGTCTTCGTGGTTGATATCGGGGGCGGGACATCGGATTTCTCGCTTGTGCGGATCGAACCGGCGAAAGGCCGCTTTGATGTGCTTTCCAGCTCGGGCGTCTATATCGGCGGCAACGATTTTGACCGCCTTCTCAGCTATTTCGAGATCACGCCTCTGTTCGGGCGAACCGAAACGCTTGAGCTGAACGGTCTGCCTGCGCCCGCTACGCACTATGCCACGCTGTCGGACTGGAAAAGCCTCAACAAGCTCTACCTGCCCGCAGTTGCGCGTGAGGTGGACTGGATGCGTAAGAACAGCCCCAACAGTGTCGGCATCCGCGCCTTCGAATATCTCATCCAGAACTATGAGGCTGCGCTCTACGCTCATAAGACCGAAGCGGTGAAGATCGCGCTCAGCGACGCGCCGGAAGCCGGATTCGACTACGCCATTCCGCAGGCCAGTCTTCACAAGCCTGTTGCTCGGGATGCGTTCAATCTTCTCATTGCGGAGTCTTTGTCGGCCATGAATCAGGCGGCCTATGGCTGCCTCGATGCGGCGGGCATGTCGCATGAAAAGGTCACCGACATCATGATGGTTGGCGGGTCCACCTTCGTGCCTGCCGTTGAGCAGAATTTCCTGCGCCAGTTTCCGAACGCCGAAATTACGGCCAATGACCGGTTCGGCGCTGTGGCCAGGGGCCTTGCCAGTTTGGCAGCCACAAGATGAAAACGACAACGCTGAAAACCATCTTCGGCTATCTGGCAAGTTTCGGCCGCAAGCTGGGACCATTGGACCTGAGCCGGACTGAGATCGAGAAAATCTACAATTATCTCAGGATCAGCGATGACATCGTTACATCAGGCCAACCGACCGAACAGCAGTTCGACGCCATCAAGGCTGCCGGTTTCAAATTCGTCATCAATCTTGCGCCACACAGTGCGGAAAATGCCCTGCCCAACGAGGAAGCGACCCTGAAGGCACTGGGCATGACCTACATTCATATCCCGGTGGACTTCAAAGCGCCGACGGACGCAGATTTCGAACTGTTTACGAACCAGATGAAGCGGCTGGAGGGGCAGCCTGTCTGGGTGCATTGTGCGGCCAATATGAGGGTGTCAGCCTTTATCTATCGTTATCGTACAGCCTGTCTGGGAGAAAATGTCGAGGCAGCGCGACAGGACCTTCATGCCATATGGGAGCCGTTCGGTGTGTGGAAAGAGTTTGTGAGCGTCGGCCAGCACGAGGCCGAAAACGATCGCTGAGACACGATCCTGGCTATAGGGCTTTCAAGGCCGGGTTTCGCCTGATAAATCGGGCGCTGATCAGTTTTATGGAGCACTCCTCATGAGCAAATGGACACTCGGCGTACTTGGCGGATCGGGCCTGTATGAAATTGACGGTCTGGAGAACGCGCGCGAGGAACACATTGTTACGCCCTGGGGTGTGCCGTCCGGGAACGTCATGCGGGGCAATATCGGCGATGTCGAGCTGGTCTTCCTGCCGCGCCACGGCAAGGGCCATCGTCTTTCACCCACCCATGTGAATTACCGCGCCAATATTGATGTGCTCAAACGTGCAGGCTGTACGGACGTCCTCTCCATTTCGGCGGTCGGCTCACTTCAGCAGCAATATGCGCCGGGCGAGTTCGTGTTCGTGGATCAGTTCATTGACCGGTCATTTGCCCGCGAAAAGAGCTTTTTCGGTGAGGGGTGCGTTGCGCACGTTTCCATGGCGCATCCGATTTGTGAACGCCTCTCCGGTCTGGCCTTTGAGGCCGGCAAGGAAGTCGGCGCGACCTGCCATAAGGGCGGCACCTATCTCGTCATGGAAGGTCCGCAATTCTCCACGTTCGCTGAAAGCCAGCTCTACCGGTCATGGGGCTGCGATGTGATCGGCATGACCAATATGCCGGAGGCGAAGCTCGCTCGTGAGGCTGAGCTGCCTTACGCCACCGTCGCCATGGTAACCGATTACGATTGTTGGCATGAGGAAGAAGAGGCCGTGTCAGTGGAAAGCGTGCTCAAAATCATGCACGCCAACTCCACCAAGGCAAAAGCCCTGATCCAGCATCTCGCCAAAGCCCTCTCCGGTGCACCTCGCGAAAACGGCTCTCAAGGCATTGAAACCTGCCTTGATTTCGCGATGATCACGCCCCCTGAAGCCCGCGATCCTGAGCTTCTGGCCAAACTGGATGCAATTGCCGGACGGGTGCTCTGAGATG
>CAYFGB010000011.1:0-98977 GCA_964342455.1 uncultured Hyphomonadaceae bacterium
GAAGAAAACGGATTTTGAATCCGTCGCGTCTACCAATTCCGCCACAGGGGCACGGCTTTTGGAGGCGACTAGATGACAGTGACAGGCCGAAAGGTCAATCTGAAAAGACGGTCAGAGAGCGTCAGAGTGAGGAGAAGGGTCAGAGTCAGAACGGTGAGCGCCTGAGACGGGCGAGCGTCTCAAAACCAGCGAAGCTGTAAAGCAGATACAAAAATGGCCGTGAGATAATCTCGCGGCCAATTCGTTTCGGACGTGCTCAAGATGAAACAAGGGCACGCAGACAGCAATGCGTCTTTGCCGAGTGGTCTTAACCGTCGACTGTCCATCCGCGAGCGGTGCGTCGCGCGTCGATCACAGTCGGGTTACCGGTTTCCGAATGGTAGTGTTCTGCGTTGTCTTTCGAGGCCGCCCGCCTGTTGCGGCCGCCATAAGCACCGAAGCGCAGAAGCATGGCGACGAAGGCGATAATCACGCCGACAATCGCTGTCGCGATGGCGACAACGCCAGCCGCGAAGAGCACCAGTGCACCGACACCCAAAGCAGCGACCAATGCAATAACGCGTTTGACCGAACCCAGAAAACCGCCGCGTTGCCCAAACCCGCTACCCGAAACATGTGCTTGTATCATTCATAGTCTCCTGAGTAAGAGTGTGGGGTGTGAACCGGGTTTCGTCAATCTGCCCGGATCAGCATTCCGCGTTCTGCGCGAATTTTGGCGTAAGCGCCCGTGATTGCAGCTGCTTTTTCATTGGCTGCCCGCTCGAATTCATGCGGTGCGCCGTTCATGACCAGGCGATCGGGGTGATTATCAGCCATCAGCCGCCGGTAAGCGAGACGTATGGTCGCAAAATCGGCTGAATGCTCAACACCGAGAATTTCATAAGGATCATCCGGATCGGCGCCCAGATGGCTGGCCTTGATCCGCCGAAATGTCTGTTCGTTAAACCCGAATATTGTCGCCACCTTCTGCAGATAGATCATCTCATCCAGCGTGACCGCACCATCCGCGCCTGCAATGTAGAAAAGGCCATCCAGAATGCCTTCAAGAAGGCAGGGCCGGTCGCCATAGCGTTTGGCGATCCGCGCTGCATAGCCTTCATAGCCGCGCACCGTCTGGCGTGCGATGTTGAAAACGCGGCGGACAGATGGAAGATCATCAGGCGCAGCCCGGAAGACGCGCGAAAATACGGCGACTTCATCATCGGTGACGACGCCATCGGCCTTGGCCAGTTTCGCCCCAAGCCCTACAACGGCCGCGGTGAAGGCCACGTCGTTCGGATCAGGACTGCAATCGCCACCTTCTTCGCGTTCCGGCAGGTCAGAGTCATCCTGTGGATCAAAGAGGCGCTGCGCACCTTCCAGAAGGCGATTCCAGATAGACATATCCTCAGTTATACCCTGATTTCAGCAATTTGTCAGATAGCCCTTAGTCGAGCGGATCTTAAAGGTTTGTAATGCGGCAATCCGTCTCCCACACCGCTCCGTAGTGACAGTATCCATCGACACAAACGGTGGACGAGTACCGGATCGATCCTCCTCACTCGCCAATGAAAACTGACGACCAAGGAGAGACACAAATGAAGACCCTCATGTCCATGATCGCCGCAGCAGGCCTGATCAGCGCCCCGGCCTTTGCCTGTGACGGCAAAGCGGCCCTGACGACCGCCAGCAAGGAAATCACCACGATTTACGCCAGCCATCACAGCACAGAGATGAAAGACATTGTGGCGACGGCTGACGCAGCAGGCTTTTCAACGCTTCTGACAGCGGCCAGCGCCGCCGGTCTGGCCGAAACCTTGTCCTCGGATGGGCCATTCACAGTGTTTGCGCCAACCGACGAAGCGTTTGCGAAGCTTGGCGAAGATACGATCACAGAGCTTTTAAAGCCTGAAAACAAACATAAGCTGGCTGACATCCTGAAATATCATGTCGTGTCCGGCGAGGTGAAGGCCGCGGATCTGGCTGGAAAACGCCTCGGGGCAGACTCGCTTAACGGGACGCTTCTCATTGATGGCACGGATGGTGTCACCGTGAATGGCACCAGCGTCGTGAAAGCTGATGTGAAAGCCTCAAACGGCGTCATTCATGTAATTGATGAGGTCCTGATGCCGGCCATGTAGGCCAGGCGGAGACCGCTGATGGAAAGGGGCCTGGTTTTCCGGGCCCCTTTTTTATCGTCTTCGACTTCAATCCGAAAACCTAAAGCGTTATGTCACGCAAAACCTGAACCGGGAGAGGGCATCCTGTTCGAGACCATCGCCATTTTAGGTGTCTGCGCCGGCTTGTTCGTCCTGCTGGAGCTACCGCGTGTTTCGAACGCACGTTTCTGGCGTGCCACGGTCACTCCGCTTGCCTCTATCATCGGCAGTGGTTTCCTGGTCATCGGACCAATTCTGGATCATGCTTTTGGCGGGTATGCGCCGCTGGCCATGGTGGCGCTGTGCGGGCTAGCCTATCTTTTTGGCGCGGCCATCCGGGAAAATATCAGGTCACGTAATGAGGACCAGCCGGTCGCCCGGCTCGTCAAATGGGTTGAGCCGGCAGCGAGCTGGTCTCTGAGCCTCGCCTATATCGTTTCGGTTGCCTACTATCTGAATCTCTTCGGATCATTTGCCATCCACATGACAGACGTGGACAGTCAGACCAATGCGCGGCTTCTCACGACCGTGATGTTTCTGGTCGTGCTGGGCGTTGGATGGACAAGAGGCTTTCGCGCGCTCGAACATCTCGAGCTGCATTCCGTAACGCTGAAACTCGCCATTATTGGCAGTCTGCTTGTGGGCTTGCTGTTCTTCAATTTCGAGAAGGCGGGATCAGGCGAATGGCTGTTCAACCCGGCATCAATCACGGGCTGGCAAGCCGTTACGCTGGTATTCGGATTGATCGTGACCGTGCAGGGGTTCGAGATTTCGCGATATCTCGGGTCAGAGTATGCCCCGGCCTTGCGTATTTCTTCCATGCGGTTTGCGCAGATCCTCACAACGCTGATCTATCTGGCCTATATCGTGCTGATGTCCTACGTGTTTCAGCCTCGGGACATCCCTCTGGATGAAGCGGGTATCATCGACATGATGGCTCTGGTTGCGCCCATCCTTCCTGTCATCCTGATTGCCGCTGCACTGGCCGCGCAATTCAGTGCAGCCATTGCAGATACCGGCGGATGTGGTGGCCTGGTTGATGAACTCACGCAATCGAAAGTCCGCCCCAGATATACCTATCTTCTGATCGCAGGGCTCGGTATCGGCCTGACCTGGTTTGCAGATGTATTCGACATCATCAGCTATGCGTCGCGAATCTTTGCCCTGTATTATGCGCTACAGGCCTTCGAGGCCGCCGTACGGTCCTGGTCCAGTGACCGCGCCTTGCTGCGAACTGGGTTTTTCGGGGTCCTGGCCATTCTCGGGCTGATGGTGACCATTTTTGGACAAGCGGTAGAATAACTATCCGGCAGGCGGAGCGCGCTGGGCCTTCAGCTCTTCGATTTCCTGGCGTAGTTCGGCAATCACATTCAGGATTTCATCGCCCTTCTTCAACATGGCGCGCTCTACATCTTCAATGTCTTCTTCGAGATGATCCATATGCTCTTCGGCAACCTTTTCCTGTTCGGCCTGAAGCGCCTCGACGATTAGCGCGATGAAAAGGTTAAGAACGGCGAAGCTGGCGAGAAAGATGAAGCTGAGGAAGAAAATCCAGGCCCAGGGGTGACCATCATCCATCACTTTCTGGACCACTTCATTGCGCCAGCCATCCATGGTCATCACCTGGAACAGTGTAAAGGACGAAGCAGCGAGATCACCGAACAGCATTTCCACATCCGGGTCCTGTGAATGGCCAAACATGTTGGTGGCCATCACGGCGCTGGCATAAACAAGAACGGCCAGAACAGCCAGTATGGCGCCCATCCCCGGCAGTGCGCTGAAAAGCGCCTCCACAATGCGGCGCATCATCGGGATCACGTGAAGCAGGCGCAGTACCCGCAGAACACGCAGCGAGCGAAGCACTTGCAGCGATTGCGTGCCGGGCACCCAGGAAATTCCCACAATCACCAGATCAAACAGGTTCCAGCCTGATCGAAAGAATTCCAGGCGCCAGGCAAAAATCTTCAGCAGCAGTTCGGCGGTGAATACGATGATCACAAACCGGTCAAACGCTTCGAGCAGGATCTGGAAATGCACTGGAATGTGTTCCAGCGTCTCAATGCCCAGCGTGATGGCGTTGACGATGATCAGAACGGTGATCGTGTGGCGAAACAGGCTGCTAGCCACGATTTTCTGCACCAGGCCGCGCAGGCCCCCGGACTCTTCGTACTCAGTTACGCTCATATGTCCCCACACACGCTCTTGCTTCGAGCCTTGATCACGGCCACCATAGAAATGACGCGATTTCAGGTGACCTTATTAGCCCGGTTTCGTCCAGTTTCGATTGAGAATGCCCTGAATGCCCTCTCCTTTCCAGACAGAACAACGAACACTCGCCCAATTGTTCGCCGGGCCGCGTATCTTTACCTTCCCTGGCTTTCAGAGGCCATATCGTTGGAGCGTCGATGAGGCGCTTACACTGCTCGATGACGTTGCACAGGCCGCGCTGCAGCGTGAGCCCGGCTATTTTTTGGGCAATCTTGTCCTGACCCGTGAGAAGGGACGGCGCTTTTTCGTCATTGATGGGCGTCAGCGTCTGACCACACTGTTCATCCTGATCTGCGTTTTGCGGGATCTTGAAACAGATATGCCAAGAAAAAGGGGCCTGCACCGTATTCTGCGTGATCCGGGAAATCTGATGAGCCGGGAAAAGCCGAGCTGGCGTCTCGACTTTCCGGCGGACGAACGCCCTTTCATTGAAGCGATGATTGCCAATCCGAAGCGGATCGACACCATCCCGGATAATGTTGCCTTCATATCCGAACGGCTGGGCGGCATGCTGGAAGTGGCTGATGCGTTCCGCGAGCGACTTGGCGCGCCGCCCGGTGATACCGGCCTGCCAAGGCTGGATGACCTGACAGATTACCTGCTGCATCAGTGCGAAGTGATTATCCTGACCGCCACCAGCTCGTCTTCCGGGCTGCGCCTGTTTCAGGTGCTCAACAATCGCGGTCTGCAATTGTCAGAAGCCGATCTGATAAAACCTGAGCTCTTGAACGCATTACCGTCCGGGGATCAGCACCGCGCCGCCCACATCTGGGACGGGCTGGAGGATCAGCTTGGCACCGAACATCTGGACACGTTTTTGCGGTCATATGTTTTTATTCAAAGTGGCGACTGGCTCGCCCCGGGACAGGATTTCACCGAAGCGCTTAAGGCGTCGATGATGTCACGCGGCCCGCACGCCTTCCATTTTGAAGACATGCAAAGCTATGGCGCTGCGTTCGCGGAAATTCACTGGAACGATATCGATTTCGACAATCCGGAGAAGAATCCGAACAGCCTTCTCACCGGTCTTTCAGCGCTCGGGCGAAACATCAGCGAATGGAAGGAGTTCCTGCCGGTCGCTATGGAAATTCTGGTCCGTTTTGAGGATGACGAGGATCGCATTTTCGAGCTGTTCTGTGCGCTGGATCGTGCCTTCTTCACCTGGTTCATCAACGACACGCCGGAAGCTGCGCGCCGAAATCTCGTCTATCGTATGATCATGGAAATGCGGGAAGGCACAGATCCTCTGGCCCCGGGCGGCAGTATGAGGACACCGGAACGGGAGCTGGAGAAGGCGTTTCAGCGCCTGACATTACCGTTTTCCAAGCTGCATCAGAGGGGCGCGCTGACCCGGCGGATCGAGCTGGCCTTGTGCATGCAGGCGGGGAAGACACCGCCGCAGCATCTCGAACAAACCATCGCCGAGCAGATCTTGCCGCGTAATCCACGTCCCGGCAGTCAGTGGATGATTGATTTCAAGCGTCAGGAATTTCGCGACACGGTGGATCTGCTGGGCAATTGCATGCCCTTGTCCCGGGATCTGGCGCGTAAGGCAGGCAATAAGGATTTCGCCCTCAAGCTCTCTGATTACACGCGGGCGGGCGCTGACCGGTATTTTCTGAGCGTGAAGGATGTGTGCCGCTATCCGAAATGGACACCAGAGAGCATTCATGAACGGACTGAACGACTTGCGGGGCTGCTTCGTGAGTGCTGGGCACAGGGGCCTCATGTACCATATTCGCCGCCAACTGACGATTTCGATGATGAAGACTATGAAGACGCCGACACCCAGCTGTCTCAGGAGGATACCAAAGACAGTTAGAGTTTCAGCTGATGAAGCGGCAAGTCCCGGCCAGGAATGGATTGAGACGCGACCTTGCCAATTCTGACAGCCCCTAAATGTTCGTAAAAAGGTGCCGCGAACGGGTCGGCTTCGATCTCGATTGTTCTGAAGCCGGCTGAAATGGCTTTCCGTCTGGCCCAATCCATAAGCGCGCGTCCAATTCCCTGTCCCATCGCGCCGGGATCAACGAACAAATGATGCAGATAGCATTTGCCGTCTTGATAGAGCAGCTTCGCCACGCCCACCGGCACATCCCCGTCATAGCAGACCAGAACGGGACTGAGTTTCAGGTCAGTCCCGCTGATCGTGAGCTCATCCTCGCAGGCGGCCATGAACTTGGCATCATAGCCCCAATGTGCCTTGGAACGCAGCATGAGAGCGTTGATGGCAGGTAAGTCCTCAAGCTGTGGGCCGCGATAGATCATGCGTCTGTGTTCAGCGTATCTCCCGGCTGATAGCCGAAATCAGGCAGGGCTAAGGGGTCGGGCATCGGGGTTTTTGCAGGTGCCAGATCACATTCCCACCAGCCCACATCATGCCATGCACCATTCTTGAAGCCGATATCCCGATAAACGGCGAAGGGTCGAAACCCTACCGCTTCATGCAGAGCCGCGCTCGCCGGGTTTGGCAGCGTGACCACGCCATAGGCCTTGGTGAAGCCCTGCCACGTCAGAAGTTCAAGAAGCGCTTCATACAGCTTGCGGCCCAGGCCTTTGCCCCGCGCCGCCTCATGCAGATAGACCGTGACTTCCACAGCCCATTGATACGCCCGACGCTCCCGATAGGGAGAGCCATAGGCATATCCGATGACGCCATCTGCACTCTCAGCGACGATCCAGGGATGGCTGGGCCAGAGCTTTTCAATTCTGCGCGCCATCTCCTCGCCTGTGGGCGGCTCCATCTCAAACGAAACCGCGCTGCCATCCACGAAAGGTGCGTAAATCCGGGAAATTGCGGCGCCATCCGACGGTGTTGCGAACCGAAATCTCAATCCAATTCTCCAGCTTTCCTCGCCGACCACTATATCGCAGCGCGTGTCCTGAGCGATCTATTTCTCGCGCAGAACCTTCGTCACTTTAAACCCGCCCCGCAAATCTCCGGGGGCGTATCCCGTGGCCTGATCTTCAGGATAGAGCTCATCAAGCGCTGCCTGAACATCTTCGGAGATCTCTTCGCCATGACAGGCCGCGCACACATCACCCATGACGATGGGTTTCATGTAGCGGAACACGACATCTCCGTTTTCGGCTTCGATGGCCTGAAAGCGTTCGATTTCATGGAATGGAAAACCGTTTCGATTGGAGGTCTGAAACCGGTCAAAGGATTCTTCATCCCACCAGTCAGGCATATTTGCCGGATTGCGGGTCTGAAGGGATGTCCGGCTGACATTGTATCCGGTTTCTGCGGAAATATCTGCGGCGAGCTGTGGGGCAACTTCAGAGCAGACGCGAATGGCCCCGACATGGCCTTCCGCTTCAATCGCGGCGATCAGCTCCGCCTTCATCGCTTCGCCGAGCTGACTGGCAGCCGCCTTCGCCTTTTCGCCATGAGCGATCAGTTCATCGTTGGAGATGAGCGCGTCCGGTTTCGCAGGCGATACCTTTTTGCTGTCGGATACCACTGCCTGTGTCTCAGCGGCCTGTTCGGTATGGGTGCCCGCTGGTTGGCAGGCGGCGACCATCGTAACACTGGCCACAATAAGAGGCGTCAGAAAAGGTTTCAGCATTGCGCGCTCCACAGAAAAACCATGCCTGCCTGTAGCACCTTCTGACGTAAAGAAAAGGCCGCACGGCAATGCCTGGCGGCCTTTAGGTCACATTCGTGAGACGCCGTTTATCAGGCCAGTTCCCGGCTCAGAAGACCGTGTGTTCCGAGCGCAGTGGTGATCTCGTCCAGAATGGCCGGGTCATCAATAGTTGCAGGCATCTTCCAGTCTTCTCCGTCGGCAATCTTGCGGATGGTTGCCCGCAGGATTTTGCCGGATCGGGTCTTTGGCAGGCGATCAACCACCATCACATTCCGAAGCGCCGCAACAGCACCGATCTCATCGCGGACCAGCTGGATGCATTCCTTCTCGATCTCTTCAGCTGACTGGGTAACGCCGGCTTTCAGGACCACAAACCCAATCGGCTTTTGCCCTTTCAGATCGCAATGCATGCCCAGAACGGCGCACTCGGCAACGGATGGATGGGCCGAAAGCACTTCTTCCATACCGCCCGTAGAAAGGCGGTGACCGGCGACATTGATGATGTCATCGGTGCGGGCCATGATGTGCAGATAACCATCTTCATCAATGAAGCCTGCATCTGCGGTTTCATAATAGCCGGGGAAATGATCGAGATAGCTTTTGCGGAAGCGCTCTTCATTGCCCCAGAGGGTTGGCAGATTGCCCGGCGCCAATGGCAGCTTGATGCACACAGCTCCCAGCGTATTTGGCGCATCGACCTGATGGCCGCCTTCATCCAGGATTTGCACGTCATAGCCCGGCATCGGCACAAAGGCAGAGCCATATTTGACGGGCAGGGTTTCAATGCCAACAGGGTTGCCGGTAATCGCCCAGCCGGTTTCAGTTTGCCACCAATGATCGACCACTGGCACACCCAGAATTTGTTCGGCCCATTTGATCGTGTCCGGGTCAGCCCGCTCGCCCGCAAGAAACAGGGTGCGAAGCGATGAGGTGTCGTATTTCGAAAGAAATTCGGCTTTCGGGTCTTCTTTTTTGATGGCGCGGAAGGCTGTTGGCGCGGTGAAAAGGGCTGCCACCTTGTGCTCTTCGATCACGCGCCAGAAAACACCGGCATCGGGCGTACCCACTGGCTTGCCTTCAAACATGATTGTCGCGCATCCATGCAGCAGCGGGCCATAAACGATGTAGGAATGGCCAACCACCCAGCCGACATCAGAGGCCGCCCAGAAGGTGTCGCCGGGCTTCACATCGTAGAAATGCTCCATCGTCCATTTCAGGGCCACCATATGGCCGCCCGTGTCGCGGACAACGCCCTTGGGCTGACCGGTCGTGCCGGACGTATAAAGAATATAAAGCGGGTCGGTCGCGGCGACTTCGGCAATATCGGCGGTGCGACCGGCGTCGCGCGCCTTTGTCATCAGTGAAGCCCATTCGAACTGGTCCTCTTTCAGGCCTTCTGCGGGATGTTCTTCGCGTTGCAGGATGATGGTGCTGGCCGGTTTGTGGGCGCTATCGTCGACCGCTTTGTCGACCAGCGGCTTGTAGGGAATGACGCGGCCGGGCTCGATCCCGCAACTCGCGGTGACAATAACGGTCGGTTTGGCATCATCTATGCGCGTTACCAGTTCGTGCGGAGCAAAGCCGCCAAACACAACAGAATGCACGGCTCCGATCCGCGCGCAGGCCAGCATGGCAATCGCCGCTTCTGGGACCATTGGCATATAGATGAGAACGCGGTCGCCCTTCTGAACGCCCTGATCCTGCAGCACCGCGCCAAAGACAGCGACCTCATCAAGCAGCTCGGCAAAGGTATAACGCTTTTGCTTGCCGGTAATGGGGCTGTCATAGATCAGTGCCGTTTCATCGCCCATGCCGTTTTCAACGTGACGATCAAGACAGTTATAGGCGGTGTTGCCAGTGGCATCAGGGAACCAGCGGCCATAAACGCCGCTCTCTGCGTCAAAGGCCTTTTCCGGTGCCTTGATCCAGTCAATGGCTTTTGCCGCCTCCAGCCAGAAGCCCTCCGGATCGCTTTTCCAGCTGTCATAGACCGCTTTATAGCCGTTCATGGCGCATCTCCCTGCCGCTTTTCCTTATCTCGCGCGCGAAGTCTAACAGGAAAAGAAACCCCAAAGCGAGTGCGCCTATGGTCGAAGAGTGTACCCGGCATCAATCAGCGATGTCAGCCAACTCAAAGCTCAAGCTTGCAAAACTGGTGGCAAAATCAGCACCATACCGGTCTTCGCTGACGGGCTGAGCCCATGCGGCGTGAACATACCAGCGTCCGGCGTCCGGGCGGTCAAAAACAGCCTCTCCGGTCTCATCGGTCTGCGCCTTGATGGGCGTCATCGGGGCATCCGTTCGGTTGAGGTGCAGCGTTGCCCCTTCGAGTGCCTGGCCCATGAACAGAACCCTGAATGACAAAGCGTCACCGCAGCCTGCTCCCGGGTGGCTGGTTGGCAAAATTTCCAACGGATCGCCCACCGGCATTGACAGGAATGACAGATCGCAGTCGCCAGTCAGGTCGGTTACCATGGCTTTCATGTGCCTGGCGTAGACTTCCCGACCTTCCTTCTCAGCTTGTCCGCGTTCTTCACGAATGTCTGCAATTGGTGTGATGCCCTCTTCGGCCACATAATCATTGAATTTTTTGGCGGGCAGCATGCTCTTGGCGCGGAACGTGCTGATGGTGATCACCGCGTCCTCAGTTGGCGATACCGGGCTGATGGGTATGCGCGCCTGACCGGCGAACACTTCATAGCTCTGCATCTGGCTGACCATCCCGCTTTCACTGAGCGTGGCGATACGGGACAGATGTGCCCGGGGTGGGAGGTAGGTTTCCCGGTCTTCTGCATGTCCAATCAACAGCTCGATATGAGCAGGAGAGGGTTCGCCGGCTTCGGATGGGTAGGCCTCAATCCAGGCATCATGCGCCTGGGCCGGTAATGAACAGATCGCCGCAAGCCCGGCGCCAAGGCTGAATATGTATTTCATAAGGCTCCCTTTCCTGATCCCACTGTTACGAAACCAACCATGGAAATAATGCAGGAACACAATTTTTTTGTTTCCAGCTGCATGACGGCATCACGTCACGCCGTACCCGGTTCAAGCCTCGCCATAATTCGGGGTAGAAAGACCGAGGAGACACATCATGACATTCAGACATTCTCTCTATGCGGGCGCATGCATCGCATCGCTTTGTCTGGGCGCGGCCGCTCCGTCCATGGCATCAAGCCATCGTGAGGCGCCGGCCATTACGGAATCCCCCAAGATTGACGGCACGGATTTCTACATGTTCCGCAGCTATGAGACGGGGCGTGAGGACTATGTAACCTTCATCGCCAATTATCAGCCTCTTCAGGCGCCTTATGGCGGACCGAACTATTTCACCATGGATCCCGACGCGCTTTACGAGATCCACATCGACACCGATGCCGATGCGGTTGAAGATCTCACTTTCCAGTTCGACTTCGATAACACTCTGGCTGGCGGCACTGGTATTGAGCTCGACATTGGCGGCGAAACCGTCGCGATCCCGCTGCGCATAGGCGGACAGGTCACCGATGGCGCGGTCGGCGAAACCGAAAGCTATGAGTTGACCCTGGTTGAAGGCGACCGCCGCAGCGGAACACGGACATCGCTCGGCACATTCGAAAAACCGATCGACAATATCGGCACCAAATCCATTCCGAACTACGCCGCCTATGCGGACAGTTTTGTCAGCTCGGTCAGTGTTCCAGGGTGCGGCGTGCCGGGCCGCGTTTTTGTTGGCCAGCGCGCTGAAGCGTTTGCGGTCAATCTTGGTGAGATCTTTGATCTGGTCAATCTCGTGCCGATCGAAGCCAGCGCCTTTCCGGGCGGTATAGAACAGGATCGCGCGAATGACGATCTGGTGGGCAAGGCCAATGTCACCTCGATCGCTCTGGAAGTGCCCATCGACTGTTTGCAGGATGATGGCGATAATATTATTGGCGCCTGGACGACCGCCAGCCTGCCGCAGGCCGAAATCGAAGACCCGAGCCCAAGCTATGAGCAGCCATCCGCCCATGGCGGCGCGTTCGTCCAGCAGTCTCGCCTGTCAGCGCCTCTGGTCAATGAAGTGGTGATCGGCCTCAAGGACAAGGATTTGTTTAACGCCGCTGAGCCGACCCAGGATTCAGCACTTGCCACCTATGTCACCAATCCGACGCTGCCGGCGCTTCTTGATATCCTGTTCCGTGATGCCGTTGGCGCAGAAGATAATATCGCGCCTTCGAATCTGCCACGCGAAGACCTTGTTGCGGCCTTTCTGACAGGGTTTCCGGGGCTTAATCAGCCCGAAGGTGTGACGGCTTCTGAAATGATGCGGCTGAATTTCGCTGTCCCACCGACGCCGGTTAACGCTCAGAGCAATTTTGGTGTCGTCGGTGAAGACCTTGCCGGCTTTCCGAACGGACGTCGCCCGGGTGACGATACCGTAGACATCGCCCTGCGGGTTGTGATGGGGGCGCTTTGTCACCCGGTGCCTCTGGGTGCCGAGCTTGGCGTTGATGGTGCGGTTGAGGATGAAGAGTCCGATCTCGTAAATCTGGGCTATTGTACGCCGGAAGATGCCCCTGTTGGCGATGTGCCCTTCACAGACGGCGCACCGATCTCTGCTGCTGAGCTCTCTGACAGCTTCCCTTATCTCAACACACCATTGCCTGGCGCCAGCGGTTCGTAAGGGAGATCATGATCATGACCAAGCAAACCTTATCAGCCAGACATGTCTGGGCCGCCCTTGCGGTGGGCCTGTCCGGGTTCACGCTCGCAGCCTGCTCTGGCGATGGCCATTCGACTTACAAGCCGCCCGTTGTGGACCCGGACCCTGATCCGGACCCCGATCCCGGTGGTGGAAATGATCCTGTCGATCCGGCCACGGCAGCAGCGCAGATTGGTGGTGGCTTCGCAGCGGCGTTCACGGCTGACCCGACCGATGAACCGGTTGATGCAGATGCGGTTGGGCTGGCAGCACCGGATCCAACGGCCGATCCGATTGACATCACCAACTGAAGATTTCTGGCCCGCCTCCCCCGATTCCCCCTCGCTCAGGGCGGGCAGAAGGAAGCGTCAGCCCACGGGCTGGCGCTTTTTCCTTGCGCAGAATGACACGCAGATCAGGCGGTCTGAAGCAGGGAATCCAATCAAAAGAGGTGAGGGAAGTGTTCGGCCGGAAGCGGGCCAAAAGTCACAAACGTTCGATCCGCCGCTTTGGTTCCCAAAAAAAATGCAAAAATAATTTTTATGTATTTTATCCACAGACAGGCGTCCGAATATTGTCTCTTTTCTCACCATCGTCAGCCAAAAGCTAAGCACAACTGCAGATAAACGACCATGTGTGGAACTTTTTCTCGCAATTCATGGATCAATATTGCCATTGCATGCATTGTTGTTCGGTTAGCACAATTAGCCGGAGACGAGACCAATCGAATTCGTCAGAAAAATAGGACTTCTTGCGAACCGTAATCGCCAAACGCCAACCGGGTACACGCTTGGCTTTTCCGCGCTACTCACAGGTGTATTCTTTTTCACTGGCGCTAACGCCGTGCTCACAACGCTTGTTGTGCTCCGCGCCAGCGAGCTCGGATTTTCTTCTACAGCCATTGGTGCACTGACCTCCGCTTATTTTGCCGGCTTTATAGCAGGCTGTGTTTTCGGCGGGGATCTCATGTCCCGCGTCGGCCATATCCGGACCTTTGCCGGACTGGCCGGACTGGCCACAATTGCTGCGCTGCTTTACCCTATCATTCCGATTGCTGCGGCCTGGATCCTCTTCCGCCTGATGTCGGGCTTTTCTCACGCCATTCTTCAGATGACGATTGAAAGCTGGCTGACGACGTCCAGCACGCCGGAAAATCGCTCGGGCTATATCTCTTTCTATCGCATCGTTGATTTGATGTCTGTTACGCTGGCCCAGTTCGCGCTGGTGCTCAGCAGCGAAGGACAATTCCTGCTCTTCTCTCTTATTGGCATTTCCCTCTGCCTGTCGCTGACACCTATCGTGTTTTCGAAAACGACGGGCCCGACAACGCTGGCCAAAACCCGTCCCGACCTGAAGCGTCTGATCCAGATCGCGCCAATGGCGGGTGCCGGAGCGTTTTTCATGGGACTGGCCAGCGCTGGCTTCTGGGGACTGTCTCCGGTTTATCTTACAGGCCTTGGGTTCAGCGTGGATGTTGTGGCGTTGTTTATCAGTGCGGTCATTGTTGGCGGCGCCGTCTTCCAATGGCCGATCGGCAAGCTGTCTGACCGGATGGACCGCCGGTTGGTCATGATGGGCGCAGCTGGCGTTACCGCGCTGGTCTGCATTCTGTTGCCGCTGGTCGGTGCCAATCGGATGCTTGTCCTTTTCCTTGGCTTCCTGTTCGGCGGTTCTCTCATGCCGATCTATGCGCTCGCCGTGTCGCACGCCAGTGACCACGCCGATACCGAAGAGTTTGTAGCTATCGCTGGGGCGGTGCTTCTCAGCTTTGGTGCAGGCGCCGTGCTTGGCCCGACACTGTTTTCTACGGTGATGGGCATTTTTGGCAATGCGGCGCTCTACATCTCGATGGCGCTGGTCATGGCCATACTGATCGGCTTCGGCGTGTGGCGCCGGTCTACGCGCGATGCACTCACCGAAGATCAGAAGGACGACTTTGTTTTCGTCACCCGATCCACGCCGGAAGTCTTTGAATTCGATCCGCGGTCTTACACCGCCGATGAAGTCTCTGCCGAGGAGGCAGCCACCACATGATTAATTCTCGCCCCCAATCGCCCCTAACTCTCAGAAAAGGAGACCAGAACTATGCTTAGTCTGGATCTGAAAACCCTGCTGACCGGAGGACGTTCGTCAGCCGGAAAATCACACCCACGCACATATGATGAGGTCGCTGTCATTGGCGCAGGTGCCTGGGGAACCGCTCTTGCGATTGCCTTCGCACGGGCTGGCGTTCGCGTGAGACTCTGGGGCCGGAACGAAGCGCAGATGCAGGCAATGAAACAGTCTCGTCGCAATCGCCGCTATCTCGGTGATGTCGTGCTGCCGACAGGTGTTCTGCCCACTCATGACCTCGAAGGCGCGCTCGAAACCGCAGATGCTGTCTTTATGGTCGTACCGTCCAAGGCAATGCGGGACATGATCGCGAAAATTTCCGATCATCTGAAGCCGGGAACGCCGGTCGTGTCCTGTACGAAAGGCCTGGACCCGGAAAAGAATGTATTGCTGACCGACCTCATCCGTGAGGAACTGCCTGAAGCCATTCCGATGTTCCTTTCCGGCCCGAGCTTTGCGCAGGAAGTTGCCGAAGGATGCCAGACGCATGTTGTTCTGGCGGGCGAGCCTGATATCGCGGCCACAATTTCGGATCGGCTCAAGTCTGACACCTTCCATCTCCAACCGGTTGATGACCTGACCGGTGCCCAGGTTGGCGGTCTGATGAAGAATGTCATTGCCATTGCCTGCGGAATTTCTGACGGGTTTGAGCATGGGTCGAATACCCGTGCGGCCATCATGGCGCGCGGTCTGGAAGAAGCCTCACGTCTGGCAACCGGCCTGGGCGGTGATCCCACAACGCTTCTGGGCGTGGCAGGCGTCGGCGATCTGGCGCTCACCTGCACGGACGCCCAGTCACGCAATTACTCCTTCGGTCGTGGCATGGCCCAACCAGGCTTTGAAACGCGCAGCACAACCTTTGAAGGTGCGTCCAGTGTCCAGAATGTCTGCAAGCTGATGAAGGCGCTCGAACTCGACGCTGAAATCTGCTGCGCTGTGAGTGAGGTGCTCGCAGGCAGACTGGCCCCCGAAGACCTTATCCCAACCCTGTTCGCCGTCGAACCAGCGGTCACGGCCGACGAACTCATCGCATCATAAGCAGGATCCCGATATGCAAGACCTGGCGGAAAAGAAAATCATTCTGGCCACCGACCTCGATGGAACATTCCTTGGTGGAGACACAAAGGAACGAACCGAACTTTACACCTATGTAGAGGACAATCGGGACTGGCTTGGTCTTGTCTTCGTTACCGGACGTGACCTCGACTTCATTGCCGAGATTACACAATCCGAAATTCCGCGTCCTGATGCCATTATCGGCGATGTTGGCACTACGGTGGTTTCAGGGGTGGATCATTCCCCGATTGAAAGCATTGGCAACTGGATTGACCAGCAATGGCGCGGGGCAGACCATGCCGAAAAAATCCTGGGTGAAGCGCCGCATCTGCGTTTGCAAACAGGATTTGGCGGACGTCGCCTGTCCTATTTCTATGACGACGAAGCGCCCGCGCTCGTCTCCGCTGAGAAGCTGAAATCCGAAGGCTATGACGTTCTGATGTCCGACGGCATCTATTTCGACATTCTGCCCAGAGGGGTACAGAAGGGGCCGACCCTGAAGAAATTCATCGAAACCCAGAGGCTGAACGGACAGTCCGTGCTGGTTGCCGGGGATACGCTGAACGACCGCTCCCTGTTTGAAACCGGCCTCGATGGCGTTGTGGTCGCCAATGCGGAAGACCGGCTGGTCTCGGCGGTGAACCATCTGCCCAACGTCCATTTTTCAGATCGGAACGGCGCTGCTGGCGTGTTTGACGGCCTGAAACGGAAACTCGAAACCCTGACGGAAATGGAATTGTCCAATGCCTGAGAAGCGAAAAACTGAATCAGATCTGGTGATCGTCTATCATCGTCAGCCCTATGAAGAAGAAGTCAAAAACGGCAAGACGGTCCTCAAGGAAAACAAGAGCCCGAATGGCATCGTCCCCACCCTGAAAGGATTTTGCGGGCGCGCGAACAATGGTCGCTGGATCGCCTGGAAGCAGGTGACGCAACGCGAGAAGGCAACTTTCAACCGAACCGTCAAGATTGATGATGAACACGGCGAATATGAAGTAATCCGCCTGGCGCTGACCAGTGAGCAGGTAAAATCCTTTTATCACGTCACGTCGAAAGTCGCCTTCTGGCCCATCCTTCACTCGCTGCCATGGTTGTTTTCGACCGAAGGCGCAGACTGGGAGGGGTTCAAAGAGGTAAACAAGCTGTTCGCTGAGGCCGCTTGCGAACAGGTCAGTGATGACGGCCTGATCTGGATCCATGACTATAATCTCTGGATGGTCCCGCACTATATTCGGCAGATCAAACCGAATGTGAAAATCGCCTTCTTCCATCACACGCCATTCCCGTCTGCCGATGTGTTCAATGTGATCCCATGGCGCGAGGAGATCGTGGATAGCCTGCTTCAGGCCGACCTGCTTGGTTTCCATATTCCGCGTTATGCCGAGAATTTCTGTGGCGTTGCCCGGGCCTTGCGCGGTGTCGAGCTGGGTGATCGCGAGAAGGTGAAGCCGCCACTCGTTTCGGACGGCATGGCGCTTTCCGAACCAACCGTTACGCCGTGCATCCACTATAAGGGACGGGAAATCGTTGTGGATGCCTGGCCGATTGGTACAAATCCCCAGCTGATCAAGGAATATCTCTCGCGGTTTGATGCGGGCGAACGCGTAGCGCAGATCCGCAACGAGATTGGCGATCAGCACTTCATCATTTCCGTAGGCCGAGTGGATTACACCAAAGGTGCGAAACAGCAACTTCAGGCCTTCAAACGGCTTCTGGCGCGACGTCCCGAGCTGCGCGGCAAGGTAAAACTCATGCTGGTCAGTGCAGCGGCTGCCAAGAACATGACCATTTATCGAAACGAGCAGCGTGAGATTGAGCGCCTGGTCGGGGCTATTAATGGCGAGTACGGTACGCTGGGCTGGACGCCGATCATGCTGACCATGCACGCCATTCCGTTTGAGCAGCTGGTGCCATATTTCCGCGTGGCGAATACTTGCTGGATTACGCCTATCCGCGACGGTTTGAACCTTGTAGCCAAGGAATATATCGCCGCACAGGCGGGTGGTCCCGGCGCGCTTGTGCTGTCCGAATTTGCCGGAGTGGCTGTGGAATTGCCTCAGGCCATTCTCACCAATCCGTATTCGGACGCCAGTATGGACGAAGCCATCGACAAGGCCATTGATATGCCGGCTGAAGAACGCCTCGAACGGAGTGAAGCGCTGCTGAAAACCGTTGAGACCTGGGACATCGATTACTGGTCCAACCATGTAATGGAGGTGTTCAACAAGCTAAAAAAGGCCAAGTTGAAAGTGGTTGAAAAGGGAGGCGCGGACGAGGCTGCCTGACCGCCTCTCGCATCTGTAAAACATGACGCACCTGGCACCCATCGATTGGGGAGTGATCGCGGCGTATTTCGCCATCGTCGCCGGAATTGGCTGGTATGTTAGCCGGAGCATGAAATCAGGGGAGGACCTGTTTCTGGCAGGGCGCTCGCTTGGTTTTGCGACCATCGGCTTTTCTCTGTTTGCTTCGAACATGTCCAGCACGACGCTGATTGGTGTCACTGGCCAGGCCTATGCGTCTGGTATTTCCGTCGCAAACTATGAGCTGATGGCCGGCATACTGCTGGCCATTATGGCGTTTACAACCATCCCGGTCTTTCTCAGGCTGAAAATCACCACCGTTCCTGAATTCTTCGGGCGACGCTTCGGTCCGGTGGCCCAGAAATACTTCTCGGCGCTGTCATTGTTTCTGACGGTTTTCGTCGACATGGCTGCCAGTGTTTATGCCGGCGTGGTCGTGCTTCAGGTTTTCTTCCCCGGCGCGCCATTCATTCCGCTTTGCATCGGTCTGGCCCTGTTTGCCGGGCTCTACACAGCCACGGGCGGTCTTCGCGCCGTTGTTTACACGGATGTTTTGCAGGCCATCATCCTGCTGTTGGGCGCGGCGGGTATTGCCTTTGTTGTGTTCAGCCAGTTCGGGTTCGACTGGGACATGGCTGTTTCCGAAATTCCGGACGGCCACATGTCTCTGGTCCGTCCAGCTGACGATCCGGGCCTGCCATGGCCGGGGCTGGTGATCGGCGTCAGCGTGCTGGGCTGGTTTTACTGGTCAGCCAACCAGTATGTGGTTCAGCGTGTTCTCGCAGCTCGCAACATCACCGCGGCGCAACGCGGCGCCAGTTTTGCCGGTCTGCTGAAGATCATTCCTCTGTTTGTGCTCGCCATTCCCGGAGCCATGGCGTTCACATTGATTCCTCAGCAGGACAATATCGACCTGGTCTTTCCCACGTTGGTTTCTGAATACCTGCCTGCGGGTCTCACCGGGCTTGTATTGGCTGGTCTGATTGCCGCTATCATGTCGACAATCGACTCCACGCTGAACTCGGCCTCCACGCTGGTTCTCTATGACTTCGTCGATGTGAAGAAAAACGACTGGTCGGAAAAACGTATTCTGCGTACCGGGCGCATGGTGACTGCAGGCCTGATTGTCATCGCGGCCTTCTGGCCTCTGGTCATCCGGGAATTCCCTGGTGTGTTCAGCTATATCCAGCAGGTGTTTGGCTATGCCGCGCCGCCTGTGGTTGCCGTCTTCCTTGTCGGCCTCTTCTGGAAGGGCATGACAGGTCGGGCGGCCATAGGGACAATGCTGCTTGGCCATGCCGCAAGCGCAGGCATTTTCGCCTGGAAATCCTATTGTGCGTCTCAGGGTGTTTCCGACGGTCTGCCGCATTTCACCATCATGGCTGGTCTCACAATGTTTGCCTGCATCATTCCGGCTGTCCTGTTCAGCCTGATCGACAAGGGACCAAAACCCGGCACTGACACTCTGGTGTGGAACCAGTCCGACCTGGGCGACAATACCGGCGTGCCGGTACTGGCGAACTATAAATACCAGGCCGGCGCTGTCCTCATCCTGACCCTCTTGGTGATCTGGCTGTTCCGTTAGCGAGGCAGAGAATAGATTCCGAGGCACCTCTCGGAACAAGGAGCTGCGTGTGCCTCAATCACTTCGCGGAATAGCACAGCAGCCATTCTCTGAAGTTGGTTTGCGGTTGGACAGCCAATCGTTGCTTCTATTATTCGGCGCTGTAAAGGTCTGCCGCAGACTTGGTATGAAAGAGTTCCCAGACGATACTCTGCGGGTCTTTGGCCCAATGCTTGTCTGAATTGGCATAACAACAGGTTGCGCCGCGTTCCTCGACCGTCTCCTGTTGCGCGGCGAGGAGCGATTGATTCAGCTGGTCCAGCTCTACACCGCTGCTGACTTCAACACCCAGATGGTCAATCCCCACTGCTTTTCCCTCATGCTGGGCGATGGCAAAATTTACCAGAGGGTCTTCCAGCTGCCATTTCATGTAGTCTGGCTTCTCGACAGTCGGCGGCGCGCCAAACAAGGCAGAATAGAATGCCTTGCTGGCAGTGAGATCCTCGACAGCGAGGTGAACATGCAAACGTTTCATCTTTATCTCCATATTACTAGTTTTTTAGTTTTTTTGAGCAAACGAAAGCGCGCCTGTGCGCTCTGTTCGCAGCTTATGCCTCTTCAGATTCCTTGAAGGCCCCCCGACAGCAGTCTTCCATCAGAAACGCATTCAATTGCCTGATCTTCTCATAACAGGCACACGACCTGATCTCCCGCCCATCCTTTTCCTGAACAACAAGCCCTGCATCCGTCAGGGTTTTCAGGTGATGCGCCAGCGTCGACGCCGGTATATCCAGCGCCTCTCGCAATTGCGACACATTCAGGCCGTTGCACCCGGCCTGAACCAGCATGCGCAATACGGCCACCCGATTGGCGTGCCCCAACGCATCAAAGGCTTTCGCTGCTATCAGATCATTCATTGTTTCTATATAACCAGTTTTATAGTTTCTTCAATACCGGAATCGCATTTCCAGTCGATTTCGCCTATATACCCCCATTCAACCACTGCGCAGGCCCTTGAACCTGTTGGAGAGGACAAATGGATATCGAAACACTGATCGCCCCGGCCCCTATGGTCGATGGGCTCAACTCCCTTGGCATTGCCAAACCCCCGTCTGAAACGCGCGTCGTCGCCGCCATGTCTGGCGGTGTGGACAGCTCTGTCGTTGCGGCCCTGCTGAAGGCGCAAGGTTATGACGTGGTCGGCATCACGCTGCAGCTTTATGATCATGGCGCGGCCATTCAGAAGAAAGGTGCCTGCTGCGCCGGCCAGGACATTCACGACGCGCGCAACGTGGCTGATCAGATCGGCATTCCACATTATGTGCTGGACTATGAATCCCGCTTCAAAGAGCAGGTAATGGAGGATTTCGCCGACACTTATCTGTCAGGCTCCACGCCCATTCCCTGCATTCGCTGTAATCAGACGGTAAAGTTCAAAGACCTTCTCGAAACGGCGCATGATCTTGGCGCAGACTGTATGGCAACGGGTCATTACATCCAGCGTACCGTTGGCGCAGACGGCCGGGGTGAGCTTCATCGCGCGCATGATGATACGCGCGACCAGTCCTATTTCCTGTTCGCGACGACGCAGGAACAGCTCGACTTTCTGCGCTTCCCGCTGGGCGGACTGCCAAAGACGCAGGTGCGAGAGCTCGCCGAACATTTCGGCCTGCAGGTCGCGGCCAAGCCGGACAGTCAGGACATCTGTTTCGTGCCGGACGGGTCTTACGCCAACGTCGTTGAAAAGCTCCGCCCTGGTGCAGGGCGCGGCGGCGAGATCGTGCATCTTGATGGCCGGGTTCTGGGTGAACATAGCGGCGTTATTCACTACACAATCGGCCAACGCCGCGGCCTTGGCATTGCGACCGGCGAGCCGCTTTTCGTGGTGAAGATTGATGCACCGAACCGCCAGGTTATTGTCGGCCCGCGCGACGCCCTGCTGACGGCGGGCCTGACCATGGAAGAGCTGAACTGGATTGGCGATGGCTTGCTGGAAGTCGCGTGCGAAACGCAGAGCCCGGTGCTGGTGCGCGTGCGCTCTACCCGCCCGCCAAAGCCTGCCCGGCTTGGTTTTCATCGCGGCGCGCCGGCTGTCTTTTTCGACGATCCGGAAGAAGGCGTCGCGCGTGGCCAGGCCTCCGTCCTCTATTCAGCGGCAGACCAGTCCCGCGTGCTGGGCGGCGGCTTCATCTCGGGCACCATCCCCGCTGATGCGCGGGTGGGGGCGTAGCTGTCGGAAGCTCACAAGAAACACTCTGGATCCCGGCTCTCCGCTTCGCTGCGGCCGGGATGACAATTGCTTAGTTGTCAATACTGGCTGTCATCCCGGAAAGCGCCAGGCGCTTATCCGGGACCCAACACCTAAAACTAATGATACTTCAGCTCAGAACGGCCAACCACCATGTGGTGAACTTCGTCCGGGCCGTCCGCAAAGCGCAAATGGCGAACGTCTGTGTAGAGCTCTGCCAGAGGAGTCCACTGAGAAATGCCTGTCGCGCCGTGGATCTGGATCGCCTGATCGATGATCTGACACGCTTTTTCCGGCACCATGGCTTTGACCATAGACACCCAGACGCGGGCTTCTTTGTTACCCAGCACATCCATAGCCTTGGCTGCCTTCAGAACCATCAGGCGCATGGCTTCGATCTCGATCCGCGCGCGTGAGACGAGCTCAAGATTCTTGCCCAGCATGATCAGATCATTGCCAAAAGCCTGACGAGACTTGCCGCGTTTCACCATCAGGTCGAGCGCGATTTCAGCCTTGCCGATGGTCCGCATGCAATGGTGAATACGGCCCGGGCCGAGGCGCACCTGTGAGATTTCAAAGCCGCGCCCCTGGCCGAGCAGCATGTTTTCTTTCGGCACGCGCACATTGTTGAACTTCATATGCATATGCCCGCGCGGCGCATGGTCTTCACCGAAGACATGCATTGGGCCAACGATTTCCACACCCGGATGCGGCAATGGCACGAGAATCTGGCTTTGTTGTTTATGCGGCTCGGCGTCCGGGTCCGTTTTGACCATGACGATCATGATTTTACAGCGCGGGTCACCAGCACCGGAGATATAGAATTTTTCGCCATTGATGACGTAATCATCACCATCCAGAACCGCCGTGGTGGAGACGTTTTTCGCATCTGATGAGGCAACGTTCGGCTCAGTCATCACATAGGCCGAGCGAATTTCTCCGTTCAGCAACGGCTTAAGCCATTGCTCCTTTTGCTCGGGCGTTCCGACGCGCTCGAGAACTTCCATATTGCCCGTGTCCGGGGCTGAACAATTGAGCGATTCAGACGCCAATGGCGATTTGCCGAGCTCAGCCGCGATATAGGCATAGTCCAGATTAGAAAGGCCTTCGCCGGTCTCGGCATCCGGCAGGAAGAAATTCCACAGACCAGCCTCGCGCGCTTTTGCCTTGGCCCCGTCTAGAAGCTCGAGCTGTTTCGGGTGAAAGCTCCAGCGGTCTTCCAGGGTTTCGGCCAACGCGAAATATTCTTCTGTGATCGGGTCGACATGATCGCGAATATGGGTCTTTACGGCCTCGAACAAAGGCTTGGCCTTTTCCGACATTTCAAGGTCGTTCATCTTCAGATTCGGGTCAAAAGGGGTCATTCGAGTCTTCTCCGCATGTTTTGCAGCGATTTTAGAACGACGAATGCAGAAGGCGGTAATGCGAGTTACGAATGGCCGGTATTCGTTATACGAATAAGCTTCCGGGCAGTCTATTCGGGGTATTTAAGACATTTTTGTATTTGCGTCCGCAGCCATTGCGCCCCGGGATCGGCTTCGGTTGCCTCATGCCAGTACATGTAAAGCTCGGTTGGGGCCATTGTGAGTGGCAATTCCACCAGCTGATTGTTCTCAAGCCCCTGAAACGCACGCGCATTGCGTCGCGATAAAGTGAGGATCATGTCTGAACGGGCGACAATCTGCCAGGCCGACATGGCGTTCTGGCAGCGTACGGCGATCCGCCGGTCCAGCCCAATCTTGCTCAACGCGGCGTCTTCCTGGCCAAGGCCAGATGATCGCGGCGAGGCGAAGACGTGATCAAGCCGCAGATAGGTGTCGAGATCCAGCTGGCCGGGAATGTCCGGATGACCCTGGCGCGCGGCCACAACGTATTCATCGGCTCTCAGAAGTTTCCGGTTCAGGCCGTCACGCGCAGGATGGGAAACATCAAGCGCCAGATCGAGCGCGCCATCGGCGAGCAATTCCACCAGCGCTTCACGGGCAAAATGTGCGCTGGTCAGGGTGATGTTCGGCGCGTCAGCCCGCATCTGAGAAACCAGAGACGCGAAATTCGGCACCTCACCAGACAGTCGCATTCCGATCCGGAACTGGCGGTTGGACTGGGCGGGGTCAAACGTCATGGCATTTGAAAGCGCGAAACCGAAATTGCGCAGCGCTTCCCGGATCGGGCCGATGATATCGCGCGCCATACTGGTCGGCACAAGCCGGTTGCCTTCCCGGA
The DNA here is from genome assembly GCA_964342455.1 of uncultured Hyphomonadaceae bacterium. GTDB lineage: Bacteria > Pseudomonadota > Alphaproteobacteria > Caulobacterales > Hyphomonadaceae > Ponticaulis. The sequence continues at coordinate 24,163 of CAYFGB010000011.1, forward strand.
CAAACAGCTCATCGCCAAAGGCCTGACGCAGCTTGGCAAGACTATGGCTGACGGCAGGCTGGGAAAGGTTCAGATGACGCGCGGCACGCGACACGCCACCTTCTGAATAGATGGCCTCAAAAACCTCAAGCAGGTTCAGATCAAACTGGGCAATGCGGCGCACAATGTTTCCCGGAATTTGAGTGTTCGGGACCAGTGTATCGTGCAGTTGGCGATAAATTCAAAGTGTTTTGAAACGTCAGACGGTCTCTGTCGCCAGAACGTCGCTGACCGCTGCCAGCAGACCTTCCAGAGTGAATGGCTTGGCCAGATAGCCGTCGAACCCGGCGGCGCGATAGGCATCCACCTGATGCTTCATAGCGTTTGCCGTTAATGCCAGAACGGGGGTATGCGTCCGGCCGGATGCCTGCTCTGCGCTTCGAATGGCGTTCAGCGCCTCAACGCCGTTCAGTCCAGGCATCTGGATATCCATCAACACCAGGTCAAACTCCCGAGAGCGGAACATTTCAACTGCCTTCTGGCCATCTTCGACATAAATCGCCTCGCAAGCCAGCGAGACCAGCATCAGCTCGATCAGCCGCCGGTTTACCGGGTGATCTTCAGCCACAAGTACGCGAATTTGTCGGTTCAGTGTCGCTTTATCCTCGGTAGGCTTCGCGGGGCTCTGCTCGATCTGAGGGGCGTCTGAAATGGTCAGCGGGCAGGTGAATGTAAAACAGGAGCCGACACCCAGCTCACTTTCCACCGTCAGCTCGCCCGACATGGCCAGTGCAATTTCACGTGCAATGGAGAGCCCGAGCCCCGTTCCCCCATACTGGCGGCTCATGGAATTGTCATCCTGCATGAAGGGGTCGAAAATCCGTTCACGCGCGGCTGCACTAAGCCCCGGACCCGTATCACATACCTTGATCACCAGCCTGCATTGATCAGGCTGATCCATTGGCTCGGTATGCAGATCGAGCGTTACCTTACCGTCGGACGTAAACTTGATCGCGTTCGAAACCAGATTGCCAATCACCTGACGAATGCGCAAACCGTCGCCGTAAAAGTGCTGGGGGCCATCGCTGTCATACCGGCAGATAAAGCTTAGACTGTTCTCGCGCGCGGCCAGTTCGGACGTGGCCGTCACTGTGTGAACCAGTTCACCGAGGCTGAAAACTTCCGGCGTGAGCGTCAAATGGCCAGCCTCGATCTTGGAGATATCCAGAACGTCATCAATGATCCGCACCAGCGCATGACCTGAGGACTGGATCACCTCCACCATCTCACTCTGATGCTCGTTGAGCCTGGTACGCTCCAGAAGGTTGGCCATACCCAGAACGCCATTCATCGGGGTCCGGATTTCATGGCTCATATTGGCCAGGAATGCCGATTTCGCTTCGTTTGCGGCCGAGGCCTGCGAGAGCGCGGATTTGAGCTGCTCCTGCCGCTGAATGTTCGCACGCACAATGGTGAAGGTGTACTGGATCAGCCCCGCAAACCCGAAGATCAGTAAAAGGCGATGTCCCAGATGGATGTTTTCTCCGGGCGGGAAAAAAGCCATGACCACCAGAGCAAGGCCCGGCGGGATAGCACCGACAACGGCGCATTTACTCCAGTCCGAATATTTGAAGGTGACGTGCATCAGCACACCCACCACCATGCTGAGCCCGCTGGCGGCCAATATTGGGTGATGTGTCAACCATTGCCAGACGCCGATGGCACACCAGGTGCCCCCGCCCAGAAGTGAGACTGCGAACTGCCCGTAAAGATGCCTGACCTTGATCCGTTCGGCACGCTTCATCGATTCATGCAGCAGGATTTCGCTGAATTCCGCAGGCACGATGGTGATGATCCAGACGGCCGCCATCACATATTCGCCAACGGATGCAAAAAGGATCGCCAGGCCGAATTCAATCACCAGCCTTGATTTCAAATCACGGACCAGGACGCCGCTTAGCGCCTCAACGGACCTGAAGTCCGCTGGCCCCATGCGAAAAAAGTCCCGAAACTGTTGCCAGACCGAAATCATGCCGGAACCAGAATCCTTCCCCAGTAAAATAGTGTTCTGCGCCTACCCAGAGGCGAAGTCTGACGCAGATTTGTTTAAATATCAAAAAGATAGACTGTTAATTGGTAAGCCTGTCTGCTTGAAAAACCGGATCGGGAATAGCCAGGAATTGAAATTTCATCCTTCAGACCACCGGGCATGTCCCTCGCTGATCCAGAGCATCTGATAAATCTTCAGAGGAATGCGTTTGTCAAACAATGGGGACGCCAGACAGCCCGGTAACCACCTGAAGCCCCGGTGCGGTCTGTCGGTCATTGACCCGAAACCAGCCTGCAACGGAGTATCTTTGCCGAACGGTCGACCGGACTTCATGTGGAATTTCCTCGGACAGGAATATTGCCATGGTTCCTGCCTCCGGCGCGATGCTGGTGATTGGAACCTCGCTTGCTTCATCCGCAAAAATGTCCAGCGTGCCGCCATCCTCGGCGCGCCAGTCATCATTGAGATAGAACACGGTCGACAGCACCCGGTTTCGCGTTCCCTTGAAGGCATCGAAATGGCGCTTGTAAAACCCGCCCGGCTCGTAAACGGCGTAATGGGCTTCATAGGAGAAAAGGCCCAGAAACAACGCCTCGTTCAAAGCCAGGCGAAGGGAGTCCATCACATCCAGATAAGCGGCCTGCACCTCGCTTTCCCGCGTCATCCACCGTGTCTTGTCCCAACGGACTGAGCTCATCACCGCGTGGTCGTCGGCCCTGCCTATGCCGGCACGGCTCAACCGATCTGCCTCATGCAGAGCTTTGGCTTCGTCTGCCAGCGCACGTGTCAGATGGAGGGGAATGATGGTGTTGGAAACGGCCCAGCCGGTGTCTGCAAGTGCGCCAATCCAGTTCCAGCCAGATGGATCGACCTTCAGCGAGTAAGCGCCCAAATTCGTATTGTCCCGAAAAACAAAGGTCGCTGCCGCTACACCTTTTCCAACTTGGCGGCAAGAAGATAAACTGCAACGCAAAACACCCGAAAGGGAAAAGAGAGAGGAAAAAAGGCGGTGTCCATCCCCATAACCCGCAACAAGGTGAGTGCGCAGGCAGAACAGGCCATTCGGAACAATGTGCGCGCGATCGCGTCTATCAATCGGCCCGATGGAGTCGCAAGACTTGTTACGCCCGCTGATAGCGATGCCTTGCTCGACTTCTTTTCTATTCCGGAGGTGTCAGGGCCAATCTACACGATTGAAAAGCCGGTGACCCGAGAGAACGTCGCCGCGCACATCCGCGAAAAACGGCAGGCTCAGGCGCGGGGGGAAGGATTGCTGACAGCTGTCTTTGGCGAAGATGGACGCATTCTGTCCTTTATGGATCATCTGATCTGGCCAGAATGGTCCGCGGCCGAGTTTGGCGGCGCCATGCGCCCGGAACGACAGTCAAAAGGTCAGGGTCGCGCGGGCATCGTAAGCAGTATTGACTGGGTGTTCGAGGTGTTGGGCGTGAACCTGCTTTGTTTTACTGCAGCGCTCGACAATCAGCGTTCCATTCGCCTGATTGACGCCATGGGGCTTCGCCAGATGGGCGAGATCATTAGCCAAGGCCCAAACGGCACCACACGTCCATCGCGCGTCTGGGAGATGACAAATGCGGAATGGCAGGAGCAGAAGGCGCGCCTGATGCACGGTGATAACCGCGATCAGGCGCGCCAGTGATGTTTAATTGCCGTCGAACTTGAAGAGGTTTTCTGCCGTAATCTCGCGGTCAGATTTGCGCGCTTCGCCGTCATCCTCATCAAATGCTGGCTGTTCGGCTTCGGTTTCACCAATAGGTGCCAGGCCCGGACCTTCAAGCGACGCGGCCTTTTCCTCTTCCATCTTGCGGCGTTTTTCCGACGCTTTGGAGATCAGCGCATCAAGCTCGATCTGGGAACAAAGGCCCAGCGTCACCGGGTCAACCGGTTTGATGTTCTGCGAATCCCAGTGGGTCTTGTCGCGAACCGCGTTGATTGTGCTTTTCGTCGTGCCAATCAGCTTCGAAATCTGCGCGTCGGTGACTTCCTTGTGGTGATAAAGGAACCAGGCAATCGCGTTCGGGCGATCCTGACGACGCGAAATCGGTGTGTAGCGTGCGCCCTTGCGCTTCGGCTGAGGGATTGATTCATCAATCTTGCGCGCGTTCGGTTTCATCCGATAGCTGTCATCGCCTTCAGCCTTCTCAATCTCGGCACGGCTCAGCTCGCCAGAGGCAACAGGGTCAACTCCGCGCATGGATTGCGCCACTTCGCCATCGGCAATGCCTTTGACTTCCAGATGGTGCAGTTCGCAGAAATCAGCGATCTGTTCAAACGTCAGCGTTGTGTTGTCGATCAGCCAGACTGCCGTGGCTTTCGGCATCAGAATCTTGGCCATTTGAATTACTCCTTAAAACACGTACGCCCGGCGCACTGGCCGGGCGACGGGATTTTCCTATAGGGAAACGGTCGTTGTGATAATTATAGGACGAAGTCGATAGAATTGCAAAGATAATGCTTCACTGATCGCGAAAACTAATGTGCCACAAAGAGCAGTTTGGAGGGATAAGGTTTCAGATAGTTTTTACCATTATTTCCATCTAGGGTATTTTGTGCTTAAATCTCTGTAGAATGGAATTTGCTTGGGGGGAACTTCCGTGCGGTCAATCATCATCCTGATACTATCCTGCCTATTAGCATCAGCATGCGCAAACCTGACATCGATCAGTCGAACTAAGCATAGTTCTGGCGCTGGAAGTGTGTTCATGACCGACGCCAAACAGCGTGGAATCATTTCTCAACGGTTCGCGGAATACCCAGGAGGCAGCAAGGAACCTTATTGGGTTTACAGATACTGCAGTGAACCGCCACCTGATGCTTTTTCTACGCTTGGCTATGCCTTAGCTGCGCATTTAAATGGTGAAGTGACCCCATTAGCAGATGGTGAAGAGGCCGCGAATCTTCAGGCCGCAATTTCAGGATCACTTTCCGAGATTGGCTCGACCATCGAGCGAACCCAAACCATTAATCTTCTTCGTGAATCAATGTTTCGCACCTGTGAGCGCTATATGAATGGTGCAATCACACAGCGAGAGTTCACCATACAAACTGCCAGAGATCAGCGTGCAATGGTTTCAATCCTGGCAATTGAGCAACTCACCGGCGTGACAAGGGGTAACCCGGTTATTCTCGTTGCAAACGGCAAGGCCACCAATACTGCTGCAACCCCGGAAATGATTGAGCAATACTTCAAGTCCAGCGATGACTTAAAGAAAGCAACTGCGGCCCACAGGGCCGCAGAACTTGCTCTTAAATCCGCGCAGAGCAAAGAAGTCTGCACGACAGCCCCCAACCCAGCAGAAAATGCAGGAGGTGGATCAACTCCTGCTTCATCGGAAGGCACTTCGGGTGAAGGTGATACATCCGGTGATACTTCAACGGCATCAACAAGCGACTCAGCCGAAGCTGCAACAGAAGACACACCTGCGCCAGAGTGCATCGAAGCTGCAAAACTAGAAGAACTCAAGCAGGCTGAAAAATCTTCCGCTGAAGACCTTCGAAATGCCGCTTCCACACACGCAAATTTGGAGGCGGTTATTCGCGCTAGAAACCTGTCAACCACATCAGATGGCGAGGCAATTCAGGCGTCAAATCGCGCGCAAAGCAGCCAAGACATCCAGCAAGTCGTGATGGCAATCAGAGATATTGTCAACGCAACTTTCGACGATAGCTCGGAATTGATTTTCACATGCACATCAATGCTCAGCAATGATCAAATAAATCAGAACGACCCGCTCCATAAATCATGCGTAAAACTTATAGACTCTTTGACCAACAAGGCATTTGGCAGTCAAACCACCACCTATTCGAGAAGTGATTGTTCTCAAAAAATCGTCGAGTTTTGGAAGCCAAGCGGAACACTGGATGAACAAAACGAGCAGGCCATCAAAGACTGGATGGGGGCCAACGGAATGCATAGCCAGCCAATAACCATGCTCATTTACGGCGCAGACCAGCAACTTCAATGCAAGGCAGCTGGTGATCTTACCAATTAGCTGGAGATAGAATATGAATTCCGGAAATTTGTTCTCGCCAGAAGCAAAAGAATTGCTTGAAAAGCTGTTAGATGGGAGCGCTGCCGATCCCGAAATTCAAGAATACGGTTCGTTTATCGCTGACGACAAACGAGCAAATATACAGCCTCAAGCGGGCGTTGGACACAGGCAATATGTGATCGCACACATCCCCTCCGAAGCGGAAGCTGACGAAGTCGTTGAAAGTTTCAGGTCGGAAGACTGTCAAGCACAGAAGTTTCAAGAAAGTGATGGTTCATGGACGGTTGTGGCCTACTGTCCTAGATGATGAAGAATACTCGGCGTGTTTTGACAAATTGCAAAGTTTTCGATTGGGCTAAGCGACTTTATACGGCGCGTGCAGATAGTATTTCGGCCTTTCATCCACACGAATGTGAAGCCAGGCCACGCCTGCGCCACTTACAGACAGCCAGACCGGCTTTTTACCGATCGCGCCTTCCATCACCTCCCCCACACGGCTCCATAAAAGTTGGATATGGGCCGTCGAGGCATTGGCAAGGAAGCGCGCCAGATCGCGGAAATCCACCTTGTCCGGCACGGACGGGACGATCATTACGGCATCGCGGCCATGGTTATCAAACACCAGCACATGCTCCTGCCCGTCAAAAGGCTGCATATGCTCCCGAAAATCACTATCGTCCGGTGCAGTGTGAAATGGCCCCGCAGCCGCTAGAGTGAACTCAAGCGGTTCGTCCCTATTCGTGACGGAGACGCCCGGCACTTCCCAGACATAGCCCTTAAACCCAGAGCTTTTCAGAAGAGACACAAAGAAGTCGGTAAAAGCCGGATTTTTCCGCCACATCATAAAGACATCAGCAAACGATAAAGCCTCGCCCATCCATTCAAGCCTGAAGGTTTGTGTACGCCCGTCATCGCTGACGTCTATTTCAGCCCGAAACGGACCGGATACGGAAACGAACTGCCCCGACATTTAGCCGGTCAGCTCGTCTTCACCACAATCTTGCCGATATGCGCAGAAGATTTCATCAGCTCATGGGCGGCATCCACATCGGTCATCTCAAACACTTTGAAAACAACCGGATTGATCTTGTCCTCGGCAATCATGTGCCAGAAATCGCGCTCCAGCCCGTCACGCACCTGGCGCTTCTCCTCCGGCGTACGCGCCCGCAGGGTCGAGCCCGTAATTGTCAGACGTTTGAGCATGACCGGTAGGAAATCCACCTCAGTCTTGCTGCCTTTCTGATACGCAATATTCACCATGCGGCCCAGCTTGTTCAGCGCTGCCATGTTCCGGGCGACATAATCCCCGCCCACCATGTCCAGAATCACATCGACGCCGCCTTCAGCTTTGGCCACTTCGACGAAGTCTTCTTCCTTGTAATTGATGGCGCGGTCGGCACCGAAGGTTTCGGCCGCAATGCATTTTTCCTTCGATCCGGCCGTGGTCAGCACCTTGCATCCCCAGGCCTTGGCCATTTGAATGGCAGATGCACCAATGCCGCTCGTTCCGCCATGCACAAGGAATGTCTCGCCAGGCTTGAGGGCGCAGACGTCGAAAACATTCGTCCACACGGTCATCATGGTTTCGGCAAGGCTTGCACCTTGTTCAAAGCTCAGCCCCTCCGGCAGAGGCAGACAGGAGCCTGAATCCACCACAGCGTATTCCGCATAACCGCCGCCCGGCACAATGCAGCAAACCTTGTCCCCAACGGACCAGCGATCAGCCCCTTCACCCAGCGCTTCGACCACGCCGCACGCTTCCAGCCCCATCAGGGGGCTCGCGCCTTTCGGCGATGGGTAAAACCCTGCGCGTTGCATCAGATCACCCCGGTTCACGCCAAAAGCCTCCACCTTCAGCAGAATTTCGCCGGCCTTTGGTTCGGGTCTGGGCATGTCGACAATCGCAAGAGATTGATCGTCACGGACTTCAACGGCGCGCATGTTTGTGGTCATATAGAGCCTCAAATGAATTAGAATGTTCGGGAGGAGTCTGACGCAATGGACGACGACACACAACCGATACGATCGAATCCGGCACTCGATCTCGACAATCTGTCCGTCGAGGACCTGAAAGACCGTATCGAAATGCTCAAGGCAGAAATTCTCGCCTGCGAGGCGGCGATCTCCCGAAAGGGCAGTGCCAAGTCAGCAGCGGACGCCATGTTCAATCTCGACTCGAGCGCCTGATCCATGGCGGTGTTTGCGGGCTTTCTGCGCGCGGTAAATGTCGGCGGAACCGGCAAGCTGAAAATGGAAGATCTGCGCGCCCTCTGTGGCGAGGTCGGGTTTACGGACATCTCCACCTACATTGCCAGCGGCAACATTGTTTTCCGTGCCGATATGGAACAGAGCGCCGCGCAGGCCGTGCTCGAAACACGTCTGGCGGAGTTTACGGGCAACCCGGCATCTGTGGATTTGCGAACACCGGACGAGCTTCAGGCCATTGTCAGCAACTCGCCTTTTCAGGATGCGCCGGGAAACAAGGTCATTGTCCTGCTGACACCCTCCCAGATCAGCGCAAATTTCGCCGAAACAGCCCGCCACCAGACAAATGAGGTGATCTCGCCTGGCAATCGTCTGGTCTATATTCATTATCCGGACGGTCAGGGCCGCTCGAAACTGACGCTTCCCGAAATGAAAACCGGAACGGCACGGAATATGAATACAATTTCAAAAATGCTATCTTTGGCACAGGGTGTTTGAGATGGACGAAACAGGGTTTCGCGCTTAACCTTCCCGCAACGGCCCTGATGGCAAAACGAACGAACGTGATTCTGCAAGGAAACCGGCATGACGAACGACAAGATCAGATCTATCGCAGACATCAGCGGCGGCGTTCGTCAGAGACTGATGCAGTTTGCGTCGTCTGAAATGTTCAAAAAGCTTTTCGCAGACGGCATGGCGCTGGTCGAGGAAACCGCCGCCTATCTTGATGGCGAAGGCCGGGAAGCCTCACGCAAACTCTCGCGCGAAGCCTCACTCTCCTACGCAACGGTCAGCATGGAAATGACCACCCGCCTGATGCAGGCTGCCAGCTGGCTCGTCGTCCAGCGGGCCGTGAAAGAAGGCGATATGACCGTTGAAGAAGCCACAGAGGCCCGCTTCCGGCTTGAAGACTCTGCCATTGATGCGTTCGCGGCCCGTCAGAACCCGGAATTGCCGACAGAGCTGATGGAGCTGGTCGACCGGGCCCGTGAGCTTTTTGACCGTCTCCACCGTCTTGATGAAATCATCTTCGATGAGAAAGACGAGCCGGTCGACAATCCGGTCACAAGCCAGCTTCGCGCGCTTCAGGATGCGGCCAATGCCGGTGCGTTTGATCCGCTGGCCGTCTGGCGCAAATAACGTCCAATCCCAAAATCAGACATGAGAAAAGCCTCGCGCGGGATACCGGCGAGGCTTGAATTCGTTCGTCGTGAACGGGCCAGAGGCCCGCCAGAGATCGCCTTAGACGAAGCCCTTGAACTTGTCCTTGAAGCGAGACACACGACCACCACGATCCATCAGGTTCTGGTTGCCGCCCGTCCATGCCGGGTGGGTCTTCGGGTCGATATCCAGCTGCAGCGTGTCGCCTTCTTTGCCGTAGGTCGAACGCGTCTCATACTCAGTGCCGTCAGTCATGACGACCTTGATGAAGTGATAATCTGGATGGCCTTCTTTTTTCATAGGTCCATATCCGCCGTGTGGTTAGTCAGTATTTGGAAACTCAAGCCGCGGCTTCTACTGGAAACAGCGGAAGCTGACAAGGGGTAACTCGCAGAATCCGGCGCATTCGGGGGGATTCTGCGATTCCACCCTTCGCGCATCCCGCCTCCATGCTTGAGCCGTCGCCGGAATAAGGCTACTCAGCTTGCCGGCGCGGCCCCGTAGCTCAGCAGGATAGAGCATCAGATTCCTAATCTGAGGGTCACAGGTTCGAATCCTGTCGGGGTCGCCAGTTTAGACCGGGTCCGGGTTTGCCCATGTCCGGCAATCGTCTCCACATCAAATATAAAGCGTTTTCCACCTGCGGCAGCCGCACGATTAAACAAAACTACACCCCAGTGGGTACTTCCCTAGTTGGACGTATTGGCAAGTATTCAGACGCCTGATCATGTCACAACAAAAAGGGAGAGCTTAGACTTCGTGATCACCAAACGGAATTTTCTTCTTGTTTGGCCTGCTCATGCAAACTGGGGCTCTAAAATGAAGAAATCTTTACTTCTCGGCGTAGCGCCGATCTTTCTACTGACACAGCCATTTGCTGTCGCGCAAGACGCGATTGACTCCACTCCGGCCGAAGTCTCGACGGAAACGTCCGAAACGGTGGACAATGTTTCAAGGCAAAATGTAATCGTCGTCACGGCCCGGCGCAAAGAAGAGCGTATCACGGATGTCCCGCTGACAATGAGCGCGTATTCCGGCGAGGAACTCGCAGATAAGGGCATTCAGTCTGCTGTTGATCTGACGGTGACCACGCCAGGCATCCGCATCTTTCAGGGCGCGCAGAAATCCATTCTCTCCATTTCCATGCGCGGCCAGTCGCTCGCCAGTCTGGATGGCAATCTTGATGCCTCGGTTGGCTATTATGTGGATGGAATTTACGTTTCCAAACTCGCTGGTGCCAACACGGCCCTTGTCGATATTGAGCGGGTCGAGCTTCTGAAAGGGCCGCAGGGCACGCTGTTCGGACGCAACACACCGGCTGGCGCGATGGTTATCGAGACAGCTGACCCGGTGATCAATGAGGCCATTTACAAGGGTAAGCTGACGGTTGGGTCTGATGATTATCAGAGTGAGGAAATCACGCTGAACCTGCCGCTGGTGGAAGACAAGCTTGCCCTTCGCCTTGCCGGTAAGATCACTGACAGCGATGGCTGGGGGTATAACCCAACCCGCGGCGTCAGCCAGGCCACGGATAACAACTGGGTCGGCCGCCTGAAACTTCGCGCCACACCAACGGAAAACATTGACGCCGTCATCGGCTATGAGCGTGTTGAAATCGATGAAATGTCCGGCCCGCAAAGACTGGTCGAAGTGACGAGCCGTCTGTCGGGTTATTTCAATCTGGTTGCTGAGCCGGGTGATGACATTTCAAACTATATCGGCGTCGATCGTTTCGCCGAATATGGCGAGTATCCGACGACCACGGACTCAGCGGTCGAAACCATCACCGGCACCGTCGATGTCACAACCGATGTCGCGGACATCAAGGCGATTGTGGGTTATCGCTCGACTGATGTCGCGCTGGGGCTGGATCTTGATCACACGCCGTATGACATCATGGACTCAACGGCGACCTATAATTTCGATCAGTGGAGCGCAGAACTTCAATTCTCCGGCGATGCTCTGGAAAACCGGCTGGCTTACACAACCGGCGTCTACTATTTCCACGAGGAAGGTACAGCCGCAGGCCCGACCGAAACCCTGCCACTGCTGAATCCTGCCGCACCTGCCTTTGCCACAGAAGTCTATGACACGGATGCCTACTCGGTTTTCGGACAGGGCACGTATACCTTCACCGATCAATGGTCGATGACGGCGGGTCTGCGCTACGGACATGACAGCAAGGGCGTCACCGCCAGTGCAAAGTCGGCCTGGCAGACGCCGAATGAAAGTTGCGCCATTGGCCCGGCCGTTCTGCCAGATGATGACGTGTGTGCGGCACCGTTCGAACAGACGGACGATGCGCTGCTTTATCTGCTCAGCCTGGAATACCGCCCGACTGAGGATATCCTCACCTATGCCAAAGTCGCCAATGGCCGGCGCAGCGGGGGCACGAACTCCCGGGCAACAGGCAACAATCCGGACTCCTTTGCCCCGTTCGACCCCGAAAAGGTCACAAGCTTTGAAATCGGTGCCAAATCGGAGCTTCTTGATGGTCGCCTGCAAGCCAATCTGGCGCTCTATTATGATGATTACGCGCCAATCCAGCGCAGCGTCACTTTCTATGATGATGTGACCGGGCGCTTGAATGGCCGGGTCTCATCGGCGGCGGAAGGGCGTATTCAGGGTATCGAGATCGATTTTCGCTATTTTGCCACCGACAATCTCGTTCTTGGCGGGTTTCTCGGAACGACGGATGCTGAATACACTGAGTTCATGGATGAGGGGGTAGACAGGTCTGACGAACGCTTCCCGTTCACACCCGAATACACCTGGGGTCTGAATGGCAGCTATACGGCGGATGTGGGTCCGGGTGAGTTGTCTTTCCGGGCTGATCTCTTTCACACTGGTGATGTGGTCTCAAACGCGCGGCAGATCCGTGAAGGCACGCTCGATTTTCTCACGATCGACTCTTATGAGCTGGTGAATGCTCGCCTCTCTTATGCGCTGGATAATGGCATCAGCTTCGCGCTCTATGGCACGAATGTTCTGGATCAGGCTTATGACAGCACGGCCGGTGATTTCGGTCTTGGTGTTGCACGCGCAGCCGGGGCGCCACGCCGGATTTTTGCCGAGATGGCATTCAGCTTCTAACCAAAACAAAAGGGCTCTATCCTTGTCCCCAGGAGCCCTTTTCCGCTTGGGTCCCCACCAAGTGTTCAGTGTCTGGTCTGATGAAGGCCAGACACTTTTTTATGGATCAGGCCGAAAGCTCTCTGAAGACCATCGCGAACAGCTCGGCCTGCGAACTGATGTTCAGCTTACTGTAAATGTTCCGGCGATGAACCTTGACCGTCGCTGCCGAAATCTTGATGTGCTCGGCAATCGCCTCGGTCGTGCTTCCACGCAACATCATTGCGGCAATTTCGTTCTCGCGCTCTGACAGAATGCCTTCTCCGATCAGAGCGTTGACGTCATCATGGCTGAAGGTCTTTTCCGCCTTCTCGGTCATCGTCTTTTGCGCGGTGCGGTCATGCGCCTGAAAGGCCGAACGCAGGAAGCCAGCGCACCGAATGGCAAACTCAACTTCCTGCGGTTTCCATTCGGGCTTGCTCAGAATGATAACGCCCATGCGGTTGGCGTCGAGCTCCAGAAAGAGCCTCAGATCATTTTTCAGGTCGAGCATATCCCTGAAACCCGAGATGAAATCTCCCGTGTCGAGTGGCGTTGTGACCTGAAAAACCGGGTCAGTGTCCTGCGGCCTTTCAACGTCATTGGCTGGCTTGGTGCCTTCGTGCACATCCTTCAGATAGGTCAGGTAAAGCAGGCAAAGCCGGGCATTGTCGGTGTCGTTATAGAGCAGTCCGCTTTCGGTGAATGCCGTACTGGTATCGAAAATACCCAGAACGGAATTCCCAATGGGCAAATAGGATCGCAGATAGGCAATGGCCAGAGCGCCAAACTCGTCACATCCAATGCCTTCCAGAACCTTCCGGAAGGCCTGTCGGCCCTCATCTTCGCGATTTGCCACAATCGGATCGATCCGAAGGAGTAACTCGCGGGGAGTATAGTGGGTGGCACTCATCTTTGATGTACTCGCAAGAAATCAGCAACAGAGTGTCCGAGCTTAGCACTCAATCTGGCTGCTGAAAGAAATTGAGTAGAGGAAAGCAAATGAGTGAGTTGGCGTGGACACCTGCGTGGCGCTTGCGCGAGATGATTGGGCAGAAAGACGTGTCTCCTGTCGAAATAATGGATGACCTTCTTGAGCGCACAGATCGGCTACAGCCCGTGCTTGCGCCTTTCATTACGCTTGATGAAGACAGTGCGCGGCAAGGCGCGCGCGAGGCGGAAGACGCGGTGATGCGCGGCGATGAACTTGGCCCTCTGCATGGCATTCCATACAGCATCAAGGACCTGATCATCACTGAGGGTTTGCGGACCACGCTGGGCTCGAAACTTTATGAGGATTTCGTCCCCAAATTCGACACGGTGATCAGCGAACGCCTGAAGGCGGCCGGCGCGATTGTGTTCGGCAAAACCAATACGCCAGAGTTCGGCCTAAACCGACGTTCGGTAAACCTCGTCTCAGAAGAAACCCTCTGCCCCTGGGATATCGAGCGTAGCTCAGGTGGTTCGAGTGGTGGATCTGGCTCGGCCGTCGCAGCTGGCCTTGGGCCGGTTTCCATCGGGACCGATGGTGGCGGGTCAACGCGGCTGCCATCTGCGTTCAATGGTCTTGTCGGGCTCCAGCCAAGTCGCGGCCGCGTGCCGATTGCGCCCAAGCTAGTGGATCTGGTCATTGAAGGGGCGGGCCCCATGGCGCGTGATGTACGCGACGCGGCGCTGACCATGCAGGTCATTGCTGGATACGACATGCGCGAACCGCTTTCCATGAAATCCACGCCCCCTGATTACATGGGTGAAATCGAAAACGGGATTGGAGACCTGCGTCTGGCCTGGTCCCGTGATCTGGGTTTCATCACGCCACACGATGATGACGTGGTGGACGCCATTCACGATGCGGCGCTCAGCCTTGGAGCCCATGCAGCCTGTTATGAAGAGCCTGATATCAAGCTGCAGGATGCGCATGACACGCTGGACGCAAACCCAGAATTCACGCTGGAGAAGGTTGAAGCCCAATACCAGCATCTGGAAAACTTCAATCCGCTCAGCAGTTATCTGAGAAACCTGGTGCGGACCGAACCAGAGAAATGGGATCAGCTGACCATATATGTTCGTGACCGGATGGATCGCCCTACCCAGCTTGAATACGCCATGTCGATTGCTCCGGCGGTACGAAAAAGACCGGCCATGCCAATAGCGTCTGTCTTCGAGAACTGCGATCTTCTGCTCTGTCCAACAACCTCCAGAACGGCCTTTCCGTGCACAGAACAAGGCATCACGCCCTGGCTCTATACCCAGTACACCATGCTGGTGAACCTTGCGGGCTATTGCGCAATTTCTGTTCCGGCCGGTTTTGTTCGCGGCTTGCCTGTCGGGCTTCAGATCATTGCCCCGCCAGACCGTGAACACCTGCTTTTACGTGCTGCAAGGCAGCTCGAAAAGATAAGGCCCTGGGCCCATCGCAAACCCCAGATCGCCCTTTGACACCTTTGCCCTCATTTCCGGGAATCATCACATGAGTTCGCCTCTCGCATCACCTGCTCCAGAACCGGCTGACACCCCCGCTCCGCTGTCAAACGCGAAGGAGTGGCAGGTTATCTTCGTCATGATGTTTGTGGCGATTGCATCCACCGGGTCGAGCGCCATCATCTATGCCGCCACGCCGATGTTCATAAAGGTCTTTCCTGATCCCAAGATTATCGGCTGGATGAGCTCCATCTATTTTCTGGTCGGCGCGGTAACGGCGGGTCTGTGTGGCGGAATAGCCGATCTTTATGGTCGCCGCGCAACGCTGATCTGGATGTTCATCATTGCCGGTCTGGCGGGGGTTCTGGCCGGGGCTGCATCAGATCCGATTTACGCCGTCGGTTTCCATGCGGTTCAAGGCATCGCCGTAGCTGCTCATGCCATCAATATTGGCATTCTCCGTGAGCACATTTCAGGCAAACGACTGCCCATGGCGATTGCGCTCATGACCACAGCTACCACGGCGACGGCCGGACTGTTCTTCATGCTGGCCGGCTACATCATGGACCATCAGAGCTGGCGTTTCATTTTCTGGTTCGGACCGTGCATTTTGCTTCCGGCCATCGCTGCCATGTTCTTCCTTGTACCTGCGTCGAAATCAACGAACCAGCCAAGACGCCTGCCAATGCTGAATGGTGCCCTGTTCGGCCTTGCCGCGCTCGGAATCATGCTGGGCATTGGTGAGGGCGGTCAGAACGGTTTCCTGACGGTTCGGGCTCTTGGCTACCTGTTCTTCGGCATGGTGTTCACATTTGCCTGGGTTCGCCATTCGCTGCGCTCTCCGACGCCCATGGTCGATGTTCGCCTTCTGAAGCAGAAAGGGCTTGCGGCCATCATCATTGCCTATGGCCTGTTGGCCGTCAGCATGATGCAGTATGGCCATGTCCTTTTGTTCATCGGTCAGGCAGAAACACTGGCCGGGCTGGGGGCTGGCCTGTCGGCGACCGCCATTGCGGCGGCCATGGCACCACAGGGGTTATTGTCAATTGTTACGGGCCCCGCCAGTGGTCTGGCCGTCCAGCGCTTTGGTCACTACCGGGTGTTCCTCACCAGTCTTTGTCTGATTTCCCTGCCTTTCATTCTGCTGATGGTTATCCCGCATAATCTGATATCCCTGATCGGTATCATCATTGTGGGCGGGATCGTTTCGGGTGCGCTCATGCCATCCTTCCGGATTGCGCTTCAAGAGGAAGTGGATGCAGGTCATGCCAGTTCAGCGATGGGCATTGCAGAACTTGTGCGCGCCATGTGCATGGGGCTGGGAGCTCAGATCACAGCAACAGCGCTGGTCGGACATGGGCATGTTGGTGAGTCCACTGCGCCGATCATCGAACCAGTCCGCTTCTATTCGCTCATGACGGGCTTCGTCATCGCGATCGTGCTGGCCGCCGGCATCTATGCCTGGTTCGGAAGCCGTCGCGGCAAGGTCATCAAGGAAGCCGCAGAGGTGAACGAATGAGATCATTCTCGGACTTTCTCGGAGCCGTAAATCTCTATGGCACCTCCTGGGCGATTGTCGAAATTCGCTCCCCGGGCGGCTTCAGTCTTCCTGCATCCGATGGCATCCATTTCTATTGCACGCTTTACGGGTCTGCACGGATCGCGGGGGTTGAGGCTGAGCCCGTCATCATGGAGGCTGGAGATGTGCGGATCGTGCTGCGGGAGAACGCGCACGCGGTCAGAACCAGCGCTGAAGACACAACCAGCGTACCTGCATTCTTTCGAGACTTTACACCCGCCGAACAGCCCGAACGTATCGTCATCGGCGATGGTCAGCTCCGCGCGCGTGTCCTGTGCGGTAAATTGCAAGCCAGCTTTCCAGAAGGCTTTCACAGACGGTTCCTGCCGCCCATTCTCGGCCTGACCCCGGAAGCTCAGCCTTTATCCGCCAATTTTTCCCGCATCGAGACATTGCGCAGTCTGACAGAAGGCTATGGCTCAACGCTCGTCCTGACGCGTCTGGCATCCTTGATGTTGTCCATCATGCTCAAGAACCATCCGGACAGAGAGACCTTTCAGAAACTCTGTGAGGCACGCGATCCGATTCTTCAGGCGCTTGAGCTGGTCCGATCAGACCCGCAATACAACTGGTCTGTGGCCAGTCTGGCGCGACGCGTGGGTATGAGCCGGTCGAACTTTGCAGACCGTTTTTCAGATCGCGTCGGCCGTACCCCGATGGAGGTGATTACCGAATGGCGCATGCAGTTCGCGGCCGACCTTCTCAGAAAGGGGGATCTGAAAGTTGCTGAAATTGGCGCCCGGTCCGGTTATCGTTCCGAAGCGGCCTTCAGTCGGCGGTTTACGCAGTTTCATGGCGTGTCACCGCGAATGATGCGGAACCGTTTTTTGACCATGCAGGACCAGGAAGCGACGTGTCATGGCTGATTACGCATCTACGCTCGGATCGGAACGCTTTGTCTTTAACAGCCTGGCTGCCCTCATGGCAGCTGCGACGCCATTGCGATCCGGAGATCAGCTGGCTGGCATTGCCGCAGAAACCGAACGTCAACGCGTTGCCGCCCAGTTTGCACTGGCTGACCTGCCTCTTCAAACCTTTCTTGATGATCTCCTGATCCCCTATGAACAGGACGAAGTCTCACGCCTCATCATAGATCGTCATGACGCGCAGGCTTTCGCCCCGATTGCCCATCTCACGGTTGGCGGCTTTCGTGACTGGCTGCTGTCACATGAGGCGGACACCGAATCCTTATCGAAGGTGGCCGCAGGCATAACGCCGGAAATGGCGGCGGCGGTCAGTAAGATCATGTCCGCGCAGGACCTGATCTCCGTGTCGCGCAAATGCTGTAACGTCACCCGGTTTCGAAACACTCAAGGCTTGCCCGGGCACCTTGGAACGCGCCTCCAGCCCAATCATCCGGTCGACTCGCTACCCGGTATTGCCGCGGCTGTTCTGGATGGTCTGTTATTTGGTGTGGGTGACGCCGTTATTGGTATCAATCCGGCAACGGATAACGTGCCGAATGCCATTGAGCTTCTCAAATTTCTCGACGATGTCCGTCAGCGGAGCGGTGCGCCGGTTCAGAATTGCGTGCTTACGCATGTCACCAATTCTCTTGTCATGATCGAACGCGGTGCGCCGGTCGACCTGATCTTCCAGTCTATTGCAGGCACCGAAGCCGCAAACCGGGGGTTCGGTGTTGATCTTTCCATTCTGAAAGAAGCGCTCGACGCCGGACGCTCGCTAAATCGCGGGGAGATCGGCAACAATGTCATGTATTTCGAAACCGGTCAGGGATCAGCTCTGTCGTCGGATGCGCATCATGGCGTAGACCAGCAAACGCTTGAAGCCCGGGCATATGCCGTCGCGCGCGCCTATGATCCTTTGCTGGTCAATACGGTGGTCGGCTTTATCGGCCCGGAATATCTCTACAACGGCAAACAGATCATCCGGGCGGGTCTCGAGGATGTTTTCTGCGGCAAGGTGATGGGTCTGCCCATGGGGTGTGATGCCTGTTACACCAATCACGCTGACGCGGATCAGGATGACATTGAGATTCTTGCCACCTTGCTGGTCAGCGCCGGAGTGGGTTTTCTGATCACCGTGCCGGGCGCGGATGACATCATGTTGAGCTATCAGACGCTCTCCTATCATGATGCGCAATATCTGAAGTCCGTACTGAATGTACAGGCCGCGCCGGAATTTGAGTCCTGGCTGCGTGATCAGGGGCTGACGGACGAGGCCGGTCGTCTGACCTCACGAATTGAAAGCAGCGGAGCTCTGATCACAGAGCTGGTACCGGAGATGCTTCCCCATGACCCCTGATGATAAAGACCCGAAAGACTTCGTCGCCTGGGTCAGAGAAATAACTCCGGCCCGCATTGGCCTTCCAAGAGCGGGTGACGCCTTGTCGAGCAAGCCCGTGCTGGAATTTCGTGCCGCCCACGCAGCCGCGCGTGATGCCGTCTATGCAGGGCTGGACGGCGCGCAATTGTCTGAGGCATGTCATCCACTGCCCTGTGTGGAGGTGACCAGCCAGGTTCAGACGCGTGAGGATTTCCTGCGCCGGCCGGATTTCGGCCGAAGACTTGCGTTCGGAGAAGCCGAAAAGCTCCCTGAGGGCCCCTTCGATCTTGTGATTGTCTGCGCGGACGGGCTCTCTGCGAATGCGGTTCAGGCCAATGCGCCTGCGTTCGTGGCCGCGCTCAGGGCCGCCTTGCCGGACTTTGAAATCGCACCTCTGGTGATCGCTCATCAGGGACGGGTCGCTCTGTCCGACGAGATAGGCGACTGCATGCAGGCGCGGCTCGCGCTCATTCTGATTGGTGAGCGGCCAGGTCTTTCGGTCTCCGACAGTATGGGCGCCTATCTGACCTATGCTCCGCGTCCTGGCCGGATGGATTCTGAACGGAACTGTATTTCCAATATTCATCCGCGAGGGCTGTCGCCTTATGCAGCCGCAGACAAGTGCGCATGGCTGATCCGTGAAGCGCTGAAACTCGAACGAACGGGAATAGATCTGAAAGACGATCAGCAGGCGGAACTGCCGACCGAACCGCCCCTAACTCGCATTACCCGTGAGCAGTGACAAAGCGTGGCTGAAGAATTCAGTCTGTGATCTGGCACCCAGTTTCTGGTTCAGATGCTTGCGATGAACCTTCACCGTATTTTCCGAAATGCCAAGCTGTATCGAAATCGACAGCGTTGAGTGACCAACAAGAATAAGCGATGCGATTTCCTGTTCGCGATTGGTCAGGCCCTTTTCTGCAAAATTCCTGGCCATCCGGCCCGAGAATGAACGGGCAGGCGGTTCGGGAATTTTCGGGGTGTCGTGAATGCAGCGGTCATGCGCGATGATGATCGACTTGATCAGCGAGAGGCTTCGGCGAACGATTTCCAGATCGTCGTCGCCGTCGGATAGTTGCGGGTCTGACCGCCCGATAAAGACATAACATCTCCGGCCCGGCGAAAGATCGATGTGAAACCGGATTTCCTCTGTCAGCGCCATCGCCTTGTGACCTGAACACCCTTCCGGGTCGCGCAGGCGCACGATACCCGTTTCTTCGTCAGGCAGGGCACTCAGCGCCGCGCGCACATGCGCCGCGTAATCCGGTGTTTCTGCATGAACATCGATGCGCATGTCCGCAGATGGCGGTTCAGTTCTGCTCCATGCGACCGCAAAGCAATCACCGGGAATAACGAGGCTCAGATGAACAAGAAGAAGGTCATTGAAGGCAGCGCTGCCAACACCGGCGAGAAGACCATGTAAAGACGTTCGGGCATCTTCCCGGAAACGCCATTCATGTCCGCTGCCGGATATTGAGTTCGGCGGGAAAGACTGGGTCCGAATATCAGAAGAATGCTGTTCAGCCATGCGAATACCTTAGCATTTCGGGTGGCTTTCCCAAACTCCGGTACGCTCTATTCTTCAAAAGACAGCCCTATTGCACTGAAACATTCGCGAAAACAGGCGTTTTGGAAATTTTGGGGTTATTTTGCATAATCTTTGTGCGGCATCATCGCGAAACGGGCCGCAGCGATCCGCGGCCCGATCTCCAGCTAGACAACGATATCACCGGCGCGGGTGACAATCATATGCGGAATGCCGTCGCTGGTTTTCATGAAGGACGTCCCGCCCGCAGAAATGCGCGCCTGCACCCGGCTGCGAAAGTTCGAGAAGCTCTCAAACTCGACCACATCCACCGGCTCATCAAAATCGATGACGATGTCAAACGCTGCGCCATGGCCCTGATTGGCAACAGCGTGCACCACGCCCTCAAACGGCTTTTTCAGATAACTGCCGCATACTCGATCGCCGACCTGAAGCGGAATTTCCGGCGCATTGCCAAGCCGGGCTGAAAGCGTGTTCCAGTCCGCAAAGCCCTGTTCACGGGCCAGCTTCTCCAGCGCAGCAGAATGGCTGATCACATGGCCGAGGGCTTTATGTTCGGCGCGAATGGCTTTGGCGCGTGCCTTCGCCTGGTCGCGCGTATACAAACGGGGTGTCATGACATGATCCTCTCTCGTCATCTCCGGTCGTGAAAACGGGGCTCGCATTGCCGTCAGACCCTAAGGAGCGTGAACTCAAGGATTTGATTGTCGGAAGGCCAGTTATGGCCTTCAGGATCTTCACCATCTGTCAAAACAGGCGAGCGGCAGGTGTCCCGAACCTGCCGCTTAACTATTGGAAATGAATTTCCGTGTCAATCAGTCTGGGATCGGGAGGCTTACCCCCAGCGCGCTGCGGCCCTGGCCACGCGGGCACCCAGCGCCTTGCCGGTGTCGAGCTCTGCCTTCACAGGTGCTTCTTCGGTTGAAGCATCCGCCAGAGACTGCGTGCCCACGCCGACGAAGAAGCCGCCCCGGTTGATGCCGGTCTCATAGGAATGCTCCTTCATGTTATAGCCAGACTGCATGCCAAGCGGCACCCATACCATGCCGTGTTGCGAGGCCAGAATGATAAAACTTTGAAGGGTTTGCAGCTTGTCACCTGAAACTGAAGCCGAGTTTGTGAAGCCTGCCGCCAGCTTGTCCTGCCATCCGCCAGACATCCAGATTTTCGATGTCGCTTCGGCGAATTGTTGAAACACGGCTGAGTGCGAGCCCATATAGGTCGGCGAGCCGAAAATGATGGCGTCGGCGGCATGCAGCGTGTCCCACGGGCCTTCAATCGGGTTGGTCAGATCATCGGCTTTCAGCACATCGACCTCAGCCCCCTCATTGCGGGCCCCTTCGGCGACGGCCTCTGCCAGCTTTGCGGTATGGCCATAGCCTGAGTGATAAACAATAGCGATTTTTGCCATGATAGTGCGTCCTTCCATAGTGTTCGACGCCGTTGAAATAGCCATTGATATCTGCTAGTCTAGTACACACCTATTGGTAACCAAAGAAAAATATTCGAGAGAATTCCATGAGCACTCATAATGAAGATGGCCCGATCTGCGCGCATAGCTGCCCGTCGCGTAAAGTGATGGAAATGCTGGCCGATAAATGGAAGCTTCTGGTGTTTCACAGCCTGCGTCAGAAGGGCGTCATGCGGAATGGCGAACTGATGCGCGCTCTGGAAGGTGTCAGCCAGAAAATGCTGACCCAGACACTCCGCGCGCTGGAACGCGATGGCCTGATTGAGCGCCATGATTTTCGCGAAGTGCCGCCCCGCGTTGAATATTCCCTCAGCCCGTTGGGTGCCTCGCTGATTGATGTGATTGCGCAGATCTCAGACTGGGGCCAGGCCAATTTCACCGATGTGGAAGCTGCGCGTGAACGCTACGACGCCGAAGTTCTGGAAGACGCCTGACCGCGAAAGCGGGCGGTGAGCGCCAAACTTGCCGCTTCGCATTAATCTGGCCTTGAAATCTTTGGCGTAAGCTTCCGCCACCAAGGGAGCGCGCCAATTGCCAAATCTGATCCGGCATCTGTTCGGTTACATGCCCGTGAACATTGTGTCCGGGCTTGTCTCCTTTGGCGGCGTGTTCATTTTCACGCGCCTGCTGGGCGCCGATGACTATGGGCGCTACGCGCTCGCCTTTTCCTCCCTTCATCTGATCCACACGCTGACGCTCACCTGGTGTGAGGCGGCCGGTTATCGGTTCACCGCCGAGGCCGAGGCGCAACAGCGCCTGCCAGGTCATTTCCGGACGAGCCTCATACTGGCGATTGTGTCGCTGGTCCCGGCGCTTACCGTGCTCGGCCTTGTCATGGCCATGCTGCATGCTGCGCCTGAGTTTCGGGCGGCGCTGATCTGGCTGGTCGTGCTGTTGCCAGCCAGCGTCTTCATCAATCTGGCGCTGGAAAGCCATCGGGCCAGTGAGCGGGTCACGCGCTATTCGGCGGTCGAGATTGGCCGTACGCTGGGCGGTTTCATCCTCGGTGTCCTGCTGGCATGGCTGGGTGGTTATGGGGCCGCTGCCCCGTTGATTGGCATGGCCGTTGCCTTTGCCATTGCTGCCGTCACCGAGGGAATCTGGCTGCTCCGCAATTCGGCTGGCGGCAAGGTCGAACGGGCCAATGTCCGCCGGTATGTGGTTTATGGTGTGCCCGTGGCCATGGCGTTGATCCTTGATCTTATCCTGTCAGCCTCGGATCGGTTTCTGATTGCCTATTTCATCGATGAAGCCGCGGTCGGGGCCTATGCCGCCGGATATGGCGTGGCAGATAAAACCACGCTGATGATCTGCGCCTGGGCGGCCATGGCCGGTTCGCCGCTTGTAATGAAGGCATATGAACAGCATGGCCGAAGTGAAGCCGAGCGACAGGCGCGCGGCCTTGCGCAGGCCCTGATCCTTGTCGCCGTGCCTGCGGCGGTCGGGCTCGCTATTGTCGCAGGACCGCTCTCTGAGGTGATGATTGGTGAGGTGCTGCGCGATCAGGCCAGCCAGATCATTCCGTGGATCGCATTTGCTGGATTGTTCAACGGCTTCCTGATCCATTATTTTTCAGAAGCGTTCCAGCTGGCTCGGAAAACGGCTGAACGGGCGTTGATCATGATCTTTCCCGCGGCGCTGAATATCGGGCTCAATGTCTGGCTTTTGCCGACAATCGGCCTGATGGGCGCGGTTTATGCCACGGTTGGCTGTTATGTTCTGGCCGTTGTGCTGCTGGCTGCGTTCGGCCGGCGCCACATAGCCATGCCCATTCCGGTTTCCGATCTTTTCAAAGTGGCTGTGGCCTCGCTTGCTATGGTGGGCAGTGTCCAGTTGATTCCGTCTTTCATCCCGCTCCTGGAGCTAATGACCAAGGCGGGGGCTGGCGCCATTGTCTATGCGCTTGTGGTGGTTTCGCTGAATGCAGCGGGCGCGCGCAACATGGCAGGTCTTTTATGGGCGAAGGTCACTGCAAGGCTGAAAACGCGTGAATCTGCAGAATCCTCATTGAACTGAGTATCATTTCCGTGCGTAAGGTTCGGTATGACAAAGACCGAACAGACTTCGCCGGATGAGTCCGGGCCAGCAAAGAACGCCACCAGCCTCTGGGCTGAGCTTGGCCCTGCGGTTTCCTTTATTCTGACCTACACACTGATGGGTCGTTTTCTGCCTGAAGGCGAGGGGCCATTCTCCAGGGACACGGCGATTTTCTGGGCGACCGGCGCGCTGATGGCGACGACCGCTTTTGTGATCGTCACCCGCCTGATGCAGGGTAAGCGTATCCCACCCATGCTGATTGTTTCGGGCAGTATAGTGGGCTTTTTCGGTGTGCTGACCATCGCGATGCAGCAGGAAGCCTTCGCCTACGTCAAACCCACCATCATCAATTCCCTCTTTGCCATTGCCATCTTTGGCGGGCTGGCTGTCGGCCGCAATGTCTGGGAGATGATGCTCGATCATGTGTTTGATCTGCCGCGCTTTGCCTGGGATACGCTGGCCATACGCTGGGGGCTCTATTTTGTTTTCCTGGCGATCCTGAACGAATTCCTCTGGCGTTATTTCTGTCCGGTACCGGAAACCCCGCTCAGCCTGTTTGGACTGACGGTTGCGCCGACCGAGCCTTATACCTTCCTTGGGATTGAGTTTGGCGCGCGCGATCAGGAACACATCTGGGCATGGATGAAGATCGGAAATATCGTCATCACAATGGCCTTCATGCTGGCCAATCTGCCCTATACGATGAAACACTGGCATCAGGATGATGCAGAAGCGCCCGCCGAATAGCCGGGCAAGTCAGCCCGTTTTGCCATGGGTCATGTGCTCCATGCCGGGCGGATTGCCAAATGGCGGATGATGGGTTTCGCCGTTCAGTCCATGCCATTGTTTCAGCGCCCAAACGGTGGACGGGAAGGCCATCTCTTCCCAGGGTAAATCATCCCATTTGACCAGTTTTACGTCCGTACTTTCAGGGCCCGGGCCGATATCGTCCGGGTTCAGCAAATGTGCCTTGAACATGATCTGAACCTGAGAAATGCGCGGAATCGAATAGATCGCGAGAATGCGTTCAATCTCCAGATCGGCGCAGGCCTCCTCGCGCGCTTCGCGTTTCGCGCCATCTTCAACCGTCTCGCCATTTTCCATAAATCCGGCCGGCAGCGTCCAGTAACCCAGCCTGGGTTCGATCGCGCGCTTGCAGATCAGAATGCGGTCTTCATGTGTGACAACTGACCCGACAACGATCCTTGGGTTAATATAATCAATGAAGTCACACCGGTCGCATACACGACGTTTTCGGTCGTCTCCCTCAGGAATCGTCAGTGTAAAGCTCGGTTCTGCCTTGGTCATTTACAAAAACCCTTCGGATTCAGGGGAAAAATTTATCCGTGTTCGCTACTTTCATCGGATTGAAATATTTTTCCAGTATGTGAACGTGTACGCAATAGTCATTTATGATTGAAGGGGGCGGTCTTTTGGAAACCGTTGAACAGGAAAACGAGTTCAATCTGGACCGTTCTGCGAGCCATCTCTTGCATCGGGCGCAACAGTTTGCTGCGGAAAAATTCGAAAGCATGGGCGAGGTGGGGATCACACTTCGTCAGTTCGCCGTGCTGGCAGCCGTCTATGAACAGGAAGGCTGCACGCAGTCTGAACTGGTCAAATCGACGGGCATAGATCGCTCCACTCTGGCTGACATGGTGGCGCGGATGGAACGCAACGGGTTCATTGAACGGCGTCAGGCCAAGCTCGATGCCCGCGCCAAGGCGGTGCATCTGACAGATCAGGGCCGCGAGGCGCTGGATGCGGCCAAACCCATGGTGCAGCGGTCTGATGAGGCCATTCTCAGCATGCTGCCGAAAAATCGTCGCCGGGCGTTTCTTGGTGTGCTCGGCCTGCTCGCCAATGTTGGCGATATCGGCTTTGAGGAACTCGATTCTCCGGTCGATGTGAAGGCGAAGAAGAAGTCCAACGACACCAAGTCCGAGGACAAAAAGAAGAAAGACAAGAAGGAAAAGAAAAAGGCGAAGAAGAAGAAGGACAAAGATTAGTCCGGCTTCGCAATTATTTTTCCGACTTTGTTTTCTGTGCCTCTTCCAGCATTTTCAGGCGTCGTTTCGTCGAGTTCGCCTGAATAAACACCCAGACAACAAGGCCGAGCAAAACCAGCGAAGAAATGACATAGCTGCCATAAACAAAGATTTCCGACCCGGTAACCTGTCCTGTCATGTTGCGCTCCTGTTCAGGCGTGCCAGCCCGGATTCATACTGACGTTTCTGGATTTCTGATCGCATGGCTGTCATGGTCAGCGCGCCGAACACAAATACCATGCCAAACAGATTATAGAGCAGCGGCCAGAAGAACTCTGCCGAAAGGCTGGTACCGCTCATGGTAATAAAACCAGCCGGCTGGTGGAGGGTGTTCCACCAATCCACCGAGAATTTGATGATCGGCAGATTGACCGCGCCTACCAGACAAAGAATGGCGCTCGAGCGGGCCGCATCGGTCTCGCGCGAATAGGCCGCGCGCAGCGCCAGATAGCCAAGGATCAGGAACAGCTGGAACAGCATGCTGGTCAGCCGTGCATCCCACACCCAGTAGGTTCCCCATGTCGGACGTCCCCAGAGTGAGCCTGTGACCAGACAGATAAAGGACAGTGCAGCAGCGCTCGGCGCGGCGGCCTTGGCAGCAACATCGGCCAGCGAATGACGCAGGATGAGATAAAGAAGGCTGCCCAGCGCCATTGTGCCATAGGCCATCATCGACACCATGGCCGCAGGCACATGTACATACATGATGCGGGCGGTTGCGCCCTGATACTGTTCTTCCGGCGCGACAAACAGCCCCCAGGCCCAGCCTGACACCAGCATCAGGCCGCCCAGCACGGCAAAGATCGGTAACAGCCAGCTAGACAGCTTCATGAACCGATGGGGATTGGCAAACCTCGAAAACATGCGCGTCATTTAATCCAGTTTCAGTGCCGCGGCCATGGCAAAGGGGGCAACTGCCAGTGCCGCCAGCGCGTTTGCGGCCAGCAGGGTGAGCCCGGCGGCAAAAGGTTCGCCGGTGAAGGCGTTAGATAACTCTTCTGACCCGAAAATGACTACTGGGACAAATAGCGGCAGGACCAGCAGCGCAACCAGCGGGCCAGACCGGCGCAGGCCCGCCGTCAGTGACGCGCCAACCCCGCCCCAGAGAAAGATTGTCAGTCCGCCCAGCATGACAGGCAGAACAGAACCGAAAGAGATCGTCTCAGCGCGCATCATCAGGCCGGCCAGCGGGGTCAGCAGCGCGAGCGGCAGTCCGGAAACCAGCCAGTGAGCCAGCACCTTGAACACCGTCACCAGTTCCATCGACACCCCCGACAGTCGTTGATGATCCAGCGCGCCAATTTCGAGGTCAGCCTGGAAGATCCGCTCCAGCGTTGTCAGAGACGCCAGACACAGTGCCACAAAAATCATGCCCGGCGCGATGGCAGAAAGTAGCTTCGGCGCCGTGCCAATCCCCAACGGGCCCAGAAAGATCGCTCCGGCAAAGAAGGCGGCGGGCAGAAACAGGCCCGAGCCGCCTGCCCAGGCAAGCCCCAGCTCACGACGGAATATCGCCAGCGCGCCCGTCATACCTGAAACTCCGTCAGATCGAGCGTCTTGTGCGGTTGCAATTCGAGCGGGTCATGAATGGCGGCAAGGCACATCCCGCCCCCTGCGGTATGATCGCGTATCAGATCGCAGAGCAGAGCCTGGCCTTTGACATCCAGCGCGGCGGCAGGCTCATCGAGCAGCCATAAACGACGCGGCGCCACCAGCGCCCGGGCCAGCCCGACGCGTTTTTTCTGACCGGCGGACAGCGCATGAGCGGGCACCATGGCGCGCAGGCCTAGTCCCAGCCGCTCAATGGCGTCATCAATCCGGGCGCGCGGCGCATGGTGAAGATCGGCCCAGTCGCGCAGATGGCTCAGCGCTGTTTCATTGGGGCGCAGCCCATGATCATGGCCCAGATAGAAGGGGCCTTGCTCCCGTTCTTCCTCTGGCCGGGTGATCTCTCCCGCCTCCGGCCGGATCAGTCCGGCGATCATCCGCAGGAGCGTGGTCTTGCCTGACCCGTTCGGGCCTTTTAAAGTAGCGAAGGTTGAGCGCTGCATCGAGAATTCGAGATCATTGAAAAGAATTGCATATCCCCGAACGCCCATAAGGCCCTCGATTTTCAGCTCAAACTCCACATTACTGTCCATATTCGACAAATTCACTACCTAAAGCTCGATTTCGCGAATTGCGGATCGTCGGGTGTGACGATATGAACACGCGCAACGCAGATTCAATTGACCACGTGCAAGCATCCAGCTTGCACATTGGATAAAGGAATAAAAGCCCATGGCATCTCTCGACACCTTCAAGTCAAAGAAAACGCTGACCGTCGGCGACAAGACCTACACCTATTACAGCCTCGAGGCAGCTGCGGCGAATGGCCTTGGTGATGTCACCAAACTGCCAGCGTCTCTGAAGGTCCTTCTCGAGAACCTTCTGCGATTTGAAGATGGCGTGACCGTCAAGGCTGATGACATCAAGGCGATGGCGGCCTGGCTCACAGACAAGGGCTCTGCTCAGCACGAGATTGCCTATCGTCCGGCTCGCGTTCTCATGCAGGACTTCACCGGTGTTCCAGCCGTTGTTGACCTCGCTGCAATGCGTGACGCTGCCAAGGCTCTGGGCGCTGATCCGAAAGCCATCAACCCGCAAGTGCCTGTCGATCTCGTAATCGACCACTCGGTGATGGTCGACTATTTCGGCGGTCCTGATTCCTTCGAGAAAAACGTTGAGCGCGAATATGAGCGCAACAAAGAGCGTTACGAGTTCCTGAAATGGGGTCAGACCGCATTTGAAAACTTCCGCGCCGTGCCTCCAGGCACCGGTATCTGTCACCAGGTGAACCTCGAATACCTCGCCAAAACCGTCTGGACCAAGGAAGAAGACGGCGAGACCGTTGCTTACCCGGATACCTGCGTCGGTACAGACTCTCACACCACAATGGTCAACGGCCTTTCTGTTCTTGGCTGGGGTGTTGGCGGTATTGAAGCCGAGGCAGCTATGCTCGGCCAGCCGGTTTCCATGCTCATCCCGGAAGTCATCGGCTTCAAACTCACCGGCAAGCTTGCTGAAGGCGTGACCGCGACCGACCTCGTTCTGACCGTTGTCGACATGCTGCGCCAGAAGGGCGTTGTCGGCAAATTCGTTGAATTCTATGGCCCGGGTCTTGGCAATCTGTCACTCGAAGACGAAGCTACCATCTCCAACATGGCGCCTGAGTATGGCGCGACATGCGGCTTCTTCCCGGTTGACGCTGAAACGCTGGACTACCTCAAAACCACAGGTCGCTCGGCTGATCAGGTCGAACTCGTCAAGGCTTACGCTCAAGCTCAGGGCTTGTGGCGTGAAGAAATGGACGACCCGGTTTACACCGACACCCTCGAACTCGACATTTCTACGGTTCGCCCAAGCATTGCTGGCCCGAAACGCCCTCAGGACCGTATCGTTCTCGACGATGCTGCCAAGGCGTTCGACGTCACCATGGAAAAAGAATTCAAGAAGGCTGCAGACGATAACACGGCAGCACCGGTTGAAGGCGAAGACTACACCATCAATCATGGTGATGTTGTCATCGCGGCCATTACATCGTGTACCAACACCTCCAACCCGAGCGTTCTGATCGCGGCTGGTCTGGTGGCCAAGAAAGCGCTTGAAAAAGGCCTGAAAGTGAAGCCATGGGTGAAAACCTCTCTGGCCCCAGGGTCTCAGGTCGTGACCGACTATCTGGAAAAAGCCGGTCTTCAGGATGATCTCGATGCGCTCGGCTTCAACCTGGTCGGGTATGGCTGCACCACATGTATCGGTAACTCCGGCCCGCTGCCGCCAAAAATCTCCAAAGCTGTTCAGGACGGCGATCTGGTCGCCACGTCGGTTCTCTCCGGCAACCGGAACTTTGAAGGTCGCGTAAACCCGGACGTTCGTGCCAACTATCTGGCTTCACCGCCACTCGTGGTCGCTTACGCGCTGGCTGGCTCTATGAAGGTTGATCTGATGAACGACCCTCTGGGCGAAGATTCCGACGGCAACCCTGTCTATTTCAAGGATATCTGGCCAACCAATGACGAAGTGACATCTGTTGTTCGCTCTTGCGTTACGCCTGAAATGTTCGACGCGCGCTATGGCGACGTCTTCAAGGGTGACGAGCACTGGCAGAAGATCGAAGTCAAAGGCGGCGAAACCTATGGCTGGCCGGAATCCACCTATGTTGCGAACCCACCATATTTCGCAGGCATGGGCATGGAGCCAGAAGCCATTGAGGACATCACCAAGGCGAACATTCTCGGCCTGTTTGGTGAGTCCATCACAACCGACCACATTTCTCCGGCGGGCAACATCAAGGCGGACAGCCCGGCAGGCGAATACCTGCAGGAAAAAGACGTTCCGGTTCGTGAGTTCAACTCTTACGGCGCGCGCCGTGGTAACCACGAAGTCATGATGCGCGGCACCTTTGCCAACATCCGCATCAAGAACCAGATGGTTCCGGGCACGGAAGGTGGCGTCACCAAGCTGTGGCCACAGGGCGACATCATGCCGATCTATGATGCGGCCATGAAGTACAAGGAAGCGGGTAAGGAACTCGTTATCTTTGCCGGCGAACAATACGGTACGGGCTCGTCTCGTGACTGGGCGGCCAAAGGCACCATCCTGCTCGGCGTCCGCGCAGTGCTGGCAGACAGCTTTGAGCGTATCCACCGGTCGAACCTGATCGGTATGGGCGTTCTGCCTCTGCAACTGCCAGAAGGCTCAGGCTGGAAAGACCTCGGCATGACCGGCAATGAAATCGTTTCGATTTCCGGTGTGAATTCGCTTTCGCCACGCCAGGATGTGGACGTCACGATTGAGTTCGAAAATGGCGATGTGAAAACCATCACGGCCAAGCTGCGGATCGATACCGAGAACGAGCTCGAATACTACAACAATGGCGGTATTCTGCATTACGTTCTGCGCAATCTGGCAAAAGCGTCTGCATAAGAGACGTTTCTGAACTGATCTGATCTTTATAGACCGGGCCGTTTGCAATCAGACGGCCCGGTTTTTTGTTCAATTCACGGCCAACTGTTATTACACAGGCAGATAACATCCATTTGATTCGCAGTGGCTGAGCGAAATGGTTATGTCACATCCATGACAAATTGCCGGACATCCATCTCCAACCTGCCTGGTATCGCCTGTTGTTGTGCGGGCGTGATGGCGTGCTGCCTGTCTGCCAGCGCTCAGGACGAGCCCGGCAAGACACCCATTCTGGTGGAGTTGTTTACCAGCCAGAACTGCCCGGCCTGTCCGGCAGCCAATGAAAAGCTGATCGATCTCTACGAAACCAGCGAAATCTTCCCGCTTACCTTTTCTGTCTCTTACTGGGATTATCTGGGCTGGACGGACACATTCGCCAAAGCTGAATTCAATGCGCGCCAGCGTGCCTATGCAGATGCGTTTGATCTGCGCGCGCCCTACACGCCGCAGGCTGTTGTTGATGGATGCCTTCAGACCACTGGTAAGGTTTCGACCGAGTCGATTGAACAGAAAATCGACATGACGCGGACCCCGCACGGTCATGAGGTCGATCTGAATCTCACCGCCACGGGATTAGAGCTTTCTGCCCTTGAAACCATTCCAGCTGCGGAAGTCTGGCTTGTAGGGTTTCAGCCCGGCGTGACCGCCGTCGTGCCCAATCGCGGCCTGAACCAGAACAAGATGCTCAGCCATGTAAATATGGTCACCGACCTGACACCGCTGGGCACCTGGGCGGGCGATGATCCGATCCGGCTTGATTTCCAATGCACGTCAGAGGCCTGCGTCGTGATCGTGCAGGAATCGGAGAGTAAGGATGTCATGGCCTTCGTCGAAGTGCCGGGCCAGGCCAGCCTGGAACGTCCGGCGGGTTAAGGCAGCAATTCGCTCGCGCCGATCGGATCAAGACGGAAAACCCGTCCCTCCGTCAATTCGCTCTTTGGCAATGCACTGCCCGACAGGACCGCCCATATGCCGCGCTGGTGCTGATAGAGCGTAAAACTCAGCTCCGTCCCATCCTGATAAACCAGACTGTGCTCCCCGAGAGAGGGTGAATTGATTTGCTCATTGCCCATGACATCCAGAATCTGAACGGTCTGGCTGGCAAAGAATAAGGCTTCTTCGTCCATGCTCAACGGGTCGCCCGCGCGCAGCTCGCTCAGCGTGTCGCCATCGGGGCCTGTGACCTCGACCTGCGCGATCTGCCGGAATCTCGGCAGGCCAATCGCGTCAAAATCCAGCCACCAGGCCGGGCTGTGCAAGGCCGGAAAAGACGTGCTCAGACGATAGCTTTGATCGTCTCCTGCCTGACGTCCAAACGGGTTGTCTTCCCTGACGCCAAGGATCACTCCTTCAGTGTCTGTGTCGGGTAATCGAACGAGCGCGCCATTGCCGCCTGTGTCCGGATGTCCAAGACCCAAAAGCTCGTGCCGCGCAGAAAGGGCTGTTCTGGGCTCCATGAACCAGGCTGTTTCAATGGCAGTCAGCATTGCGGTCACCTTGCCGGCCTCTATTGGAAATCCGGCGCGCTCAGGCATGATCCAGCCTTGTTCGCTGTTCTCGAGCGAATAGGTTTCATCAGCCAGCGTGATGGCGATGATTCGCGGCGTCTGGAAGGTTTCGCTGAACACACGTTCTCCGGTCAGTTCCGCGTCCGGTCGCGTTTCAGGTCCCGCGCGGGAGGCCAGCCAGTTCACCAGAGCCAGCAAGACGAGCCCGATCAACGCCGCGAGGAAGATTTTCCGCTCACGTGTCTGGGTTTCGACAATTGTCATGACGAACGCCTCCCGATCAGATGCACCCCGAGCCCAAGAAGGATCGCCAGCCCAGCTGGCAGCCATATCGTCCAGAAGCGGAGCCAGGCCTCCAGCATCACAATGCGGGACCGGAAGGCCTTCTGAAGATCGCGTAGTTTTTCACGAGAGCTCATATACGCCGCGCGGGTTTGCGCATCGGCATCGCTGATATCGCCCGATATCCGGCTTTCGATCTCCCGGAGGTCGGCTTCCACCTTGTCCTGTTCTTCAATGTAATCCGCTTCAGCGGCCCGCCGCAGGTCAAGAATGCGGGTCATCGGGCGCCGGGCTTGGGGCCGGGTACGCAGCGCGGCCAGTTGCGGTCGTCCAGCGAACTGATCAAGCACGGCCAGCAGCAAGGCCTCATTGTCTGCCAGAGGTTCACCGGTCTGCGGGTGCACATAGAACGCATCGTACAGAAAGTCAGTGTCGCCGATTGCGACGATTTCCACCGGAGACGTAGAGGTCTCAAGATGAGGCCGGTCTGCCAGGGTCGCGCTCGCAATCCGGCTCAGCACTGGATCGTCTGGTAATTCCGGTTCCGGTGGGCCCTCGGCAAACAGCGTTGTTCCTTGCCCTGAAAGACGGGTAACGATGCTGACGGGCGGCGTCAGCGCGTCAGACAGGGGCGCGATCAGGGCGCGGATGCTGGCTGGGTCCAGCCTGTCGGCCTCAAGCCGGGCAGGGTCGATCTGGCCAATCTCCTCGCTCGACCAGATGACCGGACGTGCTTTCAGGGATGACTCGCTTTCAACCGGCGTAAACCAGCCCGCGCCGCCAAAATTGACCTGTCGTTGCAAGCTGCCCACAAGAAAGTCGTCGGCGGCCATGTTCGCCTTGCCGGGCCCCGGATAAAGCGGCTGGCGCTCGACACGTGGGCCTGTGGGTCCCGAGGTGTTAACCGGCAAGCCAAGCGTGCGGTCTGCCAGCGCAGTTTCTGATGGCGAAAGACCCCAATGACGGAGCATATCGCGCAACTGATCGCCCAGCGGCCCCGCGTCAGACATGATCGGTGCCGGGTCGGTGAGTATGATGAGCCGCCCCTCTCGCAACAGATACTGGTCAATCTGATAGGCCGTGTAGGCGCTAAGCTCGCCCGGTGCGATCACCAGTAGCGCATCAATATCGTCTGGAATGTTCAGCGCATCTGGCCCCAGCCAGACGGTCTCGAAACCCGTCTCAAGGGCGGAGAAAACACGGGAGGCCGAGCCATTCCCGCCACGCTCATCCAGCGCCGAGACCCCAGATATGATTCCCAGTCCTGGCGGCTTTGGCCGATCAAGCCGTGAAATCAGGCTGGCAATCTCAAATTCCAGCGCCTGATCCTGTTCGGGGTTGAGAAAGCCAATCACCGCTTCATCCTCGACAAGATTTTTACCCACCAGACCGAAATAGAGCGGGTCGAGCCCTTCAGTTGGAACCGCATCAATGCCAGCGGTCAGCGCCCGGTCTTCACCTGATGAAAATGGGATCGGATCAATGGTTTCGAGGATGAGCTTGCCGTTCGAATGGCGCACAAAGGCATCAAGCAGCGCTTTCACCCGGTCGGCATGACTGCGGATTTCCGGATAATCCCGGCCAATCCCTTCACTGTAGAACAGGGTCAGCGTGACGGGCTCGCTCAAGGTTTGCGAGAGCGCGCGCGCTGATGGTGATAAGGTGTTGAGCCGATCTTCCGTTACATCGAGCCGGGCCGCGCCTGCCACCGTCTCCAGCGTCCCGCGCGCCAGGGGCAGGGACAGGATGAGAACCGCCAGCGTCATCAACCCCCAGGGCGTCCGGGATGCCTGTCCGATCCGCCGGTGCAGGTTCAGAACATGAATGCCCGCATAGAACACCACGCCGCCAAGCATGAGCGCAAAGCCGAGATCGCCCAAAGTCACCAATCCGCGCTGGCCGCGCACAAAGGCGTCGAGCAGCGAATACCCCTGAAGCCAGGATGCAAGAGGTCCTGGCAGGACGGAAGAGAGCTGGCCCGTCACCATGGGAAGGCCGAGCGTCAGCAATAACAGCGATGAAAGCGTGGCCAGAACGAACGCGATTACCTGCTGGCGTGTCAGGGCAGAAAAAATGAGCGTGATGGCCAGGAACACAGATCCAAGCAGGATCAGCCAGCCATAAGAGAGGGCAATGATGCGATTGTCCGGTTCGCCAAGATAGTTGACGACCACCCAGTAAGGCGAGGTCGCTAAAAGCGCTGCCAGCAACACAACCAGCCCAGCCGCCAGCTTGGCCAGATGGATCAGCCAGAGCGACTTTTGGGCTGTAAGATAGAGATCAGCCGTGCCGCTGCGCAGATCCTCGCTCCAGAAACGCATGCCAATCGCCGGCAGAAAAAGCGCGAGAAGCCAGGGCTGAAACTGGAAAAACGGGGTCAGTTCCGCGATTGCAGTGTCGAAAAACCGGGCCATGTTCCATGTCGCAAGACCTGAAACCAGCAGATAAACCGAGAGGAATACATAAGCGAGCGGCGTCTGAAAACAGGCGCGCAGTTCGCGGGTAAAAACGGCTCTGAACACGCTTAACATCAGCCTGCCTCCGCGCCGACCAGCTCGACGAATGCCTGCTCAATGCCGTCTTCGCCGCCTCTGGCTCTGAACGCGTCGAGTGTGTCGTCAAACACAAGCCGCCCCTGATGCAACACAAGCACCCGGTCGCAAAGCGCCGCAACATCTTCAAGGCTGTGGGTACAGATCAGCAGGGTATGGTCGGATTTCGCCGCACGCAGCTGGTCCAGCATGCGCGCCTTCTGCATCGGGTCCAGCCCGTCTGTCGGCTCGTCCAGAAACAACAGAGCAGGCCGGGTCAGAAAGGCTCCTGCCAGGGCGACGCGTCGTCGGAATCCCTTGGACAATGCGGCGATGCGTTTTCCGCGCACCGATGACAGCTCAAACTGGTCCAATACGGCAGAAATGGACGATTTTGTGTCAGCTTTGTTCATCCCATAAAGGCCGCCAAGCGTTTCGAGGTGAACCGCCACCGTCAGATCATCAAACAGAGGGGCACCTTCGGGAATATAGCCAATCTGATTGGGACCGTGCGGCCCGCCAGACAGGGAATTCCCCTGAAAGAGGATCTCACCGTGATCGGGCAAAAGGCGGCCCGACAAGAGAGACAAAGCCGTGGATTTGCCGGCTCCGTTCAGCCCGAGAAGGCCGGTAATCTCTCCCGTGTTCAGATCAAAGCTCACATCTTTCAATGCCGCATTATGGCCGAAGCTTCGGGATAAATTCCTTACAGACAAGATGGGAATCAAGGGCAACAGCTTTCGTCAGTCCGTCACAGACAACATCAAAATCGTTACCAAAAAGCGCGCTGCCATGGCAACGCGCTTCAGAGGGGGGGAGGTCTTTCAAGTTCAGAGGTGTCAGACAGCCTTCGCAATACGCCCAGGGGGCTGGGGGGGCTGATGGGTCTGGAACGTTTCACGCGCTGCCTGACAGAATTGATATTGGGTGTCCTGATAGGCATTGAAGTGCCTGAATTGAGGCAATCTTGTGTTTGGCGTTAATTTTCTGTCACAAAGGCTATGTGACTCTGGGAAAAACACAAAAGCAGGGGAAGAATGGCTACATGCAGATAGTAACAGATCCCAATGCCAATGCAAAATCCAAGACCGCTCCGGTCTGTTTTGTCCGAAAAGAACTTGATGCCATCCTGAATGTTTACGGCCGAATGGTTGCTGCTGGTGAATGGCGCGATTACGCCATCAACATGCACAAGGACAGGGCCGTGTTTGCCATTTTCAGGCGAGCGGCGGAAATGCCGATTTATCGCGTGGAAAAACAGCCCGCTCTGGCTCGCAAACAGGGGGCGTATTCAATCGTGTCGGCTGAAGGAGTGATCCTGAAACGCGGCCAGGATCTGAAAACCGTTCTGTCCTTCTTCGACCGGAAGAAGTTTCAGATCGTCAACTAGATCGCCGGGCCTTAGCTGAGATAATCGACCAGAGACAGCGACTGGATACGATTGAAGATCGAGGCCGACGCCTGGAATTGCAGCTGGGCCTGGTTCAGTTTCACGGCAACTTCAGCAAGGTCGACTTCGGTGATGTCGGCGGTCAGGTTCTCCAAAAGGTCGTTTTCCGCCTGTTGGCGTTCGATGATGGAGTCGGTCTCATTCATCGCCTGGCCATTCTGCGCCTGCACCGTGTTGATGTTGGTGAATGCCGTTTCCAGATCAGCCAGCGCGGTCTTGATCGCACTTTCCTGCAAATCGGTCGGGTTGCCGTCAAACGGGCCATCGGCGCTATCATTGAAGATTTTCAGATCGCGCAAAATCGAAAAGATTTCAGGTGCCGCATCTTTTGCCAGCGGCGCAGCCCTGACGGATCGGGCGTCATCAATGCGGACGTCTACTTCCTTGCCCTCCTGGATCACGGCATCTGACAGGGGATTTGCCGCAAGTTCGGAAAGACTCGCTGCCTGAATAGGGGCGGTTTCGGTCAGTGTTCCGGAGAACATATACTTGCCGTTATGGGTCGCATTGAAGGCGGATTTCAGATCCGAGAACGCATTGGAAATGAAACTATCGGCTTCCGACAGATCATTCAGCGCCAGAGCCGAGGTCAGTTTTTCCTTCAGATCGCTGATCACATTGGCGGCCTGTCCCAGCTGGGCATCCTGCAGGCTCAGCCGAAGGTTGACTTCCTGGGCGGTCTGCAAATGGCTCTCGCCCCGCGCCTGCATACGCTGAAGGGTGACGAGTGATTTTGTTTCCCGCCCATAGCCTTTGACGTCATCGGCCTTTCTCTGCGTCGCAGACTGGCGCTGAGCCTCGAACATGTCTTCCTGCGCGCGCTGCAAATGTTGCAAGGCGTTGGCGTTCAGCATGGCGGAGGAAATGCGGGTCATGTCAGTCTAGCCTCAAGCTTACACCAGGTTCAGCAACGTATCGTACATGTCGCGGGCCGCTGAGATCAGCCGGGATGCGGCCGCATAGCTTTGCTGATAGGTGGTCATCCGAACCATTTCTTCATCCAGATTGACGCCTTCAACGCCCGACCGGCGAAACTCGGCTTCATCGCGCAGCGCATAGGCAGCATCTGCGCGCCCTTCGAGATAGGAGGCACGTGCGCCGGTATCAGAGGCCACTTCGGCAGCCAGATCGGAAATCGTCATGCTGGCCAGTTTGGTGCCGGACATGTCATGATAGGACATGGTCTGGTTCAGGGCGTTCTGAAATGCCAGCGCACCGGTATTGTCGCCAGGGGCCAGTGCAAGATCGCCGGGTGACAGCGCGTCGGTGTCAAAGCCGGATGATGGCAACAGGGCAGGGGTCAGTGACAGATCAGCCCGTATGCCCAGAGATCTGGCGCGCTCAGACGGGCCTTCAATTCCAAGGCCGAAAATCCCGGACATGGAAAAGCCCGTCGTGCCGCGCTGGGTGTCATCGTTCAGAACATCGATAACCGCCACGCCTGCGCCGGTTTTTGGTGTCAGAGACAACTGACCATTCGCATCCAGAGATGCCGTTGCATAATAGCCGAGAACGGAATTGTCGTTCAGCTCGGTGACCAGATCGGCCATCGTGCCGCCCGCGGTGGGGGTGTACTCAATCGGGGCTACCAGATCACCATTTACATCACGAACACCAAAGGTGATCGAACCGCTGTCAAAGCCGTGTGAATCCGATGCGGTCAGGCCCGTATCATAATTGCTCGGTGCGAAGGAGGTGACGACATTGTTCATGCCGAACGCTGCCGATATCCCGCGGCCGCCCCGATCTGACGGGTTGGACGGGTCCTGCGCAATGGCAACGCCATTGGTGCCCGAAGCAGAAAAGCTCAAAACACCATTGGCAAAGCTGACGCTCGCAGACCCACCAAAGCTGGTATCAAGCGCGCTGACAAAGCTGCCAATGGAGGAGCCAATAGCCGAAACACCGCCAGCTGAATTGGTCGCGGTACCGGCGTCAAAATCGACAGACACGGTATCGATTGTTCGCCCCGTCTGATCAACGACTGCAAACACCGCTGCGCCGGACGTGTTCAGGGAGTCGGTGCCGATCAGGCCTGTGTTCTGGCCGGTCAGCTGGCTTGGTGGGGGAAAGGCTGTACCTTCATTCGATGCCATGTTCAGCGCTTCGGCGAGCGCAGATGAATATTCACCCAGGGCATAGGCGACGCGCGGAATTTCGGAATCTCTCGCGCTCAGCAGACCGCGAATTTCGCCGCCCTGGATCTGGCGCGTGATGTCGACCATGGATTCGGCGCCCGGC
The DNA here is from genome assembly GCA_964342455.1 of uncultured Hyphomonadaceae bacterium. GTDB lineage: Bacteria > Pseudomonadota > Alphaproteobacteria > Caulobacterales > Hyphomonadaceae > Ponticaulis. The sequence continues at coordinate 63,086 of CAYFGB010000011.1, forward strand.
GGCGTAATCGAAACGCCCTCATAGCGAGCCCCGGTAGAGGATTCTGAAAAGCCAAGCATGGCTGCGTCCCGATCGACCAGCAACATGCCTGAATTTGTGCGCAGCTCGACCCCGCCAAGATCCTTCTCAATGATCTTGAAGTCGATGAGCTGGGCCAGTTCATTCATCAGCTGGCCCTGCTCATTTTCGAGCGCATTGGCGTCCGAGCCGGAGATTTTCAGTTTCTGGATTTCAGAATTCAGCTCGGCAATATTGCCCATGATCAGATTGGCAGAATCCATCGCGCTGGAAAGCTTGGTATTCGCTTCATCGCGCAGATAATCAAGAGTGGAATACCCTGTCTGAATATCCTCAAAAGCCGCTTCAATGGCCGAGACCAGATCATTCCGGCGCAGTGACGAGGTCGGGTCGTTTGTCAGCGACGAGGCCTTGTCGATTATATTGTCCATGCCGTTGAAAATGGATGTGGTATCGGATGGGTCGCCCAGCGTTGCCTGCGCCCGGTCCATCAGCTCCGCGCTCGCTTCAAAGCGGCTGGCGCTGGAAATGCTTCTCATATGAGTCAGGGCAAGGAATTTGTCTGCGGCGCGTTCGACAACCACCCGCACGCCTGAGCCGACACCGCCCAGCGAAACCGCTGACATCTGGGCGTCCTGACGGACATAGCCTTCGGTGTTTACATTGGCGATATTGTTGGATGTGACACGCAGCGCGGATTGGCTCGCCGTCAGCGCGCTCAGCCCGTTATGCATGATATTAGAGACACTCATGTCTTTTTACCTGTCACCATCCAATTGTGGTTGCGTCTCTCTCGTACGGACGCACCTCTCCTGTTTATTGGATGAAACCAGAAATGTATTAAGCAGAGATTGCCAAAAACTTGCCGGATGCAAGTAAATCCGCTCCCGACGCTAACTGGGAAGAAACGTATCAGCGAATTATACACAGGCATGATTTGCCCATCTGGCCCGGCAGAAAAATTACATCGGTAAGATGTCATGGAGAGCGTTTACCGATGGTTAGGCTTTCACCGCTGTTTTTATTGAAAAAAAGTCTTAAAGTGCCAGAAACTATTCTGGCTTCCCGTTTGCTCCATTACTTTGCGATGCCCCAGTGGCACATGTGGAGTTCTAAATGAAAGTCGGTCTTGCCGATATAATTGGTGGTCAGGTGTTAACAGGTGGAAGTACAGCGGCAGGCGAAGGCCAGTCGTCCGCTTTTGCCGGTTTCCTGCAATCTGCTTTGAATAACACGCCTGCGGGTCAGGTTGCGCCAGGCATGGCTGCGCCGGTTCGCGGCGTGCCTGTGGCGCTGTCTATCAATCAGCAGTCATTTGCGCAGACCGACACGCCAGATCCACAGTCTGCATCCACCGGCAAGCCAAAGACGGCGACCGCAGAAGATTCCCTGCCAGAGACCATGATCCCGGGCCTTTCGCCTGCGCCGCTTGTCCTGGCTCAACAGCCGACTTCGACAGATGTCCTCCCGTCTTTCGTAGCGGCTCCGGGGGCGGTTTCAGGACCGACTGATATCGAGACAGGCTCTGTCACAACACCTATCGCTGAGCAGGCGAAAAACTCGCCTATTATAGAGTCTGCGCCTGCGACTGGCGAAACGCTTCAGAAACTGCCAGCGAACATGGTGGGTACCCGTGAAAGCAGCGCTCCGCTGATGGATGCAAATTTGTCAGCAGCCGATCCGTCTGCAACTCCGACACGTTCGGGGCAGGATGTCGGGCAGTCTCTGACGAGTGGTCAGGCGCCGATGACGCCAGTCGAGCAAATCCCGAATACTGGCGATGCGACCCTTCAGCCCGGATCGGGCGTAGCCGTGCTGGAAACCTCAGCGAAAAACGGTGAACTCGCGGGCAATGCGAACGCAAGGTCCGGAGAGGCCCAGACTCAGGCTCAGTCTCAGGCACCACTCGCGACCACTCAGGGCCAGACCCAGCCTCAAGGGCAGGCAGCAGTCACGAATACGCCGCAGAGCGCCGTTCTGCCATTTGTGCCGCCAGAACTCTCCAGCGCAGCAGTTCCTGCAAAACCTGCCGAGGGAAAAAGCATTGCGGCTGTGTCCCTGTCAGGCCAGAGCGGGACTGGCAAATCAGCAAACAATGCTGACCGCGCTCAGACATCCGGCGGACAGACAGGCACGTCGCCGAACTCAGCTCAGGCCATCCCGGCACCATCCGCGCAGGCGTCTGCCGCCCGACCCGCCGTCGCGCCGCCCACCCAGCTCGCCAGTGCCGAGATGTCTCTCGACGCCGGAACGCCTGACCTCATGCCAGACACATTGGCAGACCTTGAGGGCGAGACCGCAGCGCTGCCCCAGCGCATGGATGCCCGGACGATTGAAGCGGCTGCCCAGCAATCGCTTCGCAATGCATCTGCGCCGCAACTCGCCTCCATGGTGTCGCGCATGGGCGAACAATTCCTCGAGCGCTTCAACGGTAAGTCTTCCAGCTTTGAAATCCGCCTCGATCCCCCCGAACTGGGCAAGGTTGATGTGCGTGTTGAAGTCGGGAAGGACGGCAAGATCATGACCGTTCTGGCGGCTCGCGACCCGGCAGTTGTCGAGGCGCTGCTACGCGGTGCCAGAACGCTGGAAAATGTCCTGACCCAGGCGGGTCTTAATCTTTCAGACAGTGGTGTTCAGGTACAATTGGACCAACGACACGCCTCCGGCTCCGGACGTGAACATCGCGGCGACGAATTCGCCGATCATATACCGGGCCGCGAGCCCGAAACAGGTGACGAACTGGCAGAAGCCTCAATCGAACCGCCCCACACAACGGTTTTTGAATCATGGTCCAGGCAACGCCTGAATCTGACGGCTTAGGAAAGAGACCACCATGCCAGACGCTATATCTGCCGCGAACGCAGCAAACAGTTTCCAGACGAATGCCGCCAATTCGTCCAAAAGCCTGTCTGACAATTTCGATACGTTCATCACGCTTCTGACAGCGCAGCTGCAGAACCAGGACCCGCTCGAACCGGTCGATTCCACCGAATTCACCAACCAGCTGGTTCAGTTCTCCGGCGTGGAGCAGCAGATTGAAACGAACAAGGCGCTGGGCGATCTGATTTCGCTGCAAACCAGCACAGCCGCCGCCGGTCTTTCCGGCTATCTGGGCAAGACGGTTGAGGTTCAGACAGCCACAGCCGACCTCTCGGCCGATGGCATTGACTGGCGCTATGCCCTGCCTGAAGGCGTCGAAAAGGTCACCCTGTCCGTGCTCGGTGAAAGTGGCCGCGTCGTTTACAGCGAGGAGGTCGCCGCCACAAACGCTGGCGAGCATGAATTCCGCTGGGATGGAAAGCTGAATAATGGCCAGACGGCTGAATCTGGCCGCTTCGCGCTGATCGTCGGTGCGTCTGACGAGTTCGAAAAGGGGATCAGTGTTGCGCCGCGTGTCCGGGCTCAGGTCAGCGGTGTGGACCTGTCCTCAGGAACAACCGCTCTGACGACCAATTCCGGCGTCTTCGATTTCGCCAATGTGCTGAGACTGCTGCAAAACAGCTAGGCCATTGAGAAACAAAAAGTCCGTCAGAAGACAGGACAGCACGAGACCGTGCACCAGACCTCGAAAGGTCGCTCAAGACAATTCAACGGGTGATGATCTTTCAAGGAGAGACAGTAGATGAGTATCCATACAGCCCTTCTCGCGGGCACGTCGGGCCTTCGCGCAAATGCTTCTGCGCTTGCTGCTGCGTCTGACAATATCGCAAACGCCAACACGGTTGGTTTCAAGCGTATCCGTAACGATTTCACGGCCCTGCTGGTCGGCCAGGATGCCTATGCCAGCTACAATGCCGGTGGTGTGCTGGCCCAGCAAACCCAGGAAGTGGGTGAACAGGGCGCTCTGGGCACCAGTCAGGTCTCCACGCACTTGGCTATTGAGGGTGAAGGCCTTTTTGTAACCCGGCCAAAAGCTGAGGATGCGACTGCGGCCGATCCATACTATTTCACACGCGCGGGTCAGTTCGCGCCGGACGCTGAAGGCTATCTGCAGAACACGGCAGGCTATTACCTTTATGGCTGGCCTGTATCAGATGATGGCAGCGTGATTGCCGGGCCTTCGGATCTCTCTGCTCTCGAAGCGGTCCAGATCACCGGCATTTCCGGCGCAGCAGAAGCCACAGAGAGCATTTCCTTCTCGGCAAACCTTGATGCGGCCCAACCGGTCAGCGCGGCGGCTGCCAGTTATGATCTCTCCGCAGATTTTGATGACACCATGGCGTCGGGTGCTTTTACCCCCGATTTCCAGACATCGGTTCAGATTTATGATTCGCTGGGCGGCATTCGTACGGTCGCGCTGTCCTTCCTGAAATCATCGACAGCAGCAAATGAATGGCATGCAGAGGCGCATGTCATTCCGGCTGGCGATCTGCAGGACAATCCGGACTATCCAAATGGTCTTTTGGCCACGGGTACTGTTGCATTCACACCCTCCGGCCAGCTGGATCTTTCTTCAGGCCGGACAACCTTTCCATCAACGCTCACAATCGGTGGGTCCGACACCACACCCGCTGGAGCCGGAGTGGCCGCATGGGCCATTGATGAGGGATTGGAAGAACAAACCATCGCGCTCGACTTTGCCGGCGCTCTGGCAACAGGCGGTCTGACCCAGTACGATTCGCCATCCGAGATGAACCAGTCCGTCGTGGATGGCCTCGCTTATGGCGTTCTTTCAACGGTCGAGATTGACGACGAAGGCTATGTAAACGCGCTCTTCACAAACGGCATGTCGCGCAAGGTCTACCAGCTGCCACTGGCGACCTTCGCGAACTATTCCGGTCTGAATTCTGAAGCAGGCGGCGCTTACACCTCATCGCCCGATGCTGGTGCGCTGATCCTGACATCGGCAGGCGAAAGCGGCTCGGGGTCCATTCAGGCCAAGGCCCTTGAAGCCTCGACGGTAGACCTCGCTGAGGAGTTCACAAACCTGATTACCACGCAGCGGGCCTATTCGGCTTCGTCCAAAATCATCACTACAGCGGATGAAATGCTGGATGAATTAATCCGTCTGAAGCGATAATTTTTGGGTAACCTTATGAGGGGCGGACGGCATTCCGCCCCTTTTCTGTTAATTTTCAAGCCTCTTTTGTTTACCTCTGTTCATTATTCAGAAAATTTGAATTAATTTTCCTTAAAACCAGACAAGGCCGCTCAGCCAGCTCTTAAAGGTGTTCTGCCACATTGGATCCATCGACAACGACCCACAAAGAAGGGCGAATTGATGGTGAATGAGCACAAGGTGATCGATTCCGTGCCGGGACCAGACGGCCGCATGATCACAATTAAAGACTTGCCCGAACCGGGCATTCGTCGCTGGGTGACCCGGCGCAAAGCAGAAGTTGTCGCCGCAGTGCGCGGTGGTCTCCTCCCTCTCAAAGAGGCGTGCGAGCGTTACAATCTCAGCGAAGAAGAGTTTTCCGGATGGGAACGCCTTTATGATCGCCATGGCTCGAAAGGCCTGCGCGTGACCCGCGTTCAACAATACCGGGCCTGAACTTTACCGACCCACACCATAATCTCCCCCGTGTCGAACGGGGGAGTGGGCCTCTTTTAAGCCCTGTCATCCTGCCGTCCGTTACGGACAGGCGGGTTTTCCACAATCCAGCGACTTTTTGTATTAATTTTATCGAAGATTGGCCGTTTCGTTAAACCCTCCTTTACAGTGAGGTGGGAAATTCCTGCCTAGCAACCTTTGTTTCAACTGGTTCGACTAGGCAGAAATGGCAGACGAAAACAAACCATCCGGTCTTTCGGTCATAAAAATCAGTCAGACACGCATCATTGCGGGTCTGGTGGTTCTGGCCATTGTTGGCGGTATACTCGCTGCGGTCATGCTGCGCTCGGGCGATGCGCAGAAAGCTCTGCTTTATTCGGGGCTTGATCTCGCCGAGGCGTCAGAAATTGCCGGGCGGCTGGATCAGTCAAACATTAAATATGAAATGCGGGGCGACGGTTCTTCGATTTTTGTGGATCGGAAGAATGTTCTGGACGCCCGCATCATGCTGTCCGCAGAAGGTCTGCCAACGCGCGGGTCAGTTGGTTACGAAGTTTTCGACAAGCAGGACGCGCTGGGTGCCACGACGTTCATTCAGAATGTTAACCGGCTTCGCGCGCTCGAGGGCGAACTGGCCCGGACCATCAATTCACTGGAGAATGTGAAATCGGCCCGGGTGCATCTGGTCCTGCCCGAGCGCCGCCTTTTTGAACGTGACGCCAAGAACCCCACAGCCTCCATCGTGATCGATATGGTCGGTCGGAAGCTGGATGGCGGGCAAATCCGCGCCATTCGAAATCTGGCCGCCGGCGCAGTGCCCGGGCTTGATCCTGATCAGGTCACAATTCTGGATTCAGCAGGGCGTCTTCTGGCGGCGGGTGCATCCGATCAGAACGGCATGGCAGGCGGCATGACGTCTGATGAACGCCGCGCCATGATTGAAGAAGAGCTCCGCCAGAAAGTTCTGTCTCAGCTCGAACCGGTTGTCGGACTCGGCGCGGCGCGGGTTCAGATCAGCGCGGATGTCGATTTCAATCGTGTCACACGCTCGTCAGAGCTTTACGATCCGGATGGACGGGTCGTTCGCTCAACTGAAACCGTTGAAGAGCGCGACTCCCAGACCATTCGTGGCCGTCAGGACGCTGTTACGGTTGAACAGAATCTGCCCGATCCCGATCCGGCGGGCGGCACGGCAGAGACCGAAGATTCAGAAAGCTCCCGCATTGCGGAGACCGTAAATTACGAGATCTCCAAAACCATGCAGACCGAAGTCATTGAAGGCGGCGATGTTAAGCGCCTTTCTGTGGCGGTTGCGATTGACCATCTGCCGCAGATCAATCCGGCAGAAGATGGCGAAGCGACGCCTGTTACCTATCAGCCGCGCACGGCTGAAGAGATGGCCCAGCTTACGGCTCTCGTCCGGTCTGCGATCGGTTATGACGAAGAACGCGGCGATGTTCTGGAAGTGGTGAATATTCGCTTTGCCCAACCGCAGCTGGAACTTGGTTCGGTCGCCAAGGAGAGCATGTTCGGCTTTGGCAAGAATGACATTATGCGTGGCGTGGAGGTCATTTCCCTCCTGCTGGGCGGTCTGGCGCTGATTTTCTTTGTGCTGCGTCCACTGGTCGCCGGGCTGATCTCGCCGCCCAAACCGGCAGAACCTGCCGATCCGCTGGCTGCCCTGCCAGCTGAAAAACGCGCGCTTCTGGAGAATTCAGCTGGCGGCGGGTCTGCACCTAAATCCTCCGCTCAGGAGCTGGAATCGACGATTGATGTTGCGAACGTTTCAGGTCAGGTGAAGGCCTCGTCGATGAAAAAGATCGCTGAACTGATCGAAACGCATCCTGATGAGTCCGTTTCTATCCTGCGCTCCTGGCTGAACGAATCTGAGCAGGGGGTGGCGTAAATGGCAGACGCAGCTCCAGCTCCAGCTCCGGCCCCTCAATCCACCTCGCTGAAGGTCAAGAACAAGATCGCCACAATGACGGGCGCTGAGAAATCAGCCGTCATTCTGATGGCGCTTGGCGAGAATATGGCCCCGGTCTGGGACAAACTCGGCGAAGACGAAATCCGCGAAGTGTCTCACGCCATGTCCGGGCTGGGCGTGATCGAGGCCGAACTTGTCGAAGCGCTGATCAGTGAGTTTGTCATCCGCATGAGCGGTTCGGGCATGCTGATGGGTACTTATGAGCAGACCCAGAAGCTCCTTCTGCACTTCCTGCCACCTGAAAAGGTGGAAGCCCTCATGGAAGAGATTCGTGGCCCCGCCGGCCGGACCATGTGGGACAAACTGGGCAATGTGAATGAGGTCGTGCTCGCCAACTATCTTAAAAATGAATACCCGCAGACCGTGGCGGTTGTGCTTTCCAAGGTGAAACCCGATCACGCGGCGCGTGTTCTGGCTGCCTTGCCGGATGATTTCGCCATTGAGTGCGTCCAGCGCATGCTGCGCATGGAGCCGGTTCAACGGGAAATTCTCGACAAGATTGAGCTGACGCTGCGTTCTGAATTCATGTCCAACCTGGCACGCACCTCCAAGCGCGACAGCCATGAGGCGATGGCTGAAATCTTCAACAGCTTTGATCGTCAGACCGAAGGGCGTTTCCTGTCCCAGCTGGAAGAGCGCAATCGCGACAGCGCCGACAAGATCCGTGCCCTCATGTTTGTCTTTGAAGACCTCTCCAAGCTCGATCCGGGCGGTGTTCAAACCCTGCTTCGAAGTGTCGACAAGGACAAGCTGGGTCTCGCCCTCAAGGGCGCGTCGGAAGATTTGCGCGATATGTTCCTGTCCAACATGTCCGAACGCGCCGCCAAGCTTCTCAAGGATGATATGAACGCCATGGGGCCTGTGCGCCTCAAGGATGTCGATCAGGCTCAGACGGAAATGGTGTTCATGGCCAAGGAACTGGCCGCACGCGGTGAAATCATGCTGGCAGAAGGTGGAGGCGATGATGAGCTCATCTACTAAACCCGAATCCTTCGCATTCGAAACCGAGTTCGCGGAGAATGGCGAAGTCCTGAAGGATGGCGCCAACTCTTACAAACGATATCGCCAGCACGAAGTGGATGAACTTTGCCAGGCCGCTCATGACGCGGCGCTGAAATCGGTTAAGGCCGAAACAGAACGCCGGATTGGTGCCAGCGCTGAGGCGATTGTCCAGCATTTGCAGCCGGTCCTGCCCTTTGCTGTTCAGCTGTCAGAGTCGCTGCGGCGGCAATCTGCTGATCTGGCATTGCTTATGGCGCGTCAGCTTGCAGGCGCTGCGATCGACCACATTCCGGAAGCTGCCATAGAGGACTCTCTGCAGGAGGTTCTTTCTGAACTGCCGGGCGGGCTGAGCCTCGTTCTCAGCGTCCAGCCCGATATTGCCGGGAAGATCGAAGAGGCCGTCACATCGCGCTTGCCGCGCGGCACCGAGCTTGTCGTCGAGGCGGATGCATCCGTCACGCCGGGGTCATGGCGCCTGTCCTGGGAGAGCGGCAGTTTCGCACACAATCCGGAGGAGCTGACCGAAAAGCTCCAGACAATCCTGTCCAACCATCTGAACAAACCCGTCGACGAGCAGGATGACCTGTTTGCCGGGCTTGGCTGAACCGAGAGAGACGCGTTTTGAGTAATGATGATGCGATGAATTTGCCGGAGCTGGACAAGTCAGGAGGCGGACGTCCCCTGTCTGACGACACTTCTGGTTCGCCAAAGTCTGCCGCCGATCTGGCGCCGGTATTTGACGTACCGGTCAACATCCAGGCTGTGCTGGGCCGGACCCAGATGGAAGTGCAGGACCTTCTGCGCCTGGGGCCCGGTTCGCTGCTCGAGCTGGATCGCCGCGTCGGTGAAGCCATAGATATTTATGTAAACAATCGCCTGGTTGCCCGCGGCGAGATCGTCATTGTCGACGAGCGACTTGGCGTGACCATGACGGAAATCATCAAGGATGGGGAGGGCATTTCCTGATGCAGCCATCCGTTCTCACTACCCCTAGATTTGACAGAGCAGGAGCCCCGCCATGCGCGTGATGATGATTGGTAATCTGGGCGGGCAGCTGTCTATCGCTTCGAAGATTGCGTTCGAGCGCGGCGCACAGGTCACCCATTTTGAGACCATCGAGAAGGCGCTCGCTGCCCTTCGCTCAGGCCGGGGGGCTGACCTCATCATGGCTGAGTTCCGGCTCGACATGGAAGGCCTCGTCACGGCGCTTGAAAACGAGCGGATCGTTGTGCCCGTGGTGGCATGTGGCGTCGAAGCGGACTCCCGCGGCGCGGCCGATGCCATTCGCGCGGGCGCTCGTGAATTCATCCCTCTGCCGCCTGATCCGGACCTGATCGCGGCTGTTCTTGAGGCCGTCGCTGACGATGACCGTCCGATGATCGCCGCCGACCCCGCCATGCAGCGCGTTGTCGAGCTGGCCGACCAGATCGCCGCCAGCGAAGCCAGTGTTCTGATCACGGGTGAAAGCGGTGTCGGTAAGGAGGTCATGGCGCGCTATGTCCACAAGCGGTCGCGTCGGTCAAATGCGCCGTTCATTTCAGTCAACTGTGCCGCTATTCCTGAGAACCTGCTCGAATCAGAGCTGTTCGGCCATGAGAAAGGCGCGTTCACGGGCGCTGTCACCCGGCGTGTCGGTAAGTTTGAAGAGGCTGATGGCGGTACACTGCTGCTCGACGAGATTTCCGAGATGGATGCGCGCCTGCAGGCCAAGCTTCTGCGCGCCATTCAGGAGCGTGAAATCGACCGTGTGGGTGGTCAGAAGCCGATCAAGGTCAATATCCGCATCCTTGCCACGTCAAACCGGGATCTGGCCCAGGCGGTCAAGGAAGGCATTTTCCGGGAAGACCTGCTCTATCGTCTGAACGTGGTGAATCTGCGCATTCCGCCGCTGCGTGAGCGCAGCCAGGACGCGGTCACCATGGCCGAGTTCTTTGTCGAGAAATACTCGGCGGCCAATGGCTTCCGCAAGAAACACCTCTCCGACGATGCCAAGACCCGCATTCAGGCCTATGACTGGCCGGGTAACGTGCGTGAGCTTGAAAACGCCATGCACCGGGCGGTGCTGCTGGCTCCCTCCGACCTGATCGGGCCCGATGCCATTCGCCAGCCTGACGGTCTTTCACCCGTCGCCATGGAAAGCCAGCCTGTCGCACCAACCGGCAATCCGGTGGTCGATGCGGCAACGCAAAACGCCAGCGCGGTGTCTTATGGGCTGGTCGGACGAACAGTGGCCGATGTCGAACAGGATCTGATCCTCGACACGCTGTCCCATTGTCTGGGCAACCGCACCCATGCCGCCAATATTCTTGGTATTTCCATCCGCACACTCCGCAACAAGCTGAAAGCCTATTCAGAGGCGGGCGTCGATGTCCCGCCACCGGGCGAGATGCGGGATGTGGGCTGAAACCAGCGATCAGGATTGAGAAACGACTGTGACTGACACGACAGCAACAGAAACAAATCAGACCACCGGCTCCGGCCTGCGTATCGGCAATATCGATCTGCAGGCGCTGCTGGTGTCTGGCATGCGTGGCGAAGTGGCGCTGGGTCTGGGTGTGCTTGCCCTGATCATTATGCTGATCATGCCCATGCCCAGCCTGCTGCTGGATTTCATGCTGGCCGTGTCCATTACATTCTCGGTTCTGGTTCTGATGACGGCGCTGTTCATCAAGAAACCGCTCGAATTCTCCGCCTTTCCGGCGGTACTGCTGCTGGCCACATTGTTGCGGCTGGGCCTGAATATGGCCTCCACCCGACTGATCCTGTCAAAAGGAGCCCAGGGGCCTGATGCGGCGGGTGATGTGATCGCGGCCTTCGGTTCGTTTGTGATGGGCGGCAATTACGTTATCGGCGTCATCGTCTTCATCATTCTGGTGATCGTGAACTTTGTGGTCATCTCAAAGGGCTCATCGCGTATTGCCGAGGTCGCGGCCCGCTTCACCCTCGATGCCATGCCCGGCAAACAGATGGCGATTGATGCCGATCTGTCTGCGGGTCTGATCAATGAAGAAGAAGCCCGCCAGCGCCGGAAAGACGTCGAAGGCGAAAGCAATTTCTTCGGTGCCATGGATGGTGCCTCGAAATTCGTTCGCGGTGATGCCGTTGCCGGTCTTCTGATCACGGCCATCAACATCATTGGCGGCATGGTCATTGGTGTGGCACAGGAAGGCCTGGCATTTGAAAACGCGGCTGACACTTACACCCGGCTGACCATTGGCGATGGCCTTGTCTCGCAAATCCCGGCGCTGATCATTTCGATTGCTGCGGGCCTTCTGGTCTCCAAGGCCGGGCTTGATGGTGCAGCCGACAAGGCGCTGGCCACGCAGATGATGAGCAATCCTCTGGGATTGTACATGGTAGCTGGCAGCGCGTTCTTCGCAGGCATTCTGCCAGGCATGCCACTGATCCCGTTTACGGCACTGGCCGCTGGTCTTGGCTATCTTGGCTATAAATTGTCGCGTGACCGGGAGAAGGCCGAAAAACTGGAAAAGGAAAGCGCTGCCCGGGAGGCCGAGCGCGTAACGTCCGAACCGAAAGAGCCGCCAATCTCGGATTCGCTTCAGGTTGATGAACTCAAGATCGAGCTGGGCTTTGGTCTGGTGCCGCTGATCAACGAAACCAAAGGACGCAAACTGACCGATCAGGTGAAAGCCGTTCGGCGTCAGATTGCCTCTGATTTTGGCTTCGTCGCGCCATCTGTGCGGATTGTTGATAATCTGGAGCTGGCCTCCGACAATTACCACATCTGCGTTAAGGAACTTGTGGCGGGTGAAGGCCGTCTCAAGATCGGTCACTTCCTGGCGATGGACGCGACGGGCATGGCCTCGCCTGTGCATGGTGAGCGCGTAATGGAGCCTGTTTTCGGGCTTCCAGCGGTCTGGGTCGATGAGCCACAGAAGGAAGAAGCGTCTGTTTCCGGCTATACCGTTGTCGATCCGGCAACTGTACTTACGACACATTTTACGGAAATTATTAAGGAAAATATGGCGGAGTTGTTGTCCTTCGCCGCCGTCAGATCCCTGCTCGATGATCTGCCGGATCAACAAAAAGCCCTCCTGGACGACATCGTGCCAAATCAGATCAGCTATTCAGGCATTCAGCGCGTGCTGCAGAATCTGTTGTCCGAACAGGTATCGATCCGTGACCTGCCGACAATTCTGGAAGGCATTGCCGAAGCGACAGCCATGCCATCAGATCTGGTCACCATCACCGAACATGTCCGTTCGCGTCTGGCGCGTCAGCTCTGCTTCGCGCATCAGGACGAAACCGGGCAATTGCCGGTCGTCACGCTGTCGCCGGGCTGGGAAGAAGCCTTCGCCAATGCCGTGGTCGGCAAGGGCGGCGAACGTCAGCTTGCGCTGGAACCTTCGCGGCTTCATGCGTTTGCCGGGGATATTAAACGCGCCTTCGACACGGCTGCGCAACAGGGTGTGGCCCCTGTGCTTCTGACAAGTGGCGGTATCCGCCCATTCGTTCAGTCTCTGATCGATCGCTTCCGTCCGAAGACACCGGTCATGTCTCAGAATGAAATTCACCCCAAAGCCCGCCTGAAGGCGGCCGGAACCGTATAGAAAGGGGATGCCGATGAGGAGACCAGCTCCATGAGGATGAAACTCTTTTCAGGTGAGAATCGCGAGCACGTACTCGCGCTCATCGGTCAGGAGATGGGCGGCGACGCCGTCATCCTGTCGGAACGCGAAGCAGACGAAGGCTATGAGATCCGTGCCGCAGTGGAACGGGCGACCTCTGTCGTTGCGCCGAATTTTGCCAATAAGAAAACCGACGCGCCCCAGCTTCGCGCCAACCGGTATCGGGAACGCCTGATCGAGATCCTGACATGGCATGGTGCACCAAAAGGCTTTGCCGAGATGATTGCCACAAGCGGCACACGTCTGGCTGGTGCGCCGACCGATCCTGCCGCCGGCTTCTCATCGGCTCTGGAGGGCGCGGTCGGGTTTGCGCCCATCACGCCGGCCATTTCCGAGCCGATCATGCTGGTTGGCCCGCCCGGTTCTGGCAAAACATCAACGACGGCCAAGCTTATCCGGCGGGCGCGGGCGGCGAACGCCTCAGCCATTCCTCTGGTCGGTGACTTCGATGCGACGGCGGGCGGTCATCAGCTGGCAGCCTATCTGCCGGGTCGCAGTGATCCGATCCAGGCGTTTCACACGCCCGACGAGCTGATCAACGCCGTGGGCAGATACAAGACGGCTGGCCAGGGTGTCGTGATTGACACCCCGGCCATCAACCCGAATGACCGTGAGGATCTTGAACGCCTCAGCGATCTGATCAACCTGTTGAATGTTGAGCCGGTTCTGGTCATCTCGGCCGAAGGACACCCGCTTGATCTCGAAGACAATGTGGCTGCATTTGCCGGGCTCGGCATTAAGCGGTGCATCGTCACCAAGCTGGATGTCGTCAGACGGCGAGGCGGCGTACTTTTCGCCATCGCCAGCGCGAAAATGAACATCTCTCACCTAGCACTCACCCCCTTCATTGGCGGGGGCCTTATCCCCGCTACACCGAACAGGCTTGCCCGTGTGCTCCTTGAAGCCGCACCGGGTGCCGAAATCCTGAAAGGAGCCGCGTAATGGCCATCGGATTTGGACGCAGCGAAAAAAGAACAAGCGCGCCACCGCGCGTACAACCTGCCTCAGTGATCGCAGTTGCCTCAGGCAAGGGCGGTGTCGGGAAATCCTTCATCTCGACAGCGCTATCAGGGGCTCTGGCGAAAGCCGGACGCCGCACCTTGCTGGTGGATGGCGATCTGGGCCTTGCGAATGTCGATGTTCACCTCGGCATCGCCCCCCAGACAGACCTCGTCGCCGTTATGGCGGGCTGGGTCGAGCTGGAAGATGCCGTCACGCCGGTTTCAGGTGGTTGTGCTCAGGGCGGCTTTGACGTTCTGCCGGGTCGTTCCGGTTCGGGCGCGCTCTCTGAACTCCCGCACGAGGAAGTGGCACGCTTTGCGGCGGGCCTCACGGCGCTGGCGCTTCAGTATGATCATGTCATTCTGGACCTTGCCGCCGGTATCGAAGCCAATGTCATGCGTCTGGCCAGAGCCGCTGACCGCGCTCTGGTGGTCGTGACCGACGATCCGGCTTCCATGACCGATGCCTATGCCTTCATCAAGGTTCTGAAAGGCTATGCGCCATCGGTTTCGCCGATCATCCTGATCAACCAGGCAGATAACCGCCAGCGCGGTCGTCAGACCTATGAAGCCATTGCCAAGGCCTGCCAGACCTTCCTTGGTTTCCGTCCACCCCTGGCTGGCATTGTAACGCGTGACCCGAAAGTCCGCGAAGCCTTGCGGAGTCAGGTGCCGATCATGGACAAATATCCAACCACTCAGGCGGCTCTGGATACGAGTCAGGTTGCGGAATCCCTGATCCGGGGGTGGGAAACGCCAGTAAGTGGCGAAGAACGTCTCAATGCCTGACGCCTAGTCAGACACACAAACAAGCGGGCCGGCGGTGGATTTTTCGTCGAAATAGTCGCCGGCCGCAAATCCTGACCGAACCTCTCCATCCATCGCCAGTTCGATGAGACGCCAGCCCTCGGGCAGTTCGGCCCCATTTTCCGCTTCATTCTCAATCTGAATTGCGACCGGATATCCGTCCGGTATCGTCAACACATTGGCGGCCCGCCAACTGGCCGCGTTCTTGAGCACCGTGGACGTATTCGAACATCCAAAAGTCCAGGCGTCATCGTCCCGAACCCTGGCGCGCAACGTGTCGGGCAAGTTCTGCCAGGGTTCAATGCGCGGACGGTCAGCGCCGCCGCGCTCGACGAGAATGTCTTCGGCGGTCGATGTCGCCAGATGAATGGTGTGCCTGTCGGAAATGACGTGCAGCACGGCCAGACAGCCGAAAAAGACGACAATGGCCGCGGCAAGATCCGAGACGAGACTCCAGCCCGCCTTGTATTCCAGATGTGGTGCGCTTCCGCGTCGGCCATGTTTGCCTTCGGTATCCCGAACAGTGGCTGGCGCGGCGCGGCGGGCGGCCCGCGCTTCTGCGGCAAGCGGGAAAAGCACCTTGGGGCGCCCCCTGGAATCGCCGGGCAAATCCCGTCTCAGCATATGCTTCATCTGCATGGGGAGTCGCAGCGGCGAGCCGCCCTGGCGTTCGATCATCAGATACTTGGTCTGGCGGTGCAGCACATAGGGTGCGCCATTGCGAAGCGAGCCTGAAGGGATGGATTGGGTTTGGTCCCGGTCATATGCGCGAAAGGCCATGGCGATGGCCTTTTCTTCCTCGGCGGTGAACTGATGCTCGGCCAGCCAGTTCAGCATCCGGTCCTTGTCGATGGCGTGACGGGTTTCTTCGGTTTTTGTGGTCAGGCCCTTGAAGCTGTCGCCGGGCAAGCGCTGGATTTTCGTCTGCAAATCCCCGGAATGGCTGTCAAACACACACGTGCCGATCACCAGCTCGGTATCGGTGAAGAACAGACAGATTAACCGGACAGGCATGAAATAGCCCAGGAAAAAGCCGCGCCCCAGCAAACGGTTGTCGGTGGTGGCGGCAAAATCGGGCTCCGGGCCGTAAGGCGTTGTCATACGCATGGTCTGATCTGTCATCAGACCCAGATAGTTCCGGATTTCGGTGTCGCTGAACAGACGGTGTTCAAGCGGGTCACGATAGGACGATCCGATGGCCTTCAGATCGCCGGGCTTTAGTCCGGATTGTTTCACAATGGCTTTCAGGGCGCGCTTATAGTCGTGCCGAACGACCTCCCGAACCTGCGTTTCCAGCGTGGCCAGCGACTGGTGACGTCCTGCGCGCGCAGCCAGCTTGTGCAGGTGAAGGATCAGATATTTCACAAGACCGGTCAGCGCAAAAACAAGGCTCGCCGCCAACAGGGCCTCCAGAACGCGGCGGCCAAGGGTTTCCGGTCCGGGCAGGGGGCCGTCCAGCAGAAACAGGCCAAGCACGGCCAGAACTGCCGCCGCCTGAAGCAGGGACAGCATCCATCCCCACCATGGACGGTCAATCATTGTTTTGTGGTGGAAATAGCGCTCAAGGCATTGTCGATCATATGGTTTTGATGCCATGGCACTGTCTCGGTTGACGTCCGTTGAATGATAGTAATCGTAATAATCCTATCAGATGGTCCGGCCTTTGCATGGCTCTCCAACCGAGAAGGGAATTTTCAGTTTGGAATTCCCGGATTTTGACATTCGGGTACCGAACCAGAGGAAGTGAGACATGAACATCGCACTGCGATCCATATTGTTTCTGGTGCTTGTGCTTTGCCTGCCATTTACGTCTCACGCGGCGATTGATTACGAATATCTGGATGCGCGGATCGAGGTACTGATGCGCCGCGACGACATGATGGGCCTCTCCATTGCGGTCGTCGAGGATGGCGAAATCCGCTTTGTCAAAGGCTATGGCTACACGGCTGAAAACGGTCAGCGCGTTGATGAGAACACACGCTTTCGCTGGGCTTCCGTGTCGAAGGGGCTGGCCGGCTCTCTGGCGGCCCAACTCGAGCAGGAGGGACGTTTGTCGCTCGATGCTCACATCGTAGACTTTGGGACCAGTCTGCGCCTGCCCGGTTTTGGTGAGAACTATGCTACGGTCCGGGATTTGCTGTCTCACAAGCTGGGTATTCAGACCCGCGCCTTTAACAGCCTTTTGGAACGCGGCTCTGAGCCAAAAGACATTCGCGCCTCTTTGGCGAGCCTGAAGCCTGCCTGCCCGGTGTCAGACTGTCATAAATATCAGAATGTTGCATTTGATACGATCTCGGAAATCTTTGAACGCGTGACCGGTGAGGATTTCGAACATCTGGCCCAACACAAGGTGTTCGGTCCGCTCGGCATGACCTCTGCGACCACCACATATGAGGGCCTCACAAGCACGAGCAATTATGCCCGTCCACACTCCTGGTCGATCGGCCAGAAAAGGCTTTATCCCGATGGAGTTACATTGCCGTACTTCAAGATTGCATCAGCCGCAGGTGTCAGCTCATCAATAACAGATATGGGCCGGTTTCTTCAGGCGCAGATCGGGGCGCACCCCGCTGTTTTCCATCCGGAGGCCCTCAGGCGTGCTCAGGAGCCTCAGGTCCGCACGCTGGGTACGGAACTGAAGGTTCAGTCCAGTTTCGAGCATATTTCCAAAGCCGAATACGGTCTGGGCTGGCGGATCTATGATTATAATGGCCACAAGCTGGTGGGTCATGAGGGCATGGTTCGAGGATCGCGCGCCTTTATCCTGTTCGATCCGCAGGAAAGATCCGGGCTGGCGGTGATGTGGAATTCCAACGTCACGCGTCCAGCAGGGCTTCAATTCGAAGTCATGGACATGGTGTATGGCCTGCCCAAGCGCGACTGGATGCGTCTGCTGGACTAGGCCGTTTTCTCTTTATTGTTGTTCTAGCTGATTAGCTGGCTTCTGGGGCGCTGTTCAGAGCCTCTTCCAGTTCAGCAAAGCTTGGCTGCGCCGGGGATGGGATCTGACCGCGACCGATTTCGACAGAGATCTGAGCCGCATTGCCATGCAGATGCGCAACCAGTACGTCGCGAATGATCTTGTAGAAATTCCCTTCTTCCTCAATCACCTGTGCCATGCGGGACGCGAACGGACCGACAAGACCATAGGCCAGGAACACGCCCAGAAACGTACCAACAAGCGCCGACCCAATCAGTTTACCCAGATATTCTGGCGGCTGATTAATCGCGCCCATGGTTTTGATGATACCCAGAACGGCGGCAACAATGCCAAGCGCGGGCAGGGCGTCGGCCATGTTTTGCAGGGCGTGGGCGGGCTCGTGCGCCTCATGATGGTGCTTTTCGAGCTGCTTTTCGATGGCATCCTCAACCTGGTGAGGGTCCTCGAGGTTCATTGTCATCATGCGCAGCGTGTCGCAGATCAGATCCAGCGCGAAATGATCCTTCATGATTTTCGGATATTCTTGGAAAATCCGGGATTCCTTGGGGTTCTCAATATGGGCTTCAATGGCCACAACCCCTTTGGTCTTCATCGTTTTCGTTAGCACGAATAATATCGATAATAGGTCGGTATAGTCCTTGGGTTTCCATTTCGGTCCGGCCATGGCTTTGCCGAAGCCACCGAGAATCCCCATCACGGTTTTGAAGGAGTTGCCGATCAGCGTAGCACCGACCGCTGCGCCGCCAATCATCATCATCTCGAATGGTGCAGCTTTGATGATCACGTCAAAATGGCCACCGGCGAGCAAGAACCCGCCAAAAACCATGCCAAAAACGACCAGGATCCCAATGATCTGAAACATCGCACCCAACTTTATTTGTTTTTTCGTCAAGCCTGTTTACCGTAACAGCCTTAACGCCCGGTTTCCCTGATGCGTAAATTACCGGCGAACTGTAATCTGTGCGGAGTTTAATGGGCTGGCGGATTGCCGGAAATACCCGGTTTTGGTAGGTAAGAGCTAGTGGGGTGGCTGGTCACGATACGTTGACAAGACAGGGGTTCCTGCATTGACGCGTAGGTGGAAAAGCAAATTGACCTGTCTGGCCAAAGAACAGGTAAACACGGGCATGATCGTGTAAAACACACGTCATGCGTTCAGTATTTTTACGAATGGTTAGGTCCGTTCGTAGTAAATCGAAAGTAGAGTGATCAGGAGAGAGACATGAAGTCCAAGCTCGCAATTCTCGCACTCGCGCTTTGTACGACACCGGCAATGGCGCAAGGTCTCCAGAAAGCCACGGGCGACGAGGTGCTGAAAGCGTCTCTTTCCGCAGTCGAGGGCGCAGAGAACACGTATCCGGTTGATGTGACCTATACGCGAGATCAGGAAACCGGCGATACGCTGACCGTTTACACTTTGTCCGGCCCGGCCGACGAGGTGAACGAAGTCATCGCCCAGTGTCAGATCCGTCTGCATTCTGAAAGTGGTCTGGATCGCGACAGCGGTCTGCTGCGCCAGGTCTCGGAAGCTGTGCCGGTTTGTGGCGATCAATACAAAAGCATGCGCGACATGATCACGATTGATCAGGTTCAGGCCAGCTTCGCGATCCGCGAAATCATTCTTCAATAGTCGCGAGGCGGCACACCGGTATCGCCGGGGTGCCGACTGATCGTCTCAGCCCGTGAGACCCACCTGTCGCCCTCCGCGCGGCAGGGAGTTTCATATTGACGGACTCTCCGGGCAGGCGCACATATCCTGCATGAATTCAGCAGCCCCTCTACCTGCCGGTGAAGACCGGCGCGGTGCCTTTCGTCTCCTGTTTTTCGCTCTGATGGCGGTGGGCGCGGGCAATACCATGCTGATCACCACCGTTCTGCCCATTCTTATCCGCCGTCTGGAGTTCCCGGCGTGGACGGCAGGCGCAATTTTTTCATTCTCAGCCTTCGCCTGGGTGTTGTTCAGCCAGTACTGGGGCCGAAAATCCAATGAATGGGGACGTCGCCCCGTCGCGGCGCTGGGCATGGCTGGCTTTTCCATGTCCATGCTCTTGTTCGGGATTTCGGGTACGATTGGTCTTCTGGGGATTATCACCTTCTGGCCGATTGTGTTTGTGCTGCTCCTGTCCAGCCGTTCGCTTTTTGGTATTTTCGGGTCCGGCACCAATCCAGCCGCTCAGGCCTATGTTGCCGATCGTACTAATGCATCTAACCGCACAGAAGAGATCGCGGCGCTGACGTCGGGCTTCACATTTGGTACCGTGGTTGGCCCTTCCATTGCGGGCTTCCTGATTGAACATGTCAGCATTCTGGCCCCTGTATTCTTCATCTCAGGGGTTGCTGCGGTGATCTGCCTGCTGATCTGGTTCTTCATGCCGGAACAGCGTGCGCCAAAGATCAAGAAAGTCGAAACCAGTGAAGGTAAAGGCCTATGGCGGGACCCGGGATTGTTGCCTTATCTCGTTTATGGGGTCGGGTTGTCGCTCGTCTCCGGCGTGCTGTTGCAGACCTTCCCGTATTTCATGCTCGATCGGTTGACAGAGGTTGGCTATTTGTCGGCTCCGTCTCCTGACAATGAAAATCCGGGTGCACAGGAGCTGGCAATTGTTATGACGCTGGGCGCTATGGCCACATTGGTCGCGCAATTGGCACTGATCCCGAGGCTGAAAATGACCCCGCGTGCCCTCATGGTATCTGGCGCAATCCTGCTGACCCTGTCCTCCCTGATCGTCATGGCACCGGCAACGCTCGCTATTTTTGGCATTGCGCAATTGCTTTTGGGCATTGGTCAGGGATTTTCCAGACCGGGGTTCACCTCCGGTGCATCGCTCGCTGTTGGAGCGAGTGTTCAGGGCAATGTCGCCGGTCTGGTGACGGCTGCGAACGGAACAGGCTTTATCGTGTCACCCATTTTCGGGTTGTGGGCATATGAAAACATTCACCCGCTCTTCCCGTTCGCTTTTGCGGCGGTGATCCTGGTGCTTATGGGAATTTTCGCATATTTCTATGGGGCAAGTAAAATTCAGGATGCCGATGATCAGGAGGGCGAATGAAGATTCCTGTCGGTTACGAGTTGTTGAACGAAACGCCAACCATTGAAACCTATCTGAATTTGCGTGCTGTCTGTGGTTTGAGTGCTTTTTCCGAAGGAGCGGCGGACATCGGCCTAAAAGGGAGTCATTACGCTGTTGTTTTGAAGCATGACGAACGCACTGTCGGTATGGGACGCATCGTTGGT
Source organism: uncultured Hyphomonadaceae bacterium (assembly GCA_964342455.1). Lineage (GTDB taxonomy): Bacteria > Pseudomonadota > Alphaproteobacteria > Caulobacterales > Hyphomonadaceae > Ponticaulis. The sequence continues at coordinate 84,220 of CAYFGB010000011.1, forward strand.
GATGGTGGTTGCTTCTTTCAGATAGTGGACATTTGTGTGTTACCTGAGCATCAGAAAATGGGACTTGGAAAAGTCATTATGGGTGCGTTGGTGGCGCATCTTGAGCACCACGCACCAGCCCGGGCTTATGTCAGCCTGTTGGCAGATGTGCCGGCGGACAAACTTTATGAGCAATTCGGGTTTCAGCCTACGGGACCGAAATCCATCGGGATGGCCCGCCGATTTTAACTCGCCGCTGCTTTCACCGCTGCCAGAGCCCTGCGCGTTGGAAACCCGTCTGCCATGAGACCACGATCCTTCTGGAAGGCCTGTAACGCGCCGCGCGTACCACGTCCGGCAATGCCATCAACAGGACCAGCATTATATCCAAGCCTGTTAAGAGCCGCCTGCAATTCGCTGACCTCATTGATGGTCAGGCGGTCAATATCCGTTGGCCAGCTGGCGACGGGGACCCGTGCGCCATTAAAGCTCTCCGCGAGAAGAGAGACGGAAAGCGCGTAGGAATCGGCCCGGTTATAGGTCTTGATCACGTTGAAATTCGGGAACAACAGAAATGCAGGTCCGCTCGCGCCCGCCGGCAGCCAGAGTTCGGCGGTCTGAACACTGGTCGGTGCGAGTGATGGTGCCGTCATTGGCGTGACGCCCAGCGTTTCCCAGGCCGAGATGGAGCGCTTTGCGCCATCTGCGAGGCTGTAATCAAAGGATTGTGGCAGCCTGACTTCACGCAGGGCTGGTTCACCGGCCCGCCAGCCGGACGCCCGAAGATAATTGCCTGCAGAGGCCAGCGCGTCAGCCCGAGCTCGCCAGACGTCTTTCGTGCCGTCCTTCGTCCAGTCTACGGCATAGGCGTAGTAAGTTGAGGGCATGAATTGGGTGTGGCCCATTGCGCCCGCCCATCCAGCCTTCAGCCAGCTGCGTTCGGCATCACCGCGCTCGAGCAGCTTCATGATGGCATAAAGCTCATTCTCTGCGAAGGTCTGGCGGCGGCCTTCCACCGCCATGGACGCCAGGGCGGAAGGCGCGTCGAAATCCCCGATGACGGCTCCATAACTCGTCTCCATGCCCCAGATCCCGGCAAGGTATTCCGGGGAGACGCCATAAGTCTGTTCGAGCGCGGCAAAGAGTGAGGCATCTGCGGCCAGCTTCTGTTTGCCGGTGTTCAGCCTGGAGCCGCTGACAGTGTCGGAGACATACTCCCAGATCGGTTTTGCAAATTCGGCCTGATCCTGAATGTCGACCCGCGCGGTCACGTCCAGAAAGAGAGACATGGGCCGGGCATCGGCAAGAACGCTGCGAATGGTGTCGACCTTGTAGCCTTGCTGATAGGCGCGATATGCGAAGTCATTGCGCCAGAAATCGAAACCGGCATGTCCCGTAGGGGTGAAACGTCCAACCGGGTTTTCTTCGGGTGGCTGGCTGACGGGTGGTGGTTCCGGCGTCTGGGGAACAGAGACGCTTTCGCAGGAAATGATAATCGGTGCGGCAATCATCGCTACCAGATTCCATGATAATCGGGTCATGAATTCCTCAATTCTGACTATTCCCCCATTGGGAGAAAAAGGTACTGAGAATTGCCTGAATTGCCAAATGATGATTTCAGCTTTTGAGGGGCTTAGAGGCGTTGACTTTCCCCTCTGGTGACTGTATCGACGCCGCTTCAAATAAAAGTCAACCAACGGCAGAGAACCCATGAAAGTCAAATCATCCCTCAAAGCGCTCAAAAGCCGCCATCGGGATTGCAAAGTGGTGCGTCGCCGTGGCCGTGTCTATGTGATCAACAAGACCGATCCGCGTTTCAAGGCGAAGCAGGGTTAACACCCAGCACCCTTTTCATTCGAAACGTCTGATGCCTGCCTGCATCCATTCTGGATCGGGCAGGTTTTCGCGTTTGCGGATGAATGCGCGGCAGGCATCCTGAAAGCGTGTAATCTTCTGCTCTGGCTTGTTGACGGCCCGGTATTTCAGCCCATTCTATCAGATAGATTTCTCTCTGGTGTTTGAATGCGGATTATTGCTTTCCTCTCTGTTCTTCTTGTGTCGACACTCCCGGCGTATGCGCTGCCGAGCGATGAGCAATTCGATGCGCTGAAGAATGCGCCATCGCCGCAACATGCCGAGTCGATCGAAGACGACATCCTTATGGCGATGAGCGAATCCGGGTCCGCGACTGCTGACCTCGTGTTTGAGCGTGCCCTTCTGGCAGAGCGTGTTGGCGAGTATGAACTGGCCCGCGAGCTTATGGATCGTGTTCTCATCATCAAGCCGGATTTCTCTGAAGCCTGGCTGAGACGGGCGATGATCTTTCTTCAGGATGATCAATATGATCAGGCCATTCTCGATCTGAATGAATCCCTCACCCACGAGCCTCGGAATTTCCGTGCCTGGATGGCGCTCGGGCGTATTTTTGGTCAATTCCAGGAAGATAAGCAGGCCCTGGACGCATATCGGAAGGTCCTGGACATTCACCCATTCTACCAGCCTGCTCTGAATGAAGTGCGCCGTCTCGAGCCGATTGTGAATGGCCGTGCGATTTGATGGTGATTGCTTTTCGGCTTCTGGCCGGTCTCGTTTGTCTGGGTCTACTTTCTGCGTGTGTGTCGTCAGCCATGTATTCGTCTCGTATTGAACAGGAATATCCGCCGATTGGTGATCTCCTGCCGTTCGAGGCGCGCGACCAGCATGTGATCAGTCAGGGGCAGGGCAGCCCGGTCCTGATGATCCATGGGGCCAGCGCGAATGCCCGCGAGTATATGATATCGCTCGCTCCCCACCTTGAGGACGAAGCCGTGCGCTTGCTGATGGCTGATCGACCCGGGCATGGACATTCGCAGCGCATTCAAAACGGTTATGATCTGGGACGACAGGCGGCAGCACTGCGACAGATCACGCAGCAGCAGACCGATCAGCCGGTTATTCTGGTGGGACACTCCTTTGGCGGCGCGGTTGCGCTTCGCTATGCACTCGATTACCCGGATGCGGTTCGGGCTGTCGTGTTGTTGGCGCCCGTGACGCATGACTGGGGTGGTGGCGGCATGGCCTGGTATAATTCGATTGCCGCAATTCCCGGTATTGGCCATGTGTTTTCCCAGTTTGCGCCGCTGGTGGGGCCTAACACGGCGCGTAACAGCCTTGATAGCCTGTTTTCACCCGCCGAGCCGCCAGAAAACTATGCAGACCGCATGGGCGTCGACCTGCTCTTCCGGCCAGATGCCTTTCGGCACAATGCGCGCGACATGGTACGGCTGCGCCAGCAACTGGCCGATCAGGAAAAGCGGTATCCTGACGAACTGACGACAAATGTGGTTATTTTCTCGGGCAGTTATGACACCGTGATCAAACCAAAACTTCACGCCGCCCGATTGCGACGCGACGCCCCGGATCGGGTCGTTCTTGTCAAGCTGACGGATGAAGGGCACATGCCCCATCACGGGAAGTCTGAGCTGGTAGCGCAGACGATTCTACGGCTTGCGCGGGGCGAATCGGTGCAGGAAACAGATTTTGAAAAGACAGACGGATACTAGACCATGACCGACGACGAACCCTCTACAGTCAGCATGCAGGCGCTGAACGAAACCACTCGTGAAAAGCTGCGCCAGACGGTGGCCCGGATTGAGCGCCTTGAAGAAGAAAAGGCCGAGGTCGCCCAACAGATCAAGGATGTTTACGCCGAAGCGAAAGCGTTCGGATTTGACACCAAGGCGCTGCGTCAGATCATCAAGATCCGCAAAACAGATCGCCAGGAACGGGAAGAACAGGAGCAGGTTCTGGAAACCTATCTTCTCGCGCTCGGAGAGATTTAGGGTTATTCTGCTGCTCGGCTTTATGGTTCGCCATGGGCTCACGCACCTGTAAGTACCGCCCGGCCACCGGCGACGGGCGTGAGCTAACCGGGCCAATGGCGAGGAACATGGCTGAGCAATGAGGGAGAATCATGCCCCGCGATGTCGACGACAAGAAGACCCGCAAGGCTTTGCGCAAGCTGCGCAAGGCCAAAGCGCGTGCCGAAGCTGAGGGCGTCGATCTCACTGACTGGGAAAAGGAATTTGTCGAAGGCGTCGATGAACGCCTGAACAAATATGGCTCCGCGTTTGCTGATCCCAGCCTGGGGACCAGGGATGAGGCGCTTTCAAATGCCCAGACCGAAATTCTTCGCCAGCTCGACCGGAAAAGTCGCGGTAAGGGCAATGGCGGGTTCAAGACCCGAAAGCCGCTTAAGCCGAAGAAGGGCATGTCGACCTACGCGCCCCGCACACGGCAACTGGATGACGATGCTGACAGCGCCGATGACGACGAACGGTCGAATGCGACCCCGCCGTTTGATGCGCCAGAAGATAAGACGGGCCCACGTCTGGTGTCTTCACACTCATCCGATACGCCCGATCCTGCTCCGGAGAGTATCCGTAAACCATCGCCTGGAAATCCCGCTTTTCGTGTGATTCAAGGTGGGCAGAGCGATAAAGGCTGAACCATTCCGGCTGCGCTGCGTAGAGATTGGCAGAGCAGGAGCCTTTCATGAAAACCGTTTTGATCACTGGCGCATCAACAGGCATTGGCCGGGCGGCTTGCCTTCACATGGCGAAAAAGGGATGGACGGTGTTTGCCGGGGTCCGCAAACAGGAGGATGCTGACTCTCTTTCTGCAGAAGACGCCGGTATCAGGCCTCTGATCCTCGATGTAACAAAGGAAGATGACATAACGGCCGCGATCCGGACTTTGAATGACGCGTTGGGCGGACAAACACTGGGCGGGCTGGTAAATAATGCGGGTATTGCGAATATGGGCCCACTGGCGCTTCAGCCGATGGATGATATCCGCGCGCATTTCGAGGTGAATGTGTTTGGCCTTCTGGCTATGACGAAGGCGGCACTGCCTTTGCTGGGCACCGGCGAGGCCCGTGAAGGGGCCAAGGGCCGGATCGTCAACATCACCAGTGTTGGCGGAGAACTTTCCGCGCCGTTTTTAGGGGCGTACGCGGCCACCAAGCATGCCGTTGAGGCGATCACCGACGCTTTTCGCCGCGAGCTTTTGCCCTATGGCATTGACGCGATTGCGATTGGCCCGGGTTCGGTGAAAACACCGATCTGGGACAAGGCTGAAACCGCCAATTCTGATCGGCCCTATAAGGGCTCGATCTGGGATCAGTCGATTGAGACCTTCGCCGACGTTATGCTGAAAGGCGGTCGGGACGGATTGCCGCCCGAAGTCGTCGCGGAAGACATTGAAGCCGCACTTTGCGAGGCCTCCCCAAAGGCCCGCTACGCGCCCGTTCCAGACAAGCTGACCAATTGGACCATTCCACGCCTTTTGCCAAAACGTATGGTCGATAGAGCCATGGCGAAGCGGTATGGGCTGGAGGCGAAGGGGTAAACCTTGAGGAGGCCTGGTCTGGCTTGATGGAGCCAGGCATGAGCAGCTCAGGCTTTCCGCAAGGTCACGAACCAGCGACTGTTCCCACCTGCACGAGCGCCTCAGCTTATCGGGGCGAGCTAGTTAGCGATTCCATAGCCAATCAGTTTGGATTAGATTTGAAGCTTTTGTTGCGAGGGATCAAGAGGACTAAGCGCCAGATTTAAGCAATCGCCCTTAAGATTGCGGCTTCGAATCCGCGAGATCGCGTTACAAGCAAGTACTCAAATACTGGATTATCGAAATTCCGGCAGCTGCGATACCTAAAATTGCAGCTGGAATACCGAAAAAGGTCACAATACGGTTGAACTTTTCGGATTCTACGCCGGAAAGATACACCATGCGTTCCGTTAGAGCATTGTCGAGTGAAAGCAATCTTGTTCTGACGGAATTAATATAATTGAAAGTCAGCTGCACTCTGCTTTCTATCAACGAATTGTACGACTGCCAGTGATGAATGGGGACAATTTCCAGCCGCTCGCGGATCGCTTCAAATATGGACTGATAATGTCTCGACCGGTTAATTCTATACAACAAGCCTTCTTCAAAGGGATGTCGAACTTCATCTATTTTGTGCATTAGAGATTTTAGCCTAGTGATATGACTTTTTTTAGTTATGTAGGTTGGCTTCTTATGCAGTGCGTACCATTCGCGGAATATATTCAAGTTTTTACATTGTCGATCCAGGAACTGCCCAGTGCGCGTCCAAATCGAATTGCCGTGGTTCTCTTGGTATTGCAGGTCAGCAAACTTTCTTTCGAATTGGCCAAGTAATTTACCAGCATGCCTGATTTTTTTGAGGCGGCGTAGTGCGGCGAACCTCATCGTTCCGGCGTCTAAGATGCGTCTCAAAAGTTTTGAGATCGGCCACCTTTTTTCAGACAAATAGATCAGCATAAAGTAAAGGGGATCGGTGTTTATAAGAAAGTCGTGAGTTTCATCTCTGTGGAATTCAATTGGCTTTTTTCCTACGTTGCCGCCTAGGGTGGAAAGGTAGATAGTGTCCCCGCCATCCATCAAGCACGCAATCGCATCTCTATTTCTATGCTTAAATAGGACTTTAGGCAATTGCGGCTGGTCTTTTCTGCTAATGCCTCCAGTAATTTCTTCCATGAAGCGCCGGGCATTTTCGCGATGAATATGCTGATTTATTTCGAGGAGATGAAGTGGGATCGATGAAGATCGTATCGAAACCCTAGATGCACTGTTCGTGGACGTTAAATTCTTCATTTTCTCTAGATCGTTCTCGTCAGGCTCCTCTCCAACTTGACGAAATGGGGGAGCCATAGTTCTCTTAGATACTTCATGATCCGGAGTTATTGTTGAGAGGTAAGTTCTCCATTCATCCGGCACGCAGAATGTACGTCCATTAACGAGCATTGCTCGACTTCGGATCAGAACTTGATCCTCAATGAAATCATACTTTCCGCGAAAACCCCTAAAACACACCTTGTCAATTTGGGTGAACCCGTCTTCGTAAACAGTGCGATAAAATTCTGGGAAAGCGTTTCTTTGCAAGTCAGCTAAATTTTCTCGTCGCGTGTTTTCTATTCGCTCGAGCAAGTCCATATATCTATGGTTTTCCCCATAAGCCCAGCGAAATAGGCTCCGGGCCAATAACTTCACAGAAGTAGAGCATTCCGGCGCCTCATCGGCATCCTTTAAAAATAAAAATAACGAATACGCAATAAATTCTCGGTGTTGCTCAATCCTTAATAATATGTTGGGCCTTAAAATATCAAAGCTCTCAGTATCGGTGGAAAAAAATCTATAGGGATCATTGTTTGATTCGCGCTCCAGATCGTTTAGTGGAGACGCCTTGTAGAATTTTATTTCATAAGATCCCGCGTTGTTTTCATTTGTTAAGTAATCTTTTATTCCTGAGAATACACTTTTCAAAGAGGCGGGATAAAATTCTTGGGATTCAGCAGGTGACGATTGAATTATATTTTCACTGAAAGGGTACTTAACTATATCTTCTGTCTGAAAGCACCTGTTAAATATATTTGTGACTATTCTTTTAGTTATCTCCTCGAATTCTGAATTTCTTGGGGATGGGGCCTCATTGGCCGATATGTCGCTCGGATCATCTTTTGAAAAGTCAGTTGTCCAAAATGCAAAATGGCTAACAAGGGTGGGAGTCCGAATAATCGAAGGATGATTGCGATGGGGCTCTCTGGCAGCAAGGACATAGTCGAGCTCCGCAGTTTCATCGCGATCCGCATCAGTTGAATTCGAAGTCTTTCGAGTTAAAGGCCACCCCATGATCGATCCCCCAATCGATTTTTATCAGTGTTCGAATTAAATATTAGGCGCGTAAAAACGAAAAAGTCAATTCTGGGTATCTATTTTGACCCCATCCAGTGCCTCAGCCTGTCGGCTTGCCATGGCATCGGCAGAAAAGCCCTCAAGACTGTCTTCAAACAGTTGACAGAAATTGAGTCTTGCGCCGAGGCGTAAGTAAGCTGCACCAAGGCCAATCGCGGCGCGGTCCATGAACACAAACTCTGCCGGAATGGTGACCGGGCCCTTTTCCTTGAGCAGGCGGCGCACTTCAAAGGCTTCCTTCCGCCCATATTCGCCGGGCGTCACATCTTCGGCGATCGTGCGAACCCGATCATCGAGCAATGGACCATAGATGAAGCGAGCCCAGACATTGAGAACCTCGCCCAGCTCCCGCGTCAGGTCCTTGAAGCCCCACACCCGGTAAGCGTCCATGCAGGCGTCAAAATCATCCGCACGCAACGCTTCGCGCAGCCTCACAACACCTTCGACAAAGCTTGGCGGGAAGATGCGGATGCAGCCAAAATCGAGCAGATTGATGCCTGCCCCGTCTTTGGTGATCTGATAATTTCCAAGGTGCGGGTCGCCATGGATCACGCCATAGGCGTTCATAGGCCCCCACCATGTCCAGAACAGCATTTCGGCGATACCATTCCGGGTTTCCTGTGGTGCGTTTTCAAACGCGCGCAGCGGCTGGCCGGACACCCATTCCATGGTTAGAAGCCGTCCGGTCGACAATTCGTCCACGGGTTCGGGGACCGTTACAAAGGGTTTGTCAGCCAGCATGAGCTTATAAAGCTTCATGGCCTTTCGTTCGCGTGTGTAGTCAAGTTCTTCACGAAGGCGGGCTGTAATCTCGCCAATCACTTCGGTTGGGTCAATAGAGCCATCCATGCGCCGAAACAGACCCATAAGCGATTTGAGTTGACTGACATCGCTTTCGACAGCGCTGGACATGTCCGGATATTGCAGCTTGCAGGCAACGCTGCGGCCATCATGGGTTTGCGCTTTATGAACCTGGCCAAGAGAGGCAGCATGGGCGGCCTCCTTTCCAAACTCGGCAAACTTTGATTGCCAGTCCGGCCCCAGTTCCGCGCGCATGCGGCGTTTGACGAACGGCCAGCCCATGGCGGGCGCATGGGCCTGAAGCTGAGAGAGTTCCTCGGCATATTCAGGCGGCAGGAAATCTGGAATGGTGGACAGCATCTGGGCCACTTTCATCAGCGGCCCTTTTGTGTTGCCCAGAGCCGATGCCAGCGCAGCAGCGACCTTGTCATCCCCGCCGCCAAAAACCTGATTGGCACCAAAGCGGAGGGCAGCGCCGGAAAGGTTTGTGCCCACGCGGGTGGCGCGCCCGAGGCGGGCGGTTAATCGGTTGCGTTCCGGATCGTCACTCACGGCAAATCTCCTTATACTGGAGAGATAATGCTGGACGTGCAAAAGCCAATGCGGCGATCTGGTCGGCTAAGCTTATTGTGAGAAATATGGATATGAGCAAGCGTCACGCTTTCGAGGTCTGGGTAAGCGCACGGTCCGAACCTGCTGCCGAAATCATGACAGGCATTCAGGGCGAGGTGAAGCACATGCACCTCGATGCGGACGGACTGGCTGCGCGTGGCTGGACGGATTTGCCAAAAGACTGGTCCCCGCCATCGGGGGAGCTATGGGCTGGCGGATATCTGGAGACCCGGGCAATCTATGACAGCCCCGTGTTTCGGAAGCCGGGCGAGGAGCCTCGCACCGTGCATTTGGGGGTCGATGTGTTTGCCCCGGCTTGCACAACGATCTTCGCGCCTGTCGCAGGAACCGTTCACAGCTTTCAGGCCAATAATGGCGAGCTCGATTATGGCCCGACCATCATTCTCCAGCATGACGTAGCCGATGGGCTGACATTCTGGACGCTGTTCGGTCATCTCAGCGAGCGTTCTCTGAGCGGCCTTGAGACAGGGGCAAACATTGCCAGAGGCCAGCAGATCGCCGAACTGGGCACGGTCGATGTGAATGGCGGCTGGTCACCGCACCTGCATTTTCAGATCATCCTCGATATCGGAGAGGCTCGAGGCGATTTTCCCGGCGTTTGCAAACCTTCTGAGCGCGAGAGCTGGAGTGAGAATTGTCCATCCCCTTATGAGTTTCTCGGCATTGCGTTGAAATGACAAAAAGGCCGCCCTTTCGGGCGACCTGAGTGGAGGGCTTTTGGGGGGGTGGAGGTTAGCCCTTTTCATTTTCGGTGTCAGAATTGGCGACCAAGACATTGGTGTTGATCTGATCGACCGCTTCTTCCGTCGCAGCCTTGATGCAATCTTGCTTCATCTTGTAAGCAGCGACGCCAACGCGACCGTTTGCTTCTGCTTTGCAGGCTTTCTCGATCTTGTCGTTCAGGCGTTCGTAGACGGCCTTTGCGCCAGCTTCAGTTTGCAGCTCTGCGCGTTCATAGGTGAACTCTACCGGGAAGGTTTCGCCGGCCATGGCCACGGGTGAGAATGCGATGGCTGCTGCTGTCATTGCGATAAGTGTCTTTTTCATTTTGTCCGTCCTTTCGTCCCATTTCATTTGGGGTTTGTTGTCTGCTCCCTATGAGAATGACATTATCGAAAAACGATATTTCTGGCAAGTGAAATTATTGTAATTCGATAAAGTTTTTGTGACAGTCAATCTAATTCTTTATATATAGAGGCAGCGGCGGGGCACTGATTGAGGTTGAAAACCCCAATAACTTCAAACGCCTTTCCCCGGCTGTTTGTGCGGCTGGCGGCAATCTTGCATCGCTATTCGCCAGATGTATGGGATTGAAACGATGCGTGAGGATTTGAAGGGCGAAATAACCGAGCTGCGCGGCATGCGGTTTCCGTTCGGCATGCTGATCGTAATCTATCACTACACCAATTATTTTTCGGATTACGAAACCACGAATTGGGTGCTGCTGGAGGATTTGTCCTTCGTCCTGGACTTCTTTTTCATTCTGTCCGGTGTCGTGATGGCGCACGTCTATAGCGATCTGTCGCGGTTCAGGTACGGCAAATACATCAATCGCCGCTTCTTCCGGATTTATCCGCTCCACCTGCTGACATTCCTGTTTCTGGCTGGGATCGCCTTTGTCGGCGTCAAGCTTGGGTTCACGCCGAGCCATCCCGAGCGGTATGATTTTGACACTGCATGGATGCACCTCACCATGGTGCATGCCTGGTATTTCGATCCCGTGATCACCTTTAATGTGCCTAGCTGGTCAGTCAGCGCCGAATGGTTCGTCTATCTGATCTTTCCGGTCTTTCTTGTGCTCAAGGACCGGGTCAGTGCGCGGACTCTTCTGATCCTGGCTGCGCTGACGGCGGCTGGCTGGTATGCGGCAACGCTTTATGTGACCGGATATAGCTATCCGAACCTTGTCGGATTTGCTCTGTTTCGGGTGGTGGCTGATTTCTTTCTTGGCTTTGCCCTGAGAGAGTATCTGCGCACGGGCAGCCTGCCTTTCACCAGGTTTCGCCATGCTTCGCGGTACTACGCCGTCGCCATGGGATCATTTGGCCTGCTGGGCTTCCCGCCCATTCTCGGCATGACGGCGTTCATCTGGTTTGTAGCCTCTGCCTATGAGCGTATTCTGGCAGGTCGGCACGACGCCTTCTTCGACAATGACCGGTTCAATCGACTCGGTGATGTCGCCTTCGCACAGTACATTACGCACATGCCGTTCGCGATTTTCGCCACCAATGTAATTGAGAAGGTTTCAGGCATCACTTTGCCAGGGCCGTCTGACAATCTGGCCGTCGTGGCGATTTTCTTATTCCTCATTGCCGGATCTACATTCGTCGCCTGGGTAACGCATCATTTTGTTGAACAGCCATGTGCGATTTACGGGCCAAAACTGGTGGAAAAAGGGCTTTTCTGGCGCAAGCGAGAGCGTCAAAATCCCCATATTTCCTGACGATTGCGCTAAGGGCTTGTCAGTTGCCGCCGGATCGCTAGCCTTGTTTGAGGTTGAATAGCGAGCAGGACCAGGCCTCATGAAATCTCTGCACCTTCTTTTCTGCGTGATGGTTTTGAGCGCTGGTTATCAGGTCGCGGCTCAGACTGCGGAAGACATTGCGGCCGAAAAAGCAATGCTGGCAGAGTACCATTCAGACGACTTTGCGCTGGAGATGTCGGGCATTCTGTATGACTGGGCTGACGAAGCGCGCGACTATTGGGGCTATGACAGCGACCGCACAGACCGCGCGGCGATGCTGGTTGAAGCCATTGACAATCATGTCGAACGAACTGCGGCAGACCCCGAAACCCTTCATCCGGTCACGCGTGCGGTGCAAATGGTGGCGCTGCGAATTTCGGGTGCAGAGACAGCGTCAGGCAAGCGCTTTGACAGGCAGGAGGCGCTGGACATCTATCGGAACGGGATTGTGTCCTTTCAGGGCGGACCGCCCATGGATTTGCGCGGTGAGTACCAGACAATCCTTCGGGCCATCTGGCAGTATGACAATGACCGGCAGAACCTTGATGGTCTGAACGGCGAAGAGGCCCCGGGCGCTTACGAGCTGATGTTGTTCGGAGAAACGGACATTCCTACGCTTTGCGAGCCGGGCGAGGCGGTGTTCTGGTCGTGCCCCGATGAGACGCGCGACCGTTATCTATCGGTTTGCGGATCTCCATCGGCCGATGCGGATACGGCATGGGTCCAGTATCGCATTGGCACGCCGGACGCGCTGGAGCTTGCCTATCCTGAGAACAAAATGTCCGGCAAAGATCTGTTCGACCTGTCCGTATATCGGGGTGGAGCGGAGCTGAGTTTCACGAATGGCGCTTATAAGTATCTGATCCAGGTCGATCAGTTCACCGATATGTCTGACGTCGATGTTACGAGAGATGGTGAGCGCGTCTTCGCTCTCAGTTGCCCGGCCAATTATTCCGATATTGGCTCAGTTGAAGGCCATCTCGGCGCAACACCCAATCCGGACCGACTGACAGTACTGCCAAAGCCGATGAGTGCGTCGGTGGAAACAGCATGTGCGGATACGCAGGCGGTTCTGATGAGCTGCCACAATGTAGAAGACGCGTTCACCGCGTCGGTTTGTACCCAATCCTCACCATCCGGTACCCTATTCAGCCTGCGTATGAAGCGCGGCGAAGAGGCAGCCTATACCGCCTATCCGGAAGACGGTGATGTGACGCTTGAAAGTACCGATCTACGGATAGAAGTCGATGAAACCGGCAGTCTGTTCGCATTCAATGAGCATGGGCATCAGGAGTATTTTCTTACTGCCGATCCTTCGGATGTCGGGACTGGAAATTTTACCTATTGGAGAGGCGGAACGCCGCGTTCCAATCAGGATTGTACCGTGTCTCATCTGGATGAAGGCGGGATAGAGGCGTTTGCGCTAGGGCTCGATGCCCCGCCATTGCGCACATATGCGCCTGTGCCGGTCAGCGCCGGACGGATTGGGCCGTCACCAGCCGAATTTGATGACCTGATCAACACCATCAAAACGCTGGAAGCCAATGGCGAATTCAAGTCGGGCGCGGGCATGACACCGAGAGATGATCTGGGTGGTCTTTCCGCCAAAGCGTTCATCATGTCGCGAAAAGCGGATGATTTCCGGTGTGAAGCTGATTTTGGCGGCATGTGCGGCGGCTCCGATGTCGAAGCGTTATGGGATGAGATGAGCTTTATCTTCGGCTTTTTCGATCCGGATGAATGGCAGGCTCGCGACGGCTTTCGTGACATGAGTTTTGATCTCGCGTCTGAAGACGAAATTGACCTCACGCCATTGGCTTTCCGGTTTAGCCAGTTGAACCCGGCTGGAACGCCCATTCTCTTTGATGAGGACGGATTCTGTCAGGCCCGCGCGGACTATGACTGGGAAACCTATACAGAAAGCGTCACGGCATTTCAGGAAACGTTCGGCTTTACCGAAACCGAACAGTATGAAGCGCTCTGGAACAGCCTTCGAGGGGTGATGTCGCGCTATAATGTGCGTGCCGAGCCGTCGCTGGATGCAGACATTGTCGGAAGTATTGAAAACGAGATGATCTATTTGCCGGTACTTGGCGAAGTCATCGAGAATGACGGGCATGGCTGGCGGTTCGTTAATCTTCCTGACGGTACGGTCGGTTTTGCTGCGATCAAGGATGAAGACCTTTTGAAACTTGGCAATGGTGACGTCGGTTGCGGGCGGATTGAGGATGGCGTGGCGAAGCTGACCTCTGTGTCCTTCGGTGGAGACTGAAGCCGCGTAAAATTCCAATGCAGGGATTAATCATAATTTCAAACCAGTGTGCCAAGTTGGCACCCAAGACAGATGATAATCGCCTGACAGGCGGGTTGAGGGTGAACTGGTATGGCCAAGACGGTACTCGTCGTCGACGACGATCCGACACAACGTCGTTTGCTTCAGGCAGCAGTCGAAAAGGCAGGCTTTGCCTGCCGTGTCGCGCCCGATGGCGAAAGCGGTCTGGAGATGTCACGCAACGCGTCTGATGGCGTTGATGTCATGCTGCTCGATCTCGTCATGCCGGGAATGGACGGCATGGAAGTGCTGGAAAAAATTCAGGAAGTTCGCCCCGAATTGCCCGTCATGGTGCTGACGGCATCAGGCAGCATTGATACGGTCGTTCAGGCTATGCGCGCGGGTGCCATCGACTTCTTCGTTAAACCAGCCTCACCTGAACGCGTGGTCGTCTCTATTCGCAACGCGTTACAGATGACGGACTTGCGTACTGAAGTTAAGCGCCTGAAAAAGACAGCCAGCGGCGAGCTTGCCTTTGACGATATGATCGCGTCTGCGCCAGCCATGAGACAGGTTGTTCGCCTGGGCCAGCGCGCGGCCGGTTCGAATATTCCGATCCTCATTCTGGGTGAAAGCGGTGTCGGTAAGGAAGTCATTGCCCGCTGTATTCAGGGCGCATCAGAACGTTCAGGTCGACCTTTTGTTACGGTGAACTGTGGTGCCATTCCCGAAAACCTCGTGGAAAGCATTCTGTTCGGTCATGAGAAAGGCGCGTTCACGGGTGCGGTTTCCAAATCACTCGGCAAGTTTGTTGAGGCCGATGGCGGTACGCTGTTTCTGGATGAAGTTGGTGA
>CAYFGB010000012.1:0-95092 GCA_964342455.1 uncultured Hyphomonadaceae bacterium
AAAATTCCTTGAACTCGCCGTATAACTGCGCGGCCAGCGTCTTGTTCGGGGCCAGGATCAGTGCCGGGCGCTGGGTGCGCTCGATGATGTTCGCCATGGTGAAGGTCTTGCCCGACCCTGTAACACCCAGCAGCACCTGATCATGCTCTTTCTCCTCCGTCAGCCCGGTGACCAGTTCATCAATCGCGGTCGGCTGGTCGCCTGACGGTTTGTATTTTGAATGCAGTTTGAATCTCTGCCCGCCCTCGAATTTCTCCCAGTCCCTATCCGGGCGGTGCGGGGTCCATTCGGCAGGTGTAAGCGATTCAACGGCGCCATCCATGATGAATTGCGCGGCGGGGGCTTCGGATACGCCCTTGGAGGAAGAAGATCTGGCCATGCTGGCAATATGGCTTCAGGGCCCGGTTTGTTCCAGTGCGTTCTTCGGCAATACTGACATCAGATGTCAGCCGGTGGAGAGATTTCTGTCTGCGCGCAGCTGATCAAGGAAAGCAAGACTGTCGGCCAGCCGCTGCGCCACACTGCCCCGTACTTCGATCCAAGGCACATCCGTTTTGCGAAGTTCCTCGCGAAAGCGCGCCTGCATCGCGTGGCGGATGGCTTCGCCGTCACGAATACCATCCTGCTCGAAAGGGATATCATCGCCCGTCAGAATACGTGCAAACGGACGGGCCTGCTGGTCGGAAATCGCCTGCACGGTCGGTGCATAGAAACCCATATACCGCTCATGCCACAGCACGGTCGAGAACGCATCGGTGTCGCAGATCACCCAGCCATTCCCGGTGTCGCGAGCTGCTGCATCCTCAAGCTGGTTCTGAACATCGGCTATGTGCTCGAACTCTACGGTTTTCCAGGGCGTGTGGATGGTGCCCGGACGCTCCCAGGTATAGTCGCGGCCATATTCAGGCACATAAGGGCAGCTGAAATGTTCCGCCAGCGCCCTGGCAAGCGTAGTCGAGCCGGTCGACTCGGCCCCCAGCACCACAACACGGCGAACCGGCTCGGTCATGATGCACCCGTCTTGCGGGCCTCCCGCCACTGGATCAGCCCGGCAATGCACATGATCAGGAACA
This sequence comes from uncultured Hyphomonadaceae bacterium, assembly GCA_964342455.1. Lineage (GTDB taxonomy): Bacteria > Pseudomonadota > Alphaproteobacteria > Caulobacterales > Hyphomonadaceae > Ponticaulis. Next base: position 1,074 of record CAYFGB010000012.1, read on the forward strand.
CGCCATAAAGAATGGCCGTCAGCCACAATCCCTTGGACACGTAAAGCGGCATGTAGATCAGGTCGACAGCGATCCACAGCCACCAGTTCGCTATCCATTTCCGGCCGAGCATGAACTGCGCGACCAGGCTCATCGCCGTGGTCAGGGCATCCCAGCCCGCCACAGTCGAGTCGGTATAATTGTGCAGGATGAAATGAATGCCCGCCGTGATGATGCCAATGGCGGCAATACAGGCCGCCAATTGCCAGGGCTTCGGATCGGAAATCTCGACACCCGCATTCTGTTCACCGCCCCGCAGCCACCAGAACCAGCCCGCCGCCGCGATCATGAAGAACACGATCTGCAAACCGGCATCGGCATAAAGACCGGACTTCGCAAACAGGAACAGAAACAGGACATTGTTGGCCATACCGACCGGAAAGTTCCAGATATTCCGGATGACGAGCAACCAGACGCACAGAGCGCCCGTCGCAAAGCCTGCAATCTCAACCCAGTCCATTTGCCCGCCAGCCCCCGGTTTCCTTGTCTGTCGGTGTAACGGCAGAATACGTCACCAACGCCCCCTCAAGGCAACGGGCGCGGCCACTACCCCTGACAAAATTTCGCAAAGGCCTCGATATCAGCCTCGCTCGTATTCCAATGGCACACGAAACGGACGCTGCCACCCGGCCAGGGATAGGCTTTCAGCCCGGCCTCAAATGCTGCGGCTTGAATGTTCTCCGGCAGATGGACGAACACTTCATTGCCGTCCACGGGATAGGCCAGCTTGCCGCCGCCGGCCACACATGCATCGGCGAGCCGTGTCGCCATGGTGTTACCGTGTCGCGCAAGATCCAGCCACAAGCCGTCCTCCAGCATGGCCAGCGCCTGAGCGGAGAGAAACCGCATTTTCGGCGGCAAATGACCGCCCCGTTTGGCGCGCGCCCTCAGTTTTTCATAGTGCTGCCTTGCCTCCCCGAACAGGCAAATCACCTCACAGCCCAGCGCCCCCGCTTTGGTGAAGCCGAGCGAAAGCACATCCACACCGGCGCGCCAGGTCATGTCAGCGGGCTGCGTGCCCGTCGAGACCAGCGCATTGCCAAGCCGCGCACCATCCAGGTGCACGGCCAACCCGGCGGATTTCGCTACCGCCGCACGCTCGGCAATCTCGTCTGGCGTATATGCCGTGCCGCATTCGGTAAGGTTGGTCATGGAGATGGCATGCAGCGGCGTTTCATGAACGAAGCTGCGATCGATACCATCGCACTGCATCCTGAAGGCAGCCAGGTCGATCTTACCATCTGCACCGCCCAGGAGCCGCAGCTTACCGCCACCGGTGTAGAATTCCGGCGCGCCGCGCTCATCGCGTTCGATATGCGCTTCTTCATGGCACGCCACTGCGCCATCAGCCGGGCAAAGCACAGAGAGTGACAGCGCATTTGCCGCGGTGCCCGATATTACCGGCAGAATAGCCGTCTCGATTCCGAATACCTGACTGATAACTTCGGCCAGCTTCCCGGTCAGATTATCTGCGCCATAGCTACCTGCCATGCCCCGGTTGGCCGCAGCCAGAGCCTCAATCATGCGCGGATGAGCGGGGGCGGAGGTATCTGACGAAAAATCCATTGCGCTATTCAATGACGTCCACAACGTCGGGCGTCTGCCAGATCAGATGCTGACCGCCATCAACGGCAATCATCTGCCCGGTCACCGCATCCGCATCCAGCAGGAAATGCATGGCCTTCACAATTTCTTCCGGTGATGATCCGCGCTGGGTCAGCGTGGCATTAACCTGCGCCTTGAAGTCATCACTCTGCTGACGCGCATTCTGCATGGTCGGCCCGGGGCCAATCGCATTCACGCGAACATTCGGCGCCAGAGCCTGCGCCAGCGTCTTGGTCGCCGTCCACAGCGCAGCCTTGGAAAGCGTATAGGTGAAGAACATCGGGTTCAGTTTCCAGACCCGCTGATCGACCATATTGATGATCACACCCCGGGCTTTTTCCGGCAACTGGGTCGCGAACGCCTGCGACAGCGCGATCGGAGCGCGCAGATTGACGTTCATATGCATATCCCAGGACTCGCGGGAATGGGTCATCGCATCATCTTCTTCGAACACGGAGGCATTGTTAATCAACACGCCCAGATGACCGCCCAGCGCCTCACCAGCATCAGACACCAATTGCTTCAAAGACGCTTCATCATTGAGATCAGCCTGCACCGCCTCGGAAAATCCGCCCGTGCTGCGGATTGTATCCACCGTTTCGTCTGCCCCATCGCGCGAGCTGTTATAGTGGACGGCCACCCGATAGCCGGACGCGCCGAGGCTGGCGGCCATTTTCTGACCAAGCCGCTTTCCGGCACCGGTCACAAGAACGGTTTTGTTGGGACTTAACTCCAAAGATCACTCCAACCGAGGCCAAGAAGATAGAAATGATAGAGGCCAGCGAGATAAGCGACATAAAGCGCCACCAGAATAATCCCGCTCAGCCGACCAATCGGACGACGGGTCAGCGCATAAATGGCGAAAATCGCGAACGAAGCGCCCATCACCCAATGATCGAATGTCAGGAACAATTGCGGCAGATCGATCCGCTGAATGTCTGACACCAGCGGCAACATGGCGATAATGCCACCCGCACCAAACAGGTTGAACAGGTTTGATCCGGCAACATTGCCCAGGATCATGTCATTCTCGCGCCGGAACGTTGCGGCCAGCGCCGCGGCGAGTTCGGGGAGAGATGTGCCAATGGCCAGAATGGTGAGCCCGACCAGCTCGGTCTGAATGCCAAAGGCTGCCGAAATTCCAAGTGCACCATTGATCGCAAGGTGCGCTCCCAGCGGCAAGCCCACAATGCCCAGCAGGATAAACATGGCCGTCTTCATCCAGCCCATGGGCGGACCAACAGCCTCATCCTCGATCAGATCGTCAAGATTGTCAGAGGGCGGCCTGAAGAGCGTGCTGAGGACATAGGCGATCAGTGCGCCGAGGAAGATGGCACCGATTGTCGGGGTCAGGCCGGAATATGGCGTGATGGCCAGCCAGATGATTGTGGCAATAGCGGTAACAATCACCGAACGCCCGAGCCCCCGACCTGCCGTCCGTATGGTCAGAAACAGGGCCGGTACGCCCAGCACAAGCAGGACGTTGGCAATGTTGGAGCCGACGATGTTACCAAGCGCCAGGCCAGGCGCGCCCTTCAGTGTGGCATCCACGGCCACCAGCATTTCCGGAACGGATGTACCGAAGCCGACAATCAGCACGCTGGCCAGTATTCTGGACACACCAAGTTTCAGCGCCGCAGACACTGCGCCCTGAATAAGCCAGTCGCCGGACAGGACCAGAAACACCAGCCCGGCTATCAGCATCGCCAGAAAAATGAGCATGTAGACGCGCTAGACGCTTAGTCCAGACGGTGCATGTCGATGAGGTTCAGAACCGAAAAAACCACGAAAGCGATACCAATGGCGACCAATGCGTACATGTTTCTCTCCTAAAGCCTTGCATTTCCTCTAACGCGCCTCTTTCAAAAAGACGAGACCTCAAACGCCGAAAATTCGGCAGAAGGGATACCATGTCGCGTCTTACGCTCCGCGATCGCCTGTTTCAGAAGATTTTTCGCCTGACCCGATCCATGACACTCGGCGTCCGTGGGCTCGTGATTAATGAAAACAATCAGGTGCTTTTATTACGCCACACCTATACGCCCGGCTGGTATTTCCCCGGCGGCGGCGTTGAAAAAGGCGAAACGTGCGAGCTGTCCCTCTCGCGTGAGCTTATAGAAGAGGCCGGCATTCAGATTGAGGAGCGGGCGCAGCTCTTCGGCGTCTATTCCAATCACAGCGTCTTCCCGAATGATCATGTGATGCTCTACATCATCCGGACCTGGTCCAGAACTGACGCGACTTCGACCGGCGAGATCGCCGAACTCGATTTTTTCGATCTCGAGAGCCTGCCGGCAGATATCACACCTGGCACGCGGCGACGGCTGGATGAGGTTTTCGCAAATGAGCCGATCGCGCTTCATTGGTAGCCGCTGACAGCGCGGCACATCTACTCAATAATGATTTGCAATATCGAGAGCGATTCGAAACGCAGTGAAGACAAAAGGTCGCAGATTTTTAGTTAACACTGAAACTATCCTGCGATACGTTATCGTTTATCATAACTTTATTTGTATTTCGGTCCTTTTTAAGTCAACTGAATTTATCTTTCCTGTGAATAATCACTGTCAAGGACTGTACCTTTTGGCACTTCGCTATAAGTCCTAATGAAACTGGCGCTTTTGTTAACCATTTTTAAATCTGATTCATTCAGAAGTGTAATTGTCGAAAGACGAGCAGTTCCAGGACGTGGCGTATTCCCCCCTCCCTCCCCACACGTCCGGACACAGCGGCGGCCACCTCAGATTTCCCCCCGATAGTTGAGGTGGTCGCTGTCTCGTCTCCATCCGGAAACAATCTCAGAACAAACTGCCCTGCGTGCCGCTTGGCGGGCCTGATTTTGCGGGCTTGCGTCCGGTTGTTGGTTTGCCGGTTGAAACGTCCAGATCGCCATCCTTGAAGGTCAGCGTCATGGTTTCGGCCGCTTCTGCCGCAGCCTTGCCACGCAGCACCCTGCCCTCATCATCACGCACAATGGCAAATCCGCGCTCCAGCGTGCCGTGATAGGATAATGCCTTCAAAAGATTGCCCGACCGATCGAGTTGCTCTGACTTTCGGTTCAGCCTGTCCAGCATGGCATGCTGGAGACGATCACCGGCTTTGGTCAGCCGATCTTCAGCTGTTCGCGTGTCCGCCAGTTTCTGAGCCGACGCATCCAGACGACGGGACAGACCTGCAAGCCGCGTCTCCTGCGTCTGCGCGGCCCGGCCAAGCCCCAGCCTGAGCCGCTCCCCGGTGCGCATCACATCCTTTTCGAGGCGCGCCATACCCTGAACAAGCGCTGCGGAACGAAGACGCGGGCCAACCTGGTCAAACTTTCCCTGCTTGCGCAAAAGCGCGGTCTGCAAGGCAGCCGTCAGCCGCCCCTCGGCATAGTCGAAACGTTGCTGTCGCGCTTCAAGCAGGCTTTCGGCCCGCGGCAGGCGCGCGGCCAGCGCCGCAAGCTCTCTTTCCTGGCGGGTATTGGTCTGCGTCAGACCACGCACCAGCCTTTGCCCCAGCGCCTGTGTTCGCTCGACCAGCTCCGTGCGGACCGGTACGGCAATCTCAGCCGCGCCCGTCGGTGTTGGCGCTCGCCGGTCAGAGACGAAATCAATCAGCGTCGTATCGGTTTCATGCCCGACAGCCGAAATCAGCGGAATGGAACAATCCGCCGCCGCCCGAACCACGATTTCCTCGTTGAACGGCCAGAGATCCTCAATCGAGCCACCTCCCCGCGCCACGATCAGAACATCCGGGCGCGGCACCGCCCCATCAGCTGCCAGCGCGTCAAACCCACGAATGCCGGCCGCAATCTGTCCGGCCGCTGCCTCCCCCTGAACCAGCGCAGGCCAGACAATCACATGGACGGGAAAGCGATCCGTGAGGCGATGCAGAATGTCCCGGATCACCGCACCGGTCGGGCTGGTTACAACGCCAATCACGCGCGGCAGGAATGGCAGAGCCTGCTTGCGCGCCGTATCGAACAGGCCTTCTGCCGCGAACTTCTTCTTGCGTTCTTCCAGCAGCGCCATCAGCGCGCCCGCCCCGGCAGGCGACATCGTATCCGCGATCAGCTGATAGTTGGACCGGCCCGGATAGGTGGAGAGCTTGCCTTCCGCAATCACTTCCAGCCCTTCCTCGGGCCGGAATGGCAGGCGCGACACGCTCCCCTTCCACATGATGGTGTTGATGACCGCCTTATCATCCTTCAGATCGGCATACATATGCCCCGACTTGGCAATCGTCACACGCCCCAGCTCGCCACGCACGCGCACCCGATCAAAATTGGTCTCAATGGTGCGCTTGATGGCCCCCGAAAGCTCGGAAACCGTCAGCTCGGCCATGTTTGCGCCTGGCGCTGGCTCGGAAGGGAAAAAGTCAGACATGGCGAAAACCCTAGCACACCGTTTCGATTCTTGGAGAGGGCATGCAGAGATTCCCGAACACCCGCACGAAGCATGCAAAACCTCAGGTTTAGCCCTCCCAACACAAAACCGGAAGCAAAAGACGCCCCTGATCAAGCAAAGCAGGCCAACTGCTGGATAACTGTATTTAAAGAGAATTTACAAGGTCAACAGGCGTTCACTTACTTTTTGGAAATGATTTGGATGCCAGGCGCTTGACGATTTTCACCCCGTCAACCTAGGGTGCACCCCATCCATAGGGGGATGGGTTAGGGATCTCCTCCGTTGGATAGATAATCCACATCTCTCAAGGGAGGGGACATTGCATTTCTTGAAACACTTCGGTCTCGCCACAGTGTGTGCGAGCGGCTTGCTTGTAGCTGGCTGTAACAACAACAGCTCGTCACCTGAACCACCAGAAACACCTGTCACGGCACCGACCGCAGACTTTTCCGCCACCCCCATGTCCGGCACGCTTCCGCTGGAAGTGACCTTCACCGACAGCTCGTCAGACGGCACAGCATCCATCACGTCATGGAGCTGGGACTTTGGTGACGGCACCACATCCAGTGAAGAAAACCCGATCCACACATTCTCCACGGCTGGCACATTCGAAGTCTCGCTGACCGTGCAGTCAGCCGATGGCAGCGACGAAGAAGTCAAAAGCGACTTCATCACGGTCGAGGCTGCTGTCGCAGTTCGCGAACCAAGCGGCGTTGAAACCGTCACCATTGATGGTGAAGACGTTGAAGCCGCCGAAAACGAAGTTCTCGTCTATTTCGTCGAAGACGTAACGCAGGAACAGATTGATGGCGCGATTGCGGCTGCCCGCGCGGCTGGTGCCTTCCTCGTCGCCTTCGACGCTGAATTCCGCGTCGCCCAGTTCCTCGTGCCAGACGGCACAGCCGAGGTCGACATCATTGCCGCCACAGAAGTGGAACCCGGTGTGTCAGGTTCGGATCTGAACCGGGCCATCCCACTCGATTTTGGTCATGCGTCAAACCAGAAGGGATATGAAGACTTCCTGCGCTCCGGCCCTGCTCCGGAACTTCGTCTTGAAGCCGTACCAGCCCCGTCCGCGGTATCATTTGCCGGTGATTACTGGATTGATCAGGTTCGGGCCACACCAGCCTGGCAGGCCCTGTCTGGCGAAACACTGGTCGCGAACAAGATCGGCATTGTCGATACAGGTCTTCCAGAAGATCAGGCCGTGATCGACGGGACTCGCGTCGAGCGTTTCTCCCAGTCCGGTGATGCGCTAACCGGCGATGACAGCTTTGCAGACTCCACGCACGGCCGTGATGTGGCAGCGTTTGCAGGCGGCTTTGTCGATGGTCCAACGCCAATCCGCGGCATCAATCCGCACAGTGAGATTGTCTCGGTCGATGCTTATCGGGCCCGGTTCGGCCTGTCCGCCATTTTCGGCTTCTCAACAGACCTGATTGATGGCGCCCGTGTGGCTGTCGACCAGGGCGCTGAAGTCATCAACCTGTCCTGGGGCGACACATCCAGCTGTTCTGCCGATCAGGCGGCACGCCTTGCATCGCGTCAGCAATTCCGCCGGACGCTTGGGACAGCCATCGTCAACCATGCGCGAGCCAATGATGTGAACGTGGTCTTCTCTTCTGGTAACAACTGCGAAAAGCAGGACGATCAATTGCTGCCGGACGTAAATGACGTTGCCGCAGATTCCTGGTTGTCTCACGCCATGATCGTAGGCGCTTCAGATGAGGCAGAAAACGATGCTTGTTTCTCCAGAATGGGTGAAGTCGTCGACATCATGGCGCCGGGCGCGTCTGTCGGGTTCGGCGATGGGTCAACGACCAATGGTACGTCATTCTCCGCACCGCTTGTTACGGGCGCTCTGGGTCTGATCCGTTCGATCAACGAGACGATCGCCGCTCCGGAAGCGAAGAACATCCTCACCCGTACCGCATCAGCGCGTCTCACCCCTCAGACAACAGACGAGAATGTTGCTGATTGCGAACCATTTGGCCGCGCAGTGCCCGAAGACACCTGGGCAGCAACAACGCCGACGAAAATCCTTGATCTCAACGCCGCGGTTCAGACCGCACTTCTGGCGAAAAATGTCGATCTGGATGCTCTGACGCCAATTTCACTCCTGAAGGATGAAACGGCGAATGTGAACATCGACATTGTCCTGCCAGAGGCTGGTGTGACCGCGATTGACCTTGTGTTCGTGATCGACCAGAGCGGCAGCTATGGTGATGACATTAACAGCCTCCAGGCGCAGGCCGATGCCATCATCACCGACCTGGAAGGTCGCGGTATTGATATCCAGTATTCTGTGACCGGCTACTCGGACTTCCCGCTCGGCGGATATGGTGGTTCAGAAGATTACGCCTTCAACCGGTTCACGTCTCTGACGTCTGATGTTGATGCGACTCTCGCCGCGATTGATCTGCTCGATCAGCCGCTGCTCTACGGCGCAGATGGCCCAGAATCGCAGTACGAGGCCCTCTATCAGGTCGCCACTGGCGCTGGCCGGGACATCAATGGAGATGGTGCCTTTGACGGGGTTGGCGAATTTGCGCCACAACCGGTCGGCTTTCGCGATGGTGCGCTTCCTGTGGTGTTGATCGCAACTGATGCCGACTTCCACAACAGCGATGATGAGCCTGACTATCCGGGCGCTGGCCGAACAGAAGTTCTGGCAGCGCTTGAAGAAGCAGGGATCGTTGTTTTCGGTCTGCAAAGCGGTGGATCATCGTCCGCAGAAACCCGGCTGACAGAGCTGGCGACAGCAACAAACGGTGCAGTCTTCTCTCTCGACTTCGCAAGCTCTGCCATTGCAGCCGCGATTTCAGATGCACTTGATGACGCTGTTGCAGAATCTGACGTTACGCTGGAAGTTCTGGCCGGTGCCAACTGGGTCACCGACATTTCCCCTGCTGTGGTGGAAGATGTCGCTCCAGGCGGAACGGCAAGCTTCAACGTCACCTTCACGGGTCAGCGCAATGCCACGATCGATGATCTCAGCTATGACGTCTATCTGTGGGCCCGCGCAAACGATACCGCGCTCGTGCGCCGGGTTGTGCAGCCTGTCACGACAGGTGACGGCGGCTAAAAATCGTCGGATTTTCACCGCAATCAGATGACAACCTTGCTCCCGGATCCCAACCGATCCGGGAGTTTTCACAAAGGGAGCATAGCCCAGACATGCTGACCACGACCAAAACCCTAACCGTTACAGCCGCACTGACCGCTCTGGCTGCCTGTGGCCAGGGAGCCTTCAGCCTGAATTCTCAATCAACCTGCCAGTATGAAGGCATCAACGCCAAATGCGGGGAGCTGGTGGTCGAGTTCAAATCGCCATCAAGCCGCTTCGAAGAATGGTTGTCACTGTTCAAAACAGATGTGAGCGTTGACGAAGGCCGGATCATCGACTCAAAGCCAGACTATAACCGCATCGTCGTCCGTTTCCCCGACGACGCGGACATACCGGGGCTGAAATCAAAATATGGCGGTGCCGACTATACCGCCTTTGTCGGATACAATGTGGCCGTCGGATTGGACTGACTTCGACGCGCCAACCGCCAGGCCGATCGGGTGATCAATCTGATAGAAAATCGTCCAATCGTGTCTGGACAAACCATGTCTGGCTCCCATATTCAATATATCGTTTTTCGATATATATGGAGCCTGACATGTTACTCTTCCTGCTTTGGTGGTGCGTGGATGACCACATCGCGACCGCGCTCGAAACACCCGGCATGGGCGAACTGCCTCTCTGGGTGCCTCTGATCCTGTCGCTTGCCTTTTCGGTGACGCTCGAGAACGCTTTCAAACGCCCGCTCAAGCGCCGATAAACCAGCGCGTCCTCGCCATGGGCCTAGCCCACTTTCACAGGCGGTTCAGTATAGCTGGCCGCGGCGGCGATCTGCTCGTCGCTCGCCGCCAGCATGCCCATATACATCTCCTTCGGATAGGCCTGATGATATTTTGACGGGTCGTAAGCGGGTTGTTTCACCGATCCGCCAGCCGGTTTTGTCGGCTCGGGCGACATGTAATGCTTAGCCTCGTCCGGACTGATCCCGCACGCCTCACACACCTCCGGGTCAACCCATTGCTCAGGCACGAGCTTGTAGCCGGGCGTTGCGATTTCGAGCGTCAAATTGTCCGGCCCTGCAAAATAGAGCGATTTGCACATGCCATGATCAATCGGGCCGATGATATTATAGCCATGGCTGCGAATCCGGTCTCGCATGGCAACAAGATCCTCGTCCGTCTCCACCCGAAAAGCCAGGTGCTGCATTGTCCCCGGCGCTGAAGGTCCAGCCCCAGATCCGGCATGCGACTTGCCAAGCTCAATCGGAATGTCCTTGCCTGCATCCATCGCCACCATGGAGAAAAAACTGTGCTCGTTCAGCTTCATGAAGGCATGCTTACCGCCCGGCACGCCATGCATTGGGAACAGCGCCAACAATTCACAGCCCAGAACCTCCGAAAAGAAGGCAATGTGTTCCTTCATGTCCCTGGCCATGACCGCAATGTGATGAATGCCGCTCAGTTTCATGGTGTCCTCCCGATTATTCCAAATTATTGTCAATAATATTGACATTAAGTCTAGCACGCTTCTCAAAAATATTGAACGTTGATCCAGGAAGAGCGCATCGATAGCGCCGAAACGGGAGGATCAAATGAGTGGGATCGTTCGCGAACCTTACGGGCTGGCTTACGCCGAAAAAGCTGGCTTCAAGGATGTGTATGGCGGCGCAGGCGGCATGGTGTTCGTGGAATGCATGCGTATCCGCCCGGCCAGTGGTGACAGCAAATCCGTCATCGTCTTCTCTCACCCGGTTGGCGGCGGATCTTTCCTGCCCATGGTCACGGCCCTCGCCCATGCCGGCCATCATGTGATCTATTGCAACACGCGTTATCGCGGCAATGACAGTGCGCTGATCATGGAAAAATGCGTCGCTGATCTCGGCGCTTGCCTGAAAGATCTGCCCAAACGGTTCGGCTATGAAAATGTCATCCTCGGCGGATGGTCTGGCGGGGGCTCGCTTTCACTTTTCTATCAAAGCCAGGCTGAAAACCCGACTATTACGCACACACCTGCCGGCGACCCTTATGACCTGACGGCAATGGAGCTGCCACCCGTTCAGGGCATCATGCTTCTGGCCGCGCATATCAGCCGCGCGGTCACCCTGACCGAATGGATGGACCCGAGCATTCTGGATGAAGACACCCCCTTCGAACGCGAAACCGAACTCAATATCTACGATCCGAACAATCCCAATCAGCCTCCCTATTCTGACGCATTCGTTTCGCGGTTTCGTGAGGCTCAGATCGCGCGCAACCGGCGGATCACCGCACGTGTGAAAGACCAGCTGGCCGCGCTCAAGGCTGCCGGTGATGAGAATATGGAGCGCTGTTTCACCGTGCAGGGCACTATGGCTGATGTGCGCTGGACTGACCCGACGCAGGACCCATCTGATCGGCGGCCTTATGAGTGTTATCTGGGCGAACCAAGGGTCGCCAATGACGGGCCGGTCGGGCTGGCCCGCTTCACGACGCTTCGGGCCTGGCTGTCGCAATGGAGCTATGATGAAAGCTGCGCCAACGGCATCACCAATGCGGGGGAGATCTCCTGTCCGGTCCTGGTGGTGAACAACACTGCCGATCTGGCCTGCACGCCTTCACACGCCCGGCGCCTCTATGATGCCGTGGGGCATGACGACAAGGAATATGTCGATATTGCCGGGGCGGATCATTACTACATCGAAAAGCCGGAACTGGTGGGCGAAGCGGTTGGCGTCGTCACCAGCTGGCTGTCGAAAAAAGGATTCTGACGGAACACCCGATCAGGACCACATAATATATAAAGGGAGGAAGACATGACTGCAAAAGCAGCGAAGGGCTTCGTCGTGGACGGTTTTGAGCCGGTACGAGAAGCATTTGAAACCAGCCTGCAGGATGGCACCGAAAACGGCGCAAGCTTCTGCGTCACAAAAGACGGCGAACCCATTATCGATTTGTGGGGCGGCTATGCCGATCCGGCGGAAACCCGCCCATGGGAAGACAACACCATCGTGAATGTCTACTCCACCACAAAAACCATGACCTTTCTGGTGGCGCTCATGCTGGCAGACCGGGGCGAGCTGGATTTCGAAGCGCCCGTCGCAAAGTACTGGCCGGAATTTGCCGCTGAAGGCAAAGCCGACCTGCCTGTCAAATACCTGATGAGTCATGCGGCTGGCCTTTCGGGCTGGCGCGCGCCCATGACACCACAGGATCTTTATGACTGGGAGAAAGCCACAAGCCTTCTGGCCGCGCAGGCCCCGCTCTGGGAACCGGGCACCGCCTCTGGCTATCACGCCATGACGCAGGGCTATCTGATCGGTGAAGTCGTGCGCCGCATCACAGGTGACACCATTGGCACATTTTTCCGCAGGGAAGTCGCCGAGCCAATGAAGGCCGATTTCCATATCGGACTGCCGGCGTCAGAAGATCACCGCGTGGCCGAGCTGACACCGCCATCCGATGGCGGCATTTCTCAGGGCCCGCCGAACGAGATCATGGTCGCCACCTTTGGCAATCCGGGCATTGATGTGCATGAGACGAAAACCCGGGCCTGGCGCGGCGCGGAAATCCCGGCTGCAGGCGGTACGGGCAATGCCCGCTCGGTCGCGCTCATCCACACCATTCTGGCCAATGGCGGAGAGATTGACGGAAAGCGCTATCTCTCCGAAGCCATGTGCCGGAAACCGCTGGAAACCCAGATTGAAGGCAAGGATCTCGTGCTTGGCATTCCGGTCCGGTATGGCCTCGGTTTTGGCCTTTCCGGTGAGATGTCACCCGCCATCCATGACGAGATGATGTATTGGGGCGGCTATGGCGGATCCCTGATCCTGATCGATCAGAAAAACCGCATGACCCTCTCCTATGTCATGAACCGGATGATGCCGACCACGCAGGGCGATCTGCGCGCCATCACGCTGGCGGGCAAAACCTGGCAGTCCATGCACCCGGCATGACCAGACGCGCTGATGCGGCTAACCTGCTGCGTCAGCGCCCTCCAGCTCGACAGCGTCTTCACTATCGGGCTTACGAGGTTCGGTCGGGCAACGACCCGGCAGGCCGCCATTCTCTTTCAGCTCGTCATAGCTGACATCCGAATTGCGCAGCGCATCTGTCAGGGACTCTTCGCTGAAGAAAATGCTGTTCTGGCTGGCACAGCTCCAGGCGTACTCGAACAGCTTCGCGCGTTCATCGGCGTTAAAATCCAGTGGACCGGCAAACGCCAGATCGGTCGGAATGAAGGCCACGCGCATATTCATCTCATGCTTGGTGCTCAGCGCCGCATACTCGCCAATCGCAATGCGGGACGCGTAGATCAGCATGGTCTCAAACGACCGCGCCACGATCTGCACCGTATTGACCGGCGTAGAGCGTGATGGCGACTGCACCTGACCGTTCACAACGATATAGATATTGGCATTCTTCAGGGCTGTGTCCGACCGGGTCGAAAGCGACCATAGCTCAGGCCCCAGAAAAAACGGCACGGTTGCGCCGCCATCGACATGCATTTCCTCAAACACCTGCCCTTTATACTCAACCGGCATCATCACGGGCGGAAACACCCCGGGCACGCTGGCAGAAGCCACCAGAACGTCACGAAACAGATTGCGGGCACGCAAATCCCGGCGTTTGGCGATCTCCCCCAGATTCCAGTAAACGGGCTGCTGGGTGTCGAGATCAGTGGTCGCCACCATCAGGATGCGCCCCTTGTCCGCTTCATCGGCCACCGCATTGATCAGCTCAGTCGTCACAAAGGAATCCACCAGCGAATGAAGCGGTGCACCTTTGAAAAAGCTCGGATTGAACAGAATCCCGACGCCGCGGGATTCCATCACATTGGAGGCCGCCTCTGTGGCAAAGGCCGTCTTCAGTTCGTCATCCCAGTCCGGCCCCAGAAACGCAAATGGCGCAATCAGCGCGCCCGTGCTGACCCCGGTGACAACTTCGAAGACGGGCCGTTCTCCCACAGCGCTCATGCCATAAATCACCCCGGCACCATAAGATCCCCCGGCACCACCGCCCGATAGCGCCAGAAAGTCGAGCGAGCCATCTCGGGCGTTCCGCATGGCGGCGACGCGGGCTTCAATGTCCTGAGAGGCTTCCGGGTCAATGCCAACAATCCGGATAGCGTTCGAAAAGCCCGCGACCTTTGCATTCGCTGGCGCCGCAGGCGGGCCGTCTTCGCGCGGCAGGGTCACACAGCCAGGCAGGCACAAAAGCGCAAGCGCCAGCAGCCAGCCTGCGCCTATCACTCGTGGTCGTTCAGGATCAGATGGCACAACAGGGTCCGGTATCAGAGGGAAGGCGCACGCATGTGACGCGCAGCCCGTAAACGTCAGATCAGATCAACCGACCCGTTTAAGACCGGTAACATAACGCTTCCAATTGGCAACATAATGGTCCGCAGAGGCTTTCAGCACCTTTTCCATATCTTCGCCCAGCTCACGGACCACTTTACCCGGTGCGCCCATGACGAGGGAATTGTCCGGAATTTCCTTGCCCTCAGGGATCAGCGCATGCGCCCCGATCAGACAATTCTTGCCGATTTTGGCCTTGTTCAGCACGGTCGAACCAATACCGATCAGCGTGTTATCGCCAATCGTGCAGCCATGCAGCATGGCCATATGGCCCACAGTCACGTTATTGCCGATGGTCAGCGGCACGCCGTCATCCGTGTGGCAGACGGTGCCGTCCTGAATATTGGTGTTCTCACCGACGATGATCGGATCGTTATCGCCGCGCAAAACACAGTTGAACCATACGGATGCGCCCTCTTTAAGCACAACATTGCCCAAAACAGTGGCATTCTCAGCAACCCAGTATTTTCCCTCACCGGGCAGAGAAACCTGTTTATCTCCAAGGTCGTAGATAGCCATTTCATCCTCCGTATGCGGAAATTCAGCCGCGTTTGTCACAAAACATTCTCTTATGGGACTCTTAACTGGTGTAAGGTCATCGTGTCCAAAAGATTCGCGCTGATTCGCTGGCAATCCGGCGAACCGGCCTACCGAAAGGGGTCAGCATGGCGACCGGCTATGTATTGCCAGACGGGCGAGCGCCCGAGCCAGAAGCGGCACATGCTATGCCGCCCGGTGCGACGCCTTCCTTTACCAGTTTTTCCAAACGCCGCAGCGCTTTCTCGCCTGCGGCGTTTTTCTTTGTGCAACGCCAAGGAGGCCAACATGGGTAAACGTTCAGCTGTCCGCAGAATTCGAAATGCCGAGTTCGACACGAAAGCCTATTTCGACGACGAAGCATCCGTGAACAAAACCGGCCTTTATGCGATTGATGGCGGCTGGAGTCCTGAGGATGAGCCAAGGGGTCGACAACCCAACACAAAACCGAAAGCGCCTCCCCGCGAACAAAGCTACACCAAGAACGTCAAACCAAGGTCCGAGGGCCAGGCGCAATTGATGAAAGCGATTGATGAGCATCATCTGATCTGCGCGCTCGGCCCCGCCGGGACCGGCAAAACCTATCTCGCCATCACCAAAGCCGTCGAAGCCCTTCAAAAAGGCGAAGTGGGCCGCATCGTTCTGGCCCGGCCCGCGGTCGAGGCCGGCGAGCAAATTGGCTTCCTGCCTGGCGCGATGGAAGACAAGCTCGCCCCTTATCTTCGCCCGCTCTACGATGCGCTGTCTGATCGGCTTTCGCCCAAACAGCTCAAGGAAATGCTGGCAGAAGGCGTGATTGAAATTGCCCCGATCGGCTTCATGCGGGGCCGTACGCTCAATAACGCCTTCGTAGTCGTTGATGAGGCACAGAACTGTACGTACACGCAGCTGAAAATGCTGGTCACCCGCCTTGGCTGGCACTCAACCATGGTGGTCACCGGCGACCCGGCTCAGTCAGACCTTCTGCCGGAGCTGTCCGGCCTGCGCGATGTGGCTGACAAGCTTGAACAAAACCCGGAAATTGCTGTCATCCGCCTCCAGGCTGAGGATGTGGTGCGCCATCCGCTTGTCGCACAAATGCTCGAAACACTTTAAAACCTCCCCAACCATAACTGAGAGGAGGCAGGCGAGAGTCTGCCTCTTTTTTTATCGCAAAAATAGATTGATCACAGTTTTTCTACTTTCTCGCCCGCCGCGTTTCTGGTTAATGTCTCCAGTGGGGATATTTAATCAAAGGGGACAACCAATGTTCAACTTCAAGACCATGCTGGCATCGGCCAGTGTATTCGCCATGGCTTCACTTCCGACCGCTCTGGCAGATGACATCTGGCTGATCACGCCTGCGGAACTCGAAACGCTTATGGCGACCGAGCCCGGCATGTTGCCACCGCCAGAGGAACGCTCGCTTTCCATTATTGGCGATCAGAACAGCCCGAAAATCAATGTCATCAGCCCGGATGTCACCAATGAAATCACAGGCGAAGTGATCATCAAAACCGCCTTCGAGGCCGTCGAGCCTTACGAAATTCAGCCAGACTCACTCCGCGTGGAATACAAGATACCGTTTGGTTGGTACGACCTCACCAAGCGCGTGAAGGAAGCCGCAGACATTACGGCAGATGGCGTCGAAACCGATCCGGTGAAACTGCCAAAAGGCAAACATCGCCTGAAGGTCAGCGTCCTCGACACAGCCGGCCGTGAAGGCGCGGTCGAAATCCGCGTTCAGGTGAAAGACAGCTAGGCCTTCCTCCACCAGGCATTACCCATAAAACAGTCTCGCTGCCACTCTCCCCCTTAGAAAGGGGGAGCCGGAGGGGGATCCTGCCCCGCAACCCAATAGAAAAGGCAAGACGGGGCACCCGGAAAAATACGCGGTGCGGCGGCTCTCAAATGGGCATTATGGGTCTGCCGCACCGCGCTTTTGCAAGACAGCCTTAGCGGCTATCTCACAAAGCCGATACGAATGAACGCCCCGCGACCAGCGCCCGGCACACGCGTACCCACCGCCACATCGGAAAGCCCATTCCGGTTGTAACCGGACAGATGATCGCGATAGGTCTCGTCAAACACATTCTCCACGCCAAAGTGCAGATGTGTGCCTTCATTGATCATCCACTCCCCGAAAAGGTTGAACACCGCATAGCCAGAGGTTTCCTCTTCGCTGTTGGTGACAGAAACCTCGTCCTGTTCGGAAACGCCGCGCATTTCAAACGTGCCTGACCAGGTCGCCTGTTGGTAGGTCGCGGCCAGCGTGAGGTTCGGCGGTGCGACGCGATAGAGATTGTCGTCTATGTCGCGACGTTCCCCGCGGACATAGCTGAACACACCATCAAACCGCCACGGGCCTTCAAAATCATATCCAAAGTCGAGATCGAGCCCGTAAAGCTTCGCATCCACATTGGCAAAGCGCAGCGGTGTCGGGTCGCCGCCCATATTGGCTACCATTTCAACCGGCGTATCGATGACACCGATAGTGTCATCATAGGGCACGCCCTGAATATAGTCGTCGATCTGGCGGTAAAAGAGGGTCGGACGCGCGTAGATATTTTGCCCGAAATAATCAAAGCCGCCTTCCAGAATCCAGGCTGTCTCGGGCTCAAGTTCGACATCGCCGACATAGATATTGCCATCAGCCAGACCACCTGATGCGGTCAGCGGCATCCAGCCATAATACTGAACATAGTTCGGCACCTGATTTTTCCGGGCCAGCGTGGCACGCCAGCTCAGGCCGTTCGTCTCTGGCGTCCAGATACGGGCAACAGCATCAATCGTCGTTTCGTCAGTGGAATTGTCGCGCATATTGAACATGCCCACCAGCATTTGCGGGCCCGCCGGAAGCGCTGGGCCGATTTCCGCTGTGCCGGCTTCGCTTGAATAGTCATCAACGCGCAGGCCAAATTGCGCATTCAGGCCGTTCGCCTTGCCATTCCATTCGGCGAAGGCCCCGAGACGCTGTTCCTCAATATCCGGCAGAGAGGTCAGGAAGAAATTTGCATTGGCCGGGTTGGTGATGAGCACATTATGAGAGACCTCCTCCCCATCCACGCCAAGCTCAAGCGCTCCCCCGAATCCGGCAAAGCTGACCGATAAAGCGCCGCCCAGCGTTTCAGCATTCGCGAAAGCTTCCCGCAGCTGCATCGCCATAGGCTGGGGACGCATATCGTAATTGTTCATCGCGTGGGCGACGTCTGTGTAGTGCAGATCGGCTTCGACATCGAAACCTTCGAAATCACCGAGATAGCCTGCGCGGACGAAATCCGCGTCGAAATAGCGAATGTCCATCGGGAAAGGCGGATTGCCAGACTCGCCGGTATTCTGGCGGCGGGCATCGAGTGTGAAGGTATGCGCCCCCAGACGGAGCCCCGAAGAAAATCCATAAACGGCACGGTTAAACCGGCTGCCGCCGACACTGCCTTCCGGGTACTCAAAGTCATCCCCGTCTTCGTAAGAGCCAAGCAGATTGAAGCGCCAGCTATCGGTTGCCATGCCGACCACACCGCCCATTGCAACGCTTTCATCAACAGAGCGGGCACCAAACGTGAGGTCATAGCCGGGCTCCGGTTCGCTGGTGTCAGCGAAGTCCACACGTTTGAACACCGCATCAGCGCCACCAGCCAGACCCGGGCCTTCGCTGACCGGGCTGACGCCGCGGTCAATCACCATCTGACCGATCAGCGGGGATGGCGCGTAATGGAAAACCGGGTCCATCAGGCCCGGCCCGCCAGAGGCGAAGCGTTGTCCATCCACCCGCAAATTCAGGCGTTCACCGAACAGACCGCGATACTGGACCTGCCCTGAAAGCTCGCCATTGCCGATGCGGGCCGCGCCCGGTGTGCGGGCCACAAGACGGGTGGCGTCTACCCCCTCAAACGGCAGGCTGTCAGGGTGAATGTGGGTTTCATTTGGTGAGGCGCGCCGGGCCGTGACATTCACGACGTCCTGAAGCGCTGGTGATGTGTCGTCATCCTCTTGCGCGATGGCTGGGATGGACAGGAAGGCGAGCGCGATCAGGCTGGCGCTGCCGAAATATGATTTGAACATGGATACACTCTCATGCCCGTACGCCAGAACTGATAGCGGCGACGGGCGATCTGATTTTAAGAAAATGGCTTATTTATCAGAGGGGAGAGCGTGGTGGCCCACGGGCAGGTAATGGAGCCTGAATAATCGGCGCATGGCTTTCAGAGACATAGATGCGGCCACCCAGAAGCGGTAAACCAAACGTCTCAACGCCGGACCAGACATCCTGCGCAGGCAGGTCCGCAATCATGGAAAGGGCGAAATCACAGCTATAGGGCGTATTCCGGTCGGCATCATTGTCGCTTTTCGCGCCGTCACTTTCGTCGTGACTGACCCAGGCACCTTTCACCGGGTCAAAGCTCGCAAAGCGCTCACCCAGCCCCGCACCACAGAGCCGGACCTGCATGACGCCTGTCTCGTCTGACCGCTCCAGCATATAGCCATCTGGCACAGCCGCCCGCGCTGTCATGCCGATCATCAGCACAAACAACAATACGGCACGAAGGAGCCGAAAGGAGAGAGACAGCGCAGTCATCGGGAAAGGGCGATACTTTGTAACGTCCCGCCTGACAATGACTATTCGCGCACGACTTCAATTGGTCGCACTAGGGCATACCGCCCGCTTCACCAAAGCGCTGCTTCAGATTGCGGATAAACGCGTCCGCCGAAGTGGTATCTGCCAGCTGACGCACGGTATCGGTCAGGCGCGCGGATGAGACCTGATTGGTCCCGGTCAGCAGATCGAATGTGTCGGCCTCGCGGGTTTTCTGCATCGCCGTCCCGTAATTCTGCCGCAGATCAGCCAGCCCGCCAAAATCGCCATCCATCCGATAGGCCACAGCCGATCTCACTGCCGTCTGCGCCTGCAGAGAGGAGAGCTCAGCGCCCGGATCCGGCAGCGTTCTCTGCAGCGCCCTGCCCGCAGCGCCCCAGGTCCGCGACCGCCAGTGCACCTCGGCCAAAAGGTCCAGCGCCCTCTGATCATTCAGGTTTTCCAATAGCTCAATGGCATGACCGAACCGGTTCAGCTCCATATGCGCCGCCGCTTCCAGCAATCGGCGCTCCAGCCGCAGCTCATCCGACAAGCCGGTCTGCCGCGTCGAGGCAATCGTTCGCAACGCATCCTCAGCCCGCTCATCGAGCAGATAGATCGCCGCCAGATCAGCTGCGATCTTCGCCCGGCTCGCGCCAATCAGATTCCGGTTATCCACCTGGTGCGCCAGCAATTCGGTCGCCGGATCGAGCAGGTCAAAGCTCACCAGCCGGTTCGCCAGACGCCGAATCATCCGGTCACCATCCGGCCCGATCGGTGTTAAATCCTTGAATTCATAGAACAGCGCCAGCGCGATGATCGGGTCCATTTCATCGGCGCGTCCGTCAAGATAGAGCGCCTCAAACTGATCCATCATCTTGATCCGCAGATCGCGCGCTCCGGCCAGTTTCGGGAACTGCATGGAGACGAACTGCGACAGGTTCAGCGCCTCACGGAATTGCCCCAGTTCAAACAGAACATCGACCAGCGCAGAGACAATCTCAAGCTCCAGCGCATCGCCGCGCCAGCGAAACCGAAGCGAGTCGAGCCGGTCACTGGCATCCAGCGCCGACATCTCTCCCTGCTCACGCGCCAGCAGAATGCTCGCAAGCTCAGCGCGCACCCGCACATTGGCGTCTTCATGGTCCAGAAGGCGGGAAAAGATGGTTGCGGCATCCTGCTTGCGATCGGTAGCCAGAGCCAGTTCGCCGAGCGTGATTCCGGCATGACCACGCGTCGATTTGTCGCCCACACGGCGCGCCGCTGTGGCATGCCGTTCGGCTTTGCCGCCATCGCCCATGCGAATGTTCGCGCGGGCCGCAGCGGCGTGGAAACGCCCTGCCCAGATCGGTTCATAGGCGTCAATCATGGGCTCAGCCGTCAGAAATTCCTCACGCGCCTTGCGCCATTCGCCCAGATGCGCCTGCGCCAGGCCGCGCCAGGCTGCAGCCGAGGCGTCAGACCGCACAGGGCTGCGTTCCAGCGATTCCAGCGCCTCATCATAGCGACCGTTCATCACATCAGCCGCGCCCTTCAGGGCCAGCCATTGTGCATCCTCCCGCAACAGCGGGTCGGCATCTGCGGCCATGTTGAGCGGACCATAGGCTTCCGGAGCAAGGCTCCATCCGAGGTAAAACCGCGCAAGATCCAGAAGTGAGGATTGCCCCGTCCAGTCGGTCGGGTCCGCAATCGCTGCAGCCCGGTCCAGCATGCCGTGATTGCGCCAGAAATCGCCTTTATCGCCGCGACGCCAGTTCACAAAATCCATGAATGCCGGCGATAGGTTTTCTGTCATCGGCAGGCCGGTTTCCACGCCCCAGCTGGAAAGCGCCAGTCCCGAATCCCGGCTGATCATCACCTGCTCATCACGCTGAATGACGCTCAGATCATCAGCTCGCGGCACAATAACAAGACCATTTATGGTCGACGGGAAACTGGCCTCCACAAAACTCAATGGCTGTTCCAGAGAGGTGGTGTGAGATTTAACCGGCAGAATGGTGAGCGTCTGGCCGACATCGGGATCGTCCAGGTCAAACAGCGTACCCGCCTCGGGCACATCCACCAGAATGCCGGAACCGCCCGAACTCGCCATACGCTTGGGATGCAGGCGCACATTCGCCAGCTCGCCCTTGCCACCGATTTTTACGGTCCAGGTTTCCCCGGACTCCTGAACACTGGCGATCTGATTGTCAGAGGCGAAAACGCGCAAGGCCATACCGGCCTCGCCTTCAATCGGATCGATCCGGAACCCGGACCGGACAGAGTCGGCATCGAATTCAAACTGTCCACTGGCAGGAAAGGCAATCCAGATCGCGCCATGCCGACGAAAAACAGCGCCTGGAATGTCTGACTGAAAATCGATTTCCAGTTCCAGCCCGCTGCCATGCGGTGTCGTCAACACCTGAGCGTTCCCGCTTCGGTCCAGCGCTTCATTCCAGAGCCTGCGCGGCGTGATCGGTTCCAGCTCCACAGGCTCGGCAACCGGTGCAGCAATCTCTTCTTCGGGCGTCTCGACGCCTGCCGGGGCTGTCAGCTCGGCCGCAGGCTCAACCTCATCTGCCAGATGGTCCGGCATATTCGCATGCGGTTTGCGGCTGGGTGGCGGCATCTCAATTTCGGGCAATTCATCTGCCAGTACCTGAAGCGCTGCCGGCAGCAACGTATCCTCGGCAACCGGCTCTTCGGGCTTCTCACCGCGACGGAATCGCACAAGCACAGCGTCATCCACCTTGATCGGGCTGGCCCAGTAACCATCCTGCAACCCCAGCCGAACAATCCAGTTCTCATCTGTGTTGCGATCATCAATGGTCATCATGCCGGTCGGCGGTGCCACTCTGACGGGCGCGAGATCAGCAATGCCCCGCTTTGAAAACGTCAGTTCCAGAGCGCCATCTTCATCGGCAGCAACAAAATCGACAGCCTGTGGCCAGTAAAAAGCCAGGGTCGAAAAATCATTGCCCTCAGATGCCCGTACCTGGACATCAGAGGGCTCCGGCAGAGCAGCGAGACGGGCTGCTTCTGCGGCCGCGGCGGCTGCTTCCGCTTCAAGACGGCGCTTTTCTGCGATCGGCGACACAATATCCGGCGGGTCGGTGGTAATGGCCGGCTCGACCAGATCAATTCCGGCCAGATCGAAAGAGTAGGACTGATGAATCCGGTATTCACCGGCCAGCGCAATGCGGGCTTCCTTGCCGTCTTCGCTTAACCGCGCCACTGCAATGCGCGAGGGCAGTCCTTCAGGCAATTCCTCAGGATCGAAAGACACAGGCTCACGAAACTTCAGGATCAGAACAGGCCCCACCATG
The DNA here is from genome assembly GCA_964342455.1 of uncultured Hyphomonadaceae bacterium. Classification (GTDB taxonomy): domain Bacteria; phylum Pseudomonadota; class Alphaproteobacteria; order Caulobacterales; family Hyphomonadaceae; genus Ponticaulis. The sequence goes on from CAYFGB010000012.1 coordinate 23,899, forward strand.
GAGGTCGTCATGCGCGGGGCGTCAGCCTCGCTGCCATCCCAGGTGACAATGATACGGCCATACTCGGGCGTATTCTGGAAATCAAACGCAATGGCACGCCCATCACCCCAGGCAAAAGCTGGTGCGGTCAGGGCAGTCATTCCGAGCAATGCGAAACGGGCGGACGCTGCCAGACGATTTGGTCCCTTACGGACCATTGGTGCGCGCCTCCAGTTCGGCCAGTGTCTCCGGCGGCTCTGTAATCATGGCCATCAATTGCGTCAGTGTACGGGCTCTGTCGGGCGACATTTCAGAAAGAATCGCCGCCATGGAGGCTGGCTTCATCAGATCGGCCAGCGACAGCATCAACTCGTCATCCAGCGTGTTGAAGATGCGCGCCGCATCCTTTGGCTTCATGGTTTCATAAACCTTCACCAGAGACAGAAGCTGTTCCTGGTTCTTGTCATCAAGCGTCTGAAGCAGCGACTGTATGCTGGACTCCAGCTTTTTCAGCTCATCAATCTGATCATTCAGGCGCAGCTCCGCTGCCGAGACCGCCATTTCCCGGGTATCGAGCGACGCTTCACGCGTATCAAGTTCATCACGCCGGGTTGCGAGGCTTCGCAGCACCTGGATTTCATATTGTGACAGGCCAGCCTGTTCGGCCAGAAAGTCCGGTGTTGCGCAATTGTCTTCGGGAAACTGCTCGTTTTCAGATGGAGTCGACTGGGACGTTCCGGCGCTGCCCGTCGGAATATCTGCCGGTGCAGGCCCGGAAGACGGTTTCTGCCCTGCACTTTCCGACTGTGCCGAAGATTTGGCCGCGGCGTCGCCTGCCGCTTCTGCAATGGAAACGGCCTTCACGGCGAAGGCACCAAGGGCGACGGCCGCCAGAACCGGTAGCAATCTGACTTTCGAATTCATGCTCAATATCCCCGTCGCGAATTCTGTTGCATCGTGCGTGTCAGTGACCGGGCCTCGTCAATTCGCGATTGCAGCTCTCGTCCAGTCTCATTGGCAGACTTCCGCAGCCCCTGAACGGCCTGCTCTGCCTGGGCGATGGTTTCTGACAATTCGCGCGCCGCGGCGATCATGCCATCATTGCCCTTGCGCAGATTGGACAGGCGCTGATCAAGACGCCAGCAATAAAGGACGGTGATCACCAGCAACACGGCCAGAACGCCTTCAATGATCAGCCCATAACCCATTATTATTCCTCCAGAATGGCGCGTTTGGCCCGGTCCGAAATCGGGCTTTCCACCCGCACGGCAACCTTTTGCCCGACACGCCCCACACGACCATCCGTCAGGCGGACGTCATCGCATTTCAGTTCCACACGGGAATCGGCAGACGCGTTGAGAAAGATTGTTTCCCCGACTTCCAGCTCCAGCAAGCGTTTCAGCGGTACCTGCAACTCGTCCAGAACTGCCTGAATTTCGACTTTTGCGGCCCACAGCTCCGAGGCAAGGTGGCCTTCCCAGATATTGTCCCGACCGAACTTCTCACCCATGAAGTTCTGCAGAAGCATCTTCCGGATGGGCTCGAGCGTTGCATAAGGCAGCAGCAATTCTGCCCGGCCGCCACGGTCTTCCATATCGATCCGCAATTTCACCAGAATGGCTGCATTCGCAGACCGGGCAATCGCGGCAAAACGTGGATTGGTCTCAATCCGGTCGAGTTCGAAATCAACTTCCGTCAGGGGCGCAAACGCCTGCTTGGCGTCGCTCAGAATGACTTCCACCAGACGGGTGACAAGCGAGCGTTCAATCGTGGTGTAGGGCCGGCCTTCAATCCGCATGGCAACCGTGCCGCGTCGACCACCCAGCAAAACGTCCACAATCGAGTAGATAAGGTTTGAATCCACCGTCAACAGCCCGAAATTGTCGAGCTGCTTGGCCCGGAACACCGACAGAATCGCTGGCAGCGGGATCGAATTCAGATAATCGCCAAACCGGATGGACGTGATGGCGTCCAGGGAAACCTCAACGTTGTCAGAGGTGAAATTCCGCAAGGATGTGGTCAGCAGCCGGACAAGGCGGTCGAACACGACCTCCAGCATCGGCAGGCGCTCATAAGAGACCATGGCCGAGTTGATGATCGCCCGGATGCCGGAATTATCGTCTTCTTCCTCGTCTTCGAGCGAAAAGCCCAAAAGACTGTCGATTTCATCCTGGTTGAGGATTCGTTCCGTGCCGGGGCCGTTGCCAATCGAAGCGGTGGCAATATTGGCCTTGGCCTCTTCCTCTTCATTGGCGAGGGACGCTTCCCATTCGGCGGCAAAGTCGTCACCGCCGCCCAGGTCGCCACCTGCGGATTCCTCCGCCTCCATCTCAGCCGCCCATTCGGCAGCCAGTTCCTCGTCTGTTTTGTTCTCGTCGGACATTGATCGCCTACTGAACTATGAATTCCTCAATCAGAACGGCATCGACCGAGTCCGGATAGAGGCTGAGGTTTACACGTCTGAGCAATTCGCGTCGGATGCGATAGTCACCGGCAGAGCCGGACAAATCGTCCACACGCATTTCGCGCAGGAACATCTGAAACTGGTCTGTGATTCTCGGCAGAACCGAGTCGACCCGGTCAAAGACGTCCGGATTGTTGGCTTCAAGGGTCAGCTTCAGAAGCAGCTGCGAACGACGGCCATTGCCATTGCTGACCGTGACCAGAATTTTCGGCATGGTGTAAAAGCTCGGATTGCCCGGCTCACCGATCTGAACGGTCGCGCCATTGCTCTGGCTTTCGTCGGCGGTCTTCACGCCGCCATGACTGCTGGCTGCGCCATGATCATCCTCGGCTTTGCCGTGATCATCTTTCTTGCCATGCGAGTCATCTTTCTTACCGGCGGACTTGGCTTCAGGCTCCTCGCCATGCGGCTCTTCCACCGCGGCTTCCGCCTTGTCGCCGCCCAGCAGCATCATGGCTGCCGAACCACCGCCGACAACCAGCAGCAATGCTGGAAGAATGATAAATAATACAAGCGTCTTGCCGGAGAGTTTTTTCTTTCCACCAGCTTCGGACGCTTCCTGGTCTATGTCGTCGGAAACTTCCGTTTCCAGATCCGTGTCGTCGCTCATTTTTACGTCATCCTGCAGAATTGACCGGGTAAAATTGACCGCTCTTGGTTAAGGAAGCGTGGAGATAGGAAAGTTTTGCCGGGGTAAAAAACATTTCCCAGAAAGATTAGGTCTTCGAAGTGAAGCGTTAACCTTGGCATGGCTTGCTGGCTGTCACGTTGGTTATGGTGGCACGTCAAAATGGATAATGCCCTTCTTGTCGGATTGAATGCCCAGCAGTCTTTGCGTCGTCGCATGGATGTGGTGTCGAACAATCTTGCGAACATGAATACGGCGGCATTCAAGGCCGAAGTGGCGCTCAATGATCTTGTGATCGAGCGTCCGTCGCGGGCTTTTGACAATCCGGAAGACATTCGTTTCACCGAAGTCGAAAACATGAAGCGCGATATGCGTGCCGGTACGTTAAAACTGACCGGTGGTGATCTCGATTTCGGGCTGGAAGATGCGAATGCCTTCTTTTCCGTGCAAAGCGGAAACCAGACCTATTACACGCGTGATGGACAGTTCGCTCTTGATGAGCTGTCACGCCTTGTCACGCATGAAGGTGCGCTGGTGCTTGACGCCGGTGGTGCTGAAATCGTGTTCGACCCGGAAGGCGGCAAGCCGAATGTGACGTCGGACGGGATGATCTGGCAGGGCGAAATCGAAATCGGACAACTCGGCGTCTATGGCTTTGAGACGCCTGCTGCCCTTGAAAAGGTCGGCAATAACCTCTGGACGAATGGCGAGCAGCAGGCTCAGCCGAACGAAAACCCCGGCGTGCGCCAGGGGTTTGTCGAACAGTCCAACGTCAATGCCATCGTTGAAATCACCCGGATGATAGAAATTTCCCGGGCCTATACCTCTGCGAGCCGTCTCGTAAAAGACGCAGATGAGCTCCGTAAGAATGCGATCAGCAAGCTTGGGGCAACCGGCTAGCTGACCCGCTGATAGTCGTAGTAATAGGATAGGCTCATGCGTTCCTTACACACAGCAGCCACGGGCATGCAGGCCCAGCAGCTGAATGTCGAGGTCATCTCGAACAACATCGCGAACATGAACACCACCGGGTTCAAGCGCCAGCGCGCAGAATTCCAGGACCTGCTTTACATGAATGTCGAGCGGATGGGTGTCACCTCTTCCGATGGCGGTACGATTGTGCCGACCGGCGTGCAGGTGGGTACCGGCGTCAAGGCAGGCTCGGTTTACCGTATCGCCGAGCAGGGAAACGTCACCCAGACCGCCAACCGGTATGACCTGGCCCTTCAAGGGGAAGGCTATTTCGTCATCCAGCAGCCCGATGGCACCAATGCCTATACGCGCGCAGGCAATTTCTCGGTGGGCCCGGACGGCCAGCTCGTCACCGAGGATGGCTATATCGTCTCCCCAGGGATTGCTGTCCCCGAAGAGGCGATCGACGTCATCATCAACGCAATCGGCACCGTTCAGGCCCAGCTGCCCGGCGAAGTCGAATACCAGGATCTGGGTCAGATCGACCTCGCCCGCTTCATCAACCCGGCTGGCCTCGACGCCATTGGCGACAACATGATGCTGGAGAGCCCGGCATCAGGTCCTGCCAATCTCGGCACACCGGGCGCAACCGGGTTTGGCACCGTGCTTCAGGGCTTTCTTGAGAGCTCGAACGTCAACGCCGTCAATGAGATCTCATCTCTGATCCTCGCGCAGCGCGCCTATGAAATGAACTCGAAAGTGATCACCACGAGCGACGAGATGCTCGGTGTATCCAGCCAGCTTCGATAGGTAGTCCATGATGACGAAGGCCGTTCTCTCATCTGTCGTCACGCTGGGCCTGGTTCTGGTGACGGCGCAAGCCGGTGCGTCGGAGGTCACGGTCTCCGACGAATGGATCCGTCTTGGCGATGTCGCAAATGTCACCGGCCCTGCCGCGCAGAAACCGATTGCCGCAGCCCCGCCCCCTGGTCAGCGTATGCCTTTGGCGGCCGAATTTGTGGAAATGCAGTCAAGCGCGGCTGGTTTTCCAATCGATCTGCCCGCAGGGGACATGATCTGGGTGACCCGGCAATCCGAAACCGAGGACGTCTACCAGCCAGCGCCCGCGCCCGCCTCAAAAGCGGAAGCCTATCCCGATGATGTAAACGGGCTTGTGCCCATGCTGAACACAGACCTTCGGCGCGGCGATCTGATCACCGCCGACATGATCACCATGGCCGAACCTGACCCGCGACGCCGGATTCAGGGCCTGATCCGCTCAGCGCGCCATCTGGTCGACACCGAGGCAACCCGCACCATCCGGGCGGGACAGCCTCTCTCCCTCAATGACATCAAGGCGGCTTCGGTCATCCGTAAGGACGATCCGATCCAGCTTATTTTCGAAACGGGCGCACTTAGGCTCACCGTTTCGGCAAAAGCTCTGAATGATGCCGCAAAAGGGGAAACCGTTCGCGTCGTCAATCTTCAATCCAGACGTACCATGGATGCTGTTGCTCATGCGCCGGGAGAAGCGCGCGTAGGACAGGCCGGGCTCTGAAATCAAGGGTAGCTACACATGCATAATCTTTTGAAACGCTTCGCCATCACATCGCTCGCCCTGGCCTGCCTGGGTGCCTGTTCGACGGTTCAGACGGCACAGAACGAACCTGAACTGACGCCGATGCAAAACCCGCGCTCCGTTGTCGGCATGGTGCCGATCACCACGCCGCAGCCGGTTATCGCTGATATGCCCGCCTCGCCAAACTCGCTCTGGCGCACCGGCGCGCGCAGCTTTTTCAAGGACCAGCGCGCCAGCATGGTTGGTGATATTCTGACCGTCGATATCAACATCACCGACACGGCGTCTCTTTCCAACACCACCTCCACAAGCCGGACGGGTGATCAGGAATCCTCGATTTCCGGCATGTTCGGGCTCGAAGCACCATTGGAACGCGCCCTGCCCGGCGCCGGATCCCTTGAAACCGGACTGAACACATCATCAACGTCCAGCTCGAACGGATCAGGGACGGTGAATCGTTCGGAAAACATCCAGCTGTCTGTCGCCGCCGTCATCACCGACGTCCTGCCGAATGGCAATTTCATCGTTGCAGGTCGTCAGGAAGTGAAAGTGAATGCCGAAGTCCGCGAGCTGCTCGTCTCCGGCATTATCCGGCCACAGGATATTTCAGCCGACAACACGGTTCAGCACACCCAACTCGCCGAAGCACGCATTTCATATGGCGGACGCGGCGATCTTTCGGTCATTCAACGACCAAGGGTCGGCCAGCGGGTTGTCGAACGCATTCTGCCGTTCTGATCATCAAAGATCAGCCGCATGGAAAAAGCTGCCCGGCGCATTTTGTGCCGGGCATTTTTTATACCTGAAATCAACTTTGGATTCATATGTATTTACAGGAAACATCAAATTCGAAAGAAGTTTTCGTCCCCGGTAATAACTTGAAAACTTTACGGTAACCGCCTGTTTTCTCTTTTCGTCTAGGGTCATCCTGCTGGCGGGCAACGCCGAGCGTTGGGTGTATAAGCGGCGGTCCATAGAGGCCGCCGCACTTACATTCGGAAACCTTTTTCAGACAAAAATCGTGACGTTCTGACGTGCGGCAATGACCGGCCGCCCGGACTGATCCCAAAGATACATTTTCTGGCTGGAATAGCCGTGCGCTGTGTGTTCTGCGACGGTGTGGAACAGGAACCAGTTATCCCGGACAATGAAGTCTGATGCCAGAAATTCCAGCGACCATGTAATGGTGCTGATCGGCCCTGGCTCCGTGAACATGGTGAACGAGGCAGGCGGCAACACATCGGCCAGCGCCAGCAAAGCTGCAACATGATCATCGCCGGTGGGGGTCTTGTGGCGACACCAGACCAGCATTTCGCCGGTATCTGCTCCGCTCATCGGCATTAACCCACCCGCCGTACGGACTTCAAAATTGCCCGCAAATTGAGGGCCCTTGCGGCCTTCGCGAAACAGCGGCTCGCAATCATCCGGAGATTTCACATCCGGCATTGTCAGGGAAGACTGGTTCAGCTGGCTTTCCCGGTCGTCGCCATACACAAAGATTCCGCGTGTTCCCACGCCTTTCTCTGTCATCAGAGTCGCTTCCGACACGATGGTCGATTTGCCCTGCCGCAGCACCTTCGCCTCGCCGCGAACCACTCCGCCTGACGGGCCGACAAAGCAAACCAGAGCCGACTTTATCGGCTTGTTGATGCCGTCCGACCGGGCCGCTGTGACATGGCAAAGCGCCGCCGTGAGCCCGCCATATAAGGTTCGTCCCTGTGACCAGGTTTCAGGGGCGTCAATGGAAAACCTGCCCTCATCTTCTGATGCAAATGTATTCATCAGATATTCGAAACTGATCATGACTTACCTCGGCTTTCACTATAGCTGCCTACACATAAATTGCGCCGAACAAAAGGAAACCCGCCTCTCCTAACGAGACTCGGGACTTTTTCTGCGCTCAGCTGATCTGGAATTTACGCCGTATGGCGAGGCCAAACAGAAAGGCCAGAATGAAGGAGAGAAGCGACTGGAGAATGGCGAGGGATTTCACCAGTAATCTGGTCCATCCATTTTCATTGTGGAGCAGGTTCTCCGCGAGGCTGCAGGTGTCGCATTTGCCATTGTGTATGGCATCAGACGGCGCTGACGTGGAGAGGGCCGATAAAGGCCGAAACGCGTTATTCATCGAGAACTCAAAAGATTGCAGCGTCACATCAGCAGGTTGGAGATTGAGACTCAGCGGCGGGCCAATAACGGGGCCTGAAATTTGCGCCCCGGTCAGCGTTACCCCCAGAAGTGTGTAGACCAGCGCGAACGCGACAACAAAACCAAGCAAACCGGCAAAAGGGCGCCAGATTGAGGCACCATAATCCGACAAGCCATTGTAAAACCCGGCGGCAAGCTTTTCACCCATGCCCACAAAGGGGCGCTTCATGCGAGCCTTGACCTCGAAGCGATAGAAGGTCTGTTCGCGGTCAAAATCGCCGGTCGCTTCCATCGCCTTCTTGGCCGTGCGATACCCGCCGGAAACTTCTGCCCAGATGCGGTCAGCAATGGCCTGTTTCCGCGTTTGAAACGCTTTGTCTGTTTCGTCGTCTTCCTGCTTCAAAGCGTGCTCGTCTGCCTTTATTTTTGAAGTCGCAGCCCTTTCTGCTGTCGCGAACATGTCTTCCGGGCGCAAGCCATCTTCTGGCGGTTGCAACAACAAGCGCTGTTTGAAATTGGCATCGTGGAAGGCGGCATAGGCGGAAAATCCTGTTGTCTTGAAGTTCGCAACATCTTCAAACCGCGCCGAGTCAAACGCGCCGCCATAATGTGTCTCTTCATTCCATTTGACGTCTTTAAAATTGGCATGTCCTTTGAACAGCGCCTGCGCCCAGCTTGCATAGCCTTTCAGCGTCGCTTCGGAGAAGTCCGCCCGCTCGCCCAGCGTTGCGCGGGAGAAGTCCGCCCCATCGCCCAGCGTTGCGAAGGAGAAGTTCGCCCGCTCGCCCAGCGTCGCGCGGGAAAAGTCCGCCCGCTTACCCAGCGTCGCACGGAAGAAGTTCGCCCGTTCGCCCAGCGTCGCGCGGAAGAAATTCGCCCCATCGCCCAGCGTTGCACCGAAGAAGCTCGCCCGCTCGCCCAGCGTCGCGCGGAAGAAATTCGCCCCATCGCCCAGCGTCGCGCCGGAGAAGCTCACCCCATCGCCCAGCGTTGCGTCGGAGAAGCTCGCCCGCTCGCCCAGCGTTGCACCGGAGAAGCTTGTCCCATCGCCCAGCGTTGCCTGGGAGAAGCTCGCCCCATCGCCCAGCGTTGCCTCGGAGAAGCTCGCCCGCTCGCCCAGCGTTGCACCGAAGAAGCTTGCCCCATCGCCCAGCGTTGCCTCGGAGAAGCTCGCCCCATCGCCCAGCGTTGCGCGGAAGAAGCTCGCCCCATCGCCCAGCGTTGCGCGGGAGAAGCTCGCCCGCTCGCCCAGCGTTGCACCGGAGAAGCTCGCCCCATCGCCCAGCGTTGCCTCGGAGAAGCTCGCCCGCTCGCCCAGCGTTGCACCGAAGAAGCTCGCCCGCTCGCCCAGCGTTGCACGGAAGAAGTTCGCCCGCTCGCCCAGCGTTGCCTCGAAGAAGCTCGCCCCATCGCCCAGCGTTGCACGGTAGAAGCTCGCCCGCTCGCCCAGCGTTGCGTGGGAGAAGCTCGCCCCATCGCCCAGCGTTGCGCGGGAGAAGCTCGCCCCATCGCCCAGCGTTGCACCGGAGAAGTTCGCCCCATCGCCCAGCGTTGCGCCTGAAAGATCAACACCAGAACAATTCGACATGGCTGCATTCAGATGCAGTGCCTCACCCGTTTCCGTATCGTTTTTCCAGAGGGTCAGGATAGCCGTATCGCGCAGCCCCTGAAACTGGCATCGCCCGTCAACGAGTGCCTTGCCGCCATCGAGAATAGGGGCCATGCCCATGGAAAGGCGCTCGTTGATCAGACGATCCAGAAGCGACGAGTCGGCGGCTTCGCCGCCGGTAAATTTCGCCCCATCGGACTGAGACGTCCTTCGGAGGTCGTCCTCAGCGCTGCCATCGTCAAGAGCGTCCTGATGACGTGGCGGGCAATGTACAATGTGATACCGTTTGCCCTGATATGCCCGAAACACGCCGAGGCTTTCCAGTTCAGGATCTGTAAGCAGCCACTCTTCACCTTCCAATCCGACAGACCAGCGCCAGTATTCCTGAAGGTTTGACTGGCGATACGCGGTGTCCCCTTCACCAATAATGTCGCCCTGCCCCGGAAAACCCGCCGGGGCTTGCCAGCGCTTCAGGAACTGCGTCTGGTTTGCATCATCTCCCCGATCCCAGCCCGCATCCGCGAGCCCTTCCCAGGAAAAATCGAAAGCTTCCCACATGGCCTCCCAGAGCGGATAGATTTCGGCAATTGGTTTTGGCCGGTCAGGCTTGCCGGATTCACCTGTTGTCACCCGCCCATCACGATAGGCGTTGAATGCGGCTTCGATCTCGGCATCTCGCTCAGCTTGCGTTTTCCCTGACATGGCCTTCCCCCTCAACGCCATTACTAGCCAGAGCAAAATGATTGGCAACAACCAGAAAAAGAAAACCCGCCATCCAAACCGGAGGCGGGCTGTTCAGACTAATTCGCGCTGGAAAGTTACCTTAATCGTCGCGGATGGTGCGCTCGTTCCGCTCATGCGCTTCCTGAGCTTCAAGCGACAGGGTGGCGGTTGGACGGGCTTCGAGGCGACGAAGCGAAATCGGCTCGCCAGTCATTTCGCAATAGCCATAAGTGCCGTTCTCAATCCGGCGCAGGGCGGCATCGATTTTGGAAATAAGCTTGCGCTGGCGATCGCGGGTTCTGAGCTCCAGCGCCTTGTCGCTTTCCGCAGAGGCGCGGTCAACAAGATCCGGCAGGGAGTTTGAGTCTTCCTGCAGATTGCCGATGGTTTCCTTTGCGCCGGTCAGAATATCTTCTTTCCAGTCTTCCAGCTTCTTCCTGAAATACGCGCGCTGTTGGTCGTTCATGAACTCTTCGTCGGCCGACGGCGTGTAGCCATCCAGGTCGATATTACTCATACCAGACTCCAGTATGCCTGAGCGATTTGCGGCGTTATATATACAGGTCTTCACTGCTATTCAATCCAAGAATAACAGTTAAAAAAGAGACGCTTTTACAGTGTCCAAAGTCTAATCACCGCCGGGACAGCTTTGCCAGCTCCACTTCTGCGCGCAGTTCGACGTGATCAATCAGGGCCTCGAGTTCAGAATCACCGGAGTCTTCGCGGGCCGTTTCCAGAAGCGATTTGAGCCGCATCAGCGTTGTACGGGCATCCCGCTCTTCAAGCATATCCAGTTTAAGTGTATCGAGCGCATCCAGCAATTGGCGACCACGACGTTCGACCCGTTTGCGACGCTCAAGCGGGTCATCCGCCGTCTGCAGGGCCATCAGGGCCGCCACCGAATTCACGCCAGCCGATGCCGTGGTCACAGCCGGTCCCTGCACCGTTTCAACCGGTTTCAGGGATGACTGGAAAGCGGACGCATCCGCGGTGGCGCTGGTCTTGCGTGCTACACTTTTTCCGGATGTCGATCTGGTCTTGTCAATCCGCATTTCATGCCTCTTGAGCCCGGTTCAGATATACCCTGTCCGGATCATTTCACCTAACAGTATGTGGTTAACGGCGTGAAAGAGACGTTAACTGTTTCTAAGCCCGACCGGGATAATCTGAACAGATGAAATTTCTGGGCCCGGACATGATGCGACACCTGTTTCTTTCGGCAGCTTTGGGGCTGACCCTGGCCACTTCGCTGGTGCCATCCGCAGACGCCTCCTCGCGTCTGAAGGATATCGTCGATATTGAAGGCGTTCGCGAGAACCAGCTCATCGGATATGGGCTGGTGGTCGGTCTGAACGGCTCAGGCGATTCTCTGCGAAACTCGCCCTTCACCCGGCAAAGCCTCGAGGCCATGCTGGAACGGCTCGGGGTGAACACCCGCGACCAGAATCTGAATACGAAGAACGTCGCCGCCGTGATGGTGACGGCCAATCTGCCACCCTTTGCGACCAGCGGTTCGCGAATCGACGTTTCGACCTCCAGCCTGGGCGATGCCAGTTCGTTATCTGGCGGCATACTGCTCGTCACGCCGTTAATGGGCGCAGACGGCCAGGTTTATGCTGTCGCTCAGGGACCGGTGGCGGCGGGCGGTTTCTCAGCTGGCGGGGATAGCGGCTCGGCCGTCATCCGCAACGTTCCAACCATTGGCCGGATTCCTAATGGCGCGCTTGTGGAGCGTGAAATCGGTTTCAACTTTGCCAATCAGAATGAGCTGAGACTTTCTCTGCGCAATCCGGATTTCACCACAGCACGGCGGATTGCGACCGTCATCAACGCCTATCTGGGCATAGACATCGCTGTGGCCAGCGACCCGGGCACTGTGCGACTTGCCCGGCCACATCAATACGACATGACCTCACTTCTGGCCGAGATTGAAGGCCTGGTGGTCGAACCTGATCAGCCAGCCAAGGTGGTTATCGATGAGGCTTCCGGCGTGATCGTCATGGGCGAAGACGTGAAGGTATCGACGGTCGCCATCGCTCAGGGCAATCTGACTATTCAGATTTCTGAACAGCCCGCTGTCAGCCAGCCCGCGCCCTTCTCTGAAGGCGAGACTGTGGTTGTGCCGCAGACCGGCGTTGAAGTGCTCGAAGACGGGACCGGTCTTGCCGTCGTCAATGGCGGCGTACCGCTGCGCGATCTCGTGGATGGTCTCAACACGCTTGGTGTAACGCCGCGCGACATGATTTCCATCCTGCAGGCGTTGAAGGCCGCCGGCGCTCTGCAAGCCGATATTGAGGTGATGTGATGGACGAACTCTCAGCCCTCAACGTTACGACCAACCGTCAGCCGAACCTGCCGAACGTCCAGTCAAAGGAAGCGGCACGCAAGGTGGCCGAGGAATTCGAAGCCATGTTCATCGCGCAGATGCTGGCCCCGATGTTTGAAGCCCTTGATACGGATGGCCCGACAGGCGGCGGGTCCGCTGAACGCGCCTTCCGGCCCATGCTGGTGAATGAGTATGCGGCAGAAATGTCGAAACAGGGCGGAATCGGTATCGCTGATCAGGTTTATACCGAAATCCTGCGCATGCAGGGACTGGATAATGACTAGAGCGGAAAGGAAACGCCATGGCGATTGCCGCAAATGATCTGCAGGACCGGATCGAGCAGCTGATTTCACTGACCCAGCGCCTGACCGTGCTGATGCAAGCCGAGATCGAGGCCCTAAAAGCGCGAAAACTGGACGCGAGCTCAACAGACTGGGCCGAGAAGGAACGCCTTGCCCATACCTATCGCATGGAGATGATGTCGCTGTCGAAACAGGGCGACCAGCTGGTGGCGGCACCTGCAGATCTGCGCAAAAGCCTGTTCGAAACGACCCGGCGCTTCCAGGAAGTGCTGAAGGAGCATGACATCGCGCTGACAGCCATGCGTGAAGTCTCTGAAGGCCTTGTCGAATCAATTGCGCGCGAAGTTGCCCACGAGACCAATGGCCCGCGCGGCTATGGTGCAGGTGGCAAACAGGGTGCTTCCCGGGCATCCGGAATCGCTGTGAACGCGAAGGCCTGAAGCCTTTTCTGACAAAAAACCGATTTGCGTCAGGGCGAGCCCTGACTGCCTCTGATTTGTGTGGATTTTGCGCGAAACGCTGGCAGAAAGGCGAGGAAATGACGAATAGCTATTCCCCTCGCCCTAAATTCCCGATTAGAACGCTCGCATGCGTCAGCTAATCCTGTTCCGACACGCCAAGACCGAACCGTTCTCCGAAACGGGGACAGATGAATCCCGACGCCTGACCGAGCAGGGCCAGGCGGATGCTGATCTGGTGGGCGCGCGCCTGACTGAGTTCGGGGTGCAACCGGATTGCGTGATCATCTCGACGGCCCGGCGAACCCGCGAAACCTGGATGAAGCTCCAGACCTACTTCCCGAATGCCCGGGCAATTTATCGCGAAGGGCTATATCTGGCGGACACGGATGAGCTTGCCGCAGAGATCAGCAAGCAGCCCGATTGCGGCGTCATGCTGGTGATTGGCCATAATGACGGCCTGCACGAATTTGCCATGCAGCTTTGTGCATATGGCGGCGCGAAGAATAACGAAGCGCATCGGCAATTGCGGATCAAATTCCCACCCGGGGGAGTCGCCCTGTTCGAGGCGAAGGAAGACGACCCGTTCAACGTCTACAATTTCGAACTGACCGAATTCATCACGCCGAAATCTCTGCGCCCTGACGAAGTGCCTGCCTGATCAGTCAGACGCGCAATCACCCGCCGCAAAATCATTCCGCATGATATAGGTCCGCTCAGCAATGGCCGTACCTATATGCCGGTAAGGCGCATTCAGAGAATCATTCCAACCAGAGACAAAGGGTTCCATGCGCGTGACCGCGTCGCCGAGATAGGCTTTCACGTGTTCAGGCGCGACGATACCCCAGTATTTGTCCGGCGCGACCCGGCACCCCTCAAAGGCGCGCGCATCCGCTTCCATCTGGTCCGAGATATCGTCGATATAGCCTTCATCAATGCCCTGATCAGACAGGTGCTGACGCATATGCGTGGTGCCGCTTTGATGCAGCATGAAGGGAAAATTATATCCCATCTGGGCCTGAATGATATCGAGGCCGGACGGGTTTTCATCTTCTTTCAGCCATCCATACCAGCGCCGGAACGGCATCATGGCGATGCCGTGAACCGCGATATGCGCCGTGTTGTGAATGTGAACGTCTTCAAGACCAGGCAAAATGACCATGGCACAGGCCGACATGCAGGGCCCGGCGATGGTAACTGGCTCGCCGCGCCGATCCAGAATACCACTCATGCCGCGCGCGGTTGCAACATTGCCGCCCGGGCTGGTGATGATAATGCGCGACGCAGGCTCCAGATCATTGAGCCGTAGAAACTCTTCCGGGAAGATAGCCGCATTGTAGCAGATCACGTCGCTGTCTGGCAGGAATTCCACGCCCTTCTGATCCAGACAGGCCGTAACAGCCGCATCGATTTCCGGCACGGCCTGATCAAAGATGATTTCGCTGGATTGCGCCGTTCCGGCGGGCGCAAAGGCCACACCCAAAAGCGCGAGAGAAGCTGTCAGAAAGTGTCGCATCATCAATCGTTTGTCTGCTCCAATGCCCCGCTTGTGACGTTGGACGGCTCAGGCCGATAAGGCAAGTTTTGATTGCACCTCAAAACGCTGAAGCCGAGCCTTATTCACCACGCAATTCAAGTGACAGACGACCGGATTGCGTGTATCTGCTTTCGCCTCAACGCCTTTGAAGTTTACGCCGCTGACACAGTTTTCCATACGCGTCGCCCGCCCCGATGACATTTCAACCATTGTCGAAATGGAAGCCGGTTTTCCAAAAGCTGATCGCATGACTCGCCAGAGTGTGCGCCGCCTTCTCCGAAGCCCGACGGCTCTGTGCCTAGTTGCCGGGGACAACCCCATGCTTGGCGCCAGTCTGACCCTTTTTCGCAAATCCAGCTCGCACGCCCGGCTTTACAGCCTGTCGGTTGCCCCGTTCGCTCAGGGTCGAGGCGTTGGACGCACTTTGCTGCAAGCCGGAGAGGCAAGAGCACGAGATCGCGGCTGCACGCAAATGCGACTTGAAGTCCGCCAGTCCAACAAAAACGCCATCGCCCTTTATGAGCGACTGGGATATATCGCGACAGGTACGAAACCGGGATATTATCCCGATGGAGAGGATGCCATTCTGATGCAACATGACCTTGTTGGTCAGCAGGGCTCATCACTATGAGTGACTGGCTGATCCTCGTTGAATCCCTGTCCGATATTGGCCAGGCGGAAACGCCTCACAAAGTGATGCGCATTTCGGATTATCTGACCAGCCCGAAGCTGTTCACGGGCCGCCGTCCCTATGTGCTGAACCTGGCACGGTCCTATGGCTATCAATCGGAAGGCTATTATGCCTCTCTGTTGGCCGAGGCACGGGGGCACCGTGTCAGCCCGACTGTGCTGACCATGAAGGAGCTGTCGCAGAAAAGCCTCTACGCTCATGCATTGCCTGAGCTGAATGCGCGTCTGCAGGAAGTACGGACACGCGGCGCTGAGCCGGTGAACGAGCTTTTCATTGCGTTCTCACGTACCCCGGAAAAAGGGTATGAGCGCTTGGCGCGCGAAGTCTCTGACTGGTTCCGTGCGCCCGCACTGGAGGTGGAGTTTGACCGGAAACCACCACACCAGATTTCACGCATCCGGCCTGTTCCGCCGCAGAAGCTGAAAGATGAGCGTCGCCGTTTCTTCCTTGAATCACTGACCGCTTACACGGCTGGTCGGGTGAAGGCTGAAAAATCCAGGACGCCCGCGAAATGGTCGCTCGCCATTCTGATGGATGACAAGGAAAAGACGCCACCTTCTTCGCGTGCATCCATGAAACGATTTGCCAGTGTGGCCGACAAGATGGGCATTGAAGTCGAGATTATTGACCCATCCGATCTGACCAGCCTCTCCGAATTTGACGCGCTGTTTATCCGCGCCACGACAAGCATCGACAACTATACCTATCGGTTTGCCCGCCGCGCCGAGCAGGAGGGCATGCCGGTCATTGATGACACGTCCAGCATGATCCGCTGCACCAACAAGGTGTATCTTAAAGAGATCCTCGAGAACGCGCATATACCGATCCCGCCAACCGAGATTTTAGACGAGAAAACGCCATTGGCAGGCGTACTCGACAGACTCGGCGCTCCGGTCATTCTGAAAACACCCGATGGGTCTTTCGGCGCGCACATGGTGAAGGCCCATACGCTGGAAGAGCTGACCGCTGGCGCGAAAAAGATGTTTGAGGATACTGCGCTGGTGATCGCGCAATCCTTTATGCCAACAGAATTTGACTGGCGCATTGGCGTATTGGGCGGTGAGCCGATCTATGCTTGCCAATATGAGATGGCCCGCGGTCACTGGCAGATCGTCAAGCATGGCAAAGACGGCAAGATGACAGAGGGCAATCACAGGACCTTCGCCATTGAGGACGTGCCGAAAGACGTAGTGGACGTGGCTGTTCGTGCCGCGCGACTGATTGGCGACGGGCTATATGGTGTTGATCTGAAAGACACGGGCGACGGGGTCGTGGTGATCGAGATCAACGACAATCCAAGCATGGATTACGATGTGGAAGCCCAGATCCTGAAGGATGAACTGTGGCGGAAAATTCTTGTCTGGTTTTCAAACCGTCTGGAAAAGCGGCTCGGCTTTCAAAGCTAAACCGCTTTCAGCACTGCCATGATACAGCCGCGCGGGAAGCCGTCACTGCCGACGGATGCTTCGTAGACTTTTTCGAACGGCTCGCAGGCCTGCCAGCCCGCCTCCTGTTCAGAAAAGCCGACCAGTTCGACCAGTTCAAAACCCGGCAGCGAGGTGAGCGCGTTCCACGTCTCCGGGCCGTATTCGAGATAGGCGGCCCAGCGCCCTGTGGAATCCTGGATCTTCCGCGTTGCGCCTTCACCGCCCGGCACCGTGAGACAGAGCAGACCACCCGGTTTCAATGCCTTGCGGAAAGCTGCCAGCGCGTCGCGGTCGGCATCAGGCGACCGGTCAGGCAGGTCGTCAAGTTCTGTTGGCCGGTCAAAAGCCGTATCAGTCCGGTCTGATGGCGCGTCGAACCCAATATGTTCCAGCGTGGAAATACAGGTGATCGCATCGAACGGATCCGAAGAAAAATCCATTGTACGGACATCCCCGATATGGACCGGAATTTGCAAAATCCGGTCGCGCCAGCCTTCCGGATAGCGGGTTTTCACACGCTCGGGTCGAATGATGTCAGCAGCTTCAATCTCGCCGCCCTTCTCAAGAAACGCCATCATCAGACCGAGATAGTCGGGGTGCGACATGGCGAGGCCAATATCGAGCACGCGGGAAGCTTTTGCGAAGGTCAGCGCCGCCCAGGGCGTTTCCACGCAACGTTCTGTTTCGCCCTTGCCATAGGTTTGGGAAAGATCGAACTCAGCGCCATTCAGAATATCGAGAGAGAATTTCAAAGTTGGGGAGGTGTAAGACATCGTTCCTACCTTCTTGCTCGGCCCTGTTCCCCGCTAGCGCGTGGATGGCCTGCGCCTTCGCAGTCGCTCGTGTGGCGCTCCCCACGACCAAAGGTCGGGCGCAGACGGCCTGAGCGGATGCGAAGGACCGCCGTCGAGCAACACAACTTAATACCTGCCGATCCGCCTGACTTCCCAGCGCAGATCAACACCGCTTGTTTCCAGAACCCGGGCGCGAACGAGTTCGCCCAACGCCTCAAGGTCGCTCGCGCGAGCATCGCCTGTATTGATTAAGAAATTGCAGTGCTTTTCAGACACTTGTGCCCCGCCCACGCGAAGCCCCCGGCAACCGGCGGCATCAATCAGTTTCCAGGCCGAGCGCTGATTGGGTGTGCCCGGCGGATCCGGATTGGCAAAGGTTGAGCCCGACGTCTTGTCCCTGATGGGCTGGGTTTCTGCACGGCGCGCCTGGTGAGCGGCGATTTCTTCGGCCAGCGCTTCATGATCGCCCTGCCCTTCGCCTTTCAGGATCATGCCCGTAACGATGACATCAACGGGCAGCGAGGAATGTCGATAAGTGAGGTCAACCGGGTTGGATGGCGCTTCAGATAATGGCCCTGAATAGGTGATCACATCGCCTGCGCGTGTGACCGCCTCTATCTCGACCAGAACGTCTTTCAATTCCTTGCCATCACCGCCCGCATTTGTGCGGGTTGCGCCCCCCAGCGAGCCGGGAATACCGGAAAGGAAACTGAAACCCGCCATGCCTTCACGCGCCGCGAATTTCGCAACAGAAAGATCCAACGCGCCGGCTCGGGCGAAAAGCGTGTCCGGTCCGCGGGTCTCAATCGCGCCCCAGTGACCGCCCATCAGGCGCACAACAACGCCCTCAATGCCGCCATCGCGGACAATCACGTTTGACCCGACACCGAGCACTGTAACCGGCACGTCAGCTGGCACAGCTTTCAGGAAATCACAAAGGTCGGCTTCGTCTGCCGGCAGGAAGAGAAGATCGGCCGGACCACCCACCCGAAACCAGGTGTAGGGCGCAAGCGACGCCTTCTCGAGCAGTTTGCCACGAACGGTGAATTGATCGGCCCTGAGTTCCACTAGTCCAGCGCCTCAAACTTTTCTGCCAGTTTGCCTGCGTGCGAGGTGATGTCGCCCGCCCCGAGACAAACCACCATGTCGCCTGGCTGAACAGTATCCCGAAGAAGGTCTGGCAGCTTGTCGAGATCGTCTATCGCTTTTGCGTTACGATGACCATGCACAAGAAGTCCTTTGGCCAGGCTTTCATGGTCGAAGCCCTCAATCGGCGCTTCACCCGCGGCATAAACCGGCGCGACCAGCACGATATCAGCTTCGTTGAAGCAGGTGCAAAATTCGTCAAACAGATCGCGAAGGCGGGAGTATCTGTGCGGCTGCGCAATCGCGATAACGCGCTTGTCGCCCTGCATATCGCGGGCGGCTTTAAGGACCGCTGAAATCTCGACCGGGTGGTGTCCATAATCATCAATAATCGTGGCACCATTCCACTCACCCACATTCGTGAAGCGACGCTTCACGCCGCCAAACTTTGAAAGCGCGCTTCGGATCGCGTCATGCTCAGCGCCCAGTTCCAGCGCGACCGCAATGGCCGCCAGAGCGTTAAGCACATTGTGGTGTCCGGCCATGGGCAGCAGCATGTCCGAGACGATGTGCGCATTGCCGATCCGTGAACGGATCGAAAGATCGAAATGGACACCCTCGACGCCGGTGCGAAGATTGATCGCCCGAATGTCGGCCTGTGGGTTAAACCCATAGGTGATGCGACGGCGGTCAGAGACGCGCGCCGCCAGTGACATCACTTCCGGATGATCCGTGCACAGAACGGCAAAGCCATAAAACGGGATATTCTCGACAAAGGTATCAAACGCCGCGCGGAGCGTTTCCATGTCGCCATAGTGATCGAGGTGCTCAGGATCAATATTGGTGACGATGGCGACGGTCGCGCGGAGCTTGGTGAATGTGCCGTCGCTCTCATCGGCTTCGACCACCATCCAATTGCCTTCGCCAAGCTTGGCATTCGAGCCATAGGCATTGATAACACCACCATTGATGACGGTAGGGTCAATCCCTGCACCATCCAGCAATGCGGCGATCATGGATGTGGTGGTGGTTTTGCCGTGCGTTCCGGCAATCGCAATCGTCCATTTCAGGCGGATCAGCTCAGCCAGCATATCGGCGCGCCGCACAACCGGGATCGCCATGGCCCGTGCCGTGTCCACTTCTGCATTGCCCGGCCGGATAGCGGTGGAAATGACCACGGCGCCAGCGCCGCGTACATTCTCAGCGGCATGACCAATGAAGATATTTGCGCCCTTGTCGCGAAGGCGCTGCACATTGGCGTTTTCCTTGATGTCAGAACCCTGCACGTCATAGCCCAGATTCAGCATGACCTCGGCAATGCCGGACATGCCGATACCGCCTATGCCAACAAAATGGACCGGACCGAGATCAAAAGGGGATGGATTGCGCATGCTTTGGGAACTACCGACAGAAAAAACTAACGCTGGGTGATAGACCAATTATCACGCCGGGCAAACACGGCGGATGCATAGAATTCAGTATTCCGACTGTTTGAGTTTCTTCTTGTCACTGCAGCGCGAACAGCGAACTGCTTATCGAGTGCCCAAAAGACACGACTTGCCTGAAAACCGGCGCAGGCGACAAGAATCATCTAAAAATGACACGGATTTGAATTGTTCGGATTGATGTTTGCGGTTTTCATGGCAGTAACAGGCGTATCCAAACGATTTCTAATATAGCCGACCGCTCGACGGAAAAGACAGAGGCAAGCATGAAAAAACTGACGGGAGCCATTCTCGCATCTTTGCTGGTGGCGGGTGCCGCCAGCGCGCAGGGCATTCAGCAGACTAAAGGGAATTTCGAGGACAAGTTCCGCCAGCTCGACGAAGTTCTGCCGACGCCAAACACCTATCGGAACGCGGCAGGTGCGCCAGGCCATGAATACTGGCAGCAGGAAGCTGACTATGTCATCGATGTGACGCTGGACGAAGACAATCGCCGCCTGATCGGTGAAGAGACCATCAGCTACACGAACAATTCCCCCGACAGCCTCGGCTATCTTTGGCTCCAGCTTGACCAGAACATCTTCAAGCGCGATTCCATGAAGGAACTGGCCACCGATTTCGGCGGACTGGGCCGCCGCGGACCATCAACGTCGGCACCAGGGGGCGGTGATCCAGCAGAGCTTTCCCTGTCTGAACTGCGTCGTCAACAATCCATGGAAGACAACACTTACGGCTATGATATCAATGCCGTAACGGATCGCAGTGGCAATCCATTGGAACATACGATTGTTGGCACGCTGATGCGTATTGACCTGCCAACGCCGCTTCGTCCGGGCCAAGAATTCACCTTCAGCATCGATTATGCCTACAACATTGTTGAAGAAGATGCGGTCTGGGCCCGCTCCGGCTATGAGCACTTCCCCGATGACGAGCGGGAGGGCGGCAATGATATCTTCCTGCTCGCCCAATGGTTCCCCCGTATGGTCGCCTATTCGGACTATGAGGGCTGGCACAACAAGGAATTTCTGGGCCGTGGCGAGTTCACGCTCGAATTCGGCGATTATGAAGTTGCTATCACTGTGCCGGACGATCATATCGTCGCCGCAACTGGCGAGCTGGCCAATGCTGGTTCGGTCCTGACGGGCACGCAACGTCGTCGCCTTCGCGAGGCGGAAAACGCTGATCGTCCCGTGATGATTGTCACCGAGGAAGAAGCGCTTGAAGCCGAGAAAGGCGATCCGTCCGGCACCAAGACGTGGCGGTTTGATGCGGAGAACGTCCGCGACTTCGCCTGGGCCTCCTCGCGCAAGTTCATGTGGGACGCACAGGGCCATAAACAGCCGGGCGCCGAACATGAAACCGTGATGGCCATGTCCTTCTGGCCAAAGGAAGGCGGCGATCTGTGGAAGAAATACTCCACGGCAGCCGTCGTTCATACCATGGACGTCTATTCCCGCTTCTCCTTTGATTACCCTTACCCGACTGCACAATCTGTGAACGGGCCTGTGGGCGGGATGGAATACCCGATGATCACGTTTAACGGGCCACGTACCGATTTGCAGGATGACGGAACACGCACCTATACCTTCTCTGAGAAGGAATTCCTGATCGGCGTCGTGATCCACGAAGTCGGTCACATCTACTTCCCGATGACGGTGAACTCAGACGAGCGCCAATGGACCTGGATGGATGAAGGCCTGAACAGCTTTCTCGACAGCGTTGCCGGGTATGAATGGGATTCAGATATCCATTGGAACCGCTCGCTGCCGCGCGATCTGACAGGATACATGACCTCGGCCAATCAGGTTCCGATCATGACCCAGTCTGATTCTGTGCTGCAACTTGGTCCGAACGCTTATGGCAAGCCGTCTGCGGCCCTGCATTTGCTGCGCGACACCATTCTGGGCCGTGATCTGTTTGACTTTGCGTTCAAGGAATATTCCGAGCGCTGGAAGTTCAAGCGTCCGACACCATCCGATTTCTTCCGCACTATGGAAGAGGCGTCAGGTGTGGATCTCGACTGGTTCTGGCGCGGCTGGTTTTACACCACCGATCACGTCGATATCTCGCTCGACCGCGTCTACAAGCTGCGTATGGACACCAAAGACCCGGATATCGATTTTGATCGTCGTCGCCAGGAAGACGCCGATAAGCCGGGCAAGATCGGTGTGATGCTGAACGAACAGGAATTCC
Source organism: uncultured Hyphomonadaceae bacterium (assembly GCA_964342455.1). Classification (GTDB taxonomy): domain Bacteria; phylum Pseudomonadota; class Alphaproteobacteria; order Caulobacterales; family Hyphomonadaceae; genus Ponticaulis. Next base: position 46,200 of record CAYFGB010000012.1, read on the forward strand.
GTGAAACCTGGGTTGATCGGTTCCCAGACATTCAGGACTTCTATGATGAGAACGACATCTACACCGTCACCAACAAGGAGCGGAACGAGTATAAAAGCTTCCTTGACGGCCTGGAGGACTGGGAACGCACGGCGTTCGAGCGGGCCGTTGAAGAAGACAAGAATTACTATGTTCTGGAATTCTCCAACATTGGCGGCCTTGTCATGCCGATCATTCTCGGCCTCGAATTTGCCGATGGCTCAACTGAACGTCTCTACATTCCAGCCGAAATCTGGCGCCGCAATCCGCATCAGGTTCGCAAGCTTCTGGTCTATGACAAAGAGAAAGAGCTGACGCAGGTGGTGGTCGATCCGAACTGGGAAACCGGCGATGCAGATGTCGACAACAATTCCTATCCCCGCCAGATCATTCCGTCCCGCGTGGAGGCGTCGAAATCCTCCCGCAGCTTCAGCTTCAAGCGTCGCGATATCATGCAGGATATCAAAACCGAGCTCGACACTGACGAAGACGAGGACGGCGCTGAAGAGGCAGAAGCGGCTGAAGATACAGCCACGGAATAAGGCGGCGATCTGAGCCCCTCAGATGCCCCGCAACAAAACTCGCAAATCCCCTCTTTCGTTACCGATTGAGGGGATTTTTGCAGCAACACACTTTCCTTCCACCCACGAGCGATCCTAAATCTGCGTCATGAAATCTCTCATTCCCTGGCTCCTGCCTGTCCTGATTTTTGCCCTGCCGGCCTCAGCGCACCCGCGCAAGGAAACCTTTGTCGAAATCACCTATAATCCGCGGACGGAGAAGGTGGAGATTGTGCACAGGTTTCGGATTTCGGATGCAGAAGCCGCCGTCCAGGCGAATTACAAGGCGGGCCTCGATATCGTTAACGACGAGTATGCTCAGGCGGCCTTCGGTGTGTATGTGGAAGAACATTTCCTACTCTTGGGAGAAGGCCAGACCATTGATCTGGAGTTTGTCGGCGGTGAAATTGAAGACGGGTCTGTCTGGATCTATCAGGAGACAGATCTAATCCCCGAAGACGGGCTCTATGTGCTGCGCGACACCACGATGATGGATGTGGCCAACGATCAGACCAACATCATAAATATTCGCCTATATGATCAGGTACAGAGCTTTGTGCTGACCCGGACCTCGCCTTGGGTCGCCTTTCGGCTGGATGGTGAGGACGTCTACTGATCGCTACTGGCTGACAACGCCCTCAGCCAGGTCAGCCAGGTCACTGGCCGCATTCATATGGGCAACGGTACGCGCAGCCTCCGCACGGGCTTTCAGCCCCTCAGCCTCAGACAGGCGAGCCGCCAGCAGACTTGCCGCGGCTTCCGGGGTGAACTGGCTCTCCGTCAGAACATCCGCTGCTCCGGCCGATACAAGCGTTTCTGCATTGCCTGTCTGATGATCATCCATGGCAATCGCCAGGGGAATGAGCAATGACGGACGACCGGTGACCGCAAGCTCGGTGACACTGGACGCGCCAGAGCGGGAGATCACGAAATGTGTTTCAGCCAGCTTTTCTGGCATGTTCGAGAAAAACGGCGAAAGCTCAGCTGAGACGCCATGCGCTTTGTAGATGGCGCGAACCTCTTCCATCTGTTCGTCACGAACCTGCTGGACGACGTGAAGGCGCGCCCGAAGGTTTTCGGGCAGTTCGGCAATCGCTTTGGGAATGATGTTTCCAAATAACCGCGCGCCCTGGCTGCCGCCAATCACTAAAACGTTCAGAGGTCCACTATCCGACACGTCCGGATAGGGCATATCGCCAATGGCCCGGATCGGCCTGCGAACGGGATTGCCCACGATCCGCTTGCGCCCCTCACAGCCCGGCGGCAAGCGATCCAGCCGATCAAATCCACAAGCGATGATGCGCGCGTTTTTGGCGAAGAATCGGTTCACCCGACCCAGAACAGCATTTTGCTCATGAATGATGATGGGAATGCCGGAGCGTCCACCTGCGGCCAGTGCCGGAAACGCCGGATAGCCGCCGAAACCGGCGACCAGCGAGGCTTTCTCCTGTTTCAGCTTGGCACGGGCTTCCTGAATACCTGAGAAGATTTTCCAGCCTGCACCCAGCACTTTGTCTGGACGTTTAGAGGCAAAGGTTGCAGCCTTCACATTGATGATCCAGTCAGCGGCGAATCCGTCGGTGTATTTTCGGCCACGCTCATCGGTCATCAGGCCGACCCGCCAGCCCCGATCCTTCATTTCTGCCGCAAAGGCCGCTGCCGGGAACATGTGACCGCCAGTGCCGCCCGCACCAATCACCACGAGAGGGGGAGAACCATCTTTCATCTGTTCGCTCCAATCAACATTCCGGCCCGCTGCCTGTCCCACACCCTAGTCTCCCCTCTCGAAGATTAAGAGGCGAAACAGCACAAACAATTCTTCCCGGCGAAGTCGGAGAAGTTAGGGGAGGATGGCAAGTCCTGTCTTTTTGAGTCTATCCGATTCCGGGATGAAATTCCGCCCGTTTCCGGGTCAAAGCAAGGCCAAGTCCAAGGGTCAGCGCGGTGCCGATCATGGATGAGCCGCCATAGCTGATAAATGGCAGGGTCATGCCCTTGGTGGGCAGCAGGCCAACATTCACACCGATATTGATGAAAGCCTGAAAACCGAACAGGAAAAACAGACCGGTGCCTGCCGCCCGTATGTATGGATCAGCGCGCCTGGAGGCACCCAAAACACCTTTCACGCAAATGAAGGTGTAAATCAGGATCAGCCCGAGACACGCCAGAAAGCCGAGCTCCTCCCCGGCCACCGAATAGACGAAATCGGTATGTGGATCGGGTAATCTGGCCTTCACATAGCCCTCACCCGGTCCGACACCGAGCAGGCCACCATTGGCAATGGCTTCGTGCGCCCGATCAAGCTGGAAGGTCGATCCTGCTGGCCCGAGACCAAGATAGGCCAGAACCCGGTTCTGCACATGCGGAAACATCAGGAACAGACCAACGCCCGTGACGAGACTGCCGCCCAGAAACATGGCGGCCCAGACAAGCGGTAAACCGGAGACAAAGAAGGCCACCACGAAAGCCGCCGTCAGCAGTACGGCCTGCCCGACATCTGGCTGAAGAAGAAAGAGGCCGATTGTTGGCGCGAAGAATGCGAACGTGATTACACCCCAAGGGACGCCCGGAAATTGCTGGCGTTGTGCCAGCAGCCAGGCTGCAATCACCACCAGGGCTGGCTTTACAAACTCCGAGGGCTGAACCGAAAAGCCGCCAACACGGATCCAGCGTTGCGCGCCACCCGCCGTATGGCCCGCAAAAAAGATCACGGCCAGAAGCAAGAAGGACAACAGAAAGATCACGAAACAAAACCGTCGGGCCCAGGCTTCGGACAACATGCTGGCCGAGAAGAAGACCAGCACAGCGCCAACCGAGAACAGGGCGTGACGCTGGACATAGTGCATGGAGCTGAAGCCCTCATCGACGGCTGCTTCAGGCCCTGCGGCAAGAGATAGCAACATGCCAATGGCGAGCAGCGACATGGCGCCAGCAATGATGCCGTGATCTACCGTCCGCCACCATTCTGCCAGCCAGGATTTGTCTGATCGGGCGATCGGGGCAATGCTCACGCGCGCAGCCTTTCTTCCTCGCTCATCAGACTTTCAACAAGCTGACGGAACTCTTCTCCGCGTGCTTCGAAATCCTTGAACTGGTCAAAGCTGGCACATGCCGGGGACAACAGGACGATGGGTTCAGGGTCGGAGGAATCACAGGCGGCCTGATAAGCGTCAGCGACGGCACGGCGCAGCGTGCCGCAATTGACGTTCTCTACCCTGGACCCGAGCGATTTTGAGAATTCCTTCTGGGCATCGCCGATCAGGAACGCCTTGCAGATGTGAGAAAAATACGGCTCGACGTCCTGCAAACCATCCGATTTCGGCACGCCCCCAGCAATCCAGTACACCTGAGGATAGGATTTCAGAGCCTGAACAGCGGCCTGACCATTGGTGGCCTTGGAATCGTTGACGAATGTCACCTTGCCGACTCGGCCAACCACTTCCTGACGATGCGCGAGCCCCGGGAAGCTTTCCATGGCGCCAAAGATCACGCTTGGCTCGAGGCCAAGTCCACGGCACGCCGCATAAGCAGCGGCTGCGTTCTGATGATTATGGCGGCCCGGAAGCGTTGGAATGTCACGCAGATCACCCACAGGAAGAGCGCGGCCATTCTGACTGTCGAACAGGCGGCCTTCCACAACACTGATACCCCGCCCGAGCGCATACTCAGACGATACGCCGACCGTATGCTGATCACCCGTCGCCGACAGCTTCATCATCATGGCCTGTGTGTAGGGCGTGTCCATGCCAATTACAGCATAATCAGACGCTGTCTGATTGCTGAAAATCCGGCGCTTGGCCGCAACATAGCCATCCATGCCGCCATGACGTTCGAGATGGTCAGGCGTGATATTCAGCAAAACCGACACATCGCACTTCAGGCTTTCCACCAGATCCAGCTGATAGGATGACAGCTCCAGCACATAGACAGCATTGGCATGGAGTGGTGCCATGTCGAGTACGCCCACACCGATATTTCCACCGACGCGGACATCTTTGCCCGCCTTTTTAAGCACGTGCCCGATGAGAGACGTGGTGGTGGATTTGCCGTTTGTGCCGGTCACGCCGACAATACGCGGGCGAGAATGCTCGGGCAGAGCATTTACCGCGCGGGCGAACAATTCCATGTCGCCGATCACTTCAACACCCACCATGTTGGCCAGCTTGACCACGCGGTGCGGCTCAGGATGCTTATAGGGCACGCCGGGTGACAGGATCAGGGCAGAGTATTGCTGCCAGTCGCGCTTGTTGATGTCGGTAAGGTCGATCCCCTGCTCAATAGCATGATGGCGCGCCGACTCATTGTCATCCCAGGCATGGACCTTCGCACCGCCAGCCTGCAGCGCGCGCACAGTCGCGAGGCCTGTGCGCCCCAGACCGAACACAGCCACATACTGACCTGCAAATTCCTTGATGGGGATCACGGGTCGGTTACCTCAGCTTCAGAGTTGCAAGGCCGATCAGGGCCAGGACGACGGAGATAATCCAGAAACGGATCACGACGGTTGGCTCCGCCCATCCCATTTTCTCGAAATGGTGGTGGATCGGTGCCATGCGGAAGACGCGCTTACCGGTCAGCTTGAAGCTGGTGACCTGCACGATGACGGAGACGGCTTCCAGCACGAAGATGCCACCGACAATGGCCAGAACGAGCTCGTGCTTGGTGCAGACAGCCGTTGACCCAACGGTCCCGCCCAGTGCGAGCGACCCGGTGTCGCCCATGAAAACCTTGGCCGGTGGTGCGTTGTACCAGAGAAAGCCAAGACCTGCGCCGAACAGTGACGCAAAAAGGACGCCGAGCTCGCTGGTGCCCGGTGTATGGATCAGCAGAAGATACTCGGCATAGCGAGGCGTTCCACAGATATAAGCGATGATGGCGAACGTTCCGCCCGCGATCATGACCGGCACGATGGCCAGGCCATCAAGACCATCTGTGAGGTTCACCGAGTTGGCTGCACTGACAATGATCAGGGAACCAAAAGCGGCGAAACCAAAGATGGTCAGATTGATCAGCACATCCTTGAAGAATGGAATGGCGAGCGTCGTTTCGAAATTTTCAGGGATCACCACAGGCACAAGCCCGGCCGCTTCCCGGTCGAGCGCCGCTTCAGCCACAGCGATCGGCGCATAGCGCGCAACCCACACCACGGCCACGATCGCGATGACAAATTCGGCGGCCAGGCGTGATTTGCCCGACAATCCACCCGCATGGCCCTTGGTGACTTTTGTGAAATCGTCCAGAAATCCAATCAGGCCATAGCCGACCGTGACGAACAGCACGATCCAGACATAGTCATTGCCAAGATCAGCCCAGAGCAGTGTGCCAACGGCAATGCCGAGAAGGATCAGAAAGCCGCCCATGGTGGGCGTACCCTTTTTGGTGAGCAAATGGCTTTCCGGGCCATCTTCGCGGATGGGCTGGCCTTTTTTCTGACGCTTGCGCAGCCAGTCAATCATCGGCGCACCAACGATCAGACACAGAATAAACGCCGTTGCGAAGGCGAGCCCCGCGCGGAAGGTCGTGTAGTTCAACAGATTGAACGCAGTGAACTGTTCAGAGAGTGACGCAAGCAGATCAAACAGCATCTACGACCCCTTCACCATTATCTGACACAATATGTGCCTCGCTCCACTTTCGAAGCGCTTCAGCCAGTACGCGCATTCCGGATGCATTCGACCCTTTGATCAAGAGCGCGTCGCCATTAATTAACGATTTATTAACTGTTTCCTGCAGCTCGCGCGCTGTGGGTGCCCAGACAGATTCGGTCTTGCCTTTCACCGCCTCAGATGCAGCCCGAAATCCTTCGCCCGCAAGAAAGACGATAGCCGGCTTACAGGACAAAATATGTGGCACCAGATCGAGGTGCAGCGCGTCTGCATCCTTGCCCAGCTCCTTCATTTCACCCAGCGCGATCAGATGGCGCGAGGCAGGCCTCTGGCTAAAGCTGCCAAGTGCCGCGCGCATGCTTTCGGGATTGGCGTTATAGGCATCATCAACGAGCAAAGCGCGACCACCATCGGCCAACGTCAGCCATTCCGCCTTTCCGCGTCCTTCCGGTGGCGCATAGCCATTTAGAGCGTTGGCAGCCTGGTCAGCGGAGAGACCGGAGGCAAGCGCCAGCAGCAGGGCCGCCGCGATATTGTGTCCCCAATGCTCACCAACTGCGTCAATCGTCACTGAGACTTCGCTGCCACAGAGCGACAACCGAAATGTAGTCGAGACGCCATCACTCTCAGACGAAATGACAAAGGCGTCGCTACCCGGCGCGCCAAATGTCTGAACAGGGGCATCGGGGGCGTATTCGCGGGCACGATCTTTCAGAAAGTCGAGGAAGCGGTCATTAGCCGGAAGGATAACAGTGCCCCCCGGCTCTAGGCCTGCGAAAATCGCAGATTTTTCCAGCGCGACGGCTTCTTCCGTTCCCATGCCCTCCAGATGCGCTGCCGCAATCTTTGTGATTAGGGCTGCATGTGGGCGAACCATTTTCGAGCGCGGCTCGATTTCGCCCGGCGTGTTCATGCCAATTTCGAAAACAGCGCGTTCAGTCGATGCTGGCATCCGCGCAAGGGTGAGCGGCACGCCCCAGTGATTGTTGAAGGATTTGACTGACCAGTGCGCAGCGCCCGCAGCACGGAAAATTTGCGCAACCATTTCCTTCACGCTGGTTTTACCAACCGATCCGGTGATGGCGCAGCAATACGCGTCCGTCCGCTGACGCGCGGCAATGCCGAGCTTTTCCAATGCAGAAAGCGTGTCATCAACCTTAAGCACGGGACTGCCGGAAACGTCCTGCGACACGAGGCAGGCTGAAGCGCCCGCCTCAAACGCGCTCGCCACAAAATCATGGCCGTCACGCGCATCTTTGAGGGCCACAAACAGATCGCCCGGCTGAAGACTGCGCGTATCAATCGAGATGCCGTTGGCCCGCCATGCCTGGTCCACCTGACCATTGGTGGCGCGCGCTGCATCATCTGATGTCCAAAGGGGGGCTGACGTCATGATACGGCCTCCAGGGCGCGCTTCGCACTGTCCTGATCGGAGAATGGTACGACTTTCGCGCCAATGATCTGCCCGGTCTCATGGCCCTTTCCGGCGATCAGAAGCGTATCGCCACGCTTCAGACCAGCAATGGCAGTCTCGATGGCCTGATGGCGGTCGCCGATCTCTTCTGCGTCAGGACAGCTGGCCAGGATTGCCGCGCGGATGCTGGCCGGGTCTTCCGAGCGTGGATTGTCGTCCGTCACGATGATACGATCAGCCAGCTTATGGGCAACATCGCCCATCATGGGGCGCTTGTAAGGATCGCGATCCCCACCGCAGCCGAACACGACCGTCAGCTGTCCTGCCGTATGCGGCCGAGCCGCTCGCAGCAGAACATCCAGCCCGTCCGGAGTGTGCGCGTAGTCAACGAAAACCGCCGCGCCGTCATTTGTCTCACCGACGAACTCAAGCCGCCCCTTGACGGTCTGCAGGCTTTCCATGGCCGTAAAGACGTCCTGCGCCTTGGCGCCCAGGCCAATGGCGAGCCCGGCGGCAACCAGAGCATTCAACGCCTGAAACTCGCCAATCAGAGGCAGATTGATATCATACGCCTTGTCTTTGTAGAGAAGGTCGATGGACTGGCCCGTCGCACGCGGAGACAATTCCCGGATTTTCAGGTCCCGTCCGCGCCAGCCGACAGACAGCGAGCGCAGGCCAGCGTCTCCGGCAGCGCCCTCAAACACATCGGTCTCGGAACTGTCTGCACTGATCACCGCAAGCGTTCCAGGGGATGTCAGCTCCCTGATGAGACGAAGCTTCGCTGACCGGTATTCGTCGAAGTCAGCGTGATAATCGAGGTGATCCTGGGTAAGATTGGTAAAAGCAACGCCAGACAGGTCGACACCATCGAGCCGGTACTGGGCAAGACCGTGCGAGGAGGCCTCCATCGCGACGTGAGTCACACCAGTTCTGTGAAGCTCGCTGAGCGTGCGATGAATGGCGACCGGGTCAGGCGTAGTGTGCCCCAGATCCAGCTTGCCATCAGGACCGATAGCGCCAAGCGTCCCCATGCTGGCGGCGCGCAATCCAAGATGCGTCCAGATCTGCCTTAGAAAATCAACCGTCGAGCTTTTGCCATTCGTACCCGTCACAGCAATGATTGAGGCGGGCTGACCATGATAAAATTTTGCAGCGGCCAGGGCGAGCGCCCGGCGCGGCTCCTCATCAATGATCAGAACGGAGTCGCCCGTATCGACCTCGCGCTCGGCCAGCACAGCGACAGCACCTGCATCCAGGGCCTGCGGGATAAAATCATGACCATCATGCGCCACGCCTTTAAGTGCCGCGAACACGAACCCGGGCGACACCTGTCGGGAATCCGACGTGATGCCGCGAATTTCCATGTCCTGAGAGACGTTCTGGCCCTCAAACAAATCGCTCAGTTTCACAATGCCCTCCTGTCAGATACCGTTCGGACCTGAAGTCCGTCCGGATCGATATCCTCAAAATATGGCATGACATCGAGGATGGGTGCGATTCGTTCGACCACCCGCCCTGCCGCGGGCGCAGAATTAAAGGCCGCACTTTCGGCGCGTCCTGTGGCGCCGGTTGGCTCGTCCAGCACGATCAGAACGGTGTATTTCGGATCATCCGCGGGAAAGACAGCCGCGAAGGAATTGATGTTCCGGTCTTTGTGGTAAACGCCATTGATGGCCTTTTCCGCCGTACCGGTTTTGCCCGCAACGCGGTAGCCGGGAATGTCAGCGCGACGCCCGGTGCCGTCCATCACGGCTGTCCGCATCATCTCAGTCACCACAAGCGCGGTTGGCGATGACATGACCCGTCGGGGTTCACGTGGCTCAGCCAGCGGGTCCTGATCCAGAACAAGCGTTGGCGGGATATATGTTCCATCATTGGCAAACGCCGAGAAAGCCGCAGCGAACGCCACGGGCGACACGGAAATGCCGTGTCCGAAGCTGACGGTTGCCTGGGTAATTGGTGACCAGTCCTCCGGCAGGAGCGGTTTTTCACTGCTGCCAAGCTCTACCGGCGCACGATCAAAAAGGCCCAGCGTTTCGAGGAACCGCTTGTGACGATCGACGCCCAGGCGCATGCCGATTTGCACCGTGCCGATATTCGAAGACTGCGCGACAATTGTTGTTGGTGTGATGGCGTGACCACCCGGAATGGGGTGATCATCATGAATGGTCTCAACGCCCACAGTTATGGGCTTCGACACGTTGAAGGTTTCGCGTGGCGTCAGCAGACCATAATCGAGGCCTGCGGCAACCGTCAGCGGCTTGAACACGGAGCCCAGCTCAAAGACGGAACCCGCCGCCCGGTCACGCAGGGCCTCGACGCCAAAATCCTGCCGACGGTTCGGATCGTAGGTCGGCCAGCTGGCCATGGCGAGCACTTCACCGCTCGCGCCGTCGATCACGACACCTGCCCCGCCTTTGGCGTTTGAAGCCGCCGCCATGCTGGAGAGTTCTGCTTCGAGCGAATACTGGACAGACAGATCAATGGTCAGCCGGACCGGCTCCATGGAAGATGCCAGCCGGTCATCCAGCGCGTACTCAATCCCGGCAAGACCTAGCCCGTCTACATCGGTATAGCCAACCACATGAGCGGCCAGTGATTTTTGCGGATAAAAGCGCCGTGCCTCTTCCTGAAAATGGATGCCCTCCAGCCCAAGCTCGAACACGGCCTGACGCTGAACAGGCGTGATCTCCCGCTTGAGCCAGACAAATTTGCGGTTCGGATCGGACAGGCGTGCCTCAATCGTATCGCGATCAAGGTCAGGAAACACCGTCAGAAGTTTGTCGGCAATATCACCTGCATCCCAGACCGCACTCGGATCAGCGTACAGCGAATAGACAGGCACCGAGGTCGCCAGGCGTTCACCATTCCGGTCGAGAATATCAGCGCGCATTTTCTGGGCGGCATCGTCACCGGCAGAGTATGACGCCGCCATCACATCGACCCCGCCAATGGAGACCAATGCACCTTTCACGGCAACCGCACAAAACCCCAGGCAGAGCACACCCGCCACAAGCCGCGCACGCAGCGGAGAATGGCGTTCGCCCTCGAGAAGCTCCTCCTTCATTCGGCCACCTCATGATCCACAAGAGGCCCAAATTTTTCCGGGGCATTGGAAATATCGACCATCTGGTAGGACCGCGCAGGCCCCATGCCGAGACGTTCTGCGGCCAGCCTGGCGATACGGTCCTGACCGGACAGCACGTCATGCTCTTTCTCGAGCACGGTGATTTCCTTTTCGAGGTCAGCAATTTTCTTTTCCAGCTTGCGAATTGTCTCTGCGCTCTCGCCAGCGCCAGTCTTGGCCTGAAACATGCCGAGCGCCAGGAATGCAGCAAGAAGGATCCCGAAGAAGTAGACGAACCGACTCATCACACCACCTCATCAAGGTCTGGAAGATTGGAAGGCAGCTCAACTGCGCTGGTCCAGGAAGGCGCCTCGGTTCGCACCGCCGACCGCAAGCGTGAGGAGCGCGCCCGCGCATTCGCGGCCACTTCTACACTGTCAGGGGCTGACACCTTGCGAACGGATGCGAAACTCGGCGCAGGCTCATCAGCCGGGGCTTCGGGCATGAAACGCGACCCACCCCCGGTTTTGCCTGACCGCTCAGCAAGGAATTGCTTGACCATCCGGTCTTCAAGAGAGTGGAAGGTCACAACAACCAGTCGCCCGCCCTCACCGAGAAGGCGCTCGGCCGCCACAAGCGCGCGCGCCAGCTCACCAAGCTCATCATTCACATACATGCGCAGCGCCTGAAACGTCTTGGTCGCCGGGTGAGTGCGCTTGCCTTTGCGTCCGCCAACCGCGGCTTCGACCGTTTCAGCCAGCTGGAGTGTAGTGCGGAAGGCCGTTTCTGAGCGGGCCGCAACAATGCGTCGGGCGATACGGCGAGAATCGCGCTCCTCACCAAGCTGAAAGATAATGTCAGCCAGCACACCCTCATCGGCCTGATTGACGACATCCGCCGCGGTCGGGCCCGATTTGGCCATGCGCATGTCGAGCGGGCCCTCGCGCATGAAAGAGAAGCCGCGCTCTCCTTCGTCAAGCTGGAAAGAGGATACGCCCAGATCGAGCACAAAGCCATCCAGGCTGGTAACGCCTTCGGCAGCCAGCAGATCTTCGGCATCACCAAACCGGCCTTCAAGCAGGGCGAACCGCGCACCATCGGCTGTTTCAATATCAACCGCACGAGCCTTTGCATCGGGGTCACGATCGACAGCGATGACGCGACACTTCGAGGCCGCCAGAAGCGCCCGCGTGTAGCCTCCCCCGCCGAATGTGCCATCCATGAGAATCTCACCATCCTTCGGCGCAAGGTGCTCTACGACATAATCCAGCATCACGGGAATGTGGCTCACAGCTCACCTCCCGGGCCCGATCTGCCCTTTGTCTCGTAGAATGGCTGGTGGAGCGCGTCCTGATTGGCTTCAGCATAGTCGCTCATTTCAGCTTCATAAGCAGCATACCGGTCAGGGTTCCAGATCTGAAAGCGATCCATCGCGCCCACGAACAGCAGCTCTTTTTCAATGCCCGCCGTGGCGAGCAGCTTTTCAGGAATGGAGGCGCGGCCCGCCTGATCCATGGGCACTTCACCGCCCTTGGAAAAAATTGCCATCACGAAGGCACGACGGTCGCGAGCCGTCGGCGGGAGATTTTTAAGGATCTGGACGTATTCATCCATGAGGTCCTGGCCGCCACCTTCAAGATATCCGCCGCCATCAGCAGACGGATAGAGAAAAAACTTCTGAGTATTCCCAAGAGTCGAGCGGAAGCTGGACGGAACGAGCACTCGTCCGCGCGCATCAATACTTGCGTCAAAGGTCGACAGATACATGCCCAACCCACTGCCAAAGCCCAAACCCGAAATGGGAAACTCAACACGAACTTTGGGATACCATGGGGAAGAATGGGCAACAATGGGCACATTTGGGGCGTTAATTTTTACACAAGAACATTTACGGAATACAAAGCGAACAAATACGGATACGGGTAACGCAAGGGCACTGGACGCTTAAATTTCGGCTCCGAAACGTTCACAACATCTGGTAGCCGCCCATGCTGACCCAACCAGATTTATGGCAAACCGCCGTCACACCAGTGTTTTCCCCAGTTGGTTAACAAAGGTGTAAAAAAATTGCAGAGAATTATCGTTTCAGTTCACGCCTGATGCCAGTTTCCGTTGCCGGGCGTAAAAATTCAGTGTCCGACCGGAAAATACGGATCAGATGGCCTGTAAGCCGGGTTCTGTTCACCGCTCGCGCGGCTTGGCAGCCATTCCTCTGGGATGATGATCGCTCACCACCTCACGCGACCGACCCGGGAAGCAACGCGAAGACACGTCGAACGCTTCCCCTATTTGGTCTTGCTCCGGACGGGGTTTACCTTGCCAGACCTGTTGCCAGCTCCGCGGTGCGCTCTTACCGCACCCTTTCACCCTTACCCCGGATCAGATCCGGGGCGGTTTGCTTTCTGTGGCACTTTCCCTCGACTCGCGCCGGGCGGGCGTTACCCGCCGTCCTGTCCTCATGGAGCCCGGACTTTCCTCCAGTGCAGCCAAGCTGCACCAGCGACCGCCCGGCCATCTGATCCAGCCCTCTCATAATCCTTAAATCGACAGTTGGCCACGAACTTGTTTTTCCCGCCCCCGAGGGTATATCCAGACTATGTCTACTGACGTTTCTGATAGTTTCGAAAATATACCCAAGCGCTGCATCGCCATCCGCACCATGATGACGGCGCGCGCCGTGGCACGTCATTATGATGAAGCCCTGCGCGATACGGGCCTGACGAACAATCAGTTTTCCCTTCTGGTCGCCATAAGTCTCAAGGAATTTCCATCCATGGCCGCGCTGGGCGATCTGCTGTGTATTGACCGATCAACGCTGTCCCGAAACTTCCGCCCCTTGTTCGAGGCTGGCTATGTGACCCGCGAGCGAAGCGAAAAAGGACGGGCGATCGTCCTGAAACTCACCGATATGGGCCTTGAAAAGCTGAAAGAAGCCGAAGCCAGATGGGAAGCCGCGCAGCTGGAGATCGAACAGGCCATGCCCGATGAAGACATGCAGGCTGGCAAGCGTTTTCTCAGATCCCTGCGTCTGGCAGCAAGCCATTCCTGAACGGCAATCCTGACATCTGTCCGGCGGTTCGCCGGCCTGGGCCGATGACCTCAATCAGAGCTGATTGACAGTCGCAAAGAAGGCGGCGGCAGCGGCAGCCATGGTTGCACCGAACACGGCCGTGGAAGGTTTGTCCTTCCGCATGAGGAACCACAGCGTCACGACAAGCAGCAAATTGGCGGCGATCACAAAATAACGGAAAAAATCGGTCGAGAAGACACTGCTGATATCAACGTCTTCACCGAGTGCGATCCGCGACATGAGCGGCAAACCCACGGCCAGGTCGATAGAGATGACGAGGCCGATAAAAGCTTTGCCAAGGTCAGAGAAGGTGTCGAGCACAGTCGCGCCATAGGTCACCACCTTGCGCATGACAGCAAAGGCATATTCCCGACCCGCGATCAGACCGAGGAACACCCAGGTTGTGCTCATCGGAAGGTCGTTCAATTCCTTGAAGAAAAACAACAGAGACGCGTAGAGGAAGTCGATAATGGTGGCGGACCGGATGTCCGTGACATTAGACTTTGACTTGAGGATACGCTGAACCGGACCACCCTGGTTCCAGAAAGTATAGCCCAGCAGCACCATAATGGCGGCCATGGCCAGAAAGCCCTGAACCGCCGTCAGCTCACGGGGCAGGAATACGAAAATGTTGGCGAAATCCTGGATCAGCCAGACAGCCCAGAGATACCCTGTGGTCAGCCATTGGGCCGCCACCCAGTAGCGAACGCGATCCATTCCGGCCTGCCAGTTGGCCACAATCTCTGCGACAATGACGAGACCGATCAGTGAAAGCAGAATCGGGCTTTGAATGGTATGCATGAACACCTGGCCGATGCCGACGCCATCGGCGGCCTCGCTGAGCGAGATCAGGAAATTCGAGACGAACAGAAAGCCCGCCCCGACTATGAAAATCATCCCTCTGGGAACATTCGTCCCAACCGGCGTTTCTTCGAAGCGTTTTTCAAGCGTCTGACTGACGACGAAGTAGACAAGAAGGCCGGTCAGAAATGCCAGGCCGTAACCAAAAAGCGACTTTTCGATCATGGAACCGAGCCCGCCCACGGAGGCGAAAATCGTCAGGACCATGAAGGATGTCGATACCGGAATACCGAGGCGCGTAATGATCAGCAGCACCAGAGGCGGCAACACATGATACCACTGGACCGCAATGACCGGGTATTTCGTCGTGTTGGAGAGACGATTGTAGGAGGGGTCCCCGCCATTCACCACCCAGCCATAGGCAAAGGTGACAACGAGGATCAGCGCCGCGAACCCGAACAGCACCGTCCAGTGCAGACGTTTGTTTGAATTGATGAAGGTACCAAGTGTCTGAAGTGCGTCATTGCCCACAACAGCATAAGCTGCAAACAGGAAGCCAATCACGGCCCAGATTTCAATACCAGCAACAGACATGAATTGGCCTCAAACGGTTACGACGCGGTGAACGCACGGGTAGCTCATCTATGTGAAAGATTTGCAACAAAACTGAAATTCAACAGCTAAAGCCTTCACGCTGTGCCATGGCTGCAATGTTCGGCCCCGTCATGCAATCCTTTTCGGCGGATTTCCCGGAGATCGGGACAGACTTATGACAAATTTATCGTTTCCAGTGTCGGGAGAATTTCATGCGAATTTTGCAGGAATTCGGTAAATTCGGTCAGTCGGGCTATTAACCATTACGCGGTATGGTGTTGTTGAAACAGCAGAATTGGCCTGGCCAATGAATGTTAACTGGTGAGATTACCCGACCGACAAGGAGCGTCACCATGGGACCAGACCCAAAAACCATCCTCGCCGCCGTCGCGGTTATGGCGATTGCCGCCCCTGCTTCCCAGGCAGCGAACACACGAATCGAATACCGCTATCCGGATCGCCCGGACGTTGTCTATTCCAGCGATGGACAAGTGCGCCGCGTCACAGAAGATCGTCCTATGGCTTTTTCGAAATTTGAATCAGCCATCAGCCAGACTGACGCACAGCGAATGATGAATGATTTCGGCTATAGCAGCGAACTGCCTGCCCGCGTACCTGCGCGTCAGACAGCTCAATCCTCGCCGCCACTCTTTGAGCCAATGCCTCTGCCCCCGGCAGAGCCTGTCGAGCAGAGCTGGCAATCAGCTGCGCCATCATACAGCGCGTCAGACTATCAGGCCCCGGCCTATACGCCAGCGCCCGCCTATAATGCGATGACCTATGTCATTCAGGTCGGCGCGTTCAGCTCCTACGCTAATGCAGCGCGTATGATGGAGCGTGTTTCGGTATATGACGACGCCGACATTGTTGAAGGTCGCAAGAATGGCAAACCGCTTTACCGGGTTTACCTTGGCGGCTGGTCAATCCGGAACGAAGCACAGTCCACGCTGAACGTGCTGAAATCCTATGGCATTGACGGATTCGTCACCAAGGCGAGCTGAACGCCATCTTGCCGAATACAGAAGGTCGCCGCCGGGCGGCCTTTTTTATTGACCGGACATGCGTTCAACCAGAGCTCGCAGCCAAATTTCATCGCAGAACCAAATGCAAAAGGTTGCTTTTTTTGATTCTTCAGGCTCGATAATGTCTGAGGGGACACACTCATATGGACGCATCTCGCGAAGACATTCAGGCAGCCCATCGGCGGCTGGGCGCAGATCCTTCCTTTCAGCAGGATTTGCCGGTTGAAAAACCCCTGCCGGACTCCCCGGATTCTGGGTGGTTTTATCAGTTGATGCAGGTCATTGCCGACGTGTTTGTTGCCCTGGCACCTCTTCTCAAAATCCTGCTGGTGACCGCAGCGATCGGGGTGGCCGGCTATATCATCTTCAGCATCGCACGCGCCCTTTATGATCGCCGGGAGCAGATGAAGGCGCTGGTCACTCAGCGCCGTGGCGATAAGGATATCAGTCAGGTTGATGTCCGCCCTGACGAAGCCTTCGCGCGCAATCTTTTGCAGGAGGCAGACAATCTGGCGGCGCAGGGCCATTTCGACCGGGCGATCCGGTTGTTGCTGCATTCCTCAATCCAGGACATGCAGGAACGTATTCACCAGAAGATCGGCATTTCTCTGACGGCGCGCGAAATCGGCCAGATGGGACAAATGCCCGATACGTCACGTTCAGCACTGCATCAGATCATTCATACGGTCGAGATCAATGTTTTTGCAGGCGAAGCTGTCGCAAAGCCAGATTATGACCGGGCCCGCGCCGACTATGAAACCTTTGCCTTTGCGCGGGAGCCGGCATGACCACCGCAAGGCGTGACTCTCAGCCGCTCTTTTCCTGGAAGGCCGCGTTGCTGGCCGTTCTGATTGGCGTGATCAGCTTTTCCGCGCTGATTGTACTGTCCGCCTTCGCGCCTGATCTCGAAGACAAGGATATTGCCGGGCCGCACGCCTATTCCAAATCTGCGCTGGGCTATAATTTTGCCGTTGAATTGCTCGAGCGGACCGGATTCAACGTCGATATCAGCCGCGATCCGGCAATACTGACAGATCCTGATGCCTATGGTCTGCTGGTCGTGACACCAGCCAATTCGCGGGATCTGGAAGAATTGAAAGAGGTGGAGCTCGACCGCTACGACCCGATTCTTGTGGTTCTGCCAAAGCGCTGGGGACGTGTGAGCTTTCAAAACCGGAAACATCAGGCACGCGTCGGCGAGCTGAGCCTTCAGAGCGTAACCGAACTTCTACAGCCGTTTGACGACGCCCTCGGCATGCGCCGCATCAATGCTGTTGAGGATGTTCGTTTTGAAGGCGAGACACGGTCTGCGCGTTTCACAGACCGTACACAGCTGATCACCAGCGGTCCGGTCAGACCCATTATCAGCGTCGAGGAAGGGACGATCTTCGGTCATCTTGAGGGCACCAGAATTTATATTCTGGCCGATCCGGAATTGATGAACACGCACGGGCTTAGCTCTCTCGACAACACGACCCTCATGCTGGACATGTTCGACCTGATGCTGAGAGAAGGCAGTGATTTCACCGATACCGATCTGCTTCTGGTTTTCGACACCACCCTGCATGGCTTCGAGCGAACACGAAATCTGCTGCGTTTGCTGTTTGAGCCGCCCTTGCTGGGGGCAACGCTGTTTGCCTTCGCTGCAGCCGGGCTACTGGGCTGGGCGGCGTTCGTGCGCTTTGGAAAATCGCCGTCTCCGGAACCAATGTTTCAGACCGGACGTCTGACGCTGATTGACAGCACGGCTGGCCTGTTTGCCCAAACCGATCGCGAAGCGCTCCTGGCCGATGAATATGAAGACCTCGCTGAACGACTGGCTGCCAGTGAACTGGGATATCCAGACGATCTCACGCGGGCTCAACGCCAGCATGTACTGGCACAGGCCGAGGGCCGTCAGGACAAGTCATCCGGGCAAAGCTCAAAGCGGCCCTCGGCCTCGACCGTCAAAACACCGGGCCAGCTAGTGAGTTTTGCGCAGAAATACCAAAAATGGAAAAAGGACATCAGTCATGGACGTCAATGAGTTGCAAGGGCTCGGCAAACGACTGAGCGAGGAAATCGGTCGCGGCGTTGTCGGGCAGGAAGATGCCGTCGATCTGATGCTGATCGCTTTGTTCTCCAAGGGACACGTATTGCTGGAAGGCCCACCAGGTACAGCGAAGACGTTTCTGGCGCAGTGTTTCGCAGCATGTCTCGATCTCGATTTCGGACGCATTCAGTTCACGCCTGACCTGATGCCGGGCGACGTTCTGGGCACAAACCTGTTCAACTTCCAGACCAACACATTTTCGCTGACGCGTGGACCGATCTTTACCGACATGCTTCTGGCTGACGAGATCAACCGGACGCCGCCAAAGACCCAGGCGGCGCTGCTTGAAGCCATGCAGGAACGACGCGTCACGATCGATGGCGAAACCTATCCTCTGGGCGATCACTTCATGGTGGTTGCAACGCAGAACCCGATTGAACAGCAAGGCACCTACCCCCTGCCTGAAGCACAACTCGACCGCTTTCTGTTCAAGCACCTCATGGCATACCCATCGGAAGCGGATGAGCAGAAAATCATTGAGGCACATGCAAAAGGCGTTGGAATGCCGAGCGTCAAGGATCTCGGCATTCAGTCGATCATGTCTTCAGATGGCCTGAAGACGGCGACCCAGACAGTATTATCGATCAAGCTGACAGATGAAGTGATCGGCTATATCACCCGCCTTGTCCGCGCGACGCGGGAAACACCTGCGCTGACGGTTGGTGTGTCTCCACGTGCCGGTGTGAATCTGGCGATTGCCTCAAGAGCGCGCGCAGGTCTTCGCGGGCGTGACTATGTGATCCCTGATGATGTGAAGGCGCTGGCCCTGCCCGCCATGCGTCACCGCGTGGTGTTGTCTGCATCTGCCGAGATCGAAGGCCGCAGCGCGGAAACCATTATTTCAGATATCATTCAGCAAACGGAAGCGCCGCGGTAAACATGCCGGTTATCACCCCTTCCCGTCTGGCGATCGCCCTGATGGCGCTTGGCATTCCGCTGGCTCTGGCCATTGCGGCTCTGGTGCCAACACTCTGGGTTCTGGCGTTTGCCGGGATAACGGCGGTGCTGATGGCGATTTTCGTCGATGCTTTGCTGAGCGCACGCGCGAGGGGGATGGAAATCAATGTAGATGCGGCGCCGATCTATTTTGTAGGCCCCGATAACCCACTAACGCTGACGGTGCACAATTCTGGCCGCTCGCGTCCCGCCCGGGTCGACGTAAAACTTGAAACCAATGATCTGATCGATGATATCGAGGTCGGCCCGCTGGCCGCGTCGGGCAAGCACACTTTCAGTATGCTGATGGAGCGGCGCGGCGAAGCCGAAATCCATGCCGTCTGGCTGCGATGGAGTGGTCCGCTTGGGCTGGTGCTGAAGCAGGTCCGCATGCCACTGGATATCCGCCGCCCCATCAATCCGGATATTCGCACCCTGCAGGCCGATGCCATCCGGCTGATCAACCGCGAAGCGGAATTCGGCATGAAATCACAGCTCGACAAGGGCGACGGGTCAGAGTTCGACGCGCTACGGGAATTCATGCCCGGCATGGATCGCCGCAGCCTCGACTGGAAAGCCTCAGCGCGCCACAGAACGCTGATGGCCAAGGAATTCCGGACCGAACGCAATCACAACATCGTGCTGGCTTTCGATACCGGTCGGTTGATGTGTGAACCCATTTCCGGGATTTCCCGACTGGATCATGCGGTGCATGCCAGCCTGTTGCTGGCATATGCCAGCCTGCGCGGCGGAGACCGCGTTGGCGTTTACGGATTTGATGCGCAGCCAAGAGTTCTGACGGGGCTGGTGCGGGGCCAGACGGGTTTTGCGAAACTGCAGTCGGAAATGGCCCGGCTTGATTATTCCACACTGGACGCGAACTACACGCTCGGTCTGACGCGCCTTTCAGCCAGTCTGAGTCGCCGCTCGCTCATCGTCCTGTTCACCGATTTCGTGGATACCATTCAGGCGGAGCTGATGATCGAAAATGCTGCGCGCCTCGCCAAGCGCCACCTGGTACTGTTCGCCGTCTTTCGCGATGAAGACCTGCACCGCGTGATGGCCAGCGACCCGCAAACACCTTCAGACGTCACACGCGCCGTGATCGCGGATGGACTGCTTCAGGAAAGACGAACGGTTCAAAAACGTCTCGAACGTCTGGGGATCGAAGTGCTCGAAGCGCCTGCAGAAAGCTTTTCCAGCGAATTATTGTCCCGGTACCTCACTCTTACACGGCAGGAGCGGATCTGAATGTCGGCCGAAGCAGAACTCAAAAGCTATCGTTTCCGGTCCGAACGCGAAGCCGAATGGCGTGCGCTGGAGGGTCTGCTGGAACGTATTCAGAAATCAGGGGTCTCGGCGCTCAGTCAGGAAGAAATGCTTGAGCTGCCGAAACTCTACCGGTCTGCCGTCTCCTCACTTTCAACAGCGCGGGCGATCTCGCTTGACCGAAACCTGACCGACTATCTGGAAACGCTTTGCACACGCGCATACCTTTTCATGTATGGGCCTCGAACCAGTTTCTGGAAACGCGTCGGGACCTTCTTCACTCATGACTGGCCGTCAGCCGTTGCCAAGGCAGGCTGGGCAACGCTTTTGTCTGCTGCCTGCTTCTTCGGCGCGGGTCTGATTGCCTATCTCATGACGATGAACGACATGGAGTGGTTCTGGGCGCTGAATGGCGGTTTCGCAGATCAGCGGAATCCGGACGCGACCACGGAATATCTGCGATCAACCCTTTATACAGACGAGGCAGATCTCGAAAATTCGCTGTCCGTGTTTGCTGCCTTTCTGTTTCAGAACAATTCCATGGTCTCGCTCCTGGCGTTCGCCCTCGGATTCGCGCTGGGAATCCCCACGGCCATCCTGCTGATCTATAACGGCTTCACGCTGGGTGCTTTCTTCGCGCTCTTCGCCAGCCGTGGTCTGGGATTCGAGCTCGGAGGCTGGTTGTTGATTCATGGAGTGACCGAGCTTTTTGCCATTATCCTCGCAGGCGCTGCGGGCTTCCTCATCGGCGGCACGCTGGCCTTTCCGGGTGACCGCAGGCGGATTGATGCAATCGCCGAGGCCGGAAAGCAGGCTGGTACAATCGGCATGGGCGTTCTGTTGATGATGCTGACCGCCGCCTTTCTGGAAGGCTTTGGCCGCCAGCTGATCAATTCTGACCTGATACGCTACACCATTGCCGGCACCAGTCTGATGTTATGGCTCAGCTATTTCTACATTTACGGGCGGAGGCTGAATAAATGACCGCAGCCACCAAAGCCGCCCCGGCAGCATCGAAGATCAAGATCGCGCAGAGCCATGAAGAACGGATGTGGCGCGAAGTGGTAACCCCTGAAGGCGCGACCATTCGGCTGCGGATAGCTGACGCGAGCGAACGCGCCGGTGCGTTGTTGATTGACGCCGCCATCATGCTCGCCACCCTTATTGTCGGCCTGTTCATTATTGGTGCGATTGCAACCGGCTCACCCGGCTGGGGCGATATCGGCAACATCCTCTTCATGCTGTTCTTCTTCTTTTTGCGCGCCTTCTATTTCACCATCTTCGAAATGGGGCGGCGGGCCGCAACGCCCGGAAAGCGCATCATGCGTCTCAGAGTGGTGGCCCGGGACGGGCGCCAGCTTACGGCAAACGCCATTTTTGCGCGTAATGTCATGCGGGAGCTGGAAGTCTTTCTGCCCTTCATGGTGTTGATGGGTGGCCCCGGAGACAGCCAGCTTTCGGCTGTGCTGACGCTTTGTCTGATTCTCTGGCTGGGCGTGTTCGTGCTGATGCCCATCTTCAATCGCGACAAGCTGCGCGCTGGCGACATTGTGGCTGGCACCTGGGTGATCCGAAATCCGAAACTGGAACTTGGCGAGGACATCTCCCTTGAAGGTGCGGCCCATGCGGAGACCTATCGGTTCAACGAAGACCAGCTTGCAGCCTATGGCGAGCATGAGCTTCAGGTGCTTGAAGACGTGCTGCGGAACGGGTCTGACGAAGTTCAGAACGCGGTTGCTGAGCGCATCCGCAACCGTATCAGCTATACGCCTGGGCCGAATGAGAACGACCGTGATTTTCTCGAGGCGTTCTATAAGGGCCTTCGCAAGACGCTCGAAACCCGCATGCTGTTTGGCAATCGTAAGCGCGACAAACACCACACGGGCAACTGATGTCCTCAGCTAACGCTGGTAAGGCTCAGGGCTGCGCGTCCATAGATCGGGACTGATCCACCCAAATCAGAGCGTCTGTGTCATAACCCAGAGCTGCTGCCTCGGTCAGAAACGCCTGCCGGACATCATCGGACACCTCCGGGTCGCGGGCCAGCAGCCAGAGATAATCCTCCGTTCCGCCGCTGACAAAGGCGTATTGATAGTCAGGCCGATCCAGCTCGAAGATGATATAATTGCCGTAGAACGGCCCGAAGAAGGAAACCTTCAGCGCGCCTGTGGTTTCATCTTCGGCGAATTTGGCTTTCCCTTCGGCCTCATCATAGGAGCCTTTTTCGGCATCAAAGCCGCGATTGATCACCCTGATCTTGCCGTCATCGCGAAAACTGTAATTGGCGGTCACGTTCGACAGCCCACGTTCGAAGGAATGATCAAGCCGGGCGATCTCATACCAGGTCCCAAGATAGTCCTGCACGTCGAAATCGCTGACCGGTTCGACAGGCACAGGCTTACCGGCACAAGCGGCCAGTGTGAAAATCGACGCGAGAATCGCAATGGCCTGTTTCATGGCATCCAGTCCTGAAAGCTTGTTCGTAACCCTTTAAGAGATAGGCCAGTTCTCAGTCACAAAAAGGATTTTCCCCGGAAGAAAGCAGGCTAGATCACGCTTTTTGCAAAAAGTTCTTGTGCTTTCGCCGCGGCAAACGCGATAGGCTGATCTTATGACGTTTCGAGATTTCGCCTTGTTCTCGCTGATTTGCCTGATCTGGGGCCTCAACATCATTATTTCACGCTGGATATTCGTCACAACGGATGTCGGCCCGATCTTCTATGCGGGCGTGCGCTTCGGCCTGATCGCGCTGCTACTGACCCCGATTTTCTTCCAGAGACGACCGGATGAGCTTTTCAAACTATTCCTGATCTCACTTTGCATGGGCTCTTTGCATTTCGGGCTGCTGTTTTATGGCCTCGCGAATGCCAGCGCCAGCGCTTCAGCCGTGGTGGGACAATTGGGCGTGCCGTTCTCCACCATTCTGTCGATGATTTTCCTGCATGAAAAGATCGGCTGGCGACGCGGAATCGGCATCGCCATGGCCTTTCTGGGCGTCGTTCTGATTTCAGTCGATCCCAAGAGCTTCAGTGTTTCTTTCGGGCTGCTGTTTGTCGCCGCCTCCGCACTGGCAGCCTCGGTCGGTTCCATCCTGATGAAACAGATCACACCAATGACAGGCATTCGGCTCCAGGCATGGGTGGGGCTGATGTCGTTTCTGCCACTGTTCATCGGGTCGATGTTCCTCGAACAGCATATGGGCGGGCTGGTTGGCCAGACCGAAGCCTTTTTTGCAGCTGGCTGGCCGTTATGGCTGGCAACGGTGTTTGCTGTGGTCGGCGTTTCTATCTTTGGGCATGGCAGCTTTTACCGACTATTGCAGCGCTATGACGTGTCGTTGTTGTCGCCACTCACGCTCATGACGCCTGTCTGGGGCGTCATCCTTGGCGTTGTTCTGCTCAATGAGCGTTTCACAACTCAATTCCTCATCGGCGGCGGTGTATCCCTGACGGGTATTCTGATCATCGCCCTGCGTCCGAACAAGAAATTGCCGCTTGCCGTTCTGGGAAAGAAACTGATCAACGGATCCTGAATGCAACTCGTCTCAACGCCATCACCGAACTTCAATGAGAGACGCGAGCGTCTTGATATGCTGGTGCTGCATTATACCGGTATGGAGACCGGAGCGGACGCGCTGGACCGCATGTGTGATGCCGACGCTGAAGTCTCGGCCCATTACATGATCGAAGAAGGCGGCACGATCTGTCAGCTGGTGCCGGAAGAGAAGCGCGCCTGGCATGCTGGCGTCTCGTCATGGCAGGGCGATCAGGACCTCAACTCCCGCTCCATCGGAATCGAGATTGTAAATGGCGGTCATAACTTCCCGCTCGAATCAGGTGAACTGCCACCCTACCCGCCTGCGCAGATTGATGCGGTGATCGCTTTGTGCCGTGATATTCTCGATCGTAACGCCATTCCGCAACACCGTATTGTGGGTCATTCCGACATTGCGCCCGATCGCAAGGATGACCCTGGCGAGCATTTTCCCTGGCAGAAACTGTCTGAACACGGCATCGGATTCTGGCCCGAGCCTGCCGGAACTGGTCAGCTCATGGGCAAAGGTCTGGAAATTGGTGCATCAGGACCGGCTGTTGAACGCCTCCAGACAAGTCTTCGCGATATCGGATACGGCGTGGATGTGAACGGCATTTACGGTGACACGACGGTTCATGTCGTCCGCGCGTTTCAGCGTCGCTGGTGTCCGGACCGGGTAACCGGGGAAGCAGACCTCACCAGTATGACCCTGATCGAGCGGGTCGCCGAATTCGCACGGAGCAGTACCAGAGCGGCATGAATTGGCGCGGCACAAATGCCGCGCCGTTTTGGCCTGCTCTATTCGCCTTTGAAATTCGGCGTTCGCTTTTCCAGAAGCGCAGACACACCTTCCATATGGTCGTCGGTGTGATGGAGAATGGCCTGCTGGGCGGCTGACATTTCCATGATGGTAGAATAGTCGGCGTTCTGTGCCTTGCGGAGCAGCATTTTGGCAGCACGCAGCGCCAGCGGTGGCTGGGCCGCAACTTTTTCAGCCAGCTCCATGGCAGCATCCATCAGCTCGCCGCCTTCGACTTTGCGAGACGCCCAGCCCCACTCAATCGCGGTATCGGCGTCATACATTGTGCCGGTGAAAATCATTTCAGACGCGCGAGACAATCCGACAATACGCGGCATCAGCCATGAACCGCCATCACCCGGGATCAACCCGATGCGCAGGAAGGACATACCAAAGCGGGCATTGTCGGCAATGATACGCATGTCAGCCATGCAGGCGACGTCACATCCGAGCCCGACCGCATGACCATTTACGGCAGCGATCAATGGCAGCTCGAAATTCCAGAGCGAATTGACGATCTTGTGGATATTGCCGGTATAGCCTTCCTTCACCGCCACCGGCGCGCCACCGAATGCACCCGAACGCTGTTGCATCGCTTTGAGGTCACCGCCAGCCGAAAACGCACGGCCAGCGCCTGTCAGAATACAGCAACGAAGCTCCTCATCCTTTGCGAGCTCTGCCGTGACTTCCGCGAAAGCGTCGCCATCACCTGCCGCGCCCAGAGGATTGAGCTGGTCCGGACGATTGATGGTGATAATGGCAATCTTGCCCCGCTTTTCGACTTTCAACAGATCCTGCATGTCAGTTCGCTCCCGATTTCCTGTTTCGGTGAGGTTCTGACCGATTGAACGGGAAATGCAATGGGCGGCGCAAAACTGATCACGTGAAAGCCGGAAACCAGGCCGGGATTTCACGGATATCCGCCGCGTTCAACACGCGTTCGGGGCGCCGGATTCGGCTTGAAATCAAAAGCCTGATAGAAGGGACAACTCGTCGCTTGATTACCCCAGCGGCAACTGTCGGAAGAAGCTGTCAACTAATCAATAGATTTGTTTTTGAAGGAGAGAGACATGGGTGAGGCATATATCGTCGCCGCAAAACGGACCGCTGGCGGTCGCAAGAATGGCGCTCTGGCAGAATGGCATCCGGCCAATCTTGGCGCGCAGGTTCTGAACTCAATCGTCAAGGAAACCGGCATAGATCCGGCAGCTGTTGAAGACGTCATCATGGGTTGCGTAACCCAGGCGGGTGAGCAGGCTGGTCAGGTTGGCCGTACGTGCGTCATGGCATCTGATCTGCCAGACAGCGTTCCTGCCGTGACAATCGACCGTCAGTGCGGTTCTTCGCAGCAGTCCATCCAGTTCGCAGCTCAGGCTGTCATGTCAGGCACACAGGATATCGTTATCGCGGCTGGCGTTGAAAGCATGTCCCGCGCGCCAATGGGTCTGAACTTCCAGGCTGGCAAGGTGATGGACATCCCAACCGACCCGACACCGAAAAACCTCAAGGAAAAGTACGGCATTCGCGGCTTCAGCCAGTTTGCCGGTGCTGAAATGATCGCCAAGAAGCACGGTCACACGAAAGAGCAACTCGACGCTTACTCTGTTGAGAGCCACCGTCGCGCGGCTGAAGCCACCAAAGCCGGTGCCTTCAAGGACGAGCTGGTCGTGATTGAAGGTCGTGACGGCGAAGGCAACAAGGTCATGCACGACAAGGATGAAGGCATCCGCTACGACGCATCCATGGAAGCCATGGCGAACCTGAAAATCCTCATGGAAGACGGCGTCATGTCTGCGGCAAATGCCAGCCAGATCTGTGACGGTTCTTCAGCTGTCATGGTCGTTTCCGAGAAGGCTCTGAAAGAGCATGGCCTGACCCCGCTGGCTCGTATCCACAATCTGACGGTTACTGCTGGTGACCCGGTTATCATGCTCGAAGAGCCACTCTTCGCGTCTGAAAAAGCTCTCAAGCGTGCCGGTCTGAAGATTGACGACATCGACCTTTACGAAGTGAACGAAGCGTTCGCTCCAGTTCCGGTCGCATGGCTGAAATATCTCGGCGCTGACCCAGCGAAGATCAACGTCAATGGCGGCGCAATCGCTCTGGGCCACCCGCTCGGCGCTTCCGGCACCAAGCTGATGGCAACTCTGGTTCACGCTCTGAAAGCCCGTAACGGCAAGTATGGTCTGCAAACCATGTGTGAAGGCGGCGGCGTTGCCAACGTCACCATCATCGAGAACCTCGCATAAGCGATCGGTTCATCTGACATGAAAAAGGCGGGCTCGAATTGGCCCGCCTTTTTTAATTTCGGTTTGTCGGCTTCTACCACCGCGAAGCGTCGTATGGATAGCGGTCATTGAGATCGACATAGCCGTCGCCGTCGCTATCGCGTTCGTCAGGCTGGTCAGCCACACCTGGCGTGTCGCAGTCAGCCGCTTCAGAACAGCCTTTGGCCGCACCGGCTGCGCCGCCCAGTACCGCGCCGATTGCCGCGCCCGTACCAGCATCACCGTCGCCTGTGTTGTTGCCGATGACAGCGCCAGCGACTGCGCCCGCTGCTGCACCACCGGCTGCGTTTCGTTCCGTGTAGCCTGACGATGTACAACCTACGACCAGGCCTGTTGCCAGAATAGCTGGCAGAATAAGCGTCTTCATCACAAGCTCCTTTGCTTTGCTTGATGAGGACACAACGAAAAAGTCCGCCAATCTTTCCAAAAAAGCTGTTCCGGAATCATTACGAATTGGTCAGACTGAAAATACCATTCTGAATCAAAAGCGTTTTTCTATAGTCATACCTGACTGCACTCAGCTGAGTTTTTGCAGAACGTCTTCAAGGGTGGCCCCGATTTCCCCATTGATGACGAGGTCTGCAATCGGGTCCTGCTCTGTCGGTTCGCGGTTCAGAATGACGTATTTCGCGCCGGTCTGCTTGGCGATAATGGGCACATTTGCCGCCGGATAAACGACCAGAGACGAGCCGATGGCAATGCATAGATCGCAGGCTTCCGCCCCGGCCTGGGCCAGCATCATTTCCTCTTCGGGCATGGCCTGTCCAAACGAGATTGTTGCCGACTTCAACAAGCCCTCACACACTTCACATGTCAGGTCTTCGCCCGCATCAAAACGTGGTTTGAGCCCCTCATAGGAATAGGTTTGTCCGCAATCGAGACATTTGGCGTAGGACGCATTGCCATGGATCTCCACGACCATCTCATCGGGCACACCGGCATCCTGATGCAGATTGTCGACATTCTGCGTGACGACCATTTTGACCTTGCCCATGTCAGTGAGTGTCTTGATCGCATGGTGCCCCGAATTTGGCGCCGCGCCCGTCCAGCCTGCCGTTCTGTTGTAGACGCGTTCCCAGGCTTCCTTCCGCTTTTCACGCGAAGACACAAAATCCTGAAAATAGATGGGCTGCATTTTCGACCAGACCCCGCCCGGGCTACGAAAATCCGGGATGCCGCTTTCCGTTGAAATGCCCGCCCCCGTGAACACGAGAATGTTCCGGGCCTCGGAAATCAGATTGGCAAGCGTCTGAACATCGGACATTGGCGTCTCCCTCTGCATAAGCATGGCTGATTACGCAGAATATTCCAAGACCATGCGCGATTGTCGAAGAGGGTTTCAGCCGAAGCGGCCCGGCTTGTGATCTTCGGGCTTTGGAGGGAATGCACCCTGTTTCTTCTTCCAGTCTTTCCCTCTGACCAGCCACATCACGCCGATGATGGCGGCGATGGCAAGGGGAAGCAGGATTACGGCGAACATGGTGGGCTTTCTGTCAATAGAGGGCTGCTGATGTGCCTGACTTAGGCTGTCAGCAGCTCGGCGCAAATGGCTTCGAGCCATATTTGATCAGTTTCATCGAAGGCATTGAACTCGGTTGAATCCACATCGAGAACGGCAACCAACTGCCCATCGGCATTTCTCACCGGCACGACGATTTCCGAATTGGATCGGCTGTCACAGGCGATATGGCCCGGGAATGCATGCACATCCGGTACAAGCTGGGTCTCACCACTGGCAGCGCAGGCCCCACAGACACCTCGACCAAACGGGATGCGCAGGCATCCCAGCGTCCCTGAATATGGGCCAACCACCAGTTCGCCCGGTTTTAACGGATCGACAACATAAAAGCCGGTCCAGAAAAAGCGTGGCTGAAACGCTTCGGAGAGCAGGCATGCCGCCGTCGCGAGGCGAGCGGGCAGATAGGTTTCACCGGAAACGACCGACAGAATCTCATCCTTGAGATCTGTGTAGATATCTTCTTTCGAAAGTCCGCTCAGGTCTTTTTCAACATGCATGGCGTGTGGGTCTCCGGCTGAAGCGAGCATGTGAGGTGTTTGCCTGTCATTTCAAGTCGGGCTCACCTTCCATCCAGTAAAGCCCCATCATTCGCCCGGGCGAGGCCCATTCATGAGAGATGGTCCAGCCCGACCGCGCACAAAGCGAGTCGAGCATGTCGCGCGTGAACTTCCGGCTGTTCTCAGTGTGGATTGTCTCTTCGGGGGCGAAGGTGAAGGTCTGCCCGGCAACCGAGACGCTCTGAGCTTTCTCGCTGATCAGATGCATTTCAATCCGATGCGCATCCGCATTCCAGCGCGCCTCATGACGGAACGCAGTCACATCGAAATTCGCCTCAAGCTCGCGGTTCATCCGAACGAGAAGATTGAGATTGAATGCCGCTGTGATGTCCGCCGCATCATTGTATGCCGGGATCAGCGTTCCGACGTCCTGATTGATGTCCACACCAAGCAGGAAACGAGGCGATTTCCCCAAATGGCTCCGAACCTGAGAGAGAAAGGTGACAATGGCATCGTCACTCAGATTTCCCAGCGTGGAGCCCGGGAAAAAGCCAACTCGCGCGTCAGCATCGTCGGGATGTTCGACAGCGAGCGAGTCGCTCATGAAGCTGCCCACTACGGGGCGCACGTCAAGAGCGGCATAGTCTTCATCGAGCACATCTGCCGCCTGGCGAAGAAACGGGCCGGATACATCGATAGGAATGTAGGCTGCGGGCGATTTCAGCTGATCAAGCAGAATTCGAATCTTCCGCTGCGCACCCGCTCCATACTCAACAATGCTGGCATTTGGCCCGATGGTTTCAGCGATTTCCGGGGCGCACGTCTCCAGAAGCGCGAGCTCTGTTCGGGTGGGGTAGTATTCTGGTTGCTCAGTGATCTGTTCAAACAGCTCAGAGCCGCGCTCATCGTAGAAATACTGGCTGGGCAGGCTCTTCTGGGGCTGAGACAGCCCATGAATCGCGTCCCGTGCAAACGGTTGAGGTAAAGTCGATACAAGTGTGGACATCAGATATCTCGGGCCAGGCGCAGGCCGGAAAACTGCCAACGCTTTTCAGGGTGGAAAAAATTGCGATAGGTCGCGCGCAAATGGCCAGGCGGCGTGACGCAGGACCCGCCCCGAAGTACCATCTGCCCGCTCATGAATTTGCCATTGTACTCACCAACAGCGCCGCCTGATGCCTTAAATCGCGGATAGGGTCGAAAGGCGCTGGCCGTCCATTCCCAGACATCCCCATACAGGCCGATCAGACCGTCACCGGTCTGACGTTGCGGCGTCAGATGGCCGGAAGTCCTGACATGCCCGTCAATCGGCAGACCCCGAGCGACAGATTCCCATTCCGCCTCGGTCGGCAGGCGGGCCTCAGCCCAGCTGGCATAGGCGTCGGCTTCGTAAAAACTGACATGACAGACAGGTGCATCCGGATCGATAGGCATAGGGCCATGAAGCGTCATGGTGTGCCAGACGCCATCCTCACCCTTCTCCCAATAGAGCGGTGCTGACCACGCTTCCCGCTGGCAACATGCCCAACCATCCGAAAGCCAGTAGCCTGGCTGGGTGTAACCGCCATCTGCAATGAAGGCCTGCCACTCACCATTGGTGACAGCGCGACTTGCCAGCTCAAACGGCTCGACCAGCACGTCATGAGCAGGTGTTTCACAGTCGAAGGCGAATGCCTCCGAAGAATGGCCGATGGTCACGCGGCCGCCATCAAACCTCTGCCAGGACAACGGCGCCGTCATCGCAGTTTGCTGCGGGCTTGCAGGCTGGAAAGCAGGTTTTAGCGGGTTTTGCGCAAAGAGATGCAAAAGATCGGTCAGGAAGAGTTCCTGATGCTGCTCTTCATGCGCAATGCCCAGCTCGATCAGGCTGGTATCAGGCAGTATCTGATCAAAAAGGCTGGTGAGCTGTTTGTCGACATGCCCGCGATAAGCAAGCACTTCATCAAGGGATGGGCGGGTCAGAAGCCCGCGTTTCGGCCTCGCATGCCGGTCGCCGACTGCATCGTAATAGGAGTTGAACAGATAGGCGTAGAACGGATCGAACCGCGCTTCATCGCCAAAAGCGGGCGCGATGAGGAATTCTTCGAAAAACCAGCTGGTATGGGCCAGATGCCATTTTGCCGGGCTGGCATCTTCCATGGATTGCGCGGTTGCATCCGCGTCCGATAATGGTGCGACGAGTTCAAGCGTGGCCTGGCGTACTTGCATCAGCCGGTCAAAAAGACCGTCAATGTCTGTGCTTTTCTGAAACCCCTCTGCCATATTGGCCGTCCCTCGTCTGCGTTCTGTTCAAAACTGCCTGATCGAATCTGTCATGTCACCCGTTCAGATCGCAGGAAAACCTGCTATATGGAGGTGGACCGGTCTGAGGTTGATTTCAATCCGGACCAATAAACCTTCCTGACCCTCACCAACCCGCAGGCGCAGCCCATTGCTCGACTATCGCTTCTCCGTAGCCCCCATGATGGACTGGACCGACCGGCACTGCCGGGCGTTTCACCGTGAGTTGTCGAGTCACGCGTTGTTATTCACCGAAATGGTGACAGCTGATGCCGTGATCCACGGAGATCGCGAAAGATTGATCGGCTTTTCAGATATTGAGCATCCGATTGCGCTGCAGCTGGGAGGCAATGAACCTGAAAAGCTGGCTGAAGCGGCCCGCATCGCAGAAGACTGGGGATATGACGAGGTCAACCTGAATTGCGGCTGTCCGTCTGATCGGGTGCAGTCGGGTGCCTTCGGCGCCTGCCTGATGCGTACCCCCGAACTGGTTTCCGAATGCGTCACCGCCATGCAACGCGTCGTGTCTATTCCGGTCACCGTGAAACACCGGATCGGCGTTGACGAGGATAATGAGCGCGAGCGGCTGTTTGGGTTCGTGGAGACGGTGGCTTCGAACTCACCCTGCCGCATCTTCACGGCTCACGCCCGGAAAGCCTGGCTAAAGGGCCTCAGCCCAAAGGAAAACCGGGACATTCCGCCTTTGAACTATCCGCTGGTGCATGAGCTGAAAGCCGAGCACCCGGAGCTGACCATTATCCTCAATGGTGGGCTGGCCAGTCTTGAGGAGAGCCTGCCCCATCTCGATGCACTGGATGGGGTGATGCTCGGGCGTGCGCCTTACCAATCCCCTTCCCTGCTGCTTGATGTGGACGAAACGATCTTCAGCGCCCCACGTCGTCACGAAACCATGGCGGCCGCGCTCTATGCCTACAGACCTTATATGGCAAGACAGCTTGAGGCCGGCGTTCCGCTCCACGCCATGACCCGTCATCTGCTTGGCGCCTTTAACGGACAGTATGGGGCGCGGCTGTGGCGACGATATCTTTCGGAGAATGCGCCAAGACGGGGTGCGGATCTCAACGTATTTGATGAAGCCCTGAAATTCGTCACACGTGAGCCAAGCATCGCCGAGTGAATCATTTCCCTTGCGAGACGGTGTTCCGCCTGTAAGAGGAGCACATGTTTGAAACCCTCACCGCCTATTTGCCGCTCCTTATTGCCCTGATTGCTGCTGGCCTATTTGCAGGTCTTGTTGCGGGACTTTTCGGAATTGGCGGCGGGGTGGTGATTGTGCCCACTCTGGCATTTGTCTTCACCCAGCTGGGCTATCCGGACACCGCCATGCATGCTGCTGTTGGCTGTTCTCTGGCAACGATTGTGGCCACATCGCTACGGTCCGCCCGGGCGCACTACACTCATGGTGCGGTAGACATGGATGTGGTGAAAGGCTGGGTACCCTTTATCATGGTCGGGTCCGTAATCGGCGCACTGATTGCTGGCCAGCTGCCTGGAGAAGGCATGCGCGGCGTGTTTGGATGCGTGCTGCTGCTGGTGTCCCTGCAGTTCATTTTTGGCAGACCGACCTGGAAGCTACGCGACTCTTTGCCTGGCGGCGTCGCCCGAATGGGCATTGCCTCGTCGCTTGGCGCGCTGTCTGGCGTGATGGGTATTGGCGGCGGTGTTTTTGGCGTGACGCTGATGACTCTTTGCGGTCATCCAGTTCACCGGGCGGTCGGCACAGCGGCGGCCTTTGGCGCTGCGATCGGCTTTCCGGCTGCGATCGGCTTTGGTTTCACTGGCCTCGGTGTGGAAGGCCGGGTGCCGTTCTCAATCGGATATCTGAATGTGCCCGCCATTCTGATCATCGGATTGCTGACCACCAGCATTGCGCCATTCGGTGCGGCCCTGGCACATAAAATGAACGCCGTGACGCTACGCCGTGTATTCGGCGTGCTCACCGTCATTCTGTCGCTCAACATGCTGCGGGTGGCGTTTGGCTGGCCTCTGCCTATTCCCGGATGATCATGGACGACTTTCGCACTTCATAGGCGCTTAGTTCGTTCAGAAAGCTCATGCCCAGAAGGGATTGTTCAAGCTCGGAACGGATCACGAGCGCACCAACATTCTCGACATCGACATTGCCGATGCTCACTTCCCCCAAAACGACATACGCGCCCTGCGTCTTTCCATTCGCCGTGCTGACTTCCCATTTGAAATCAAGCTCTGAAAGATCATAGCCGATACGCTGGGCATCGGAGGCCGTCAGAGCAACGGATGTCGCCCCGGTGTCGACAATGAACTCGACGCGCACACCATCAACTTTTGCCTCTGCCCAGAAGTGCTTGTCGCCACGTTTTTTCAGAACAGCTGCTCTGGGTCCGGGCGCTTCGGGACGGAAGTTTGCCTGCCGCTCAGCCTCGCGCGCCAGACTGGCGGCTTCTTCCTTCGCCACCGTCGCTTCATTCATTTTCATCGACACCCAGATCGCCGCGCACATGACGACAAAAAGCGGAAAGAAGAATTTCGACATCAGGTCCTCAGCTATCCCAGCTTGCCGCTCGCTTTCAGATCGGCCAATCGCAGTTCAAGCCCCCGGATAACATCATCTCGTTGCTGATCCGTGTATTTTGCCCAGTTTACGATTTCCTTGAGCGTGCGGCCGCAGCCAAGGCACCAGCCGGTTGGCCCATCTATGGCGCAGACGCGGATACATGGAGATTTGATCGCCTTTACAGTCATCTGATCAATATGAAGGCAATCCTGCAATCCCGCCAGAATTTCTTGGTCGTTTTCACGATCCTGTCAAAATTCTCCTCCAGTCGTGGGGAAAAAGGAGCTTTCCTTTTGGAATGAGCCGCACTAGAAGGGCGGTCTGCTGCCAGGACAGGAATTATGACGGACTCACCTTTGGATGATGTGCGCGATCTGATCATGAGTATGCCGGAACTCGGCATGCCAGGCGAGATCAATCCTGACGGCAGCCTGCCTTACTCCAAGCTGGGCCGACTGGATCGGATCGGAACATGGCTCGCTGCGAGCCAGCGCAAAGACGTCGCCGAAATGGAAAAGACAACGCTGGCCTTATTTGCCGGTTCGCACGGTATCGAAAAATATGGCGTATCTGTCTCTGACCACGGCACGACCGAACGCCGGATTGAGCAGCTCCGCGAAGGCAAGCTGGCCACCAATGGTGTTGCTGCGGATTCTCGCACAGGCGTCAAAGTGTTCGAACTGGCCATTGAACAGCCGACCGGAGATATCTCTCAGGAACCTGCCATGTCCGAAAAAGACTGCGCGGCCACTATCGCCTATGGCATGGAAGCGGTTGCCGACACGCCAGACTGTCTTTGTCTGGGCGTTATGGGCGTTGGCGGCGGTACAGCGGCTGCAGCCGTGGCGGCCGGGCTTTATGGTGGCGATGCGAAATACTGGGTGCGCGCAGGGCGCGGGACATCCGAAGAAGTGAACCTGTCACGAACGGCCGTGGTCAACCGCGCGATTGATCTGCACCGTGGCCACCTTTCCAATCCACTCGAAGTGCTTCGTCGCCTGGGTGGTCGTGAACTCTCGGCCTGTGTAGGCGCACTGATTGCCGCGCGGCATCAGGGCATTCCGGTCGTGCTGGATGGTTTTGCGACCTGTGTGGCCGCAGGTGTGGTGCACACCATCAATCCATCAGGTCTGGATCACGTGATGGCAGGTCATCTTTCCGACCGGCCTTCGCATACGGCCATCCTCGAGCGGATCAAGCTGGATCCGATCTTCGACCTGTCGCTTCAGGTCGGTGAAGGCTTTGGTTCTGTGCTGTCGATCAGCATTCTGCGTGCCGCCGCGATAGCCAAACAGCTGAAAGTCGGCGCGTAAGCACCGCGACAAAGCGCGCAATCCCCACAATCTGGCAATTTTTCTTGAGGTTGACGCGCCCGTCACGCTTGAAGATAGCAAACTATATTCTATTATCACGCCCAAGCTATCCCAAGGGAGGAAAAGATGAACCTGGATTTTTCGCCAGAAGACAATGCGTTCCGTGACGAAGTACGGGCCTTTATCGCAGAAAACAAACCGGATACCGGCGACAAGATCGACGCTGGATTGTCCCCAGAGGAATTCGACCGTGAGAAATTCATGGCGTGGCACCAGATCCTTGGCAAAAAAGGCTGGTCTGTTCCATCTTGGCCGGTTGAGTATGGCGGCACAGGCTGGACTGCGACCCAGAAATACATCTGGTCTGAAGAGAATGCGCGCGCTGAAACCATCATGCCTCTGCCATTCGGCGTTTCCATGGTTGGCCCGGTTATCTACACATTCGGCAGCCAGGAACACAAAGACCGCTTCCTGCCAGGCATCCGCAATGGCACGACCTGGTGGTGTCAGGGCTTCTCTGAGCCTGGCGCTGGTTCCGACCTCGCTGGCCTGAAGACAACCGCCGTTCGTGACGGCGACGAATGGGTCATCAATGGCCAGAAAACATGGACAACCATGGGCCAGCACGCTGAGTGGGGCTTCTTCCTCTGCCGCACTGACCCGAACGCTGCGAAAAAGCAGGAAGGCATTTCCTTCATTCTGGTGGACATGAGCACACCAGGCGTTGAAGTTCGCCCGATCAAGCTGGCAGATGGCAGCTATGAAGTGAACGAAGTCTGGCTGACGGACGTTCGCGTGCCGGTCGACAACCTTGTTGGCGAAGAAAACAAAGGCTGGACCTATGCCAAATTCCTGCTTGCGCACGAGCGGACCGGCATTGCTGGTGTTGCCCGTTCCAAGCGTGGCATTGAGCGCCTGCGTGAACTGGCAGCCGTTGAGCAGAGCGAAGGCAAGCCTCTGATTGACGATGCTGACTTCTCATCCAAGATCAGCCAGCTGGAAATTGACCTGACCGCGCTTGAGTTCACTGAGCTCCGATCGCTGGCCGGTGTCGCATCCGGCAAGGGCCCTGGCCCGGAAAGTTCCCTTCTGAAAATCAAGGGTACCGAAATTCAGCAGCGCCTGACGGAATTGACGCTGGAGGCTGTTGGTCATTATGGCCAGCCATATTTCCGCGGCTTCCCGCAAGATGGTGGCAACACCTTCCCGATCGGTCCGGATTACGCTCACCAGGCTGCGCCGAACTATTTCAACATGCGCAAGACGTCGATCTATGGCGGCTCTAACGAAATTCAGCGCAACATCATCGCGAAAGCGGTGCTGGGTCTGTAAGTTCGTCAGATGCACAGGGTCTTCAGCTTTCTGGCATGCCTTTCCTTGAGTATTGGCATGCCGGTCAGTGCTGACGCTGGCGAGGGATATGTGCCCCCGCCCGTCGGCATGAAGACCAGTATTCTCTACCGGGATCTGGACTATAACGACTTCTTTCGTCTCGAAATCGATGTGATTTCCAATGGTCCGGATTACGCTTTGATGCGGCTGAGGGAATTTGACACGCTGATCGGCAAGAGAATTTCCTATGAGGATTTCTTTGTCGAGTTTGCGGGATACTTCCTTCACTACTGCGAAGCGGGCGTCGATCTGCCTGGCTCTGAAACACGTCAAAAGGCCATTGATTTCTGGCCGCTTGAAGTGGGGGCCAGCACCGAACTGGAAACAGGCTATGGCGCATGGCGCTATGACGTCGATCGGAAAGACACCATACAGATCGGCACGGATGGCCCGACCGATGTGATGGTTGTAAAGGGTACAGACCTAAACGACACGGAAAGCTATAGTGAAACCCTTTACCTTTCGGCGAAAACGCGCTCTGTCGTGCGGGTGGAATATGCCGACTGGGGTGAAGAGACCGCTTATATGGTCCGTCAAACTAACGATTCTGACGAGTTGACGGATATGGAAATCGAGCAGATGGGAAGTTGTGCCGCCTTGTTGGCGCCTGACAACATCAAATAGAGTAATTAGTTTCAGGGAGATAAGACGTGGATTTCAATTTTACAGAAGAGCAGAACATGATCCGGGACAGCCTGTCCCGGCTGATCCGCGAACAGTATGATTTTGAAACACGCCGGGGTGTTGTAACATCTGAAGCAGGATGGCGCCCGGAAATGTGGGCACAGTTTGCAGAACTCGGCCTGCTGGCAGCACCGTTTTCGGAAGAAGATGGCGGCCTGGGCGGCGACGCTGTGGACGCGATGGTTGTCATGGAAGAGTTCGGCAAAGGCCTCGTGCTCGAACCATTCCTGCCAAGCGTTGTTTGCGGCGGCGGCTTCCTCAAGCATGGCGGTAGCGCGGCTCAGAAAGAAGAATTCCTCTCCGGCATCATTTCCGGCGAAGCTGTTTTCGCCTGGGCATATGCAGAGCCACAATCGCGCTTCAACCTCGCCGACATCACGACGACAGCGCGCGCAAATGGTTCATCCTACACGCTGAACGGCCACAAGGCTGTTGTTATGGGCGCGCCATGGGCCACCCATTTCGTCGTCACGGCACGCACATCTGGTGAGCGTTTCGACACGGACGGCATTTCCGCTTTCATCGTACCGAAAACAGCTTCCGGCATCACGACCCGCGATTATCCGACCGTTGACGGCTTCCGCGCCTCAGAAGTCTATTTCGAGAACGTCGAAGTCTCGGGCGATGCCATGATCGGCGCTGAAGGCTCTGCGCTTCCACTGGCTGAACGCGTTCGTGACGAAGCCATTGCGGCGATCTGTGCGGAAGCCAGCGGCGCTATGCAGGTTCTGCATGGTCAGACCGTTGAGTACGCCAAGAACCGCAAACAATTCGGCGTTCCGATTTCATCCTTCCAGGTGCTGCAGCACGCTATGGTCGACATGTTCATCGAGCATCAGCAGTCTCTGTCCATGACCTATCAGGTTACGCTGCGCCTCGGCGAAGACGATGTGTCCCGCATGAAAGCGGCGTCGGCTGCCAAGGTTCAGATCGGCAAGTCTGCCCGTTTCGTCGGTCAGAACGCTGTTCAGATCCATGGCGGTATGGGCGTAACGGACGAACTGGCAGCCAGCCATTACTTCAAGCGTCTGACCATGATCGACACCCAGTTCGGCAATGTAGACTACCATCTGCGTCGCTACACTGATCTTGCCGGTCAGGAATTTGCGGCGGCAGCTGAGTAAGCCACCCACGCCAGACGGCGAAAATTCGAGCCCGTCCTGCAACATAGCAGGGCGGGCTTTTTCATGGTGTGATGTCAGTCCGCCGCGTAATGCATGACGACACGGCGCCGGTGTGGCGCGTTGCGGTGTTCGAACAGATAAATGCCCTGCCATGTGCCCAGCGTCATCCGGCCATTGATCACCGGAATGGACAGATTGACCTGCGTGAGCGCTGATTTGATGTGAGCGGGCATATCGTCCGGACCTTCCGCACGATGCCGGATGTAGTGCATTTGCGGATCGTCAGTGTCGGGCACCAAACGTTCAAAGAAGGCCTGAAGGTCTTCGATAACGTCCGGGTCTGCATTCTCCTGGATCGTCAGGGATGCCGATGTGTGCTGACAGAACAACGTCAGCAACCCTGTGGGTTGCGGTTCTGCGCCGCGAAGAAACCGTTCAGCAGCCGATGTGATTTCGTAAAGCCCCGGGCCGCGCGTCTGAAACTCGATAGTGTCGATCATACACTGAACCTGACGACGCGCGCGGGTTTCGACAAGTCAGCTCACCAGAGATTTAGGGACCCGAACCGGAAAATCGAGCAATTGTTGC
The DNA here is from genome assembly GCA_964342455.1 of uncultured Hyphomonadaceae bacterium. Taxonomy (GTDB): domain Bacteria; phylum Pseudomonadota; class Alphaproteobacteria; order Caulobacterales; family Hyphomonadaceae; genus Ponticaulis. The sequence goes on from CAYFGB010000012.1 coordinate 85,221, forward strand.
GCTTTGCCCTTCGCCAGAGGATCAATCCGAAGGCTCGCAAACTGTCCCCCGCCGAGCGACTCTTTCAGGTGAAAGTTCAGTCCGTGGAAGTTTGGCAGCTCGTAAATGTCGAGCGCGGGGTTGGCCGCGCCTTCAAATTCATGCGCGAAATACGTCATCACCGCATCATGTGACAGCGCAGCGCGGATATAGGGCAGGTAATCCGGCTTTCGGGCAATGACGCCCACATTGAACGCGTCGCCCTTGTCCCCCGAACGGGCCCAGGCCAGATCGATCAGAGGCACCTCTATGGCATCATTTCTGACGTCAGCAATGTCACCTGTGGGCGGGCGTGTGATCATGGCGTCCTGAAATGGTGTCTTTGGGGCAGGCCCCTCAATGACAATCTCCTGATCGCCCATCACGACTTTTGCGGGCACCTCGCCCGTGTCCACGAGGAAAGAGAACACCTTGTTTACCGGCATGACCTGCGCTCGCGCACCAAACCAGCATGTGGTGCCGACGGACATGGATGTCGCCGGTGCGTCCCATTCCCGAATGAAACATTCCACCGCCCGGGGGTCATCATGCTCGACGGCCAGTTTCGACATCACCTCACGGACATCTCTCGCCTGAGAATTGGCCCCATAGCTCGCCTCTGCGCCAATCGCCTCGAGGCGCTTAGCCCTGAACGGTCCCATTTGCCGATCCCGCAGCATCTCCTCGACACGTGTGACAATGGCTTCCATCTGGCGCTCGGCCTTCTGAGCAGCCTGACGGCCCAGCACAGGCATGAAGGCAATTGCGCGATAGCCATCGGCATGCGTAAGGGAGACTTTGTATTTGCCGGTTGCCGGATACCCTTTCGCACCGGTCACGCGAACCCGGTTGTCGCCATTCTGAGTCAATTTGAGTTCGGTGAAATCACAGACCACATCGGGTAGCATATAGGCCTGCGGGTCGCCGACTTCATAAAGAATCTGCTCGGCAATCACCGGCGGTGTGATCAACCCGCCCGTGCCGTCTGGCTTGCAGACGTCGAAACTGCCATCGGCGTCAAATTCGACAATCGGATAGCCGATATGCGCCCAGTCAGGCACATCTTCCCAATCGGTGAAGAGGCCGCCGGAGCCCTGTGCGCCACACTCAATGATGTGCCCGGCCAGAGAACCCGCCGAGAGCTTGTCCCAGTCATCATCTGCCCAGCCATATTCATGAATGAGAGGCCCCAGCGTCAGCGCAGAGTCGACCACCCGCCCGGTAATCACCACATCAGCACCTGCGTTCAACGCCGCCGCAATTGGCTGCGCACCGAAATAGGCATTGGCAGAAACGACTTTGTCAGGTTCGGGGAAGGCATCACCCTTATAGAGTTCGGAAATACCGGCATCGGAAAACTCGGTAACCCGGGGCATCAGATCATCGCCTTCGATCAGCGCGATTTTGAAAGAAAGCCCCGCTTCCTTTGCCATGGCCTGCATACGGGCAACACAGGCGCGCGGGTTGAGACCGCCTGCATTTGTGACGAATTTGGTGCCGGTCTCCTTCAGACGATGCATATTCTCCTTCCAGATCCAGTCGACCACATCCATGGCATAGCCAAGTTCGGCATGTTTGCTTTTCATATGGCCAAGCGCGGACATGGTGGCCTCGGCCAGATAGTCCATGACGAGGTAATCGACGCCCGCTTCAATCAGTTGGCGAGGTGCCACTGACGAGTCCCCGTAAAACCCGCCACCACCGCCGATCCGGATGCGTTTTGCCATGATTTCCTCCCGTTTTTGTTGATTCGAGTTTCCGATTGCCCGGGGCTGGTTTCAATCCCTGCCGCAGCGACAAGTTCGGTCCGAAAATTCAAGATGACGGTCCGGGAAGGAGAGGCTATCTGTTAAGCGGGCAGATCAGAATCCGGAGGCGGGAGAGCAGGATGCGCTGGAAGCAGGGACGAACGGGCGGCAATGTTGAAGACCGCCGGGGTGTAAGCGGCGGCAAAGCCGCGGCTGGTGGCGGCCTTGGTGTGATCGCCATTGCCTTGATTGGCTATTTCGTTTTCGGCATTGATCCGCAGCAAACCATGCAGGTTGCCAGCCAGTTTGGCGGCGCAGGCAGCGCCGAACAAGCCGAGGGCCAGCGCGGCACGCCGGCGGACGAAGCGGGGCTGTTTGTCGATATCGTGGGCGCGAATGTGAACGATGTCTGGAAAACCAGAATGCGCGACTACAGGGAACCAACCATCGTTATTTATGATGACGGCACCGGGACAGGTTGCGGGTATGGTCAGGCCGCTATGGGGCCGTTCTACTGCCCGGCCGACCAGACCGTCTATCTCGACCTCGATTTCTGGCAAACCATGGAGCGGCAGCTTGGCGCGTCCGGCGCTGATTTTGCCAAGGCTTACGTGATTGCGCATGAAATTGGCCATCACGTGCAGACCATTACAGGTACCTCGGCTGAAGTCAGAAAAGCGCAGCAGGCTGCGGGCAACAAAGCCGAAGCCAATCGCTATCAGGTGGCTATGGAACTTCAGGCCGACTGTTATTCCGGCGTCTGGGCAGCCAACGCAGCCGCTGTCTCAAACGGTCGCGTGGCGATGGAAGTCGGAGATCTGGAAGAGGGGTTGAAGACAGCAAAGGCCATTGGCGATGACGCGTTGATGAAAAACGCTGGAAAGCGCGTAACGCCTGAAGCCTTCACGCACGGAACGTCAGAACAACGCATGGCATGGCTAAGGCGCGGCTATGAAAGCGGCGATCCCAATGTCTGCAATACATTCAACGCAATGTAGCCGGCCCCGGCATAAAAAAGCCTCTCGGAACCAAGAGGCTTTTTTGCAGGACCAGGTTCATCAGGCCGCCAGCGGCGCGTCCCATTCAGGTGCCCAGTCCGGATCGACAAGACGGTCGTGTTTCTGGCGAAGCTTGTTGATCTGATCCATCTCGTCTTCGGACAGATGAAACTCATCAATCGCGAAGTTCGACCGGATATGGCCCGGGTTCGAGGAGCGCGGAATAGCGACGACACCCGGCTGCTGAACGAACCAGCGAAGCGCAATCTGCGCCGGAGAAACGCCGTAACGATCAGAAATGTCCTTGAGTGTTTCATCCTTGAATACCCGGCCCTGCGCCAGAGGGCAGTAAGCCGTCAATGCGCTTCCCTGATCATGCGTTGCGTTCATCAGCTTCGTTTGATCAATGAAGGGGTGGTATTCCACCTGATTGACCAGAATGGGCGCATCTGAAATCCGGCAAGCCTCTTCGAGCTGGTCTGACGTGAAATTGGAAACGCCGATATGTCGCGTCAGCCCCTGCTTCCGGGCGTCATTGAGCGCGCCAATGGTTTCGTCCATCGGTACGTCATCATTTGGCCAGTGCAGCAAAAGCAGATCGACATCATCTACACCCAGACGCGACAGGCTTTCCTTTGCCGAGGCCTGAAGGTCGCCATCGCGAAACCGGTTCATCCAGACTTTCGTGGTGAGAAAATAGTCATTTCGAGACAGGCCAGATGCGTTCAGACCTTTGCCAACATCCGCCTCGTTCTCATAAGCCTGTGCCGTGTCCACATGCCTATAGCCTGCATCAAGGGCGGTTTTGACGCCTTCGACTGCGGTGTCGCCTTTCAGCTGCCAGGTTCCGAAACCGAGCGTAGGGATGTCGACGTCAAAATGGCGAGTGGTGAGGGTCATATGGAAGCCTCCTTATTATTGCTTAAGGAAAAGCAACACATGACCCACCGCCATGTTCCCGGCTCTAATAGCTGGCGCGTTTTTCCTGGTGAGACATAGTCTGCGCTTCAGTGTCAGCGAGGTTCAGTCCCATCGCTGCGGCACCGCCTTCCAGATAATCGCCCAGCATGGGCATGCCCGAGAGGTAATGAGCAATGTCGCCATTATCACGCTCGGCCGCCATTTTGCGCGCATCATCCCATTCGGCGGCGTCATAGTCACCGCGGCCGACCCAGGCGAGCGCAACAAGTGTTTCCTGCTCTTCCATGGAAAGACCGGCTATACCTTCGAGCAATACCTGCTCAGCCGGGTTGTTGGACTGATCCTCTAGAGTCGAGATCTCGTCGTCATCAATGTCGTTGGATGCTTCATTTTCGTCCGTTTCAGGGACCGTCACATCGAAAGCGCGCGCTTCGAGAATTATCGCCGCCAGCGTTTCTTCGGAAACCCCCAGATCATCCACTCTCGGGCCCGTTTCTACAGTCTTCATGATGCGCTCCATGTGTGATCGTTGGACATAGCATAGCCTGCAAATCAGCTATGGCAGAGTAGAGATAACGTCGCAGATCGGTATGGAGTTCCTGGTTCCTGTGGTCGGGCCGGGGCAAGAGAGAGGCTCTAACGTCCCTTTGGTGCAAACATGTCGCCAAGGGTCTGAAGTGTGGCCCGCGCGTACTGGGTTGCGGTCGGTTTCCGACCAGTTGCTGAGCGAACGAAATGAACGCAATTTGAACCCATAAGATCATAATCATGGCCAAGACGGCGATGGGCCCGCTCATGGGTCAGATACTCGCAGTCATCCTCTCTCTTCGGGTGGTGGCTCACCGCCCTGCCCTTCGCAAACTCGGCATAGCTTTGCGAGACCACACCGCCATGCGCACCATTGTTGGAGAGGATGCGTCCGCCGAACGTCACAACACCATAATGGCGCATGACGCCCGCGAACGGTACAGAAACAATATCGCCAGGACGAAGATCGGACTCAGATATCATCGAATAACGATAATATTATTGTCTCGACGGGTCAAGAGCGGGGAACCCCCGCCCCTGCCACTCAGCCCTTCATCTGGCCCTGCAATTGTTTGCGGAACTTGTCCGTATAAGGCGGACGGAACATGGCCAGGATTTCATTGCCAGTCTGGGTGTAGATGGATTTCGGGTGTGAGAATTCCTTGAACCCGTCATAGCCATGATAAGATCCCATACCGGATGGCCCAATGCCGCCGAATGGAAGGTCTTCCTGAGCGACGTGGAAAATCACGTCATTCACGGTCACACCACCCGATGTTGTACGGCTGAGCACTTTTTCTTCCTCGGCCTTGTCAGAGCCGAAATAATAGAGCCCAAGCGGACGGTCGTGCGAGTTGATGTAGGCGATGGTTTCATCAACATCCTTATATGTTTTCACCGGCAGAAGCGGGCCGAAAATCTCATCCTGCATCACAGCCATGTCATCCGTCGGGTTCAGGACCAGCGTTGGAGGAATCTTATGGTGTGGTTGCTGTGAGAAATTCTCGTTCTGCGGATTGATCTCCACAATCTCGGCACCCTTCTGGCGGGCATCATCAAGATAACCTTGCAGACGGTCGAAATGGCGCTGATTGATGACAGACGTATAGTCGTCATTATCCTTCAGACCGGATGGGAACATGGTGGCGACAGCTTTCTGAGCCTCACCGACAAACTGGTCGACACTTTCTTCAGGCGTGAACACATAGTCCGGTGCCAGACAGATCTGGCCAGCATTCAGAGATTTGCCATTCATGATGCGCTTGGCGGTTTTTTCGATGTCAGCAGAACGTCCCATGATGACCGGAGACTTGCCGCCCAGTTCCAGCGTCAGTGGGACCAGATTGTCAGCCGCAGCGCGCATGACGTGGTGTGCAATCGAGGTCGCTCCCGTGAAGATGATGTGGTCGAATGGCAGGCTGGCGAACGCGCCGCCAACTTCCGGACCACCGGTGACAACGGCCATTTCGTTTTCGTCAAAGGCCTCTTCGATCATTTTCTTCATCAGAGCCGATGTTTCTTCGGTGAATTCGGAAGGCTTGATCATCGCCCGGTTACCTGCAGCGAAGATGTTGGCCAGCGGCGCGAAGGTCAGCTGGACCGGGAAGTTCCACGGTGAGATGACGCCAATCGTACCTTTCGGCTGGTACTCCACCCGCGCTTTTGCACCCAGCAGATTCAACGGCATCTCGACTTTGCGCTTTTCAGCCTTCATCCATTTGCGGACATGCTTTTTCGAGTGCTTGAGCGGCCCCAGAGAAGAAACAACGTCAGTGAACGCAGACTGGTCTTTCGAGCGATGTCCAAAATCCGCCGCCAGTGCATCGGCAATGTCGTCCTTGTATTTCAGAAGCTGGTTGATGCAGCGATCAATCCGGTCGATCCGGAGTTCGGCTGATGGAGCACCTTCGCGAATATGTGCCGCCTTCTGATTGTCGAGAATTTCGCGCATACGCGCAGCTGATGTATCGACTGTATCGAGTGCCATGACGTTTTCTCCCGTTTCCTCTGGCCCGTGTGTAACCTGACGCAGCCGTCAGTGAAAGAATGACGTAAGGTGAGGTGTGGTTGTATCGCGTCGAACGCCCTGAATTCGATCAAGGCACCGAAGCTGTTCTTTCAAGCCATCGGGCCATAGATACGCATGACGACAGCCGTCACGATGCTGCCGCTGCCATGAAGACCAGCAGGATCAATAGTCTGAACAGGATCTTTATAGCAGGCTCCCTCTACGCAATCATGCGCGAGGGGAGATAGGGCAAACTCGATTTTTATGCAGATGCTTTAGTCGTCCTGCTTTTTGCGTTGCACGATCATTCAACGCATTCCACGCGCACCGACTGGTTTCGCAATTCTGCGAAGCCGAAAATGGTCATGAAGCTGATGTCCGTGGCGTCCCGACCATAAGCGATACGTACAAGCGATTCTTCACGTGCCAGACGCGACGAGTCGACAAGATACCAGTCGCCATCCAGCCAGACTTCCGCCACAGCATGGAAGTCCGGCGGTTCCAGCCCCGGCGCATAAACCGACACCATACGGGCCGGAATACCGACAGACCGGGCCAGCGAAATGAGAACGTGCGCATAGTCCCGACATACGCCCTGGCGCAGTAGAAAACTGTCCGTTGCAGTTGTGCTGGCATCACTCGAGCCCGGTACATAGTCGAAATTTTCATAGATCCAGTCCGACATCATCAGGATCTGATCGCCGCCCGTGACCATGCCGAACTTCCGTGTGGCATAGGTTTCCAGCCTGTCGGCTTCGCAATAGCGGCTTGGAAACAGATAATCGATCACGTCAGACGGCAGCTCGCGACGCGGAGGCACCTGCAAACCGGCAATTTTCAGAGATGGCCGGTTTACCTCAACCTGCGCTTCATATCGTATCCGCGTGTCGCCCCGGGCCTCTGTCCATTGCCGACGACCGGGCGTTCCGTGTTCGGATACGCTTCGGAGCGTTGTGCTGTCACCTTCAACTGTAAGCCGGTCAGATATGAGCCTTTGATCTGCCATGGGGATGGCTTCGACGGCGAGCAGCACATCGGCAGGTTCAGCGAAAAAATAGTCGAGTTCAGCAGCGATGGAAACGAGAATGAGAGAGAATCCTTCCGGGTGGAGTTGAGACAATGGCACGCGTGCCTTCATGCTGCCCCGTAAAACGAACCCGCGCCAGTGATGCAAGCCCCCGGCGGCCGGACTTTTGCACGGCTGACGAAAAACCCGTCACTTCGCCTGCTTCAGGTTATGTCGGAAGGTCGCCAGGATCAGGCATGCCGTCACCATTCATCACGGCTGCGCCGAGGGGTGACTCGAACAGCTCCCATACGGCTTCAAATTCCTGACTGGAGTTTACATTCGGATAGGGAGCGTCCGGCACAGGGACATCAAGAAACTCACAAAGCGGGCCCCAGCCCTCTTTCGCCTCAAACACCAAGAGCCGTTCCGGACCGAAGGCTGCTTTCACCGCCTCATTATGTGCCAGATAGGCCGCAATCACCTTGTCCTTGTCGTTCAGATCGCCGCCAATATGAGCGTCAATCGTGGCCTTCGCCATACCGCCCCATTTAGAGCCGTCCTGATAGGCCTGCATGCGCTTGCTGAAAATGGTTTTCTGGGTAGAGGCAAACCAGCGTTCAGGATCGCGCACGGACAGCAGGATTTTGGCATCCGGATAGGCATCGGCCAGTTCGCGCCAATAGGTGCAGGCCGGGAAGTCGACCGTCGCAACGTAATTACCGAAAATGGCACTCCAGTCTGGCTTTCCGGCTACAACGTCGAGCCAGAGATCTACCTCGCCTGCATGACCGAGTACTTCTGTCATATGATAGCACGGCCCGCCCAGCAGCGTTTCCAGTGCAATTTTCAGCGATGCAGTGCCCGTACGACCAAACCCCGCGCCAATTACCTTTAATGTCATCTGCGTTTTCCCACCTTTTTCCGATATTAAGGCAGGGAACGAAATACCTGACAAGAGGGATAGGGATTGTGCCAGAACGGTTGATCAGTTTGGCGTGAAGAGCCCCTGAAGACCGACAATGATAGCGATGATGCCGAAAATGGCCACGAAGGTGGTAAACGGATCTGCGCCCTTGCCTACAGGATCGCTGGTGTTGCGCCCGGCGCGGACACGATCTGTCAGCAGCAGAAGACCTGTGATCAGGCCCACCACTTCAAAGTGGAATATGCGAGGCCCGGACGTCAGATGCACAATCAGATAATAGCCAGCACACACCAGCGCCACAACGCCGATCAACCAGCCAAGCTGTGAGAGTTTGGCAGCCGCCCCGCCCAGATCCTTGCCGACATTGGGAATTTTCACCAAGAGACCGATGGCGAGCAGAAAACCGCCCAGTATGTTGGCGAGGTCGAGTAGCAAGGCAATCATAAGCGCGCTCCGGTTGGTATCTATCCTCCAACGCGACCCGCCTGCGCGAAGTTCCGAAACACGGAGAGCCTGAGACGTCCAATTTTTCCGACGTTCTGCTTTTCCTGCAGCAGCCGGGAAGACCGAAACTCAAACATTCCGCCCCGCAACAGCCATTCTGAGCGCGAAGGCGATCCGGGAGCGAGAGTACTCTTGCAAGACATCCCATGTTCATGATTTGTTTCGTTTGTGAAACAGTTTGCTGTATATATCATGGCCTCACGCCGCAACGGCACGCTCTATATCGGGCTGACAAGCTCACTGTCGCGTCGCATCTACGCTCATCGCGAAGGTCTGATGGCAGGCTTCACCAGGAAATACGGTGTTAAAACGCTCGTCTGGTACGAAATGCATAACGACAAACAGGCTGCTTATGAACGAGAAGCTCGCATCAAGCGCTGGCGGCGAGCCTGGAAACTCAAACTGATAGAAGACTTCAATCCCGAATGGCGTGATCTGTTTGACGAAATCGCCCACGATTGAGTTTTGCAGCAGCGTCACTACGGAGCTTTCCCGGAACGACAACGTCGTATCCGGGATCCAGAATCCCGGAAACAACCAAAAGGAACATGTATTCTGGATCCCGGTGGTTCCTTCGGAAAACCGGGAAAGCTGTTTTGAGTTCCGCACCCCCATTCAACAGCTGTCCCGGAACGCCGACGGCGCATCCGGGACCCAGTACAAATTAAAAAGGCGACCCGAAGGCCGCCTTTTCCAGTGTCTTAGGTATCCAGGAAGCTGCGGAGCTTACGAGACCGGCTCGGATGCTTCAGCTTGCGGAGCGCTTTCGCTTCGATCTGACGGATACGTTCCCGCGTAACCGAGAATTGCTGACCGACTTCTTCGAGCGTGTGGTCGGTGTTCATGCCGATACCAAAGCGCATCCGTAGAACGCGTTCTTCACGCGGGGTGAGCGAGGCAAGCACGCGGGTCGTGGTTTCGCGCAGGTTGGACTGGATCGCCGCGTCCACGGGGAGAAGCGCAGCTTTGTCCTCGATGAAATCGCCAAGGTTTGAATCCTCGTCGTCACCGATTGGCGTTTCGAGAGAGATTGGCTCTTTCGCAATCTTCAGAACCTTGCGGATCTTTTCCAGCGGCAGACCGAGCTTTTCAGCCAGTTCTTCCGGCGTTGGCTCACGGCCAATCTCGTGAAGCATCTGGCGCTGGGTCCGCACGATCTTGTTGATCGTCTCGATCATATGCACCGGAATACGAATTGTGCGGGCCTGGTCCG
>CAYFGB010000013.1:0-93426 GCA_964342455.1 uncultured Hyphomonadaceae bacterium
AAATGCCGCGCGGCAAGGGCGTGAAGCTGCAGGCCTATAAGGATGGCGGGCTGGCCGATGCCAAGCTGTTCAACGCGGCAGACGGCTTTTCAGTGACCGATGGCTCGGGCCGTCAGCGAAGTTTCTCTGACTGGGAAGACTGGAAAGGCCGCCGCGCCTCGGCTGGTCGCATGGCCCCGCGCGGCTTCCCACGGAATGGCACGTTTGAGGGGTAGGTGCCGTGATGCCCTGATCGTCCCGAGGTGACAGAAATAGCAACCTTAGGTAATGTCTTGCAACGTGTGATCAAACGTAAGAAGAAGGGCGTTGTTTCTGCATGGGGGAGTGGGCGGCATGACTTTCAAACGCTTTCTGAGGATATTCTGGACCTTCATCTGGCGGTTTTTCCTGGTAGTTCTCGCCTTTGAGTTGATTGTGGCGGTGGCAGATTTGTTCTTCGGTTATTCTGACAATTTTATTGAGTCCGATGATGCTATCGCTGCTGGTTCAGATGATATCTGGATCGCGATGATTACCGATTGGCTCGCTTTTGGCGTCTCTCTTGTCGTTGCGACGGCGTTTGGCCTGATGGGTGTTTTCCGCGCGAAATATCAATCCTTTGACATTCGCATTGAGACTGAAGAAGCTCATTTTTGAGGGATCGCCGAGTGGCGCCTGCATCGGTTGTGGGCAGAGCCAGACGGACGGCAATACGGGACACGGCGAACATGACCGCAGATTATCAGCATTCCTTGTCCTTCAGCGTGGTGGAAAAGACCGCCGATACAGCCCGCGCTGAAATGGAGACATCATCGGACATGCTGAACCCGTTCGGGACGGTGCATGCAGGGGCTCTGATTTGGTTTGCGGATGTCACAGCGACCCATTGTGCGCTGGGTGATACGGTCGTGGCGGAAGACGGCAAGGGCTTCCCGCTGGCCATTGATCTCCATACTGTTCTGGCTGGCAATGTTCCGGCAGGTCACAAGATTTATGCCACGTCTCATACCAAAAAGAGAGGGCGTAAACTGGTTGTCGTACATACCGATGTGAAAAGTGAGGAAGGCAAACTGCTTATCCAGCTGACCTCAACGCATATGATTGCGTGACGGCTTCCATCACGGTCGCCGGACAGGCTGCAGCGCGCAGTAGAATTCGGTATGGACTGTGTCCGGAAGGGCGACAAATGAAGATGTTCTGGCGTTCGATGCGCACCAGCAAGCTTGCCCATCAATTGATTGAAAGATAACGTCTGCCGGTAATTTGTGGGGGACAACTCATGACACCGTTATTCGTTATTCTTGGCCTGATTGCTGCCATCGCCTTTGCGGTGATCGGGATTTATAACGGCCTTGTTCAGAAGCGGCAGCAATGCCGTCAGGCGTTTGCTGATGTCGATGTTCAGCTGAAACAGCGTCAGAATTTGATACCAAACCTCGTCGAGACCGTGAAAGGTTATGCCGCGCACGAAAAAGAGACGCTTGATGCTGTCATTCAGGCCCGGAACTCAGCTGTGGCCGCGACCGGCCCTGCCGAAACGGCGCAGGCGGAAGGCCAGCTTGGCATGGCGCTTGGGCGGCTGTTCGCCCTCGCTGAAGCCTATCCGGATCTGAAAGCCAATGAGAACTTCAAGCATCTACAGGAAGAGCTTTCCGTGATTGAGGACAAGCTGGCTGCGGCCCGCCGGTTCTATAACTCTGCCGTCATGCAGTACAACACGGCGCGTGAGCAATTCCCCGGTTCGATCATTGCCGGAAGCTTCAACTTCTCAGGCGAAGAATTCTACACGCTGGGCGAGGAAGTCCGCGCAGAGTATTCCACACCGCCGGAAGTCAAATTCTAGATTTTTCAGGGGTGAAGCTTTAGAAATGAAAGTCTTCGGTTTGTGTCGTTGCCTGTCCTGTGGGTGACGGCACTGACCCAACTGAAGCTCGCTTCATGGCCTCTGCGATTGAGATACCATCTTCGATCATCAATCTGGATATTTCTTTGAATAGCAAGCCGGATTGATCGTTCTCAATAAAACGATCAATATCTTCGCCGAAGCCGTCATAGAAATTCTTTGTGGTCATGGTCTTTCCATTCTAACGGCTTTTTCTTGCCAGTTCAATAATCTGCCGTTGTACCGGATCATCTAGTCGCCAGTAGGCTTGCCAGGACCAGTTTCCGATAAGGTCTCCGGTAAGCAATTCTTTACCCAACCGCCTTCTCTGACCATTTTTTATCGTTTCAAAGTTTGCAATACCGAACATAAAATACGGGTCTGTTGTGTTCCTGATATACTCAGATAATTCAGTCGCCTCGCGATCGTTCCAATGCTTCAGATCTACAAGCCGTTCGATGCGCTCTAAAAGCTGTACTTTGACAGTGTCTGGTAGATATGGACGCGCGCCCAGCCTTGCCCAGCTGTGAGAGCCCTTGTCGAGATTGGCTGTAGTCACTACCAGCTCTATACCGAATTCTCTTGCATAGGAAAAAACGCGGAATGCCAAGTCCGAGCCAATAGAATTTTTCTGATAATCAGGATGCAGGAACAGGTATCCGCCATTGAGGGTTTTGGGGTGAGTTGCTGGTCCAGTCACGCCGAACACGACCGAAACTCTCTCAAACTTCTCAGTCATGGCTACAAACACGTGTTGGGTGCCAATGTCGGATGTTTCATCGACGCTCCAGTTACAGGTGAGCTCAAAGTCGTGTGGAAATGCAGAGTGAAGAAGCGCATCAAGCGCATCAAGTTCCCCCAGCATTCCATCGATTTGGTGTGACCTGAGAAGTTCCAATCTCTCTTGCCGGGTCTGAACTGTCACCTGATATCCGTTCATTCAATTCCCCAGATCATGAAACGTCCAAGCTTTCGAAAACAACTATAAAAAGAATTTGTGTCAAAACAACTATGACGGCGTTATTTGAAATCACCAAAGTGAGATCAGATCGTCAAACCGGCCCGAGGCATTAAAGCAGGGGCGGGGTTACCCATTCAGATAAAAGGCCCCCGAATGTCGAGGGCCTTTGTCTTCGAAACAGACTGATTGAGTTGTTGCCGGTAAGACTATGCAGCCTGAAGAACTGCAACCGTCTTGATGTTCACGAATTCCTTCATGCCGAAGCCGCCATGTTCGCGGCCATAGCCGGAATCCTTCACACCGCCGAAAGGCAGGTTTGGTGAGGCAATGTCATAGCCATTGATCATCACCATGCCGGTGTCGAAATGGTTGCGGGCGAGATCAAGCGCGCGGTCTTCATCTTTGCAGAAGATGCCGCCGCCCAGACCATACCGGCTGTCATTGGCGATCCGCATAGCGTCTTCGTCATCTTTCGCGCGGATGATTGAAGCGACCGGGCCGAACAACTCATCGTCATAGGCAGGCTGGCCTGGTGCGACATCGACGAGAACCGTTGCCGGGTAGTACGCGCCCTTGCGATCAGGAATTTCGCCGCCGCAGAGAATACGTGCGCCTTTCTTCACGCTTTCGGTGACCTGATCATGAAGCTGATCACGCAGCTCCGCCCGCGACATGGGGCCAAGCTCTGTGTCGTCATTCATCGGATCACCAAGCTCGATCTTCTTCATGGCGTCCGTGTAGCGCTCAACGAATGCATCATAGTGTTTGTCGGTGACCACAAAGCGTTTGGCGTTCACGCATGTCTGTCCATTGTTGAAGAGTCGCGCGCCTAAGCAGGTGTTCACGGCCAGATCCAGATCGGCATCTTCGAGGACGAGATAGGCATCATTGGAGCCCAGCTCGAGCACGGTCTTTTTAAGCACTTCGCCAGCTTTCGCGGCAACGGTCTTGCCGGCCTTGTCGCTGCCTGTAAGCGTAACGCCGCGAACAAGCTTGTTTTCGATCACCTTGTCGGATTGGTCGTGATTGATGATCAGCACGGTGAAGAGGTTTTTTGGCAGGCCAGCGCGCTCAAACAGATCACGCAGGAAAAGTCCGCTGCCTGTGCAGGATTCTGCGTGCTTGAGCAGGACGCCATTGCCCGCCATGAGATTGGCGATGGAATAGCGGATCGCCTGATAGCAAGGGAAGTTCCAGGGCTGGATACCGTAGATCACGCCGGTTGGAGAATAGGTAACAATCGCCTTCTTGCCGTTTGGATGATCGCGCGTTTCATCGCTCAGCTCTTCCGGGCCGTTCTCAGCCGTGAAGTCGCAAATGGCGGCGCAAAGATCGATCTCCGCCTGGCCATCACCGAATAACTTGCCAGTCTCGCTGGTCATCAGTTTTGCGAATTCTTCCTTGTTGTCCCGCAGGACACTGGCGACAGCTTTGATGACCTTTGCACGATCTTCGAGGCTTTTGAGCTTCCAGTCCAGAAACGCCTGGTGACAGTCTTCAATCGCTTTCGTCACCTGTTCATCGGTCATGTAGTCATAGTCTTGAAGTTTTTCCCCGGTAGCCGGGTTAATCGTCGAAAGGGTTGGCATAGTTCATCCTGTCAGTATTTCCGTTGTCTGACTTAAACTATGCAAAAGCGGGAGAGTTCCTGCGGTGTGTGGGGGAAGCGCTCACAATTTTCGTGATCAGATTGCGCCTTGACGGAGGCAGGGCCCGACCTATTTGCCGAGCCCTGGCAGCCATGTGGCGAGTGCAGGCACCAGGGCAACGAGCAGAATGATGCAGATCTGAAGCCCGATAAACGGTATGGCACCGCGCCAGATATCGATGGTCCGCACGGAATCCGGCGCTGCACCGCGCAGATAGAAGAGCGCAAAGCCAAAAGGCGGCGTCAGAAAGCTGGTCTGGAGGTTTAAGGCCATCAGAATGCCCAGCCAGACCGGGTCGAAGCCCGCAATGATGAGCGGCGGGGCCACGAGCGGCACGACGATGAAAATGATCTCGATGAAGTCGAGGAAAAAGCCCAGAATGAACATGACGAGCATGGTGAGAATGAGCGCGCCCCATTTACCACCCGGTACCTGCCGCAGAACTTCCTCGACCAGTTCATCACCGTAAAACCCGGTGAAGACCAGCGAGAACAGGGAGGCGCCGATCAGAATGACAAACACCATGGCGGCAATATGGGCAGAACTGGTCAGTGCCTCGGTAAATTGCCGGTTCTTGTAGAGCGCAAACAGGCCCGCACAGATGCCAAACAGGAAGACGACTCCGGCAATCATCGCCAGCGCGATCATCAATTGGTCGGCTGAGGAGATTTCCGTGCGGTTGACCCTCAGATCAAACAGCGCGGTAAGGGCGAGCAGAATGATGGCCGCCGCAAGACCCGCAAGCAGGGTCAGGCGCGTCCGCCATTGATCTCTTCCTGACATGCGCAGACCTGCCAGCAAGATTGCGCCGCCTGCACCGATCGCCGCGGCTTCGGTGGGCGGAGCCAGGCCCGAAAGGATTGAGCCCAGGACGGCGATGATCAGCAAAAGCGGAGCGCCAAGCCCGAACGCAACTTCCTGTAGCGTCAGAGGTTCGTCGATTTCGTCGGTTTCGTGATGCCCGGGAGCGCTTTCCGGACGAATGAAGGCATTGAAGGCGACCCAGGCCAGATAGGTGCCGACAAGGATAAAGCCGGGTATCAATGCGCCGGAAAACAGATCCTGGACCGAGATGGCGCCAGAGCCCGCACCCGACAGCGAAGCCCGGGCGCTGGCATTTGAAATGGCGTCGGCCAGCAGGATGAGAACGATGGATGGCGGGATGATCTGTCCAAGCGTACCGGAGGCCGCGATGGTGCCGGTGGAGAGGCGTACGTCATAGCCGCGTTTGAGCATGGAGGGCAGGGCGATCAGCGTCATGGTGATGACGGTTGCGCCGACAATGCCGGTCGAGGCCGCGAGAAGGGCGCCTACAAGGATGACGGCATAGCCAAGCCCGCCCCGGACGTTTGAAAGGAGACGCGAGGCAATGTGCAGAAGATCTTCGGCCACGCGGGAGCGTTCAAGCACGACCCCCATAAGGACGAATAGAGGCACGGCGATAAGCACCGTGTTGTTCATCACCCCTTCAACGCGGAAGAACAGGCCGGAAAGCTGGGAAAAGCGGAAAATGCCCAGTTCCACGCCGATCAGCGCGAACAATAGCGCCGTGCCGCCCAGCGTAAAGGCGACGTTGAAGCCGGCCAGAAGC
The DNA here is from genome assembly GCA_964342455.1 of uncultured Hyphomonadaceae bacterium. Taxonomy (GTDB): domain Bacteria; phylum Pseudomonadota; class Alphaproteobacteria; order Caulobacterales; family Hyphomonadaceae; genus Ponticaulis. The sequence goes on from CAYFGB010000013.1 coordinate 6,063, forward strand.
GCCGCAATAGCACAGGCAAACATGGACAGAGCGAGTATGGCTTCGAGTTCCATCAGGCAGCCCTGTTCTCAAAATCTGATGTTTGAGGCGGCTCGCGGAGCCCGCGCAGGATCATTGCCGATTTGAGCGCTTCACTCAGTCCCTGAAGAATCATCAGGACGGCGAAGACCGGGATCAGCGTGCGGAAGAGATAGTAAATGGGCAACCCATCGCTTTCCCGGGAGCCCTGAAAACTGATCCAGCTTTCCGCGAAGGCTGATGAACCTGCGACCGTCCAGAGGATGAGGATACAGACCGGAAACAGGAGCAGATACAGCCCGAGCAGATCCACCAGGGATTTGTAGCGTGGTGTCATGGCGGCCCGGAAGATATCAACCCGGACATGAGCGTCGGCTTTCAGCGCGGACGCTGCAGCAAGCATGAACATGGCGGCAAAGCCATAGACCACCATCTCGTTCAGCCAGGACGCCGACCAGCCGAAGCTGTAGCGTCCGATAATCACCATCAGCTGAGCAAACAGCATGACGAGGGTGGCTACCATGGCCAGCGCCATGGCCGCTGAGCTGACCGGATCCAGCAGATCAATGAAGGTGTCGCCGATTTTCGCAATCGGTTTGCCAATGATCAGGACGATGAGCGGCAGAAGCAGAAACGGACTGAGCAACAGGCCGGAAAACTTGAGTATTGTGCCGATCTGAAGTGCGAGTTCGCCCATTATTTGCTGTTGAGCTCCCGCGCCGCATAGTAAGCGCCGTCAGAGATTGTGGCCCATTCCCGCATGGATTTGAGCGACGTTTCAAAACTCTCATAAATGCGCTTTTCAATGCCGTCCTTGCCGCTGTCAGAGCGCACATCGCGAGAGGCTTCTTCCATGCGTTTGATGACTGGAGCCGGGAAGCTGCGCAGTTCTGTGCCGTGTTCATCAACCAGCTTTTTCAGATGCACCGAGTTCTGATAGGTGAACTCGCCCAGGCTGAGATGATTGATGGACTGGCAGGCATTGCGGATCACGGCCTGTTCGTAGCTGGTAAAGCTTTCCCAGACTTTGAGATTGATGCCGACCGCCAGAGATGCGCCGGGCTCATGAAAGCCGGGGCCGTAGTAATATGGCGCTTCCTGATGGAAGCCGAGATAGTAATCATTCCATGGGCCAACCCATTCGGTCGCATCAATCGTGCCCGTCTGAAGTGCCTGATAGATCTGACCGCCGGACAGCGCGATGGCGGACCCACCAAGCGCGCGAAGGACATCGCCGCCCTGACCCGGAATGCGCATTTTCAGGCCAACCAGATCGTCCAGAGAGTTGATTTCCTTCTTGAACCAGCCGCCCATCTGGTGGCCGGTATTGGCCGCCTGGAAGGATTTTACGCCGAACTGAGCCGACAGTTCGTCCCATAATTGCTGGCCACCGCCAAAGTCTATCCAGCCCATGATTTCCTGAGCTGTCATGCCGAACGGAACGGCGGTGAAGAATGGGAAACCGGTGGATTTGGCTTTCCAGTAGTATTCGGCACCGTGATACATGTCTGCCGAGCCATCGGCGACCGCATCAAAACACTGATCCCATGGGACCTGCTCGCCAGCGGCGCGAACGCGAATCGTGATGGTGCCGTCTGTCTGTTTTTCGACCTCTTCGGCAATGCGTTCGGCAGCCATGCCAAGACCGGGCAGGCCTTTTGGCCAGGTTGTCACCATAATCAGGCGGCGGCGTTTTTTTGAAATGGCCGGTGCGCCGGCTTCGCCTGCGTTTTCAGACGCGCCACAGGCACTCAGAGCCGTGCCGGCTGCGCCCAGGCCCAGTGCGCCGAGAAGTTTTCTGCGATGCATGGTTGTTGTTCCATCCCTATTATTCTTGAACGTCCTGTATAGCGCGCCATGTGTCGCCGTCGAGTACTTCTAAAGGGCGGAAATTGGCTTTGTATCCCATTTTCTGACTGCCAGAGACCCAGTACCCCAGATAGACGTAGGGTAAGCCGAGTTCACGCGCGTGGTCGATATGGTCAAGAATGATGTAATTGCCGAGGCTTCGATCCGAAAAGGCCGGGTTGAAGAAGGAATAAACCATTGAGAGCCCGTCTCGCAGAACATCAGCGATAGCGGCGGCGATCAGCGGGGCGTCATCTTCCGGTCCATCGCGATATTCGAAGATAACTGACGGAACGGGTGAGCCTTCAACCATTGAGACATAGTCGCGAAGGGACATGTCGGCCATGCCGCCCTCGGCGTGTCGCGAGTCGAGATAGGTTTTCAGAAGCTCATATTGTTCGCGGCTGGCATGAGGCGGGGAGGGCGTGCGAACAAGGCCCCTGTTCTTGTTCTTCACGCGTCGCCAGCGCTTTGACGGTGTAAAGTCATCAACGGGCACCCGGGTCGGGCGACACAGGCTGCAACTCGGACAGGCGGGTCTGTAGACAATGCTCTGAGACCGGCGAAATCCGTTATGCGACAGGAGTTCGTGAAGGTCTTCGGCTTCGTCGACATCCAGATTGGTAAAGACCTTTCGTTCAACCCTGTCCGGCAAATAGGGGCAGGGAGACGGATTGGTCAGATAAAATCTGATCTTCCGGTTCAGAAGCTCTCGAGCTTTCGGAGAATCATTGATCTTCATACCAACACACTATGGGCCCTACAGATCAAAGCGCAAAGGGGCAATCAGCGTGAAGACCAGCCAGATCACAATCACCAGCGGTCCGCCAAAGCGGAGATAATCGTTGAATTTATAGTGGCCGGGACCCATCACGAGAAGGTTGGTCTGATAGGCAATAGGCGTCGCAAAGCAGCAGTTCGCTGCATAAATCACGGCAAGAACAAACGGTTTCGGGTCGACCCCAAGCAGGTTCGCGGCAGAAATGGCAATGGGCGTAAAAAGTACCGCCGTTGCCGTATTGCTGAGCACGTTTGTCAAAATGGCGACCAGAAGGAAGAGTACAGAGAGCACAGCCAGCGAGCCAAATGGCGACATGACGGTGACAACGCCCTGCGCCATGGACATGGCGGCCCCCGTGACCTCCAGCGATGTGCCCATGGCGATGGCGGCCGCGATCAGGGTGAAAATCCGCAGATCGAGTGCACGCGTCGCCTGGCGAATGTTCAGACAGCCAAAGATGATCATCAGGACCGCGCCAAGCAATGAGGCGTGCAGGATGCCCAGAAGGCCCGTAGCGGCCGCCACGACCACACCAAGCGTGACCCAGCGGGCAATGAGGCTTTTATCGGTGACCGGGAGTTCGATCTGTGACCATTCGAGCAGTAGAAGGTCGCGGCTGGTGCGCAGATTTCGGAAGGATTCGGACGGGCCGCTGAGCAGGAGCGTATCGCCCGCCTCGAGGCGAATATCACCCAGCTTGGTGCGCATCATGCGCGAGCGGCGCTGTACGCCCATCACCAGCGTGCCGGTGAGCCGGCGAAAGCCAAGCTGTTCGATGGCGCGGCCAATCATTCGTGACCCGGGCGCGACGACCGCCTCGACCAGCATCAGACGCGGTGTGCCGCCTTCATCTTCTCCGCCATCATGGCCCTGCCACATCTGACGAAGGAGATCGGGCTGGCGGGCGAGTGTTTCGGTCAGCGCCTTGCGCGTGGCTGCGACGATCAGAAGGTCGCCGGGTTTGAGCGCCACATCATCAAAAGGCGGCAGGAAAGAGCTTTCGCCGCGCTGGATCATGCGCACTGTCATGTTGGAAAGATCCGGAAACATGCCTGCGACCGCTTTCTTGCCGACCAGTGGATTGCCCTCGGTAATGGCAATCTGGGCAACGAACTGGCGACCCGAACGGGAGACAATGTCCGCCTCCAGACCTTCGCGGTTCGGCAAAAGGATGCGCGAGAAGAAAATCATGTAGACGAAGCCAGCCGCTGCGAGGATGAGGCCGATCGGGGTGAGCTCGAAAAAGCCAAGCTCTATGCCCGTTGATTTTTCATAGACATCAGCGGCCAGAAGGTTGGTTGAGGTACCAATCAGCGTGGTCATGCCAGCAAAGACAGACGCGAAGCTGAGCGGCTGCATGAGTTTGGAGGGCGATGTGCCCATCTTGCTGGCGAATGCGGACATGATGGGCAGAAACATCACAACGACGGGCGTGTTGTTGATGAACGCACTGGTGACAAAGACGGCACCAAACGCACTGATGAGCGTAAGGGTGGGCCGTGCATCATAGGATTTCATCAGATAGCGTGTCGGGCCATCCAGCGCGCCTGTCTGAAACAGGCCCTGACCAACCACGAGCAGGCACATAATGGTGATGAGCGCCGGGTTGCCGAACCCGGCCAGCAGGTCATCGGCAGAAATCTGGCTGGTATTGGGGGTGAACTCTTCCGCAATGTAGAAAATCAGCAGCAGGACCGTGATGATCGACACGGAGACGATTTCCATTGGAAGGTCGTCACGCGTGTAGAAAAAAATGGCCACTGCTACGATAAGCAAGCTGGCGTACATCGGCCAGCTCGCGGACAGTTCCGCTAATACACTCACTTAATTCCGATCCCCTAACCCGAGTCGTCAAAGACCATGTTCAGGTGGAAGCACAGGTGCTTCCCGGAGGAGGACTATGCTGATACGCCGGTTACCTGGCAAGTCAGGATCGTCTGCATAGAGTGGTTCTGAGCCTGCTTTTCCTGATACGCGGGCAATTCGGTCGGGCATTACGCCGTTCTCGGACAATACGCGCCGGGCGACATTGGCCCTGTCAGAGGACAATTCCCAATTGGTATACTCGTCATTCTGGCTGGGGCGCGAATCGGTATGGCCCGAAATGGCCAGGCGATTGGGCAATCGCTGAACAATCTGACCAACCGCTTCGAGAAGACGTGTGGCTCGCTGGTTCGGCTGTTTGGAACCCGGCTCGAACATGGAGCGACCTTCCTGGTCAACCAGTTGAATCCGCATGCCTTCTTCAGTCTGATCAATGATCAGATGCTTTGAAAGTTCGGCCAGATCGGGCAGTTCATCAATCGCCTGACGCAAGGCTTGCTCGGCGCGTTCAAACTGCGCCTGTTCGCGGATCGCCTTGGCCTGATTGATGGCTTCCTCGGAGACTTCCATATTAATTCGTTTGACGGGCTGTGACGGGTCGGTCACTTCCTGCGGGGTTTTGGAGACTGTGCGCGGCGTGTCCGGTGACAGTTTTTCAATGATGGACTGGCTGCCCTGCGACCGCGCGCCTTCTGTGGAAATGGAGGTGCCAGCCAACACCCCGCCAGAGCCCGACCGGGAGGCCGAGACAGCAGCCGGCGCAAAGTAATCCGCGATGCCGCGTTTCTGTTCCGGACTGGTGGTGTTGATCAGCCACATAAGCAGGAAGAAGGCCATCATGGCGGTCACGAAGTCGGCATAAGCCACCTTCCAGGCGCCGCCATGGTGGCCGCCGCCTGATACCTTTTTCACCTTTTTTATGACAATTGGTTGATTGCCGGCCATGGTATGTCATGTCTCGCTTGTGAGCCCTGTTTATAGCAGGGCATGGTTAAAGGGCCGTGCATGAGCGTTATAAAATCAGACTCAACTTCTTTTGATGCGCGTGCTTATCGCGACGCTCTGGGTTGTTTCGCCACGGGCGTGTGCCTGATTTCCACGCGAGATGAGAATGGCCGGGCCCGGGCCCTCACCGCCAACAGCTTCACATCTGTCTCTCTCTATCCACCGATGATACTCTGGTGCATCGATGTATCCTCAGAACGTTATGATCTGTTTTCCGGAACCGACTATTTTGCCGTGAACATGCTGCGGACCGGCGAAATGGATGTGTCTCAGGACTTCGCGAAAAATGTCGAAGCGACGATTTCTGAGGACCAGCTGGTTGTCGGATCGCAGAACATACCCCGCTATGCGAATGCGCTGGGGTATATAGAGTGCCGGACGGCATGGCGGCAAAGGGCTGGCGACCATGTTGTGATTTTCGGTCATGTGATCGGGTATGGGTCACAGCCGGGTGACGCGCTCGGTTTCTTCAAGGGCGGATATACGCCGGTTCAGAGCAGCAAGGGGTAGATCATGGCGCGATGTGCATTTCTTGGACTTGGCGTGATGGGCGGGCCGATGGCCGGGCATCTGATTGCCGCAGGCCATGAGGTAACGGCCTGGAACCGAACGTTTGCAAAGGCCGAAGCCTGGCTGGACCGGCAGGACAGTGAAAAGGCGAGCATCACCGATGACCCGCGCGGCGCGGTGGGCGATGCTGAGTTCATCTTTGCGTGTCTGGGCGATGATCCGGATGTCGAGGCCGTGTTTGATCAGATCGATGAGGTGATTTCGCCCGGCATGGTGTTTGTGGATCACACCACGGCCAGCGCAGATCTGGCGCGGCGTCTTCACGAAAAGCTGGCGGAAAAGGGGGCGTACTTCCTTGATGCGCCCGTGTCCGGCGGGCAGGCCGGAGCCGAGAACGGCCAGCTGACCATTATGTGTGGCGGTGAAGACGAGACCTTCGCCAAAGCCGGGCCCGTAATGGATGCCTATGCCAAGCAGATGACCCTGATTGGCGGGCCGGGCGCCGGGCAAACCGCGAAAATGGTCAATCAGATCTGTATTGCCGGTCTGGTGCAGGGATTGTCTGAAGGCCTGGCTTTTGCGCAGAAAGCCGGGCTTGATCCCGCAAAAGTGATTGAAGCGATTTCCAAAGGCGCAGCGCAGAGCTGGCAGATGGAAAACCGCTGGCAAACCATGGTGGCCGGTGAGTTCGATCATGGCTTTGCCGTGGACTGGATGCGCAAGGATTTGCGGATCGCACTGGAAGAAGCGCGCCGCAATGGCTCGAGCCTGCCGGTGACCGCGCTGGTGGATCAATACTATGCCGATGTGCAGGCTGAAGGCGGTGGCCGATGGGATACCTCCAGCCTGATCACGCGTCTGCCGTCCAGCTCGGGAGGCTGAGATACGCCGTCTCGACATACATGTTCGCGCAGGTGAACCCTATGACACGGTCATTCGCGCGGTCAAAGCGTGTGATCCGGTTGATTATTCCGTCCTGTGTGTTGAGCAGAAAGACCGGCGGCTGATTTCGGTTCTGCTGAACGATGGCGCGGCCCAGCAATTGTTCGACAGTGTCGAAAGCTGCATGGAAGGCCAGACGGACTGGCGGATTGTCATTCTGGATATCAAGGCCACTTCGCCAACACTGACTGAGGAAGAGGAAGCCACGCAGGCCGAGCAGAAAGCCACGCGAGAAGAAATTTATGCCGATGTTGGGCGCAGCGCGGCGCTGGGCACCGATTTCGTCGTTCTGATCATACTGTCGACCATTGTGGCAGCGATTGGACTGAATACGAACAGCGTCGCCTCGGTGATCGGGGCGATGGTGATTGCCCCGCTGTTAGGGCCGGTGCTGGCCTTCACCTTCGGCGCGTCTCTTGGTGATGACAAAATGCTGCAACGGACGGGCGCGTCGCTCGGCATAGGCGTTCTGCTGTCGTTCGGCGTGGCGTTCCTGATTTCCTTCATTATCAAGGTGAACCCTGAAAGCCCCGAATTGATGGCCCGGGCGGAAGTCAGTCTGGACGCCGTTGCGCTGGCCATGGCCGCGGGGGCTGCGGCGGCTTTGTCTCTTGCGAAAGGCAATTCCTCAATCCTTGTCGGCGTGATGGTGGCTGCAGCGCTATTGCCGCCGATTGCTGCGGTTGGGCTCTATATGGGCAGCGGATACTGGCAGCTTTCCATGCGAAGCGCGCTGCTACTGGTGTTGAACCTTGCCAGCCTTGTGCTGTCTGGTCTGATTGTCTTCTGGGTGAAGGGAATCCGGCCCCGAAAATGGATCGAACAGGCCAATGCCCGCCGCGCGATCTTGCTGCATGCCGGGGTTAGCGGGCTATTTCTGTTGGTTGCCCTGTTCCTGATTGTGTATCTTGGCCTGGATGAGAAGATAAACATTTCGGGGTAGGGACATGTCGAAATCGGAAAACAAGACACAGCCAACTGCGGTTTCGCCCGTTGAATTTGTGGCCCGTGTTGATCATCCGGTTCGCCGCGCCGATGCCGAGACCCTGCTGAACCTGTTCGACGAGATCACAGGCCTCGCGCCGCGCATGTGGGGGCCGAGTATTATCGGCTATGGGCAGTATCATTATAAATATGAGAGCGGCCGGGAGGGGGATTTCATGATGACGGGGTTTTCGCCCCGAAAGCAGAATCTCTCCGTCTACATCCTGCCAGGCTATACCGATTACAGTGACTATCTGGATCGGCTTGGAAAGCACAAACTGGGCAAATCCTGTCTGTACATCAACAAGCTGAGCGATGTGGATATGGCTGTCTTAAGGGCGCTGATCGAGGCAGGGTTTAAAGATATGAAAGCCAGATATCCGGACTGGAAGCCGGGCTAAGCAGACCAGACGATAAGAAACGAAAAAGGGAGGAAAAACATGATCAAGGAAACAAGCTGGTGGGTTACTGGCGCATCATCGGGCATTGGCGCGGCGCTGGCCGAGGCGCTGTCGGCGAAGGGTGCAAATCTGATCCTGTCGGGCCGTAAGGTAGATGCGCTGGAGGCGGTGGCTGGCAAATGTCAGACGCCGACGCTGGTTCTGCCGTTTGAGGCGACCGACTATGACGCGTTGCCATCTGTCACCGATCAGGCCTGGGCCTGGGCGAGTGAGCATGGCGGGTTTGGCGGGCTCGTCAACAATGCAGGGATTTCGCAGCGCTCGCTGGCCGTCGAAACCGATTTCAGTGTTTATCAGAAGATTGTTGATGTCGACCTGATGGCGCCGATTGCGCTGACGCAGGCTTTGTTGCCGCGCATGGTGAAGGCCGGTTCAGGACACATCGTCGGCATTTCCAGCGTGGCGGGCCTGGTGGGTGTGCCGCTTCGGAGCGCCTATTCCGCCGCCAAGCATGGGCTGATTGGTTATCATGATGCGGTGAGGGCAGAAACCGAAGGGCTGGGGCTGAACGTTCTGGTGGTCGCGCCCGGGTCTGTCCGCACGAATGTGTCACGCAATGCGCTGGATGCAAGCGCGAAAGCGCGCGGCGTGAGTGATGACGTGATCGACAATGGGATGGACCCAGCCATCGCCGCCGGTCGGATCATCGCAGCGATCGAAGCGGGGCAGCGAGAACTGATCCTGGCTGATGGCGCTGAGGCCGATACGGCCAATTTGCGACGCACTGATCCTGACGCGCTGTTTGCCCGTATGGCGAAAATGGTTGCTGATGGTTATGCGAAACAGATGGGCGCAGAGCGTTCCTGACAGCGGGTAGGTGATGTGAAGGGATTAGCCGGTGGCGAATTGGCCGTTGCCGGTCGTCACAACGGCCTTGTCTTCGAGTTCTTCACTCAGCAGTTCCATAGGCGCTTCTTCGGCAGAGAGGCGTGCCTTTTCGATTTCTGAGAGGAATTTGCCGGGATAGGCCATGACGGGAAAATCAATTGTGGTGTCGCCTCGTCCAAAAACCTTCACATCACCATAGCCGAAAATGCGACCGAAAAAGCTCTGATGAGTGCTGCCGCCTTCAATGGCGTCGAGGTCAAGCTCGCGCAGCTTTGCGTTGAACAGTCCTTTCTTCAACACAACACGACGGGATGTGACCACGAATTCGGTTGTATTGATGCGGACCAGAATGCTGATGAAGAGATAGATGCCGATCAGGAAAATGCCGAGGGCGAAAAGCGCAAACCAGGCGGCCCAGGTGTGTATCCAGTGGAACTGGCCGCGATAACAGATTTCCTCCTCCGGGAAGAGGCGCTTTTCAATATATGACATGTGATCTCCTCCCCTCTAAACGCAGGCGCGCGTCAGACGTTCCGTTCAAAGGCGCGTGTATGAGCGCAAGGTAAGGCTTGATCAGCTGTCCGCGCTGGGCTTCGATGCGGCAAATTCAAAGAGGGAGAGTTTCATGGTTCGTGCGTTGATGACGACCAAAACCGATAGCGGCGTGTCCACGGCAATTGAGGATGTCGCCGAAGCTGATCTGGGCGAAGGCAATGTCACCGTGGCGGTTGAGTGGTCGACCGTGAATTACAAGGACGGGCTGGCGCTGTCCGGCGGGCCCATCATGACCAGCTTTCCGATGATTGGCGGGATCGACCTTGCTGGCGTTGTTGAAAGCTCAGAGAGCGCTGAGTTCAAGCCGGGCGACAAGGTTCTGGTTAATGGCAACGGGCTGAGCCAGACGCATAATGGCGGGTATGCCGAGAAGGCACGTCTGCCAACCGAATGGGTGATCCCCGTGCCGGAAGCTTTTTCAACGAAGGATGCCATGGCAATTGGCACTGCGGGCTATACGGCCATGCTGGCTATTCTGGCGCTTGAGCATGGCGGTCTCAAACCAGAGGCTGGTGATGTGCTGGTAACCGGGGCGAATGGCGGGGTCGGCTCGATTGCGATCTCTGTTCTGTCTGATCTCGGATATCGGGTTCTGGCCTCAACCGGGCGTCCGGAAGAGGCTGACTATCTCAAGGCGCTTGGCGCGGCTGATATCATCGATCGCAACACGCTTTCCGAAAAGGGGCGTCCGATTGGCGCTGAGAAATGGGCCGGAGCGGTCGATTCTGTTGGCAGTCACACGCTGGCTAACGTGCTGGCACAGACGAAATACCGTGGCGTGGTGGCTGCGTGCGGCCTGGCACAGGGCATGGACCTGCCGGGAAGTGTGGCCCCGTTTATTCTGCGAAATGTGATGCTGGCCGGGATCGATTCCGTTCAGGCTCCGCGTGATGTGCGGCTGGAAGCGTGGGCTCGCCTGGCGAAAGACCTAAAGCCGGAAAAGCTGGCGTCGACGATCACCGAGATCGGTCTGGCTGACGTGCCGCAAACCGCCGCAGATATCCTGCAGGGGAAAATCCGCGGGCGCACACTGGTGAATGTGAAAGCCTGACGGGGGAGATGTCAAAAGGTCAGCGAGAGGCTCTGAGGGCTTCAAGGCTGGCCTTCTGCTGACCATTCGCATCGAAATTGGACGGTGAAAGCCAGGCTACAAACCCTGCCTTGATGGCTGGCCAGTCGTCATCTGTCATTGCGTACCAGGCGGTGTCCCGGTTTTTGCCCTTCATGACCATGTCATTTCGGAAGATGCCCTCATAAAGAAAGCCAAATCGTTCTGCCGCCCGTTTCGAGGCGGCATTTTCATTGTGGCATTTCCATTCAAAGCGCCGATAGCCCAGATCCTCAAACACATGAGACGCCATCAGGAAGATGGCTTCCGTGGCATGGGTGGACCGCCGAAGCGTGTGACTAAAGGCGACGGCACCGATCTCAATGCTGCCATTGGCCGGGCGCTGGCGCATATAGCTGGCCGTGCCCGTTACGGTGTCGCTTGCCTTGTCGACAATGACATAGCTGTTCCAGTTATCGCCCGTCACCCAAGTGCCGAATTCCTCAACGAAGCGCGATTTATCAGGATAGGGACCGCGCGGCATGTATTGCCAGGTCGTGAGGTTTCCCGGGCCTGCTACAGCTTCGGCCAGGCCTGCGCCATGGCGGTCCTCATCATAGGGTTCAACGCGAACCATTCGGCCCACAAGCGTCGCCTCGCCGGGCAGCCGACGCGGCGCGTAGTCAGACAGATCCTGCACTCGGATTAGCTCAACAATTCAGCTGCGCGTTCGGCAAAGTATGTGACGATGCCGTCTGCGCCAGCGCGTTTGAAAGCCGAGAGTGTTTCAATAATGGCTTTGTCTTCATCAAGCCAGCCCGCCTGAGAGGCCAGCTTGATCTGCCCATACTCGCCCGAAATCTGAAAGACGATGGTCGGCACGTTGAAGGTGGACGAAACGCGATAGACAATATCGAGATAGGGAAGGCCCGGCTTGACCATCACAATGTCAGCGCCTTCCTGAAGGTCGAGCGCGGTTTCACGCAGCGCTTCATCAGAATTGCCGTAATCCATCTGATAGGTCTTCTTGTCGCCGGTCAGAACCGCGCCCGAGCCGACCGCTTCGCGATAAGGGCCGTAAAAGCAGCTGGCATATTTGGCCGAATACGACATGATCAGCGTGTTCTTGTAGCCCTCGCGTTCAAGCGCCGTACGAATGGCACCAATGCGGCCATCCATCATGTCAGAAGGCGCAATGACATCCACGCCGGCAGCGGCCTGTACGAGGCTTTGCTTCACGAGCGCCTCAAGCGTGGCGTCATTATCGACTTCGTTGTGTTCATTCATGATGCCGTCATGGCCATGCGTGGTGAACGGGTCGAGCGCGACATCGCACATCACGCCGACTTCCGGCACTTCGCTTTTGATGGCGCGGATCACTTGTGGGACGAAACCATCCGGGTTCTCAGCCTCGCTGCCCTGGTCATCCTTGCGAGCCGGGTCAATGTGCGGAAACAGCGCCAGTGCAGGAATGCCAAGATCGCGCGCTCGTTTCGCCGCCTTGACTGCCTCGTCCAGATTGAGGCGATCAACGCCCGGCATAGCATTCACCGGAATGCGCGGCGCGGTGCCATCATGGACAATCAGCGCCCACACCAGATCATCCTTCACCAGCGTCGATTCCCGGGTCAGACGACGGGTCCAGTCGGCCTGACGGTTTCGCCGCATGCGGGTGAGTGGAAAGTGTGACGGCACAAGTTGTGACATTCGATCAGACTCCGGTCTCGTTTTCTGTGGCCTTGTCTGCGGTGTTTTTCTGCGGGCGTCGAATCCATTTGCCATCCTGGGCACCGGGTCGCCGCATGAAGCATCGCAAGGACACATCCATGGATTCGGACTGTATCTTTTCCAGAGCGCGCATCCACCCCTTCAAACGCGACTGCGGCAATTCGACGAAGCCATGGCGCGCATAGAAAGGCCCGTTCCATGGCAGATCGCGGAAGGTGGACAGCACCACACCGCTCAAGCCGCGCCGGTCTGCCTCCTCGATGATGCGATAAAGCAGGGCCGCGCCCAGGCCGCGCTTGCCATGAGCAAGAGAGACCGAAATCTGATCAAGATAGAGATCGGGCTTGCGTTCACTTGCCAGTGCAAAGCCGACCGCATCGCCAAACGGGCTGGTGACGACAAAGAGAAGTTTCTGGTCCAGACCCATCATCAGGTTTGTCAGTGGAATCGCTGTGGGGCCATCTTCCTCGACAATCAGCCCTGTGGGTTCGAAAAGCCGGGATGCGTCGAGATCGACCTCCTGGAGCGCCGGAAGATCAGAGTCGATTGCCAGTCTGATGGCGTACCCGTCAGGCATGTCTGTCACGTGCGGCCCCTCCAACCCAGCGTCCAAACGCGATGTGCTTGTAAATCACGAAGCCGAATGCGGAAAAAGTGCAGAGAGGCGCGAAAGTCTTTCACTGAAGTTGAATGATGGCGACCCGTGTTTTTATGTCACGTGATCGGAGGCGTCGGGGGTGTTGTTCGCATTCTTGCAGGTCGAACTCGAAATTCTGCGTTTGGCAGCGTGAAATCGCCAGTCTATACCCTGTGCAAACACATTATACATAAGGGCCGACTTACCTTGTGGGTCGGGCCCGTCACAAAATCAGAGGATACCCCATGTCAGACGCACCTCCTGTACTTGTTCGCACGGTGGGCCATGTTGGCCGGATCACACTGAACCGGCCTGCCGCCCTGCATTCGCTAAACAAGGAAATGTGCGACCTCATGCTTGGCGCGCTGCTGGCCTGGCGGGAGGATGACAATGTCTCGGTCATTTTGGTGGATCATGCGGAAGGCACGCGAGGGTTTTGCGCAGGTGGTGATATCCGGCTGCTGGCGGAAAGCGGTGCGGGCGATGGCTTGGCCGCCACCGATTTCTTCCGTGCGGAGTATCAGCTCAACACGGTGATCAAGAATTACCCCAAGCCTTACATCGCCATTCTGGATGGCGTGACCATGGGCGGCGGCGTCGGTATCTCGGTGCATGGCAGCCATCGCATTGTGACGGAGCGGACCAATTTTGCCATGCCGGAAACCGGCATTGGCCTGTTTCCGGATGTTGGCGGTGGCTGGTTCCTGCCGCGCCTTGAAGGTGAGCTGGGCATGTGGCTGGCGCTGACCGGCGCGCGGCTGAAGGGCAGTGATGTTGTGGCGGCGGGCGTGGGCACGCATTTCGTGCCGGCCGAGCTGGTCGGCAATCTGGTGAGTGAGATTGAACGCGCGGACTTCACGCTCGATAGCGCGGATTTGCTGCGCTCTATTCTGTCCTTACGCACCAAGCCCGTGCCGGCAGCCGGGTTCGAGGCGTACACTGACATCATCGATGAATGCTTCAGTAAAGACAGTGTAGAGGCAATTGTAGACTGTCTGAGCGCCCGGGAGGATGACTGGTCTCAGGCACAGCTGAAAGTATTGGAGACAAAATCGCCGCAGACCATGAAAGTGGCCTTCCGTCAGTTGCGGGAAGGGGCGGCGTTTGAAACCTTTGAAGACAATATGCGCAATGAATTCCGCATTGGCTGGCGTCAGGTGCGCAGCGCCGATTTCCAGGAAGGTGTGCGTGCCGTGATCATTGATAAAGATAACAAACCTGTCTGGCCGTCTGAATCTCTGAAAAACGTGTCGGACGAAAAAATTGATGAAATTTTCGCGCCTCTTGGCGAGGACGAGCTGGGTTTCGTCTGAAATGTTCCAGATCGGAACAGGAATGACAATAAAGTATGAACAGGGGCGAAAATTTAATCGGATGTTAAGTATAGTTTTGATTCTCGATTAGCGAATTCTTAGCACTGGCCATGTAAAACACTTGAAAACAAGCTAAAAATTCAAGGGTGTTGACATGATGCTTGAGGCAAAAAGCCACAATGATGTAGCCGAAGCTACGGTGGGAGAAACCTTCCTGAAAAGCCTGACTCTGCTTGAGCAGGTTCATCGTCGCCTTCATGACGTTGTCAAGGATGATCTGGAGCGATCCGGCGAGCGGTCACTGACCGGCGTGCAGGCTCTGCTGCTCTATGAAATCGGCGACGGGGAAACACCTGCCAGCACGCTGCGTGCGCGTGGTGCCTTCGCCGGTACATCCATGTCCTACAACGTCAAAAAGCTTCAGGACGCTGGTTATCTTGTTCAGACACGGTCTGATGATGACCGCCGCACCGTCCGCCTCAAGCTGACACCCTCAGGCCAGGACGTGCGCGCCCGCGTCGCCGCTCTGTTCGAGCGTCAGGCCGAGGCCCTTGAGCCAACCGCCAGTGTTCGACCTGATGATCTCGATCATTTCAACCGCACAGCCACACGCCTTGAGCGTTTCTGGTCGGATCAGATCCGCTACCGCCTGTAATCGCGCAGGCCCTGCTTCCGGGATGGAAGCGGGAAACCCATTGAGAGAAAGCCCATCGCCTGCGCGATGGGCTTTTCTTTTGGATCTGGGTCCCGGATCAAGTTTGGGATGACATACTGAGAGGCGGGCTGTCGTTTTGCCGGAAGATCGTACCCGGAGCTGATGGCGGGCCGAGGCCCGCCTGACGTGTCACTGTCCTTCACTCTCTTTCATGCCGCAGGCTTCACAGCGTGTGTCATCGCCATCGGCCACCAGCGTGAAGTGGCCGCAGGACGGACAGGGGTCACCCAGATAGTTTTCCTGCGCCTCTGCGTCTTCCTGGCCTTTGCGGCGCTTGTCGAGAATGACGATATTGTCCGGCAATTGCCCGCGGCTGAAGCCTTTTGAGACGATCTGCGCGGCCTCGGCGGGGAATTGAAACACATCATCCTTCATGCCGCGACCAAGGCCATCATGGCTCTGACCTTCAGAGAGCTCGGCGAGGTCTTCGCGGCCCAGATAGGAAACGGCCAGCTCGCGAAAGATATAATCGAGAATGGAGGTGGCGCGCTTGATGGAGTCATTGCCCGTGACGTCGCCTGCCGGGTCAAACCGGGTGTAGACGAAGGCTTCGACGAATTCTTCCAGCGGCACGCCATATTGCAGGCCAATTGAGATGGCGATGGCGAAATTGTTCATCAGCGAGCGGAAGGCGGCCCCTTCCTTATGCATGTCGATGAAAATCTCTCCGAGCTCGCCATTATCGAACTCGCCCGTGTGAAGGTAGACTTTGTGGCCACCGACTGTGGCTTTCTGGATGTAGCCCTTGCGGCGGTCGGGCAAGCGATAGCGGCGACTACGATCCTGACCGTCATAACCGGCGGCTGGCGCGTAGGTTTGCGGTGCCATGGCGTCGTCCGGCGTGGGCGGCGCGACGTCCTCGCGATTGTCTTCGACGAGTTCAAGCGCCTTGCGGATGCGCTCAGCGGCATGTTGGGCACGGCGCGACTGGGTGCTTTCAATGTGCAGGCTGAGATGAGCGTGACCCATGGCCTCGACCATGTCGAGCAGGCTGTCTGCCGTTGGCAGATCGGGCAGTTGGAAGCTGATGCCAACGGGCAGTCCGGTCTGGCCAGAGAGGTTCGCCGCCGCCTCGATCCGCGCGATGGGGGAGAGCTCTTTGGAAAGCCCGGTCTGGGCCAGGAGGTCAGAGAGGGCCTGCCATGGCGCATGGGCCAGATGCTTTTCGGCCAGCTCGATGTCCTTGCGCGAGAAACCAAGAAGGCGGAGAAGCGGCGTGTCTTCATCCTCAAAGGCTTCTGATGAAAGGTTCAGTTCCTCGCGGATCGTGTCTTCGCCAATCATCCAGTAGGAGGTGGCCTGAAGCAGAGAGAGACCATCAGCAATGCGGCCTTCAATGGCGGAGATGGTCTGGCTGGACAGCCCTCGCGAGGCCAGGCGTGAGCGATCAACCCCCGGTGTGCCCTCAAGCGAGCCGATGCTGGCAAGGCGCTCGTCGAAGGCGGCCAGCAGTTCCGGCGTGCGTGACGAGACGGCTTCGCGGCAGAGATGGCGAAGCGCGGCGTTTTCCTTCAGGCGCTCGACCGAGAAATCAGCCAGATCGCCGCCATTCGTCTGGCATTGCAGGAATTGAAGACAGTCGGCAGTCACCAGATCAATGGCGAAGGAGAGTGAAAGCCCCCATTGGCTGGCGGTTGGCGTCATACCGTCAATGAAGGCGCGGATCAGCGAAAGCGCATGGCTCTGATCATTGCCAGATGCGGTCAGAAGAAGGGCTTCTTCAAGGCCGGTAAAGATGACCTGACAGGCTTTTTCCTGCGTCGCGCGAACGTTTGTTAGAAGCGACAGGGCCAGAGGCAGCGCGACGGAGATGTCGCGAACCGCGGCCAGATTGATGGCGAAGCCAAAGCTTGCCGGGTCTGAATCGCCGGAGGTTCCCGAGATGGCGATACCGGCACCGGCCTCGATCAGTCGGAGGAGTTCGGACGCCGTGTCGGGGGTTACGCTGTCAGCGCTGAACGGCGGCAGGCTGAGCGGCCTGGCCTGGCTGGCTGCAATGCGGATGGCGTCGGCGCAGCCATAAACACCCTCAGGATGGGCCAGAGCGCGCTCGAGCAGATCGATATTCATGCCGCCTTCAATGGCGTCGGCGATTTCTGCGTCTCGTGGTGCCGGGCCAAGGGTTTCGAGTTCTTCTGCGGCGGTGCGCAGAAGGTCAGCCTCGAGGGTTCTGATGGTGCGCTCGGAAATGGCTGCATCGACCGCTTCCGGCGAACACGGCAGCGCGGAGGTGCCTTGTGAGAGTTTCAACGCATGAAGCGGCAGAAGCGGCGTCATGAAATGACCGATAAAGCCGGTGAGCTGTGCATCGCTCATGGCGTCGTCCACCCCAATCGCTTCAAGTGCTTCGGCATAGGCTGACCATTCCGGGCTGCTGGCGAGATTGGCATCGGCCTCGGTGTCCGCGCGCAGCAAAAACAGACCCTTTTCAAGCAGGTCGCGCGTTTCGCGGGATGGGCTCGGGCCTCCAGTGAGGGTGTCAGTCATAAGATCGCTCCGTCATCTGCCCGAAGGATGCCGTGTTTGACCGATTCGCGCGAGTCTTTCGCCCCAAACAGCGGGGAACGCTGCGCGTGCTGGCCGCTTTACATGGTTTCGCCGCAGACTTTATGGTGTCGCGCCGGGCTGACCGTTTGGGCTGTGCGCTTTTCAGGAGTGGTGATGGACTATTTTCCCGCTTTTTTCGACATGCTGGCGACGCCTGTTCTGGTGGTCGGGGGCGGGGAGGATGCGCTTCGCAAAGTGAGGCTGATGATCCGGACAAAGGCGATTGTCTATGTTCATGCGGAAGAATCGCCGGAGTGGAGCGAAGCTGTGCTGGGCTCGGTGCAACTGGTCTCACGGAGCGAAATCGAGCGTCTGGCCGCTGATCTCGCCTTCGCCATTATCGCCGAAGAGGATGATGCGTGTCGGATTGAATGGTTCAACTGGGCCAAGGGGCATCGAATACCCGTCAATGTGGTAGATCATAAAGGGCTAAGCGATTTTATTGTGCCCTCTCTGATCGATCAGGGAAAATTTACCGCGGCGTTCACATCGGGCGGCGCGGCACCCGTGCTGGCGCGGGACATCAGAGCAGAGCTGGAGCGCCGCTTGCCAGCCAATCTGGACGGTATTCTGGAGGCGGCTTCGGGCGCGCGGGCGGCAGCGCTGATCCGTTATCCCGATGGCCGGGAACGCCGCGCCTTCTGGCAACGTCTTTCGGCGCTTGTCATGGCGCAGGCCGATGCCGGGCCGCGAGATGGGGTGGATATGATCAAGGCCGCGTTTGATGCCGATCATGTGCCGCCGAGATGGGAGATGCGGGAGATTGAGCTGCCCCGTTCGCTTTCCACAGATGATCTGACGCTCGGGGCGTATCGCGACATGCAGACTTGCGATTTTGCCCTGATTGAAGACGGAGTGCCGGGCGATTTCCTCAATCTGTTGCGACGGGACGCCGTGAGGCAGACCTTTGATTCGCCCAAAGCCTTGCAGGAACTGGTGGCTGAGCATCGCCAGCACTCTGAGGCGGCAAGTCTTGTTGTGCTGAAAATTCCGACGCAATCGTAAGACTGCGCCGGAAATTGCCAAGTGCTATTGGCGCTATGCCGTTGTGAGTTGGGCGGCCAGTTCTGCGCGGATTTCCTTTTTCAGGAATTTGCCGCTGGCATTGCGCGGAAGTTGTTCGGTCCGGAACCAAATGTAGCGCGGGATTTTATGCTTGGCGAGAATGGCTGAGCAATGGTTACGCAGCGCATCTTCGGTTAGTGTTTCGCCCGGTTTGAGAACGATGGCCACGCCAACTTCCTCGCCCAGACGGTCGTCCGGTACACCAAAGACACAACATTCGGCGACGCTCTCCTCGCGGTAGATAGCCGCTTCGACTTCGGCGCAATACACGTTCTCGCCGCCGCGCAACACCATGTCTTTCTTGCGATCCACAATGTAGATGAAGTCGTTCTCGTCCATGCGTGCGATGTCGCCAGTGTGCAGCCAGCCATCTGTGATAGAGGCAGCTGTGGCTTCGGGGCGGTTGATATAGCCCTTGATGACCGGCGAACCGCGGACCCACAATTCACCGACTTCACCCTGAGGGACGGTTTCGCCATCATCATTGACGCATTTGGCCTCAAAGCTTGGCATGGCAGGCCCGGCGCTGTCGGGTTTGTCGACGAAGAAATCACCGGAAATGGAGGTGATGATTCCGCAGGTTTCCGTCATGCCGTAACCTGTACCCGGGCGGGCCGTTGCGATCTTGGATTCGATCTTCAGGACCAGATCGGGCGGCACCTGCGCCCCGCCGCCAGCCAGAGCCGTCATGCTGGAGGTATCTGTTGTGGCAAAGTCGGGATGGTTGATCAGCTCACGCGCCATGACGGGTACGCCGCTCATGCTGGTGACTTTCTCACGCTCGATCAGTTTGAGCGCCTCACCGGCATCCCATTTATACATGGTGACCAGTGTGCCGCCCCCCGCCGTGCAGGCATAGGCGCCACAATTGTTCGCCGTGACATGAAAGAGCGGCGTTGTGATCAGCGTCACCGGGATGGGCGGTGTCTCCGGCGGTTCAACGCCGGTAGCGTAGAATGTTGCCAGAGCAGACGACGCGCCCGCAAACGACATATTCATCAGATTGGCGATACAGCCGCGATGGGTCAGCTGTGCGCCTTTCGGAAAGCCTGTCGTGCCGGAGGTATAGAAGATGCAGGCATCGCTTTCAGGGTCGACCGTTACATCCGGAAGCTCTGCCGCTTTCGAGATGACCTCCTGCCAGTCGATGACATGATCAGGGCGATCTGAAATCCGGATGCCGACCAGCTTGATGCCATCGGCGATGTCTGGTTTTTCTGCGACCCGGGCGAGGCGTTCTTCATCAAGGAACAGCACTTTTGGCTGGGAATCAGACAGGGCGTAAGCCATCTCTTCAGCTGTCCACCAGGCGTTCATGCCGACCACGGTGATGCCAACTGAGACGCTGGCCCAGTAGATCAGCATCCATTCGGGATAATTTCGCATGGAGACGGCGATCCGGTCGCCGGGTTTCACACCCTGTGCGAACAGCCAGGCCGCAATGCGGGCCGTCAGATCATGCGCTTCGCCATAGGTGATACGTTCCTCGCCATAAACGAGATATGGCCGGTCGGCGAATTCAGTGGTGGTGAGCCAGAAATCGCGAACGCTGGGTGGTGCCGTCTTATAGGTGCGCAGCGGATTGCCGAGAATCATCCGGGTTTCGATTTCAAAATCGCCGCCGGGACCGGTCAGCTCTTCGCGCGCACGCCTGAGTTCTTCGTAGTACATGTTTCTCCCCGATATTTTTTGTTTTGTGGGATTGTACACAGTCCGGGCCTTACCTCCTAGTGATGTCGTCGGGGCAAGGCGGGGAAGGGGCGCGTCGTCGCCGTCGTTTCAAACCTCTCCACGGCGTCACAGAAGCCGTATGAGGGGAATCTGTCTGCACTTTAATCTGCACTCCGCTCATTCTTCAGGGGAAACGGCTTGGCGGACGCGGTGTGAAACGCTATCACCCTTGGGATTGATGTCGAGTAAGGGTTCCCTCGTATGACCAACAGGCCATTATCGCTGCTTTTCCTCACCACTGCGTTGCTGGTGCCGGCCGGATGTTCATTGTTCAACTCCGAGCGGAATGAGAGCCTGGCCTATGTGGCGCGCCCTGTTGAGCAGATTTACAATGAAGCGGCCGATACCATGGCGCGTCGGAACTATGATGATGCGGTTCTGATGTTCGACGAGGTAGAGCGTCAGCACCCGTATTCGGAATGGGCGAGCCGGGCGAATCTGATGTCGGCCTTCTCCAATTATCAGAGCAATAATTACGACGAAGCCATCGAATCAGCGCGTCGTTACATCTCTCTGCATCCGGGCAATGACGAGACGGTTTACGCGTATTATCTGATCGCGATCAGCTATTTTGAGCGGATTGTGGATGTCGGTCGTGACCAGGGCACAACGGAAAGCGCTCTGACAGCGCTCCAGGATGTGATTCGCCGCTATCCGGAAACCGAATACGCCGCCGATGCGCGACTGAAGGTCGATATGGTGCGCGACCAGCTGGCTGGTAAGGAAATGGCGATCGGGCGCTGGTATCTGCGCCGGAATCAGCATTTGGCGGCCATCAACCGGTTCAAGCAGGTGATCGATGAATTCGAGACCACCAGCCATACACCCGAGGCGCTTTATCGTCTGACGGAGGCTTACCTTTCGATCGGCGTTCAGAGCGAAGCGACGAAAACAGCCGCTGTGCTTGGGCATAACTATCCGGCATCTGAATGGTATGCGGACGCGTACGATCTGATGCTGGATCGCGGAACCGAACTTGAAAATGAACCGGAAGGCCGCAAGAAAAGATTTTTCGGCCTGCTCTAGTTTATTTTTGTTCCGCCTCTGTTCTTAATCTGTTCTCTCGTGTATAAGGCGAGTCATGTTAGTGGCTCTGTCTGTTCGCGATTTTATCCTGATTGATGCACTTGATGTGTCGGTGCACCGCGGGTTCACATCTGTCACCGGGGAAACCGGTGCCGGTAAATCCATCATGCTCGACGCGTTGCGTTTTGTGCTCGGAGGGAAAGCCGACAAGCGGTTTATCCGGACCGGCGCAGACAAGACGATGGTGTCGGCCAGCTTCCAGTTGCCTGAAGGCCATGCCGCGCTGGAAGAACTCGATGATCGGGGGCTTTCGGCAGAGGACGGCTTGCTGACCTTCCGGCGAGTGCTCAGCGCCACCGGCCCGTCGCGCATGTTTGCCAATGATCAGATTATCAGTGCGGATCTGGCGAAACAGCTTGGCGAAAGTCTCGTCGAAATCCATGGCCAGCATGATAACTCCGCGCTTCTGAACGCAGCGCTGCACCAGGGGGTGCTGGACGATTATGCGCAGGCCGGGTCGTTTCTCGAACGAACGCGTGACAGCTGGCAGGCTTATGATGAGGCGCGCAAATCTCTTCAGTCTCTCGAAAAGGCTGCCCGGTCGCGTGAGGCGGAGATTGCTCAGGCCGAGGCCATGCTGGACGAATTTGAGACGCTGGCGCCGCAGGAAGGTGAGGCAAGCCGCCTGGCCATGGAGCGCGCGTTGCTGGTGAACAGCCAGAAGCTGGTGGAAACGCTGACGGAAGCGGATGATCTGGTTCGGGCGTCAGATGCGGCGAATATGTTTGGCAGTGTTGCCCGCAGCCTGGAACGGGCATTTCGCCTGCCAGAACTGGCCGAAGCATCCGAAGAAAGCCCGCAATTGCAATCTCTGAAATCCGCTCAGGAGGCGGTTGAGCGCGTGCTGATTGAGCTGGCGGAAGCCGGGTTTGCGGTGGAGTCGGCCCGGGCCGCCTTTGATCATGATCCTGAAGCCCTTGAACAGGTCGAACAGAGATTGTTCTCGCTTCGAGCTGCGGGTCGGAAATATGGCGTCGATCCAGATGGGCTTCCGGCGCTCTGGGATGAGGCCAAGGCAACACTCGAGCGGTTGGGGGCATCTGAGACGCTGCTCGGAGACGCGCGCAAGGCCGTAACGGAGACGGAGATGGCGTATCTGGAATCGGCTGGAAAGCTCTCGGCGCTGCGCAAGTCATCGGGTGAGAAGCTGGCCAAATCCGTCATGAAGGAACTTGCACCGCTCAAGCTTGAGCGCGCCAAGTTCCGGGTCAAAATGGATAGCAAACCGATTGAAAAGGCAGGGCCTGATGGCCGGGATGATATCGTGTTTGAAGTTCAGACCAATCCGGGCGCGCCATTTGGCGCGATGAACAAGATTGCCTCGGGCGGTGAGCTGGCGCGTTTCACGCTGGCATTGCGCGTGTGTCTGGCAGACATTCAGGCGACGGGTCTTCTGGTGTTTGACGAAGCCGATCAGGGCGTTGGCGGGGCTGTTGCGGCCGCGGTTGGTGAGCGTCTGAGCCGCCTGGCGGAAGGTCGTCAGGTTCTGGCCATCACGCACAGCCCGCAAGTCGCCGCGGCCGGGCATACACACTGGCATATTTCGAAGAAAGTCAGCGGCAGGAACTCAACTTCGTCTAAGCTATCTGTCCTTGATGGAGAACGCCGCCTTGAAGAAGTGGCCCGCATGCTTTCGGGCAGTGAGATCACAAAAGAGGCTCGGGCGGCTGCAGAACGCTTGATGGGCGAGCCGGTTTAATCCAATGCTTCGGGTTATGAGTGACGATTTGCCCGAAACATTTGAAACACCGGTTTCTGACCTGTCAGAGCGGGACGCTGAAGCCGAACTTCGGTATCTGGCGATGACGCTCGCAGACGCGGATATCGCCTATTACAACAAGGAAGAGCCGGTCTTTACCGATGCTGAGTATGACCGGCTCCGCCAACGCAACACCGCGCTGGAAGAGGCGTTTCCGCATCTCGTTCAGGACGCCTCGCCCAGTGACCAGGTTGGTGCGGCCCCATCGAGCGATTTTGCCAAGGTTGAACACCTCGTTCCCATGTTGTCGCTCGACAATGCGTTTTCTGATGAAGACGTCAGCGATTTCGTCGGGCGTATGCGCCGCTTTCTGGGCCTTGATGCCGATGCCGGGCTGGCTGTGATGGCGGAGCCAAAGATTGATGGTGTGTCGGCCAATCTGCTTTATCGCAATGGTGAACTGGTCCGCGCCGCGACTCGCGGCAATGGCCGGGTTGGCGAAGACATCACGGCAAATATCCGCACGATCAAAGAGATTCCTCATACGCTGGCAGGCAAGGGCTGGCCTTCGGAAATCGAAATTCGCGGTGAAGTCTACATGTCGCTTGAGGCCTTCCAAGCCCTGAATAGGGAAGCCGAGGAAAAGGGGACGAAGACCTATGTGAATCCGCGCAATACAGCGTCCGGATCACTTCGTCAGATCGATCCGGAGATCACCCGGGCCCGCCCACTGCAATTCTTTGCCTATGGCTGGGGCGGTGTTTCAGATACGTTTGCCGAGACGCAGTATGAGGCTCTGAAGGCATTCGGTGACTGGGGCTTGCCCATCAATGATCTTATCGCACGATGCGAAACCGTTGAGGAGGTGCTGGCCCATTACGCGAAGATCCAGACGGCCCGGCCAACGCTTGGCTATGACATTGACGGGGTGGTCTACAAGGCCGACCGGCTTGAGTATCAGCGGCGGCTTGGCATTGCATCGCGTGCGCCGCGATGGGCGATTGCCCACAAATTTCCTGCCGAACAGGCCGAAACCCTGGTCGAGGACATCCAGATACAGGTTGGGCGGACAGGCTCGTTGACGCCTGTCGCGCGGCTCAAGCCTGTCAGTGTCGGCGGCGTGGTTGTTTCCAATGCGACGCTCCACAATCAGGATTACATTGCAGGATACAGGCGGACAGAGACAGGCACCGAAAAAATTACCGATGACATTCGTATTGGTGATCGAGTGCTGATCCAGCGCGCGGGCGATGTGATCCCGCAGGTGCTGCACGTCATTGATCCGGGCCGAGACGGGCGCGGCGAGGCATATGAGTTTCCGGACCATTGTCCGGAATGCGGATCAATTGCCGTTCGTGAGGTCGACCCGAAAACGGGCGAAGCCGATGCGCGCGTTCGCTGTACTGGCGGGCTTATCTGCCCGGCACAGGCACAGGAGCGGCTGAAATACTTTGTGTCCCGCAAGGCGCTGGACATTGATGGGTTTGGCGACAAGCAGATCGAGCTGTTCTGGTCACGCGGGATCGTCAAAACGCCAGCCGATATCTTCCGACTTGAAGACCGGATTGCCGAGGAAGGGTTCGACCCGCTTGGCACATGGGAAGGGTTTGGCGAGACATCGGCGCGGAATCTGTTTGATGCAATTGAGGCGCGGCGCAAGAGCCCGTTTGTGAATTTCCTGACCGGTCTTGGCATCCGTCATGTTGGCGGCGTCGTTGCGCGCAGTATTGCGTCCCAGTTTGGAGACTGGGATAGCTTTCACGCCATCATGCGAAAGGCAGGGCTCGTCGAGGGCGGCCTACAGGACTATGAAGCGCTGCGTTTGCAAGGCGCATTGCCTGATCGGGTGACGCTGGCCCTGTTCGACATTACCCCCGAAATGATGGACGTGTCTGAGTCTTCCGGGCCGTATCCATTGCTGGAAGCGTTACAGGGAAATGGGGTAAAACTGCAGGCGAAGCAATCTGAAACGCTGTCTGATCTCTTCCCGAATGCAGAGACATTCTTTGCGAAGATCAATCGTTTGCGGCCCGTTCACGACGCCATTGCCTCGATAGAGACGATTGACGGTCTGGGCGTTGCAGCGGGCACATCGCTGGTGGCGTTTTTCGAGGAATCTCACAACCGGGATGTCGTTGAGACGCTGACAGGGCTTCCAGGCGAGGGGGGCGGCCTGATGGAGATTGAGGCCGTTGCCAAAGTGGAAGCCAGCAAGGATTCGCCTGTTCTGGGGCTGACCATGGTGTTCACCGGCACACTGACGGAGATGACACGCGATGAGGCCAAGGCGCGCGCGCTGGCGCTGGGCGCAAAAGTTTCGGGATCAGTATCCTCGAAAACAGATATTCTGGTGGCGGGTGAAAAAGCCGGTTCGAAACGCACCAAAGCCGAAAGCCTGGGTGTGAAAGTGATCAGTGAACAGGACTGGCTGGATATGATCGGCGATCTCTGACCGGCCAGCCCTGCTCAGTTGATCAGATCGGCGCACACTGTTCGGCGAGCCAGTCTCTGACGTCTGGCCAGTCGCCCAGGCGTGGACCAATCGTTTTCAGAACCTGCTCATGATAACCGTTCACCCACTGACGTTCGTCATTGGTCAGGAGCTCTGGATCAATCAGGTCAGGGCAAAGCGGTGCCATTGTCAGGGTCTCAAAGCCCATCATTGGACGCATACCGCCCGGAATATCTTCAGGCTCGGTGACGTATTGAAGGTTCTCGATCCGGATGCCGTAAGCGCCTTCCAGATAGAAGCCCGGTTCGTTTGAAACGATCATGCCCGGCTCAAGCGGCGAGGCGTTCCAGCCCTTCGCAATGCGTTGCGGACCCTCATGAACACCGAGATAGGCGCCGACGCCATGACCCGTGCCATGGTCATAGTCGAGCCCTGATTGCCAGAGCGCGTGACGTGCCAGCACGTCGAGATGTGTGCCGGTCGTCCCTTTCGGAAATTTGACGACCGTCATGGCGATATGGCCCTTCAACACCAGCGTATAATGACGCTTCATGTCCCCGGTCGGTTCGCCAATGGAGATGGTACGCGTGATGTCGGTGGTGCCCTCAAGATACTGGCCGCCCGAATCGACCAGATAGAGATTGCCATTTTCAAACGTCTTGTTGCTCTCCTTGTTGACCCGATAATGGGCCATCGCACCGTTAGACCCGAAGCCGGAAATCGTTTCAAAGGACATGTCCTTTACGTCGCCGGTTTCCTTGCGCAGGGCTTCAAGCTTTTTGACGGCGTCGATTTCGGTGGTCTTGCCCGCTTTGGCCTTTGTTTCAAGCCAGTGCAGGAAGCGCGTTATCGCGACGCCATCGATTTCGTGAGCCAGACGTGAGCCTTCTATCTCGGACTTGTTCTTGGTCGCCTTGGGCGTGGCCACAATATCCAGTCCTTCAGTGATCTCGGCCTTGTTGCGCTTGAGCGTTGTGAAGAACCATTCCGACGCGGAGGCCGGATCAGCGAGAACTTTCTGACCCTTGAGTGAGGCGAGTCCCTTCGAGACATCCTTGATGTCATGGATGGCGACCTGATTGCCGAGATGGGAGCGGAGTTCATCGCTGACCTTTTTCGGCGCGATAAAGAGATCGGCTTCGCCATTGCTTTTCAGAATGGCGCGACTGAGCGGCAATGGCGAGCATTTCACATCATTGCCGCGAATGTTGAACAGCCAGGCAATCGAATGCGGCGCCGTGATGACAGCAGCATCCAGCCCGCGCTTCTTGAGCGCTTCGCCAAGTTCGGCGCGTTTGTCGGCTGAAGACTGACCCGCATAAGCCATATCGTGTGGCACAGCCGGGGTCAGGGGCTGTCGGGGACGGCCTTTCCACGCTGTATCGATGGGGTTTTTAGAGACAGCCTTGATTGTGGCACCTGCGTGGGCAAGTGCGTCCTTCAGGCCGTTGGCCGTCATTGGCGTCATTAGTTTTGGGTCATAGCCAATCGTTTTGCCGGACAGATCAAGCGTTCGGATGAACGCCCATGGGCCGGGTGGTTCAAAAGGCTCAATGTTGAAGAGATCGCGATCAACCTGTTCTACAACCTGAATGGTGTAGCGGCCGTCTGCGAAGACCCAGGCCCGATCGAGCGTGACGAAGGCGCCGCCGGCGGAGCCGGTGAAGCCGGTTGCCCATGCCAGCCTTTGATTGGCTTCGGGCTGGTATTCGTTCTGGTATTCGTCCTCATGCGGCACATACAGACCATCCAGGCCAGCGGCTTCGAGAGCAGTGCGCAAAAGCGGCAGATTCTTGCGGCCAATATCCGGGCCGCCACGTGTTTCAAAGGATTGTTTCATGCCCTTCAGGTATCAGCTTGCGCGGCGCTGATAAAGAGGATTGCGGCGGTATTCATGCGCCTTCAGAGCGGGTCTTTGATCATTCGTCTTCGAAATCGATCAGGTTTGACAATAATTTGCCATTGCCGCGACGCAGAACCTCTGCCAGCGCTGTCATATCCTCTGAGCGGGCCGATGGCTTCTGCGCTTTGGGGATTTTGCGCACATAGGTGAGCGTAGACCAGCCATCGCGATGAATTCTGTCCTTGAGGATCAGCCCGCGACCTTCAAATGCGGCCCGGACGCCGGGTTCCTGATGCCGCAGCAGGCCGGAAAGGATCACAACACCGCCGGGTTTGAGCAGGGATGCCATGTCGCCGGAAAGGCTGATGAGCGGCTTGGCCAGAATGTTTGCCAGAATGGTGTCATAGGGGCCGGATGTCTGTATCAGGGCAGACGTCGTGCCCATGGCGTGGACCATGCGCACCTTGTTGGTGACGTGATTATTGGCGGCATTGATCCTGGCAACGCGAACGCTCTCAGCGTCGAGATCGCTGCCAAGTGCAGAGATCGCCCCGCGCTTGACCGCTGCGATAGCCAGTACGCCTGAGCCTGTCCCAATATCTAGAACCTTGCCGAGCTTTTTGTGACGCGCCAGCTTTTCCAGTGCCAGCAGGCACCCTGCCGTTGTACCATGATGGCCTGTGCCGAATGCAGGGCCTGCTTCGATCCAGAGCGGGATTTTACCCGGATGACCTTTGGCGAGTTCGTGCGCGCCCGCAACAACGAACGGGCCTGCATGGACAGCTGGAAGACCTTCCAGTGAAACAGCCACCCAATCCTTGTCTTCAAGTTCCTGAACAGACGCGCTGATGCCTTCGAACAATTCGATAATGCCCGCGCAGCCCCAGGCTTTTTCCAGCGTGCTGGCGTAGGCATCCAGCCGCCAGGTCACACGCGTTTCTTCCTTGGTGTCGACGGCGTCCGCTGGCGAAGGGTCGAGCCAGGTCAACGCATCAGCGGCCTGTTCGATCAGTTTACGAGGCGCGGTAGCTGAGACAATAAACATGGGCCGGGCTTTAACCTTCGATTCAACGCAAGATGCGGAACTTTTTGCTGGTCTGGGGGCGTCCGTCAATCGTCCCGACTGGCAGAAAAAGGAATTGCCCAATCCTGACGCATATCAAGGCAGCGATATTCCGGGCGATCCGTTGTCCCTATTGTATCAGGCGCTGGTCGATCCATTCGGGAAAATCGAACGGATTGTGTGCTGTAAGCCCTCGTCCGAATACGCCTTTTCGGTAGGTGCCGGTGAGAATCTCATAGTGAAGGTGGATGCCTGTGACGTGGCCGGAGCGTCCCATGAGGCCAATCGGGTGGCCATAGACAACGCGGGCGCCCGGCTTGATATCATCCTCGATATGATTGAGATGCGCATACCGCGTGTAAACGCCATTGCCATGGTCAATCAGAACAGCCAGCCCGTATCCGCCATTCATACCGGCCTCCAGTATGCGGCCCGCGCCGCCGGAAAAGACCCGGCTTGCGGGGCTTGAGGTGATGTCGACGCCCTTATGCATGCGAAGACCGTCGCCCAGATCCCGCATTCCGAATCCGGAGCTGACGCAGGCATTGTTGGCCGGGGCCGTGACAAGCGGCACATCATTCACGACCACCAGCCGTGAATAGTTCAACACTTCATTGTCGCCAAATGTGTCTGGTCGGTTGCTGACCCGGGTGCCGCGGCAAACAAACAATCGTTTGTTCGGATAGAGCCGTTTGATATTGGCGGCCTGGATCTCACCACTTTCCGGGCGGACAATCGGTTGATCCTGTTGACCCGAGCCTGGCCCCCTTATCGGAGCGGCTGAGTTGGACGCACAGGCAGCGGCGAGGAGGCCACTGGCAGCGAGAAGGAAAAGGCGGGCAGCATGCATGACAAACGATCTCGTTCGGCTGGCAGTCAGTAGATGAGGCGGAAGGAGTGTCGACTCCTCCGTCTGAAGCTGCGCTGAACAGTCTCAATTTGGCGTTAAGAGGGCTGCAGATCGGTGGTGGTAAAAAAAAGCCGACGCGGTGTGTGGAAACACAGCGTCGGCCTTGAGTTTGCCTTTGCCCAGTCGGGCGGGGTAAGCCTATGCCACGACGCTTACAAAACCTGTGGGTTGAGCATTTTGCGCCTGGCCTTGGGGGGAGTAACCTGTGATGTCTGCACCGCTGAAACCTGTTTGCGGTGGTGTGGGGTCTTCTTCTATGCCTTGTTCCTGTAGGTAGTCCTTGAGACCGGAAAGATCGACTTTGCCGGTATCTGAAACGAATTTTGCTGCATCCTGACCGTAACGATTGGTGACGTCGGCAATGGCGTCACGCGTCCGTTCCAGGGCGATCAGGCTGGACAAGCCGTTCAGATCTATTTCGCCGGTTTCCGAGACAAGGTTCTGGCCGTCTTCACCAAACGCCTGAACAGCGCGGGCGGCGAACTCTTCTGTGTCGATTTCAGATCGCTCGATCGAATCGCGCAGTCTCTGAACCGGGCCGGGTTCAGCCGGCAGTATGAATTGCGACTGCGGGCGGCTTTCAGGCTCCACCGGGGCGCTGCCGCCAAAGGGTTGCAGGTTTGTGTAGGGCGAATTGCCCGATACGATATCAACCATTCTGATTGCTCCTCGTTTTTTACAAGGCGCATCCCGCAAATGGCATCAGGGTATTGGTCTGTGTTTTCGCCCCATCTCTGCCATTTACACGACGGGCTGATTTTCTTCAGCCGCCGATACGTTTGCTTGTCGTATCACCCATGATCGGCAGGAAAGTTTTAAGAGACGTTAACAGAACGGCCCGAATTATTAACTTCCGGGGCGTTTTCCCGCCGAATTTCATGAATACTTCAATAAAACTTGCCCCTGTCGTTAGGGAAGATTAACGCGTCAGGCCGAGGTTTCCGACGTATCGGAGGTGAATTTCGACGCGATGAACTGGACGCAGAACACGAACCCGGCGAAGAAGGCACCGCCGATCAGTGTGGCGAGCCCGACTTCGCGAAAATCGCTGGTTTCGAGCAGCGCAGGCGCGGCGATGACCGTCAGATAGAGCGCCATGGCCGGATTAAAGACGAAGGTGAACTTCTCAAGGATCAGAAGGTAAATGGCGCAGAGCACCAACAGGAGCGACAACACCACGCCTGGTGTTCCGAGAAGCACCGGCAGATCATGAACGCCCCAGGCCAGCCCCACACCGACCAGCGCGCCCACCATGGAGGACGGAAACTTCCGGATATCCAGCTGGTTGATGGTGGCCCAGTACCAGAGGAACAGAAAGCTGGCGTAAAAACTCGATAAGGTCAGGCTGCTGCCGATAAATATCCAGCCGACTATGCCAAGGATAACGACAATCAGCGTGATGAAGCCGGCAAGATAGCCCGGCGGTGAAGCGGCGGTCTGGTTTTCTGATGACATGATTCACTCCCTCATATTTTTCGGGGAGCTAGCGCGGCCTGTCTCAGGGTTAGTCAAGACATACTAAAAATGACGTTGCGTCAGGCTTTCTTGACGAACTCGGTCTTGAGCTGCATCGCGCCAATGCCGTCAATCCGGCAGTCAATGTCGTGATCGCCTTCGATCAGACGGATATTCTTCACCCGTGTGCCGACTTTCACAACGCTGGAGGAGCCCTTCACCTTCAAATCCTTGATCACCGTTACGGTGTCGCCATCGGCCAGAATGTTGCCATTGGCATCTTTCCAGACCTTCGCGTTTTCCGCGTCTGCCGCCGGTGACCATTCATGCGCGCATTCCGGGCAGATGATCAGAGCGCCATCTTCATACGTGTAGTCGCAGGCGCATTGCGGGCAGGGTGGTGTGGACATAGGCAGATTCCTTTTGCCCTCTGATGACGCCCGGGGTGCGTTCCGTCCAGCGCCCTAATTGTCGCGGGCCCTGAGGCTAGTCCCTGTAGGGGGCGACCTCATCTTCGGTCAGCGAGATTGTGGAAAGGCTCATCTTGGCAGACCCATCCACCGGCTTGTTGGAATAGACAACGTAAAGCACGGCCCGGTTTTCCAGATCGACTATGCGGCGGACCGAGACATGTTTGAAGAACAGGCTTTGTTTCTGGTCAAACACTTTGGCGCCGGATTTGGAGAGCTTTGCGCGCGACAGATCAACCGGGCCGGAACGCTGGCAATCGATTGAGGCGTTTGACGGGTCCTCAAACCAGTTGCCCTTGCCGATCCGGTCCCAGAACCCGCGATCAAAATGGGTAAAATGGCAGACAATGCCGGGCACTTTCGGGTCTTTCAGCGCCTCGATCTTGATCTCATTGCCGAGCCAGTCATTCTTGAACTCACCAACCTCGGTGGCGTCATTCCCGCAGGCCGCGAGGGCAAGTGAGAAGGGGATAATCAGGCTGGCGAATTTGAGTGGGGTCATGGATGGCGCTCTGTTTGTTCCGGTTTTCCGATCAACGCTCAAGCGCGGGCAGGGTTCAATCTCAATTGGGGACATTTGCTCAATCAGACACGGAGCGGGTCCAGAACGTTGTCGTCGTGTTCAAGCGGCGCGCCCCCAGTCATGTTTGTAGCGATGCCAGGAGGAATGCGGCCAGTGGGACGGATCGGCGACAAGCCCGTGTTTCACCGGGTTCCAGTGGATATAGTCCATATGCGCACCGAGGTCGGCATCATCGCGGATCAGATGTTCCCAGAAGCGGCGTTGCCAGATGCCGCGTTCGCCGGAGCGGCGTCCGTCAGGCGTGTCGTCAAGCATTTTGGTAAAATGTGTTTTGATCAAGCGCCATCGGACGACGAAGTCGTGATCATCTTCAGGAAGTTGCCAGATCATGTGCATGTGATCTGGCAGTATGCACCAGGCAATCGTTTGAAACGGATATTTGCTTCGCACCTTTTCAATGGAGCGGTGGAGAATACCGATTTTGTCCGTCAATTGCCGCGACCGCCTGTCTTCAAGACAGACGGTAAACGCATATGTGCCGCCCGGCACGAAGAGACGTCGATAGTTCGGCATATGTGGAACATATCAAGAACGATCGCATATGTAAACGTGAAATGTAGGGTGGATTAGGCGCAGCCGTAATCCACCAAAATGGTTGAGATCTGCGATTGCGGTGCATTACGTCCTTCGGCCTAATGCACCCTACACGTCACGGAGTGACGTCTTGCCACGCTGGAATGTAGGGTGGATTAGAACTTAGATCGTAATCCACAAAAGTTCAGGTTTGCGGTGCATTGCGACGTGCCGTCTAATGCACCCTACGGGTCGCTTCCAGTTAGATCGACATACGTGTCAAAGAGTAGCGCCATCCTTATCGTATTGCAGGGTTATCATTCGATTCACAATAGCCTTGGAATGACAAAGTCGAAGAGCGAATGTTCAGCCTGCCGCTAAGTTTTACCACCGATCCAACCTGCTGTTGGTCATCAAACACTCTGAGTTCTCGTTGATTTTCTTCGATTTGACCGAAGTAGTGGACGTATCCATCGCGTTCTTCGATCCACAAATTTCCCTCTGATTCACTCCATAACCCAACCCAAAATCTATAATCTTCGAAAATGATATCGAGTTGCCGAGTTTCGTCCTCAGATTGGCATCGCAGATATTTTTTTTCTGAGGAAAACTTGAAAACGATAGTGACTGCAGTCGTCGTGATCAAAAGAGCAATAATGCTCAATTTCAATAGATTGCTCAAATACCCTTACCCCGCCTCGAGGAACGTGCCGATGACCTTTTTTGTGCCGACTTTTTCAAACTCGACGGTGAGTTTGGCGCCTTCAATGACTTCCACCCGGCCATAGCCGAATTTGATGTGAAAGACGCGCTGGCCGATTTTGAAGTCGGATTTGCCAGGATCGGAAGAGGCGAGGAGTTCCGCCTTGCCGTCAATAATGGGCGGGGCTGAGCGTTTGCGATTGGTCTCGCGCATGCGTTTCCAGCCGGGCGAGGAATAGGTGCTCTGTGCGCCAAGATCCTGAAAGCTGTCTGTGCCTGTCTCGCCAAAGCCTGTGCCGCCAAATCCCTGGCGCGTGCCATAGCCGGTTTCAGAGATGGCCTCGACATTTTCGTGTGGCAGTTCATCGACAAAACGGGATGGGATGACCGATTGCCAGCGGCCATAAATCTGGCGATTGGCAACGAAGGAAATCCGGCAGCTTTCGCGCGCCCGCGTAATGCCGACATAGGCAAGCCGGCGCTCTTCCTCGAGGCCCTTCATGCCGTTCTCATCAATCGAGCGCTTGGACGGGAATACTTCTTCTTCCCAGCCGGGCAGGAAGACGAGCGGCCATTCAAGGCCCTTTGCGCCGTGCAGCGTGATGATCTGAACCTCGTCATCCGAACCGCTGTCTGTTGAGGTATCCATGACCAGCTGGACGTGTTCGAGGAAGGCTTCGAGCGTATCGAACTGACCAACGGCGTTGACCAGCTCTTTCAGGTTTTCAAGGCGCGTTGCAGCCTGGGGCGAGCGATCCGCCCGCAGCATGTCTGTATAGCCGGACTCGTCGAGGATCTGTTCCACGAGTTCGGTGGCCGGTGTGCCTGCCTGATGCTTGTCGCGCCAGAGGTCGAGCCAGGTCATGAAGCTGGTGAGGCCGGTTTTTGCCTTGCCCTTGATCTCGTCAGTTTGCAGCGTCATGCGGCAGATGGTGGAGAGCGAACGTCCATCGCTGCGCGCAATCATCTGAAGCTTTTGAAGCGAGGACGCGCCCACACCGCGCTTAGGCTGGTTCACCACGCGCTCAAACGCCAGATCGTCATCTTCGGACCGGATGAGACGCAGATAGGCCATGGCATCGCGGATTTCGGCACGCTCGAAAAAGCGCGGTCCGCCAATCACGCGATAGGGGATGCCCAACATGATGAAGCGTTCCTCGAACGCCCGCATCTGCCAGGAGGCGCGCACCAGTACGGCGCACTCATCATAACGTCGCCCGGATGAGCGCCAGCTTTCAATATCATCACCGATCAGCCGGGCTTCGGCCTCGCCATCCCACAGCCCGCGCAGCTTGACCGGCTCGCCCTTGTCGCCCTCTGTCCAGAGCGTCTTGCCAAGGCGGCCCTTATTGGAGGTGATCAGATGCGAGGCGGCCGCCAGAATATGGCCCGTCGAGCGGTAATTGCGCTCAAGGCGGATGACCTCCGCGCCTTCGAAATCCTTCTCGAATTTCAGAATGTTTGTCACTTCCGCGCCGCGCCAGCCATAAATCGACTGGTCGTCATCGCCCACGCAGCAGATATTGCCCGTGCCGCGCGCCAGAAGTCGCAGCCAGAGATACTGAGCGACGTTGGTATCCTGATACTCATCCACCAGAATATAGCGGAAGCGCGCGTGATATTCGGTCAGCACGTCGGGCTGTTCCTGAAACAGACGGATGGTGAGCAGTAAAAGATCGCCGAAATCGCAGGCGTTCAGAATGGAAAGCCGTTTCTGATAGATGTCGTAAAGGTCGATCCCCTTGCCATCGGCGAACTGATAGGCCTCATCGGCGGGCACCTTGGCAGGCATGAGCGCGCGGTTCTTCCAGCCATCAATCAGGCTGGCCAGATAGCGCGGTGTCCAGCGTTTCGGGTCGATATTCTCGGCTTCAATGATCTGCTTGCAGAGGCGGATCTGATCATCCGTGTCGATGATGGTGAAGCTGGATTTCAGATCGACCAGCTCGGCATGTCGGCGCAGGATTTGCGCGGAGATGGAGTGAAACGTACCAAGCCAGCGCAGGCCTTCGCCCTCCGGGCCGATCAGGTTCAGCGCGCGTTCGCGCATTTCACGGGCGGCCTTGTTGGTGAAGGTGACGCAAAGGGTCTGCCAGGGCTTGGCGCGGCCTGTCTGGATGATGTGGGCGAGACGTGTGGTCAGAACGCGTGTCTTGCCCGTGCCCGCGCCCGCCAGAACGAGAAGCGGCCCATCGAGCGTTTCAACGGCTTTGCGTTGCTCTGGGTTCAGCCCTTCAAGATAGTTGGCATCCGGGCGGTGTCCCGCCATGGCTAGCTGTGAAAGGGAGAGTTGTTCCGTCATCGGGCAGGCTGGTCTTTATTGTTCTGGTGATTCGCGTTTCGTTCCAGTCTAACATGGGGTGAGAAGGGGGAAAGTCAGCCTTTGTTTTTCATCCTGTCATGCCGTGAAATTTCTGAACCATCGCGCGATCTGGCGCGTAAAAGGCTCATGGCTGACACGCTGATCTCTGAAACATCATTCACGCCGACGGCCATTGGGCTTGCCGAAGCGCAGACAGATGGAACTGGCTTTACCCGACGCGCCCATGGGAAAGGCTGGACCTATCAGGATGAGCAGGGCGCGACATTGCAGGGCAAGGCGCGGGAGCGATGCGAGAAGCTTGCGATTCCGCCGGCCTGGAAAGATGTCTGGATTGCACCATCACAAGACGCACATATTCAGGCTTTTGGAACCGATGAAGCGGGGCGACGGCAGTATATTTATCATCCTTTATGGACCGATGCGCGTGCTGATCTGAAATTTGACCAGCTCGAAGCCTTCGGCCAGCGCCTGCCGCGCCTGCGCAATTGTGTGCGGCGTATCCTTGCCGGTTCACAGGACAGAGAGGTTCTCGCGCTGGCGGGAATCGTGTCTCTGCTTGACCTTGGTGGCTTGCGGATTGGCTCGCAGCGCTATCTGACGACCAGTGGGGCGGTCGGTGCGACAACGCTATCGCCGGATCACATCCATATTGCAAAAGACAGGCTGGAACTCGATTTTCCAGCCAAGGGTGGCACGCAACGCCATGTCGAGATCGAAGATGAAGATCTCATCGCAGCTGTTGAACACTGTCAAAGAACCAATGCCGAATTCGTGTTTGCTCATGGCGATCACCCCTTGTCGGCTGGACGTGTGAACGATTTTCTCGAAGATTGCTGCGGGGCGCGGTTTACCGCGAAAACCTTCCGTACGTGGAAAGGAAGTGTGGCGGCAACGTCGGCACTGAAAAGCGCTGACAGGCCAACGATCAAGCTGCTCAGTGAGGCGGCCGCCGAGGCGCTTGGCAACACGCCGACGATTGCCCGCAATTCCTATATTCATCCAAATATTATTGATGCCGCCTCAGAGGGCATTGATAGCCTTGAATTGGCAGGACCAACACGGCTTCGCGC
Organism: uncultured Hyphomonadaceae bacterium; assembly: GCA_964342455.1. Lineage (GTDB taxonomy): Bacteria > Pseudomonadota > Alphaproteobacteria > Caulobacterales > Hyphomonadaceae > Ponticaulis. The sequence continues at coordinate 42,772 of CAYFGB010000013.1, forward strand.
CGATGAGCGCCGCTGTTTTTATCTGATTACCCACCGATAAATCGCGCCTGTAACCACAGAATACTCGGATAAGCCGCAATCCAGACCGGGACAAAGCGGTTGAGGCCGAAGAACAATGCGTTCGACAGGTGAAAGCACGCCGCCAGCACAAGAAACGGGATCAGCGTGTAAGGCGAGATCAGACTTAGCGGAAATAACAGCTCGCAAATCATGACGAGCCAGCTACCTGCCAGCAGCAGGTTTTTCCTGTCCGCTAGCATGCGAAGGTTTTCCGATACCGGATAGGCGGAATACGCAAAAACATCCTGCAAGGCGCGGCCTGTGCGCCAGTCCGGATTTCTGATCTTCACCCAGCCGGAAATGAAATAGGAGAGCGTGAGCTGCAGGCCCAGATAGCCAAAGGCCAGCTCTTTCCAATTGTCCAGCGGTAGCCAATGGGCGAGCGTCAGACAGAACAGGATGAGCAGTCCCATCCTGTCCGACCCGCCATTATAAGGGCCCTGAAACCTGTGAAGGATGAGCACGGCCAGACCACTCATGGCGAGGGTCACATAGGGCGCGTAAAAGCCGGATATAAGCGCGAGGCACAGGAGCGCCCGTGCGGCGAATAACCAGCGCTCTTTTCCGCCCGCACGGATGTGCTCAAGGCTTGGCAGAAAGAGTGCGATACCGAGCAGGATTTCCGTCCAGCGCATGGCAAGATCGAGTGTCATGCCAGTGCCTCGGGCTTTGAGACATGGATCACTTCGCGGCTCAGCGTGTCGCCCTCGCGATGAATGAAGACAAGGCGATATCGGAAATAGCCGGTTTCATGCCCTGCCGCGATGAGGGCTCGCTTCATACGGGCAAGAATTTCGCGGTTTGAATGATCAGGCGTTATGCCTTGTGACAGTCGTTCGGCGCAGGAAACCAGAAACAGGCTTTCATTCCAGCGTGGGTTCCAGACGAGCCGCCTGAGCAGGGTGAGCGGCGACAGATGGGCCGGTCTGGGGCGAAAGGGCTGCCAGTCACCAGTTGCGTGATCCTCTTCGGTCAGGAGCTGATATTCGATCCGGGGAGAGGGCGCGATGACATCGAAGAAGTTCCACGATGGGATCAGCGCGGGAAGGATAAGGTTAACCGTTCTCAGCATGGCGTCCGTGAGAGCTGTAAATTGATCTCAGCATTCCGTGCTGCGGTTAAGAAAATGCTTCGCCAGTGCGCGCTAATTACCCAGCTGCTTCTGGAAGATGTTTCCACCCTGAACAGCCTGCACGATAACCGTGGCAAGCGAGACCGAGATCAGAACGGCTGCTGCGCTTTCATAGGATCGGGTAAGCTCGAACACGATCAGCGTTGTGGAGATGGGGGCGCCGAGGACGGCCCCGGAAATGGCACCCATCCCAACCAGGGTGAAAAAGACCTGCGCAGCTTCGCCCTGTCCGGTCATGGCGCCGAAAATGGCACCAAAAAAGCCACCAATCATCGCCCCGATGAAGATGGAGCCTGAGAAAACCCCGCCTCCGAACCGGGCCCCGATACAGAGCGCTGTCGCGGCGATTTTGGCGATGGCAAGGATCAGCATGAAGGCTGCGCCATATCCGCCCGCAATGGCAGAGGCGGTGGCTTCATACCCAACTCCCAGAATTTGCGGAAAGGCGAGGGCGAACATACCCAGGATCAGTCCGGCGATCGGCGGTAACAGCCAGTGCGGTATGTGGATATGATCTGCGAACTTCGATCCTATTTCCGGGGCATAAAGCCAGGCGCGGATCATGACGATGGCAAGGCCTGCCGCGATGAGGCCAAGGATGGGCGTGCCGATGAAGAAGATTTCCGGTGGATTGACGATATTAGGGTTCACGAATACCGCATCATTGCCGAACAGAACCCGGGTGACCACCGAACCCGAAACACTGGCTACGGCAATCGGGCCGATATCGGAAATCCTGTACCGGCCAAGAATGACCTCGTGTGCAAAAAGCAGGCCTGCCAGCGGCGCATTGAAAGAGCTGGCAACAGCCGCTGCCGCGCCGCAGCCAAGAAGCGCACGGATCTGAGCCGGAGTGAATTTCAGTTTTTGCGCGATGAAGCCGGAAACGGCTGAACCGATCTGCACCGCCGGGCCCTCCCGGCCTGCGGATGCGCCTGTACCCAGCGAGGCGATCGCCAGAAGGAATGTCTGCGCGGCATCCCGTAATGACATATGCATGCTGACCAGCGGTGTGTATCGCCCGCGCCGGTCGACCACGTGACGCTTGGCGTAGATCACATCGCGGATTCCGCCAATGCGGGGGTCGCCGCGAATGCCCATTTTCAGCCCGATATAGAGGAGAGCAGACACCACAAGACCGCCCAGAACCGGGATCAGCACCACGCGCAGAGGGTGAAGCCCGACGACGGCGGTGGTGATACGCTCATCCTCCACGCCGAAACCGAATACTTCGATCAAAACAATGGCGCGGCGCATGGCAGCCATGATCAGGCCCACCATCAGGCCGCACCCCAGTGCAACGAACCAGAGCCTGGTCTCGACGATGATGTTTCGCCGACCAAATATCTGCGCGACAGATGACGACCGTTTCGCCTTCTTTTCAGCACCTGTTTGTGGGTTTGGACGCGCAGAACTCATGGTCGTTACAAACGCTTTTCGAGCCTTAGGGTCAAGTTTGCTTTTGACGCAAAAAGATGGCTAACTCAGTTCGCCAGAGGTCTGAATTTCGCGCGCGAGTTTAAGATGATGTACCGAGGTGTTATTTTTGCTGCTGTCCTGTTGATGTCGCCGGGCGTGTTTGCCGATGAGCGACTGGATGCCGCGGTCGATCTCTATCTGGACGAAGACTATAGCCAGATGGATTTGATTGAGCAGTATGCCGAGCAGGGCGACCCTATGGCGCAGGGCGTTATGGGGCAGGCGCTATGGTATGGGATCGGACTGGATAAAGATCGTCTGGTGGGGCTCGACTGGATGAAGTCAGCGGCTCTGGCAGGCGACCGGCCCTCAGCCACTCAACTCGGACGGCTTTATCGGGTCGGCTACGCTGAAACGCCGAAAAGTCTGGCGGAAGCGGCCAAATGGTTCGTCATTGCCGCGAAGGCGGGAGAGACGACGACCGCACCACAGGCGTTGAAAGATCTGCCGAGGGATGTGGTGATTGCTGCTGGCGGTGAGGCCTGGGCGGCGCCACGTGTGTCTGAAACAGAAGCGGCACCGGATCTGGTGGTGCCGGAACCGCCGGGCTCATCACCCGTCACGCCAGATCAAAGTGGAAAGCCAGAGCCGGACGTGTCGTCTTCTGCTTCGGCTCAGGACAATCTCGTCTTTTCGCCACCGGGAACCACACGTGAGACACAGGATGAGCCTGAAGACCTCAACCCGTCCATGCAGGCACTTATGGATGCGATTTTCGGTCCGGGGTATGCAGAGAAAGCGTCGCCTTACACACTGCAGGACGGGACGAGTTTCACCATTCTGACCGATACCGCATTGTCGACCACGGGCGATCTTGCGGCCACCTGCTATGTCGTGCTGCGGGAGAAATTTGATGCCGATGCGGATAGGCTCGAGGTGATCACGACAGAAATGAAATCGGGCAACCGAACCAATGCAACAGAAGCCCAGACATTGGCCGAATCTCTCAAGACGCAGATGATACTCATCGATATCGCGCACGATATTTGGAATGACCCGGCCCGGAATGGCGGGTATTCCTCCGATGATGCGCGGATGTATTTCAGCCAGCACAGGACTGTTCGCCACAACAGCAAAACGGACCCGACAATTGAGGACTGTCAGTCTCGCATGACCACAACCATTGCCGATATCGCGTTGTCAGAGGCCAATGGTCGGTTCTGGAATGCTGATTGACCTAGCTGTACCGGGCCTCGACCTTTTCTGTTTCATCATTCACGGCGTTCATGCTGGCTTCGAGATCAGAGAGATAGAGGTCCGCCACTTCGGCGTGTTTGGGTGACAGCATCAGATGCAGACTGGCAGGATCGCGGGTGATCGAGGTGAACCAGCCTTTTTCGGCCATTTTGCCCCAGAGTGCATAGGCGTGAACTTCGGGGTGATGAAAGGCCAGAATGCCGAGTTGCGGCGTTCCAAGGATGTCAAAGCCAAGGCGTTTCAGCCCGGCTGCAATCGTTTCGCGCGCCGTTGTGACCTGTTTCTGCTTTTCACGATAACCCGAAATGCCGAGATAGTTCATTACTGACCAGGCCGCGGAGATGGCCCCGCCCGGCCGTGTTCCGGCGAGGGTCGGGGTAACCATTCGGCCGCCAGACCAGCAATCAAAATCAAACGGCATGTGCTTGAACAGGTTCTCAGACCGGAACAGCACAGTGGAGGCACCCTTGGCGCAATAGCCGTATTTATGGAGGTCGGCGCTCATGGAGTGGACAGCTGGCAGTTCGAAATCGAAGGGCGGAATGTCGCCGCCATTCATACGCACGAATGGTGCGAGAAAGCCGCCGACACAGGCATCGACATGAAGCCAGAGTTCATTCTTCTCGCACATGTGTGAGAGTTCTGAGATCGGATCGATAAGGCCGTAGGGAAAGTTCGGTGCGGAGCCAACCACCATAATGGTGTTCTCATCACACTGGGCCTCCATAGCCTCGACATCTGCCAGATACGTGTCTGGAAGGATGGGCACGCGTCTGACCTCAATATCCATCAGGTGAGCGGCCTTGTCGAAAGCGAGATGGGCGGAATAGGGCAGGACGATGTTTGGCTTTTTCAGAGCGACGTTCTCGGCTCGCGCATAATCGCGTGCTGTCTTCATGGACATGGTGATGGAATCGGTGCCGCCCGATGTCATAACACCCGTGCTGTCTTCCGGTCCATGCAGCAGGTTGAGCGCCATGGAAATGACTTCCTCCTCCATGCGCTTAAGGCTGGGGAAGGCGAGCGGGCCAAGCCCGTTTTCTTCCATGAAAGCTGTGTAGGCCTGTTTCTTCAGCGCGCCGACATCCTCGCCTGCGTTGAACACGTAAACAGCGGTTTTCCCGTCCCGCCAGTCGACATCTGATTCGCCGCGCGATCTGAGTTCCTGAAGAATCTCTTCCGCAGAACTTCCGTGTTCAGGCAGTTTCATGTGTCCTCCCGCATGTTATATCTCATTTGAGACACAGTATGCGTGTCAGAACAGAACGGTTTCAAGCGGCAGGACGCAATCTGTTAAATTTGGTCGCTCATTTGACGAACCCCGTTGCCCGAGCCGCTCGCACTGACTAAGTTCACCTCAAGAATTGGGAGCTGGTCTTCATGACAGACGATATTGGCTATCAGGCACTGACGCAGTCCGCCATGCGCGGCGTGATGCGGGAAGCGCTGAAACTCGCAGCCTCGGAAGCCGGGCTACCCGGAGATCACCATTTTTACATCACGTTCCGCACGCGAGCGCCGGGCGTGGTGATGGCCGAGCAGCTGATCAAAAAATTCCCTGATGAAATGACGATTGTCATCCAGCATCAGTTCTGGGACCTGGAAGTGCATCAGCGCCATTTTGAAGTGGTGCTGCAATTCTCCGGTGTGCCGCAACATCTGACGATCCCCTACAGCGCTGTTTCGCGCTTTGTAGATCCGAGCGTGAATTTCGGCATTGGTTTTGAACCGATCGCCGTTCAGCAGTCTGACACGATCGAACCGGTTGAAGATGGCCTGCCGACTGACGACCCTGTGGCAGATTCCGATGCACCTGTTGAAGCATCAGACGTGCCTGAGGATGACGAGAGCCGTCCGGCCAGCGATGGCACAGTGGTCAGCCTCGACGCGTTCCGTCGCAACAAGTAACGAGCCGGTTTCGCGTCTGGTTTTCGTTGCGGGAACTGGACGCGGCGTTCGCAAATCGTGATAACGCTGTCATTGAAAATGATTGCAGGGGAAACGCACGATGAGCGAGCAGCAGGAAAAGCCGAAAATGTCTGATGCGGACATGCTGGCGCGGTTCCGAAATTCGAAAAAGCGTCCGCCCTGTTCTGATACACTGGGCATGGAAATGCTGGACGTTGATCAGGACAATATGACGATCCGGGTCGCCTTTGAGGCTGCGCCCGGCTTCGCGAATCCGACAGGAGCTATCCAGGGCGGCTTTCAATGCGCGATGCTGGATGAGGCGATGTCGACCTGTATCATTATCGCGTCGAACATCACGATGACGGCTCCTACGCTGGAGCTGAAAACCAGCTTCCTGCGCCCGCTGTTTGTGGGCCGCGCGGAAGTGGTAGCGAAAATCCTGAAATTCGGAAAATCCACGGCCTTTGTGGAGGGTGAACTGTTTGACCCGGATGGCAAACTCGTTGCCAAGGCCACCGCAACGACGGCGCCCAAGCTTTTCAAACGCTTCTAGCGCGCCGCTTTCTATTCTTTTCGAAGAGTTTCACGCGACACAAACAAGCCGCCCCGTGGGGCGGCTTGCTGTGTTTGAACAGGTCCTGTTCGTCTGGAATACGTTAGTTCCAGGTGTAGCGCCCCTTGATGTAATAGGAGCCACCGACAAATCCTGATGGTGAAGATTCAGGATAGAGCTGTCCGAGCGACAAAGCGTTCGGATTTTCATCCGGATAATTGTCGAAGATGTTGGACGCGCCGATAATGACTTCAAACTGGTCTGTAACGAAGTAACCAAGTTCAGCGTCAATGTTGATTTCAGCGCTTTGTACGCCGGTGCCGTTGCCGACATCTTCCCATTCACCAAAATAATTGGCCCGGGCAAGCGCTCGCCATTTTTCCTCTACATGGGTGACGGTCAAAGAGCCCTTCCATTCCGGCAGCAGTTCTTCGAGTGCCGCTTCCCGGCTTTCGCTGATCGGGTTGATCGAGCCGCGGTCGTCAACTTTGGTATCAATATATGCGAAAGATAGAATGGCGTTCGATGTCCCGGTTTCTGTCAGTTCGAACGGCATGGTGCCCACCACTTCAACACCGGATGTGGTGGTGTCAAAGCTGTTGGTGAAATACCGGAACTCACTGAGATCTTCGAAACCGACAAAGTCACTGCGGGTAATCACGCCTGCGTCGGACAATTCCGTCAGACCATTGCTGACCGACGTGAATGGGCCGAGTCCGTTCTGGTCACCCACAAAATCGAGTGCAGCCAGGAAGTCGACGTTGGCTGAGAGGGCGATCCGGTCATCGACATCGATGTTGAAGTAATCGATTGTCCAGGTCGTCCCAGCCACATTGAAGCCAACACCCAGCGTGTAGTTCTGCGCCGTTTCCGTGCCGAGGTCCGGACGCGCACCGTCGCGGGCCTCAATAAAGTCTGCGGCCAGCTGACCGGCTGGAGATGTGAGCGGCAGTGTGCCCTGGTCAACCAGAACACCGTTCACATTCTGCGTGGTCACGTTTGTGACATTGGCCTGACCGGCTGTTGGGGCGTGGAAACCGGTAGAGACCGTACCTCGGAACCGGAGACTGTCATTCACATGGTAAAGCGCGCCAAGCTTGTAGTCGGTCGTGCTGCCGAACTGGTCATAATCCTCGAAACGCAACGCACCCTGCATGGTGAGCTGTTCTGTAACATCCGCCTCGAGATCGACATAGAAGGCATAGCTTTCCTGAGCGCTCGTGCTGGACTCTGTGAAGCCGCCAAAGCCGTTGGAACTGGACGAGAAGCCCTGGTCTGCGAGTGGTCCGAGTGCAAACGATGCGTCGTCGCCTTGCGTGATCTCGAATTCCTCTTCGCGGTATTCCGAGCCGAAGCCAATGTTCAGGTCAGAGGCAAAGCCAGAGATCGGGACGGCGTAGCTGAAATCAACATTCGCGATTGTCTCGGTCTGCTGGTAGGAACCCGGGTAGAAGTTGCGGGGGGTATCCGGCCCCAGCGATGCGTTGACTGTGTTGTTGATGAAAAAGTCAGACTTGTTCATGCCGCGGACGATGCTGAAGTCATAGTTCAGACCTGTGCCGAGACCGAATACGCCGCGAATACCTGCGGCAATCGACGAGTCAGTGTTGTCACCACCAAAACGTGGCGTGAAGCCGCTCGGAATGGTTTCAACAAAGGAGAAGCAGTTCGGGTCTGCCATAACAGCGGCGAGAATGACCGGGTCGGCGATCAGACCGCCACCTTCGGTGAGCGGAATGCCCGCAGGACAGCTGCCGCCGACACCCAGACCGTCGAGATCGCCTACCTTGATAGAGGCAACGCCATCCGGGTCAGCGAGGCCAGTTGTTGGATCAACCGTCGGGCCGGCATAAACGCCGCCACGATTGGTCGGGTTACGATAGAAGAAGCCGCCTTCAACGGTGCGCTCGGCGTAGTTACCAAAGGCGTAGAGTTCTGCGTTTTCGTTCAGTTCAATGCCTGAGTTGAAAAAGAGCTTGAAGTTGCCGGTGACGTCTGGCTGGCCCCAGTATTGAGGGACTTCATCCGTATAGGAGTTGATGGTTTCAAAATCAGCAACGGCGGTATTGCCCGCTGCAATCAGGGCGGCAACATCGCCGCGCACGACAGAGCGGACGGTGCCATCTGTTTCGGAGAATTCGCCCGTGAGGTTGAGGAAACCCGCGTCCGTCAGCGGAAGGCCGACATTGGCGGCAATGCGATAATTTTCGCCATCGCCCTCATAGGTCGATCCATATACGCCTTCAACAGTGCCGCCGCTGGCATCGTCCTTGAGCTGGAAGTTGATCACGCCTGCAATGGCGTCAGAGCCATACTGAGACGACGCGCCATCGCGCAGTACTTCGACCTGTTTCAGAGCCAGTGCCGGGATGACACTGACGTCCGCGCCCTGCGCGCCGTCCGAAATGCCACCGCCCAGGAATGAAATGACAGAACCACGGTGGCGGCGTTTGCCGTTGAGCAGCACGAGCACATTGTCCGGCGATAGCGACCGGACGTTCGCGGGACGAATGATGGTGGCGGCGTCGGAAATCGGTTGGGTGTTGACGTTATAGGATGGGACAGACGTTCTCAGAATATCGGAAATATCGTTCGTACCCTGATTGACGAGCTCTTCGCCTGAGAACACATCAACGGGTGTTGGGGAATTTTCTACGGAGCGTGCGGGTCGTCGTGAACCGATCGTAACGACCTTTTCAAGCGTTCTTTCCTCGCTTGCGGCCGGATCTTCCGTTTCCTGCGCCATGACGGCTGCTGGCATCAGCGCGCCTAGAAGCGACGATGCGATGCCGCCCAGCAGGATGGATTTAAGACTATTTTTCCCCATTATATTACCCTCCGTTTGATGAATACGTGTGCAATGCAGCTCCGCAACAAGCTTTTGTTGTTCTGCATTTCAAAAGTTGGGGCGGAAAATCTCAAACGGTCAAAGGGGATATATCTCAGACAAGACAGATTGTTTGACTAACACGTCCAGTGCTCGCGATTCTTGCAAGAATGTACTAAACGGAGGCATCCGAGGGTGTGAATACTATGCTTTTTGCGTGATCGGTTAGAGCAATATCGATAAGTCGACAGAAATACTCGCAGCCTGTCATCTGTTCTCCGAAGCATGAGTGAGAGACTGAATGCGGCTCTGCGAGAAGCGATATATTCAATAGTAAGCGCCGGACTATACTGCGGATGGGCAAGCTCTGAGTGCCCTCGCTTTCTGCGTCGTCCTGGGCAATGATCATGCGGCACGGATATGTAAGTACGTGCTGGCCCAAGGGGCTTTTCCACTTCGGGGGCTGTCATGCGAAAATGGTTGAGCTTTTGTGGTGCCGTACTGGTGTTTGTGCTGGCCGGGCTGGCGATACGTTATGCGCAGGTTCAGACGGCTATCGCGTCCGCGCCTGTCGAGAAAACCGAGTTTTCCCGGTCCGGATATACGGCGCCGCTATCCTTCGGACATGGAAATCTGGAATTCAGGACACCCGTGCCGGTGTGGTATATCTATGACGAACCGGTGTTTGAGGTGAAGGGAGACGTTTTGGCGATGCGGGCCGTCCGAAAGGTCTGCGCTCAAAGTTTACGTGTTCAGCCGATCTGGGATATCGATTTTATCTATTTTGACGGCGAGTGGTATAAGCTGCGATCAGGCAATGCCGTCGTCAGCGCTGACGGAATTTCGGCTTCACCGAAACATGATCAAGTGCTCGGTATCCTGCCAACCCGCCTGTTGCTTCCAGTACGGGATCTCGGGCTTTATGGGGTGAAAGTGCTTGCGGACAAGCTTCGGAAAGGTGCGCTGTCGCCGCGTGAGTATGTCGCGCGGCTGAAGCAAACCAACCGGAGTTGTTTCGACATTCCTTTGCCCTGATCACACAAATTGAGGCGGGCCGCCATCAAGCGGACGGCATCTGAGCACGATGCGCTCGCGCTCACCCTCGCGCCGCTCGACCAGCAACCTCGCGACCTGGCTGTCATCATAGAAGGCGGCGCCTGTCAGACTGTCGAGCAGGGCCTTGGCCAAATTGTCGAGGTCCATATGTGGCGGATCGCCCGTATACTCCATGAAGATGTGAACTTCGAAATCGCCATAGGCCGGGCGGATTGACCGGAAATCCTTGCGAAAGAATTCCTTGAACAGAGGTTTGTAATATTTGGCTTGTGTGGTGAGGCCATTACAACTGGCCTCAAGTATGCCCTCATCAAGAAGTCGGGCCCGAACCTTTCCTTTGCCAATCCAGTCTGGTCCGTTCATCCGATCGCGCTCCTCAATCAGAGAAGGCTTAGCGAGTCTTCAGTGTAAGGGAAAGTCGCGTGTTCACGGTGTCGGCGCGGGGAGAAGCGCTGTCTTCTTCAGACGTCTGCGTGGCCGGTATTTGATGGCGCTCATGATCAAGCGACCAATAAAGAAGATCATCCAGTCCAGAGCCGCAAACATCCAGTACATCAGCGCTGCATCGCGAAACTGTGCCGGAGAACAGGCAGATCGCTCGCTCGGTTTGGTCCAACGCGCGCTGATCACGCTCGGATTGGTGGCCGCCGACGGGCTGATGGTGCTGCTCGGGTTCATTGCTGTCATGTCTCCTTCCCCTAAGAAATGTCAGCGAGATGAAAAAGTTCCGGGCGTTATGCAGTGCCCGAACTCTAGGTCGCGGGCACCGACCAGGTCTGACGACCATTCATCCAGGTCTCCAGAACACGAATGTTTCGGATGTCGTGCGGATCAACGGATCTCGGGTCGGCGTCCAGAATCACAAAATCAGCACGCTTGCCGGGCTCCAGACTGCCGATTTCATGATCGGAGCCAAGTTGCCAGGCCGCTTCGGATGTGATTGCCCGAAGAGCGGTTTCGAGACTGGCGCGTTCTGCTGGCGAGAGCACATATTCCGGCTCTTTCCAGGTGTTTCGCGTTACGGCCATCTGAACCATGTGAAGCGGGTGAGGCTCTGTAACGAAATAATCAGAATGCAGCGTGTAGCCGATGCCTGCCGCCTCGAGGCTGGCGCAGCGATCCAGTTTTTCGGCTTTTTCGAGCCCGAAAATCCTGTCGCGCATCGCCGTCCCCCAATAATGGACATGCCCGATCAAAAAGCTGGCTGACACGCCGAGCGCTTTCATCTTTGCGATCTGTTCGTCATGGAGAATGGAACAGTGCTCGATGCGCAGCCTCAGCGATTTCAGATCGACGCCTTCGGCCTGGACCGCCTCAATGGCTTCAAGGATGTTGTCGATGCCTTTATCACCATTGCCATGGATAGCGATTTGCCAGCCCTCCGAACCGCGCTTTCGCAATACAGCCTTCATTTCATCCACGGTCATGTATTGGAGGCCGCAATCATCGCTGGAAAGGTAGGGCGAGCGCTGGAGCCCCGTCAGCCCCTGATTGGACCCGTCAGCGATCATCTTGATGCCGGAAAGGCGAACCAGATCATCGCCCACACCAGGGCCGATAGCGGCCTCGTCAACCTGATCGTCAAAGCTGTAATGCGAATAGGCGCGAATACGTTGGGCAAGCTCGCCAGTCTGCGCGGCTTGTTGCAGAATGCCCCAATCGCCTATGCCCTGCGTGAGATTGCCCAGGGCCAGCTCTGACATGGTGGTGAGCCCGACGCGTGCAAAATCCTGACAGGTCTGAAGGATGGCTGAGACTGGTTCAGCCGCCTTCATTCCGCCCCAGGCGCGCATCACCTGTACATAGACGGCGCCGTTGAAAATCTCGCCATTCAGGCGTTCATTCTCATCACGACCATATTTGCCATAAGGCGGGTCAACGACGTCTTCGGTTATGCCTGCCAGATCAAGCGCCATGGAATTTGCATACATGATGTGACCGGACGTGTTCATAACGGCGACCGGATGACCCGGCGCGACGGCGTCCATATCATCCCGGAAAAGCGGTGCGCCATCACCTTGCAACATGGGGGCGTAGTTGGAACATACGATCCACTCGCCCTTCGGTCTTTCTGACGCCAGTTTTGCGATATGAGCGAGCACATCCGCCTTGCTGTCAAAGCGTGTCACGCCCGCATATTCCATGCTTTGGGCCATCAGCGCGCCAATCACGATATGCGTGTGCGGATCGATGAAGCCTGGCATGATGGCGCGGCCCTTAAGGTCGATCAGTTCAGCCTCTTCGCCCGCAGCTGCCTGCACGTCTTTCAGTGCGCCGACCGCCAGAATGGACTTGCCCTTGATGGCGATGGCCTCGGCGGTGGAAAACTCCGCATCCATGGTGAGGACTGGCCCGCCGGTATAGATGCGTGTGGAGAGATGAGCTTCAGAGCAGCTGTCGTCGCTTCGGCTGTACAGTTTGAGTGCTGCGCTGCCCGCGATTGCGTGGCCCTGCCGCTTTGCGCGAGCCGTCCGGGCGAGTGTGTCTTGCTTCAGGGCGATCACATTTCGGGCGGCGAAACCTTCGCCAGCGATCTCGAAATACCGGCCCAGCTCTCCGCTGCAACACGGGCAGCCATGTTTCTCATCTGACATTTGCGTTCTCTCCCTGTCGGAGAGAGTGCGTCAGGGGCGCTTATTTGGCAACTAAACCCAGCCGCCCAGTTCGCGCATGACCAGCGTTTGCAAAAGGTCGATGGCTGGGTCTGAATCATTGAGGCAAGGCAGTGATGCGAAGCTTTCGCCGCCCGCTTCGATGAAGCTTTCCTTGCCTTGCATGGCGATCTCTTCAAGCGTTTCGAGGCAATCGGAAATGAAGGCTGGCGCGGCCACCGCAACCTTTTTCACACCCTCGCCGGGCAGGGCTTCCAGCGTCTTGTCCGTATAGGGTTGAAGCCATTCCTGTGGGCCAAAGCGCGACTGGAAGGTGGTGCGGATGAAGTTCTCGCTCCAGCCCATTTTTTTGCGCACCAGCCGCGTCGTTTTATGGCAATGGCAGTGATACGGATCGCCCTTGTCAAAATAGCTTTTCGGAATGCCATGATAGGACATGAGCAGCACGTCAGGCTGGAAATCAAGCGCAGCAAGACTGGCTGAGAGCGACGTGCAGAGCGCATCAATATAGGCCGGGTCATCATGAAAGGCGGGAAGGGTTCGCAGAGCGGGCTGCCAGCGAAGTTTCATCAGCGCCTTGAAGGTGCGGTCGTTCACGCTGGCCGTGGTGGTGGCCGAATACTGCGGATAGAGCGGCACGGTGAGAATGCGGGTGCAGCCTTGTTCTTTCAGCTTGTCGATCTTGGAGGCAATGCTCGGATTGCCGTAATTCATTGCAAAATCAACGATCAGTGCGTCATTCCCGATGCGTGCGTTTAGCTTTTCTGCCTGCGCTTTTGTATAGATCAGCAGGGGCGATCCGCCGTCAGTCCAGACCTGTTTGTAAGCGTGTCCTGACTTTGCTGGCCTGAAGGTGAGGATCGGGCCTTGGAGAATGAGCTGCCAGATCGGCATGGGCACTTCGATGACACGGGGGTCTGAGAGAAATTCAGACAGATAGCGGCGCATGGACCAATAGTCCGTGCCATCCGGCGTGCCGAGATTAATGAGCAAAACGCCCACTTTGCCTTGTCTGACGGTTGGGTGGCCGGATGGAAGGTGTGTGTCTGTCATATCTTCTGCCCTTTGGCCTCTCTCCCCGAAAAGAAGTGGGGGAGCCCGAATTTGTTTCGTCCTTGTCTCACGTGATTACGGGAAAAGCGCAAGCATGGATCATGTGCTTTCAGGCGGCTTTTGCCTCTGAATCTGAGAGGAGGCCGGGCAGATAAACAGCCAGCGCACCTGCACGGTAAACATACATGAGAAGAAAGGCGATCCAGACACCGGTATTGGCATAGATCGAGCTGAGGGCCAGGTCGCTGGCGACATAAAGCAATGTGGTGATCACGGCCGCGTTTCGCAGCGCCTTGCCTCGGGTCGCACCAAGGAAAAAGCCGTCGAGTTGCCAGCATGGCACGCCAATCAGCGGGACGATGGCGCAGTATGGCAGGAAAGCCAGAGCCGCCGCACGTGCCTCTGCATCTGACACAAAGCTGCTGATCAGCCAGCCTCCACCGAAATAATATGCCAGCGATATCAGTACACCTGAAACCAGGGCGAGTTCGGTCGTCAGACGCATGGCGCGATCTAGTCTGTCTTTTCTTCGCGCGCCATAAGCCTCGCCGATTTCTTTCTCAGCTACAAAGGCATAGCCATCCAGAATGAAAGCCGAGACGGAAATGAATTGGAGAAGGACTTCATTGCCGGCGAGCGTTGCTGTGCCCATGCTGGCCCCGGAATTTACAAACCAGGCGAAAGCGAACAACAGGGCCATGGTCCGGATCAGAATATCGCGGTTGGCGTTGAAAAGCGCGATCAGTTTGGCCCGGTCAAACAGGCCGTCACCGCGCTTGAGGCCCGCGCGGACGATGACGAGACCGGCAAACACGGCAACCCATTCGGCTATGGCTGTGCCTGCGCCAATACCCGCCGGGCCAAGATCCAACCCGGCGACAAACCAGATATCAAGCGCCGCATTGGTGCCATTCATGATGATCTGGAAGATCAGCAACAGGCCTGTCCGGCCGGTGCCTAGCAGCCACCCCGTGATGCCAAATCCCATAAGCAGGGCCGGGGCACCCCATATGCGTGTATCCCAATAGCTCCGCGCCAGATCTTTGACGGGCTCGGCGGCTGAGAAAGGTTCAAACACAATCAGCTTGAGAAGGGGCGAGATCAGAATGATGAGGAGACCCAGCGCCAGACCGATCAGCATGGCGCGCTGAAGCGTGGCGTTCACTTCGAGAAGATTTCCCGCGCCATTGGCCTGCGCAACAAGGCCAGTTGTCGACATGCGGAGAAACCCGAAGGCCCAATAGATGAAATTCATCACCACAGCGCCAATGCCGACAGCGCCAAGATCCACCTTGTCGCCATGAACGCCCATGACGATAGTATCCACCACGCCTGTGGACGCTGTCGCCGCCTGAGCGAGCATAACCGGTACGGCCAGCGCCAGAACTTTGGAACGGGTGAGGGAAGGTGCGGTCATGCCGTTCGCTTAGAAGTCGGCTGCGGGCTTGGCAATCAGGATCGCTTCCAGACGGACAATAAATTCGGAGAAAATGCTATCCCGCTGCTTAAGGGGGATATTCAATTTCAGAGCACGCAGTAAAATTGGCAAAGTAACAAGGGGATGCCGCGTGAGATTATTTGTAATTGCCGGACTGGCCATTGCCAGCCTTTTACCGTCTGCGAAGGCAGAAAATACCTGTGACGCTGTTGAAAGCCTGATTGTTGACGGGCAGGGGGATGTACCGTTCGCCAGCCTTGCGGAAAAGACGGACGGACAGTTGCGGGACAGGTATCTGACTTTCAAGGATGCGCCATTGCTTGGCATTTTCCGTCAGTGCCGACTTCAGGACTCGCTTGATGATATTGACCGCCCCGTTTCGACACTGACCTGCGATATGGAGGAAAACCACGGTATGTCGCGGGTCACACAAGAAAGCCGGGAAGAATTCATGGCAGGCGAGCTGGCGACCTTCCAGGCGCTGCCGGTTTGTATTCAGAACATCGAAGGCTGGTCGGGCTATGGCAATATGATGAGCTTTGGCGGGTATTCAGTGTTCAACAAGGTTGAGGCAACGGGCGACCCTTGGGACAAGATGAATGGCAGCTTCAAGTTCAGCACACACGGGTCGGCGCCGCTTTATGTGGGGCAGTTGACCATGGTGTTGAACACGGTTCCGCGTGATCCCCGATAGCGGTTGGCATGAGCGAGGCGAACTCCGGTGCAGATGGAATCAGGGCGGTGGGGCTTCAGGAAGGCCTGCTGGATTGGATTGCCAGCTTTCCAGAGCCGGGTCTGCTCATGCTGTCCGGCGCGCAAGGCATTGGAAAATCGACAGCGATAGACGCCGTCTTAAAGGCGAAACCGCGCGTTTGCGCGCTTGGCATTGACGATTTCTATCTGACGAAATCCGACCGGTTGAGGCTGGCGCGTGACGTACACCCCTTGTTCGAAACACGAGGGCCACCAGGCACGCATGATCTGCCATTGCTGCATGAAACACTGGACCGATTGCAGAATGCCGGACCTGAGACCATCGTGCGACTGCCTGTCTTTTCGAAGCGGGATGATGACCGGCTGGCTGAAAGCGAATGGCGGAGCTGGCGTGGGCGACCTGATGTCATTCTGCTCGAAGGCTGGCTGATGGGCGCACTGCCTGATGAAAATGCGCCACATGATGCACCGATGAATGATGTAGAAACTGAAGACCCTGACGGCATTTGGCGCGGGTTTCAGGAAACCTACCTTCGGATTGCCTATGCCCGGTTATGGGATCGCGCAAATGGCTTTTGTCATCTGAAAGCTCCAGCATTCGAGGCTGTTCTGAACTGGCGCATACAGCAGGAGGCGGGCAATCTTGGTGTGTCTGAGGATGATTTGCCGTTTGAGCGTCGGGCCTGGGTGGCGCGTTTTATCCAGCATTACGAACGGATCACCCGGCGAATGCTGGCAGGTCAGCACAGGGCCGGATTTGAAATCAGGCTCGATCGGTCACGTCAGATTATGCCTTCTCGGGCTTGACCTGAGGTCGGGCTTTTCGTTGGGTCACCGTTTGACTGAGCCCGATTAACGAGCTTGTTGAGGCTTCAAAAATTCGGTTTCCTTCAGTAATCAGCCGACATGCCCGATCCGTGGAACAACCCGATTGACGATTATGTGCCGCCGGAAAACCAGCGGCCGTTTACCTATACTCCGCCAGATGTGCCGCTGGACGTGGTTTATCAGGACGAGGCGATCTCGGTGTTGAACAAGCCCTATGGCTTGCTGTCTGTTCAGGGAAAGCCGCTGCATCATAAGGATTGTCTCGAGTTTCGCGTGAAGGATGTCTGGCCAGGGGCGAGCGCGGTTCACAGGCTGGATCACTCGACAAGCGGGCTCATCCTGTTTGCGATGAATGAAGTGCTGAAATCTAAGCTATCAGAACAATTCCGCGACCGGACGGTGAGGAAAGTCTATACCGCTCGGGTCTGGGGCCATGTGGCTGACGATGAAGGCGAGATTGACATACCTCTTCGGAAGAACTGGCAGGACAGCCCGCGACAGATGGTCTGTTATGAGCGCGGCAAGCGTGCCGTCACGCGCTGGAAGGTGTTGGGGCGTGATGACACCTCGACGCGTCTCGCGCTTTACCCTGAAACCGGCCGGACGCATCAGCTGAGGCTGCACACGCTTCATATCGGCCATCCCATTCTGGGGGATGAACTTTACGCACCGGACCCGGCGTATGACGCAGCCCCTCGGCTGCTACTTCATGCCAGCGAGATTGGGTTTGCGCACCCGGTAAGCGGACAAAAAATGGACTTCAGATCGCCTGCGCCGTTCGACTGAGACGTTTCTCTAAAGGTGTAGATTGCCGAGGATTGTCTGCTCCTGAATGGGCAGGAGATTGAGGTCGATGGTCTGGGCGGGGCCAAATCCAGCAAGCGGGGACGTGATCGCATCGCCAGAGACATAGACCGCCTTGTTCTTCAGGCAGAGATCAAGTTCTTCCCGGTTGCGAATGCCGGACAGCCCGGCCCTGATATTCTGCTTACGAATTTCCGGTATCCGGCGAATGAAATGATCAAGCTCGTTTTGCCGCTTATTTCCCGTACGGCTGAGATCCAGCGTCACGCTGTGCAATTTGCAGCCAAACAACTGGCCAAGATTGAATTCAGCGGTACCGATCTGCCAGTCGATCTTCTGAAACAGAGGCAGGAATTCTCCGGAAAATCGCTGGGCCACACTTGAGCCCGGATTGGCAGGTGCGCCGACAACAGACAGGAACATGTGGTCGCGAACCCAGTCCGGATGACTTTCGATCAGGTCAATGAATTGCCGTCGGTACTTGTTAGACATCAGGGTACGATAGCTGACGGGGACGGCGAGTATGGGGGCCCCGGATTCGCTTTGATCGGTCTGCAAAAGATAGCTGATCTTTTCGAACACACGAGACGAGAACCCGATGGAGTCACCGCCCAGCGCATCGAGGAACCAGTAGAGGTTCAAATCCGTTTTGACGTGACGCGCCTGAGTTGTTGAAACATCAGCAGGCGTAACGGTGTAGGCGATCAAGGCGTGGTGTGTGGCGAGCAGAACGCCGCGATAATAGAGTGGCCTTTTCTTTTCGCCAGGGCTCTCGCTTCGAACGCCTTTGCGCTTTGCGTCCATCCGCTCGGCGACAGTTCGCCGTGCAGCTTCGACGAAGTGAGCGGACATGTCTGAAGCTTCATCCTGATCTGCGGTCAAAAAACGGGCCAGATCGACATCATTCCCGGCAAACACCAGGACGTCGTGATCTGCTGTGGCATCTGTGCCAAACAGAAATTCCAGAAGGCTGTCATGCAGCTCGAGTACATAGGCGTCAAAGTCTTCATCGGCGCATTTGCCATTCACGGCAAAAGAGGTCGCCGTCAGTTTGCGATAGCTGAAGGGCGATCTGATTTCGGTTTCCAGAAAGCTTGAGACATGGCGCTCAAAAGCGCGGGAGGCTTTCGCACGGGCCTGTTGTTCCTGAGTCATGCGCAGCGAGACAATCCGCACCGCGCACATGCTAGTGTCAGTGGATGTTTCAGAACGCTTTACAGTCGTGCGCAATTTTTCCATCTTCCCAGAATACGTTAACAAGATGAAGTTGAGGTTTAACGTTTTCGGTTATTTGCTTTGAAATGAAGAAAAAACCGGAGCGTGTGCTCCGGTTTATTCTTTCAGAACTGTCTGAAAACGGGGTGATCAGGATACCGCATCCTTCACGTCACCGGCTTTTTTGCGAACTTCACCTTCGGCCTGGTCAACTTTACCTTCTGCTTCGAGGTTTTCGTTGTCTGTTGCCTTACCGGCTGCTTCTTTCACATTGCCTTCAGCGTTCTTGGCTTCACCTTTGATATGTTCCTTATCCATAACGGATCTCCTTTGCTTCGTTCGATACAGACTCAAAGGGTGAGACCTGCAAAAGTTCCTGGACTTTCGAGGCAAGCGGCAATGCACCCCTTTGAGGTTAAACCGTTCAGGACAGATCGCGTTTGCGAGGAGGCCAATTTCCACTGGCCTCTTTCCGTGCGGCGCGTTAATCAGCGCTGACGAATACTTACGATCAGGTAGAGAGGAGCGAACCCATGGGGTTGTTTGGCGGCGGAAAAACCAAAATGCGCACAGAAACGGACAGCTTTGGTCCACTTGAGGTGCCGGAAGACAAGCTTTGGGGTGCCCAGACAGCGCGTTCGCTCATCAATTTTCCGATTGGCGAAGAAACCATGCCAGCACCTGTCATTCGCGCGCTGGGCGTCATCAAACGGTCCGCTGCGCTTGCCAATAAGCGTCTGGACAATATGGAAGCCAAGCTCGCGGACGCGATTGTTCAGGCCGCGACCGAAGTTGCCGAAAACAAGCTGGACGATCATTTCCCACTGTCCGTCTGGCAGACAGGTTCCGGAACGCAGTCGAACATGAACTCGAACGAGGTGATTTCCAACCGCGCGATCCAGATTCTGGGCGGTGAAGTTGGCTCGAAAGACCCGGTGCATCCGAACGACCATTGTAACCGGTCGCAAAGCTCGAACGACACCTTCCCGACGGCGATGCATATTTCGGCGGCTGAAGAAATCCACCACAGCCTGCTTCCAGCACTGCAATATCTGCGGAACGCGCTGAATGATAAATCTCAGGCGTTCAAGGACATCATCAAGATTGGCCGGACGCACACGCAGGATGCCACACCGCTGACGCTTGGTCAGGAATTTTCCGGCTATGTCGCGCAGATGGATCTGGGCATCAAGCGCGTGCAGGAAGGCCTTGAACACCTCTGGCCGCTTGCGCAGGGCGGTACGGCTGTCGGCACCGGCATCAATTCCAAGCCGGGCTTTGCCGAAGCGTTTGCCGAAGAAGTGGCCTCCTTCACAGAATTGCCTTTCGTCACCGCACCGAACAAGTTCGAAGCTCTGGCCGCGCATGACGCCTTCGTTTATGCGCACGGTGCGCTTAACACGGTGGCGGCCTCTCTGTTCAAGATTGCAAACGACATCCGCTTTCTTGGTTCGGGCCCGCGCTCTGGCCTTGGTGAGCTGGCTTTGCCGGAAAACGAGCCTGGCTCGTCCATCATGCCGGGCAAGGTGAACCCAACCCAGTGTGAAGCCATGACAATGGTGTGCACACAGGTCATGGGTAACAACACCACGATGACGGTTGCGGGATCGCAAGGCCATTTCGAGCTGAACGTGTACAAGCCGGTGATGGCTTACAACATGATCCAGTCCATTCGCCTGCTGTCAGATGCAGCAAAATCCTTCACCGACAAATGCGTGGTTGGCATTGAAGCGCGTGAAGACAATATCGCTGACCTGATGGGCCGGTCTCTGATGCTGGTTACAGCGCTGAACCCGCATATCGGGTATGACAACGCCACCAAGATCGCCAAGAAGGCGCACAAGGAAGGCACAACGCTGAAAGAGGCGGCGATTGCGCTCGACCTGCTCACCGCGGAACAATTCGACGAATGGGTGAAGCCGGAAAACATGATCAGCCCACGCTGATCGCTCAAAACTTCGAAAATTAAAAAGCCGGCAAACACGTTGTCGGCTTTTTTGTTGGCCTGCGACGCGATGGCCAATCGCATTTCAGTTATTCATGTAATACGTAACCATAGTCATTTTAAGGTCTTTTAAGGAGGCTGCTATGGTACTTGATGGACTCGCCATTGCCGGACTGGTTGGTTTCGGCACTCTGATCATAATTTCTGTCGGCGTGGTTGTCGCGTTCTGGCGGCTGTCCAGAAAAGGACCGGGCGAGGTTTAGAGATCTGGCTTACAAAGCCGTCAGCCTGCGTTTTGGCAGGTGACAGACCGCTATGCCAGGGTTAGCGTTCGGGTATGACTTATCTCCGTATGCTGGCCCTTGGGGCTCTTGGCGCAACGGCGCTTTCTTTTGTTTCGGCCTGCACAAGCGTGCCTGTTGATCCGTGCTCCAGGGCCGGGATCGAATATCGACTGAACCAGTCGCTAAAAGCGTTTGCTTCAGACAATCGCGCCGACATCAATGACATTCGCAAGGCGAGCGAGTTCATCGGCGGCAAGACCGCTTATGGTGCGATGGAACTGGCTTTTGCTGTGAACTCCCTGAAACGTCTGGTCGACAGTTTCCGGGAAGATGTTGTTCCGGAAATTCAATCCATTTCCGGCCAGTGCGGTACGACTGAGAACATTCAGGATGTCTTCATGGAATTCCTCCGTGATGAAGGCGTTGACCGCGAGGTGCTCGACTGGGTGAACGCCATGTCGTCACTGCTGGAAACGGGTATGGAAACAGACAAGCGATCTTGACGGCATTAGCCGTTGAGCGCATGGGGCGCAGATGAATCCTGTCGTCAGATTTATCAACCGAATGGATGCAACAGCGTGGCGTGCCATCCTCGTGACGGTTGGCCTGCTGGTTGGGCTTGCGCTTGTGTTGCTGTTCGGTCGTCTCGTCCTCTTCTCCGGTGGTGAAGGGGAAGGCATTCTCGCGCGTGCACAGGAATTACTGACAGGTTTGCGATCATCGCCTCTCGGCTTGCTGGCGGTGATCGTTCTGTTTTGTATCGCGGCCTTTCTAGGCGCCCCGCAATTCGGGTTGATCGGTGCTGCCGTTCTGGCCTTTGGGCCGGTGCTGGGCTTTTTCTATGCCTGGTTTGCGACGCTCTGTTCGGCCAGTCTGACCTTCTGGGTCGGACGGCTTTCGGGCATGTCTCTGGTACGTCGCTATGGCGGTGGGTCGATCCAGCGAATGTCGCGTTTTATGGGGCGCAATGCCTTTGTCGCCAGCGCTGTGGTTCGCAACGTTCCGACGGCGCCATTCATCGTGGTGAATATGGCGTTCGGGGTCAGCGAGGCAAAGTATCTGCACTTCCTCGGCGGGGCGGCTCTGGGTGTGATTCCCAAAACCTTGCTGACCGCGTTATTCGGTCAGGCGATCGCTGCCAGTCTTGCCGGCAATCCGCTGTTTGCACTTGGGGCGGTCGTCGCCATGGCGTTCCTGTGGATTCCGCTGATGTTGTTCGCGCGAAAAAGACTCGAAGAACAGCCCACAGGCACTGTTAAGCCAGCACCTGAGGACAGTGGCGCCGATCAAAACGGTTCTGAGTCCGTCTAGGCGAAAGAATTTTGCGTCAACGGCCTTAGAATACTTGACGCAGTGCGGAAAGTGTTGCGTTTATGGCCCCATGAGAAAAGAACGTGCTCTGACTCTTCTTCTACTTGCCGGGGGCCTCCTTACAGGCCCCTGTCCGCGTCGTATTTAGGGCTCGGCTACGGGCCTGCGCGGTCAGGGGATGTCTGATGTTCAAAATGTCCCAGAAATGCGAGCCTGATACTCATGTCGAACGAACCACATATCCGAATTTTTGACACTACAATGCGCGACGGAGAGCAGTCTCCCGGCGCCAGCATGACATTGCGCGAAAAGCTCGAGCTGGCTGAATTGCTCATGGAAATGGGCATTGATGTTATTGAGGCCGGTTTTCCGGCAGCCTCGACCGGTGATTTTGAGTGTGTGCGCCGAATCGCCGAGCTTTCAAAAGGCAGTGACACGGTCATTTGTGGCCTGTCCCGGTCCACGCCCGGCGATATTGATCGTGCTGGCGAGGCCGTGAAGGTGTCTGGAAACCCCCGCATCCACACCTTCATCGCGACCAGCCCGATCCATATGGAGCAAAAGCTCAAAATGGGTGAGAATGCGGTGCTTGAAGCCATTGGCCGTTCCGTGGCACAGGCGCGCAATCTGGTTGGTGATGTCGAGTGGAGCGCGGAAGACGCCACGCGTTCGGACATTGAATTCCTGTGCCGCGCGGTCGATGTGGCCATTACGGCTGGTGCGACGACAATCAACTTGCCGGATACGGTCGGCTATGCCCATCCCGAAGAATATGGCGCGATGTTCCGCAAGATCCGCGAGACCGTACCAGATGCCGACAAGGTCATCTGGTCAGCTCATTGTCATAACGATCTCGGACTGGCGGTGGCAAACTCTCTGGCCGCGGTGCAGAACGGGGCCGGGCAGGTTGAGTGCGCGATTAACGGGCTTGGGGAGCGCGCGGGCAATGCCGCGCTCGAGGAGATCGTCATGGCGCTCCGTGTACGCAAGGACGCCCTGCATCGCGACACCGTAGTTGATACCACCAAGCTGGCGCGCGCGTCCAAAATGGTCAGCCAGATCACCGGCTTTCCGGTGCAGTATAACAAGGCCATTGTCGGCAAGAACGCCTTTGCGCATGAAAGTGGCATCCACCAGGATGGCATGCTGAAAAATGCGCAGACCTATGAGATCATGAACCCGGAAGATGTTGGCGTGTCGGCGACGTCTCTGGTCATGGGCAAGCATTCCGGCCGTCATGCGTTCCGCGACAAGCTGAAAGCGCTCGGATATGAGCTGGGCGAAGAGGCGCTGAACGATGCGTTCAAGCGGTTCAAGGAACTGGCTGATCGCAAGAAGCATGTGTTCGATGATGACATCATTGCGCTTGTGGATGATCAACTCGCGGCGGAAGGGGAACGCATCAGCTTCCGCCGCCTGCGCGTGGTTGCGGGCAGTGAAGGGCCGCAGACGGCCGAGATTGATCTTGAAGTTGATGGTGAGGTGAAATGGACCACGGCGCGGGGCAATGGCCCGGTCGATGCCGTGTTCAACGCCATTCGTGAGATCGTGCCGCACAATGCCGTACTTGAGCTGTATCAGGTCAGCGCCGTGACGCAGGGCACAGACGCTCAGGCTGAAGTCAGCGTGCGCCTCTCTGAAGACGGCGTCGTCTCGACAGGGCGCTCTGCCGACCCGGACACGCTGGTGGCCAGTGCCCGGGCCTATCTCCACGCGCTCAACAAGCTCGAGATACGCCGTCAAAAGCGAATGGCTGCCTGACGCAGGCAGCGCAGTCGCGTCAGAATACTTTCAGTAATCCGGGGAATGACGAACGCAGGTTCGTCATTCGTTTATGCTGGTTATCGGTTTTTGCTTTATGCGCAACAGAGTGTGCGGCCAGATATTCCCCAGAACTTCCTGTCGATTTGTGAGAACGTCATTGACTTTCAGGGCGCAGCAATTCTATTTCGGCGCTTCGTTTGTCGTGCGGATGTGGCGAAATTGGTAGACGCACCAGATTTAGGTTCTGGCGCCGAGAGGCGTGGGGGTTCAAGTCCCTCCATCCGCACCATCTTTAAGTTTTGGATGTTTTGAGGAGCTGAAAAGCTCTCTAACACCTTGAATGGTAACGATAATGACATGGTTCTATAACCTCCATTTCGGTCGTATATCAGGGGGTTGGTGAAAGCGAGTTTGAGGACCGCTTTCTTGTCCTGTATCCGGTCAGAACTCCATAGAATCCAAGGGTTTGAGAGGAATTCCAAAGCGGTTCTATAGGTTTCTTCAAAGCTTGTCTGATCGCTACGGTTTTTCCCATCAAATGAGCCTAGCTGTTCTTCTGCGGCAGATCTTCTAAGCTCCAGATCACTGATCTTGCGCTCATATGCGCTGATGAGCGATGGTTGAGACGTGTTGATGATGCGCTCAACCAGACCATCGATCTCACGATTGATTTGTTTGAGTGTCATTTGAATTGAAGTTTTTCTATGTTTCAGGTCGTTCGCCTGTTTCTCCCAAAGGCGTTTAAACAGTTTGCCTGCAACGCCGAGAATGGGTTCACTTGGCCGAATCATATGCAGCAGTGTTTCAAACTCACCTTCAATGTCGGACTTCTTGATCGATTTGCCGTAATGGTCGCAGGATTTCGTCTGACAAACGTAGTACGCATAGGAGCGCGAGCGCCCTTTGCTCCAACTTGCCCTTAAGGGCGCGCCGCAACATCCGCAATTGACGAACCCCCGAAGCGGGAAGTCTTCGTTTATGTCTTTGCGCGCTGGCGCTTTCGCCCGTCCGGCGAGTCGCTCTTGTATCCGTTGGTAGGTTTCCAGTGAGATCAGAGGTTCATGCACGGCTTTGGTAAGTGGGATTCCCCAGGAGGGCAGTTGCAAATAGCCCGCATATAACGGGTTTTGCAGCATCGCCTTTACTTTCTGCTTGTGTATGGTTCCGGATTTTCCCTTGGGAAAACGAGGATTATTGGCCAGGGCGCGACGAAACTCTTCCTGGGTTTCGAGGATGCCATAAGCAAAATCCTCCAAAGCCTGAGCCATGATGCTTGCGGCAGGTTCAACGCGGGCGATGTATTTATTGTTCTTTTCACCAGCGTGTTTGTATCCAGGGGGCAGTCCCCAAAGCCAGCGTCCTTGCAGGACATTGGCGCGTTGGCGGCTGCGAGTTTGCGCCGCATTCTGCTCACGGAAAAATTCTGCCGACATTGCCTGAATGTGCTCAGAGTATTTTCCAATGTGGTCTCTGCCAAATTGCCCTGTTGGACTCATGAGGACGCCACCGGATTCTTCAACCTGTTGGCTGAGCAGGAGATGGCCAAACAGATTTCTAGAAAATCTGGAAATGTCGTCGACAATCACAGCGCAGGAGCCGCTCGGTGCGGCTTTCAAAAAAGCTATCAATTCTGAAATTCCGGGCCGCTCTATTTCTTTTCCGGATATGTCGTCAGAAAACGTCGCGACCACATGTAAGTTTTTGCGATCGGCAAATTCCTGACAATTATGGATTTGAGAGGCGAGCCCGTTTGCTTCGGTGGATTGCTTGCTTGTGCTGACGCGAGCGTAAATCACAGCGATCTTTGGTTCAGGCATCGCGCTTTTCCTTTTCATCCTCTGCATGCTTATAGTCTACCATGTCTGGCCTACTAAAAGCCGCATCGGTCTTCGCTTTCAGCGATTTATCCACATTTCGCTCAGCCAGGATTATTGAGAACGGGTCAACACCGAATTTAATGCCGATAAAGTACCAGAACACGCAGGCCAGATGGGTGACCTTTTCGACAATCTGCTCTTCGGACATGCCTTCATGTTTCAGAGCAAGAATGTACTCCTCCATTTCTTCTGGCGAAATGAGGGAACTACCAGACATCCAGTCGATATAAGGTCCGTCATACGGCATAACTGCCTGTCCTTTCCGGCCAGTTGCGGCCTTTCGTTCTCCCCTTCAAAGTTAAACAATGGAGGGAAGTTTCGCTGATTATTCCGATTTCGTAAAGGAATTGATTCCTATGCATTCGGTTGTATTCAGGATGATGATGGGCCGGTATTTGTCTGCGACTGGGCGGGCAAGCGTTCAATGTCATGAGCATTGAAGACGCGTTCAATATCGCGGTGCTGTTCTCTTCGCTGGAGGTCTATTTTGCTCCGGAAGGCAGTCGCAGCTGGTGCATTGTGGTCAATTCCAGCGTTCTGGAGAAACTGCTCAAACTCACCGCTTAGCGTGTTCCAGCTTTTGTCCACCTCCCTATGAGTAGCTTTGGACACTGGATGGGCGATTGTCTGAGCTGGGTTTCGGCTTTTGGCGTACTCAGGTTCGGACAGTACGCGTTTGCGTTCTGCTTCGCCGTGACGGAAAATGTTCTGATAGACCCCTTCAATTCGTCGCTCAACGCGTTCACGGGCTTCGGTGAGGTGTGATTTCTGATGAAATGGAGGCTTGAGTTCCGGTGCTAGGTTTTCGCGTTCCAGCGCAATCTTATCGACTTCGACAGCAATCCATTCGGACCGGTTTACGTTGATGTCATTTGTAAAAGAATTTCTGGCGGCGTTTGCCCAGTCATCGATGTCGCGCAGAGACTTGAAAGTTTCAGCAGGGTTTGGAACATGCTTATAGATTTCCGGGTCTACTGCTTCGAAAGCGGCCTTAAGATTGCTCCAGGATAGTTTGGGATCAATGACGTCTGTCATGCGTCGCTCCGTCGGGGTTTGCGTTTCAAATTTGCATTTCCGAGCGCGAGTTTGGTAAAGTGCTAGTCAGATGAAAGACACCGAAAACCCAGTTTCAGACAATTCAAACGACAATGCCAGACATGGGCGGATCTGGCCGGATTTTGCCCGTGACCAGATAGAAGCAGAGCTTCGATCAAAGATCGAACGCTGGCTTCATCGGGGCATCCCGCCAGAGCGTTTGAATGAAATTGTATTCGGGCTATCCAAAGACCTGACCTATTATGCGCTCATGCACGACCCGGTTAATGCAGGCCGTGCGTCTGAACGATATGATCAGGTGTGTCGCCAGGCGGGCGTTTTACAGATTCTGGAGGTTCAGACCCGCAAGTACTTTGTCAGACAGCTCTGCGATGATCTCGACGCGGAAACAGCCGAGAGCTAGAGCCGGACTTTGACTTTGCCCTTATAACGCTTCTTGCCGTAGAGCGGGTTCGCACCGGCGCGCGAACGCCAGGGCTTAGCTTCATGATAACCGACGACGTCAAATCTAATGGCAGGTTTGCCGCGCAGAACCAATAAGGCGAAATCTGCTGTCATTAGCTCGTCTAGCGTCATGAGCGGCCGTTCCTGTTCGGAAAGTGTGCGCGTCACCTGATCTTTGGCGTGGCGGCCAATGGCATGTGACTTCACCCGGATTGAGGCCTTACCAAGGCGCTTGGAGTAAAGCTCTGCTGTTTTCACAGAGGTAATGCCATGCACGATCTGGGCTTCTGATTGAGACAGAAGCGTATCAAGGGCCTCTTTGCCGTAAACGTGAGACCATTGCTCGGTCTCTTGTAGGATATTCCATATAACAACCCCAAATTCACGAGCTACGGTTAGAAGGGAGGGCAGGCCTTCTACCTTATAGTTAGTCACCTCATCCAAAAGGAAGGTCACGCGACGTTTTCCGGAGGCTCGCATCAACTCATTTGTGGCGCACCAGGAAATGAGTCCCATCCACTCGGACAGAGCGTCTTTTTGCGTTGGGTCGCTCACCGCATAAACCGTCATGTCCTTTTTCTTCATATCTGCAAAGCGGAAGTCCGATGTGGAGGTTGCCTCCGACAGCAAACTGCCAGGACTGTACGGCTCAAGCACTTGCAAAGCACCTTCACGGAAGCTTTCAAATTGCTCGCGTTTGCCGTCGGTCAACTTGCCAAGTAGATCGTCCGCAAAGCGCTTTAATTCTCCGCCGAGAAGGTCGCTGGTTTTGGCGACATAAAGCGCGCTTTCCAGAGCCGCCATGTCACTCATCAAGAGGAGGGCCTTGGTGAGCGTTGGCGTCTCGCCGCGTGTCACTAGATAGAGAAGCACGAACTGGAGCAGTTTACGTGACCCGTTTCGAAAGAAAGTATTCTCAGTTGCTTGCTTCGGTTCCGGCAACATCTGCTTTGCGAAGCTGCGCAGGTCAGACATCAGATATTTGCGTTTAGATTCATCCAGCCAGGCATCGAGCAATACCGAAAGGGGATTGTAACGCGCAGCAGGTTGTATTCGAACACTGGCTACATCTGCTGGATCGAGAATGATGATCTCGTTCTTTAGATACTTGCGCCGGGAACGAGCTGTAATAGCGGTAAGGCTTCCCTGTTTCATATCGGTAGCAAAGATTGACCCTTTGTGATGCATCAAAACGGGGATGACAAATCCTGTGGTCTTACCGCCGCCCGCAGGTGATAGGACCATTCCGTTTGATTCAATGTCGATGAACAGCGGAATGCTCTTGTGACTGCCGACAAAATAGCCCGTCCTACGGTTACTGCGGTTGAAAAGTCCGGCCTTTCTGATGTCCTTCAGATTGGCCCACCTGGCGGTACCTTTCTCACCTCTGGGCTTTGCGATCCGCCAATGCTGGAAAATACGCGGTACGATCTTCAGGATCGATACCGACCAATCAAACCAGCCAGCGGTCAGCATCAACGCTGCAATGGCTGCAGGGATCTGGTAATCAGGAATATAGGCGAGGTGGCGATAATGCCATCCCGCGCCTGTTATGACCGTCAGGATCGTCCCCTGCAAAATCAGATTGCGGTTCTCGGGTGCAGCCTTATTCATATGAACGCTCCGTATCGTATTGATGGACGCGGAGCCTGACAGCGATGTGCTGACTGGATGGGCGGATTAAAACGAAAGCCCCGCCCATAGAAACTGGCGGGGCTTTGATATTGAATATCGGCCTTCGGTCTAGCGGACGACATCCACCGCATGGAACCGGACGGGCTGGCTACGACCATTTCCAGCAGGGGCGAGCATGAAAGGTTTCGCATAAGTCTGCGACCCGATGGCGATACGAAGTTCGCCTGCAATGCCAAGCGGTGCGAGGCCGCTGTAATGCTTGACCTCAATCGTCATTTTGCTGAGATCAATCGGTCCTGGCAGCGTGACGCGCTCCAGACCGTTTGCAAGCGCCCGGCCAGACGTGAAGTCTTTGTGAAACAAGCCCTCTGGCGAGTGTTTGTGCCCGAAATAAAGCGTCTGTGCCGTCGGAAATGCTGTCACATAGAGATCGACATCACAGCCACCGCAATTCCACTTAATGCCAACCTCGACATTGCGCGCAGACGCAATATCGCGGGAGGTCAGCGAGTAGGTTGCAAGGCGGCGCTCATGGATGGGCAGATCGTCCGGAATGGCTGGCACTACGCGAATCATTTCGATCTTGTCGCTGCCTGATACGTCGAACGGCTCAGCTTCACCGGACAGCGCAGCGGCCATAGCAAAGTTGCGGTTCAGGTCATGGTCAAACGTCACGAGCTCGCCACCGAGATATTGAACCGCCAGCCCCCAGAATTGCTTGACCTGATGGGCATGATCATGATTGGCGGCCCAATTATCTGGGGTCACCCAGTAAAGTCGTGCGCCGTTGAAACGGCCTTCATAGCTTTTCAAGCTAAACGGCGATTGCGACGGATCGGCGCTGATATGTCCGTCCGTTGGCACGTAAGTGTCTGCCATGGAGGTGGCGAGCTCTCTTGCGTCATCTACAATGGGCGATCCAATGAGCACGATTTTGGTGTCGGCATTCAGCTCATAAGTGAAGCCTATGGCTTTGAAAAAGCCAATCGGATCAAGATCGGCTGTCTGTCGGCCTGGCGTTGCAGTCTTTGCTGCCGCAAAAGCCTTCGCAGCACAGCCGCCATTATATTGCAGCTTGGCTTTCTCAGACGCATAACTCTTCTTGTCCGGCACACTGAAGCTGCACAGAAGTGTGTTGTTCTTCGCATCGAAGATGACACTCATCTGACCCGGCGCAGTTTGCTCTGTCACAAATTGCAGGGCACGGACTGTGCGGGTTTTGACCTCGTCCGGCGAGCCGTCAGGTGAAATGCCCACAATGGCGACGGGAGCCGCAAACGCAGGCGTGGCGAACAGACCGAGCGTAAGTGCAAAGGTCAATGTCAGAAGTTTCATTAATTGCATTTGGTTGCTCCTGAATTTCATTTCGGTTCGGTCAGTCCTGACGAATGGCTGCGCGTTGCGCGATCCAGGCCGCCACCACCCGTTCGATATAGGCGGTTCGGGCAGCCAGCAGTTTGACGTAACGACCTTCTGCTTTCATGCGCACGGTTTGCTTTTCATCGTGGGCGCTTTGCGCTTCTTCAGCTTCTTCTGCCTTTTCGACCCAGTTGGATGAAATCGTGCGGTGTCGTGTCGAGAACTGGGCGTGCAT
The DNA here is from genome assembly GCA_964342455.1 of uncultured Hyphomonadaceae bacterium. Classification (GTDB taxonomy): domain Bacteria; phylum Pseudomonadota; class Alphaproteobacteria; order Caulobacterales; family Hyphomonadaceae; genus Ponticaulis. The sequence continues at coordinate 73,561 of CAYFGB010000013.1, forward strand.
GCGATCAATGACGAGGAAGAGTGACGCGCCGCAAAACACTTCACCTAGGATCTGAACGCCTGTACGCAGCTTGTTCAGAATGCCATGACCCGCCTCATGACCGAGATTGTCCCAGTCAACGCCACCGGTGACCCCCTCGAAAGTCTGTGAAAACAGAAAGATCCAGAGGAAAAGCAGGACCAGTGAGGTGCTGTAAATGCTGAGCGCATACAGGTAGCGTGTCCGGTCGAGGCGAAAAATGTGATAGAAATACTTCAGCGTAAAACTAGCTGCAGGTACGAGGCCGCCAAGCATCCAGGCGACCCAGGGCTGCTCTAAAAAGATCGGAATACCAGAGCTCAGAATCGTCGTTGCGACATTGGTGACACCAAGTCCTAGGAGCATCACAAGAACGAATGTGATCAGTAACGCATTCATCACATTGTACCATCCCCATTGCAGAAACGGGATATCCTCTTGCTCTTTGCCGTTGTTGGAAATGCTGCGAGACTGCGTCTGATACCGGTCAGTGGCCTGCAAAACTTCATCAGCGTCCGCTTTTCGAATGCGAGCCTCTTCTTCTTCGCGCCGTGTGAATTCGAGATGATATTCTGCCTCGCGAAGCGTATCTCCGTTTGCTGCGTCCCAGACTGCTCCGCCATAGTCGCGTACAGCGGCTTCACCGTTCTCGTTTTGGGCGTGCTGATAAATGAATTTCGGGTCTGGATCGCCAACGTCTTTCAGTCGTTTTTCGTCAAAATTCGTGATCATATTTCCCTCGCTAACTCATGCAGACAGTCCGCATTTTGCCCGTCTTAGTTTGAAGGAGAGGGAGGTGAGGGCGCTTAAGAGTTGTTGCGTTGCAACTCCGCGATCCCCCGAGGGAAATGAAGCCATTTTTGAGTGCACACCCGCGCATTCATCAAGGTTAATAAAAAGTTAATACATTGTATTTATAATGGATTATATGAATTTGAGCGGGAATTATTTTAGTGAGAAAAGTTTCAGGGCTGGCGGGACTAAGGGGCGCGGCCTCGTCAATTACACTGATGTAATTGACGGCGGTGGTGTAGCTCCGCGCGGATTTTCAAACATTATTAGAGGTGAGCATGGGATTGTTCACCGACGATAACACCGGAGCCGATAAAGCCCGCGCAGAACTGGCCAGAAAATCCATTGCCCAGTCAGGCGGCATGGCGATTGGTGCGGACGCACTCGCCGAGCAATCAGAAAAAGCCGATATTAAACGCCGCGCAGAGCAAAGCTTTTTCAGGCAGCTCACGGCCCTGCAAAGCCTGATGCAAGACCCGGCCTACAGAGCGGTTTATGAGCGTGTCTCACAGAAACTCCAAACCACGCAAAATGACCTGGACGCGGCCATCATCAAAAACGCAGAGGAGCACGAGCACCTGTTAGAAACCGCTGCCAAATCGAAAGATGGGCAACCCATTTTTCGCCGCGAAGATGGATCATTTGTTTATGCGGATGGTTCGAAGGTTTCAGAAAGCCAACTCCCAGCACTCAAAGACATACCGAACAACCCGACAAGCTGGATAGAGTACAAAAAGAACAGAAAACGCGCCGATGAACTATCGCGCACGCAAACCGAAATTCTTGATCCAATTCATCGCCGGATGGGTGATCCTGAAAATCCACCCGAAAGACAAGAATTAGAGACGTTTGAGAGGGAATTGGATGAAGCGGAGAGGAAGATTAATCAGCCACCATTCATTGAAGCACCTCAATTCACGTCCAACTTCGATAAGGGCGCAGAAATTGGAACAATCAAACTCGATCTAGGCTAATCAGCCTTTTCCTCACTCGGGCAAGCAGACCTCAACGAAGCGATCACGACAGCACTTGCCGACGCTTCGTTATATTGACGCAACGCTTCCGGAATATAGGCCGGACCATTGCCACGGTAAAAATACCAATCCAGCATACAAAGCCCAGCCGTTTCATCAGAGTACATGGTTGCTTGAATACCAATCGAAACAGCCCCGTGAATCCATGCCTTACGCTCAGTTTCCGGCAGAGCCAAGATGTCTGACGCGAGCAGCTCTTTTGGCGCTTTCGCGCCGATCACCGGATGAATGTCCGCATTCTCTTGCGCGCTCACAGCCCCTGCAAGCATCGCCGCTGTTGCCGCGCATACGATTGTATGAATGAGTCTCAAAATCGTTTAATTTCAGGACTCTTGTGCTATAGTGATTTCGGTTTCGTAAACTCATGCCGTACCGGCCTTTTGAGCTTGTGAAAACAGAATTTGTTGTGAATCCCGGAAAGGAATCTTTTCGGGACTCCAAGTTCAGCGCCCATCAACACTTCGAAAGGAAATTGCATGCCGCGCCGCTTTGGCTATGCCAGGATCAGTACAACCTCTCAAGATATCCGCCTGCAGCGCGATGCCTTGTTGAGTGCGGGGTGTGAAGCGATCTATGTGGATGAGGGCTTTAGCGGTGCCAGATTGGAGCGGCCCGGTCTGGAAACGGCGCTGGGAGAGCTGCAATCGGGCGACACGCTATATGTCTGGAAACTTGACCGGTTGGGACGATCTCTAAAACATCTGGTCAAGCTCATGGAGAGCTTGCAGGCACGCGGCATCGGCTTTGTCAGCCTTACCGAAGGGTTTGATTGCTCAACCGCCTTTGGAACCTTCACCTTCCAGATATTATGCGCTGTTGCCGAGCTGGAGCGGGAGATCTTGCGGGAGCGGGTGCTGGCTGGTCTGGAGGCGGCAAGAGCCAATGGCTCAGTGCTGGGGCGAAAGCCCGCATTGGACGCGGACGCCCTGACAGAAGCACAACTCATGATCCGCGACGGATTTAAAATCGATCACATCGCCGACACGCTGAATGTAGGACGCTCAACGCTTTATCGCTATCTCTCGGAACTCATGTTCGAGGGTGCGAGCGAAACGGCGTGAGGCTGAGAGTGGTTCAGATTTTTAGACAGTTATCCCAATCGCTTTTGTGAGACCCCCAAAACAATTCGGCAATCCTTAGTGCTGAAAAGTCTGCCGACCCGTTCCGGTAACGCTGACGCTGGATCAATTTCCGGCCCGCGCAAACGTGTAGTTCATTGATCCTGCCGGCTCGGTGTCGGCGGGACGCCTTTCATCAAGGATCGCCGCGAATGGCGGTTCAAAACAAATGAAAGGATCAGTCTCATGACAAATCAAAAACCCATCCACATCATCCGTGACGGCGTTCTCACCGCCAGCATCTGGCGCAACGAAACAGAGGGCGGAAAAGTCATCTACAATGTGAGTTTCAGTCGCTCCTATTTGAAAGACGATACCTGGCAAACAGCTTTCTCATATGCCCGAAACGACATTCTGAAAATCGCTCGTCTTGCCGAACAGGCTTATGACTGGATCAATGGTAAACACCGTGATGATCGTTCCGCTCTCCGACAGGGAGAAGCGGTATGAACCAGAATGCAGACATTTCAAAGCGCGCCGGAGACGGCGCTCTTTCGTCCTCTGACGGTTACTCGCCGGGTCACCCTTGGTACTATAAACTTGGCGGAAACGTCTTAGGTCCGAAATCTATCCTTCGGATGGTCATTGCTTCTGGGTATCAAGGTTACCGCGCAGAGGAAATCGAACATGCTGACAGGCTGGCTGAGCCAGAGCGTTCCGCTGCTTTGCGAGACATCCGGCAGAGTGTCCTGACAGATTACCGGGTGGATCTGGCCCGATATCGTATCCTTGCCGGAGAGTTGCGCCGTTTCCGTTGCGAAAATTCTGCGATCCTCGAACAATCGATCTGTTCAGACATACACACCAGTATGTCGCTCAAATACTGCCATCTCTATAACGACCTAGCGCACTTGCATCGCATCGATGAATTGCTCAGCGTGCAGCGTGATTTGTTTGATGGGTTATAAGTACCAATTGATCACACCCAAAAAAGAAACAGAGCCGGATTTCCGGCTCTGTTTCGTGTGTTTAAACAGCGAACGGGTTTTCCCAGCCCTCAATCTGCGGGTCATACTGACCCGCGATGATGAAGGCCGCCGTGATCAGTTCAACCCGATACTGGATAAGGTGAAGACGGTTGCGCTTCGGTGGCTTCAGAGCATAGTCGGAGAAGGTCGAGACCCAGCGAAATGACGCGTCGTCGTTAAACGCTTGATCGACATTCATGCAGGCAGTGCATTGACCAATATGATCATGCCCTTCGCACAGATTGTCCCACAACAGTTCACCTTCTGAGTTGAAGACCTTTCCGACACTTGTAGTCAGTTGGTCGTTAATCCAATCCGGAAATATACGGCGTGAAAAAACACTTGGAATGTGACTGTCTGGTTTGCCTTTCTGTTTAAGATTCTCCTTTTCCAATTTGAACTCGGCTTCTTTGGTTGCCTTGAGCCCGTTGTGAAGCAGCGCAAGACAGGTGATGTTTTTAGTGCTCAGGACAAAGGCCTGAGGCGGAAGAACCAGTGTAGGCAGTTCCATTTTGCTTTTCTCCTCGGGAGAAAAGCGAGCTCGCTAACAAGGGATCGGCCCCCTTATTTCGGATGCATCTGGGCCTGGGCGTCGGTCTCCATTCCGCGCTTGGAAACCAAAGACAGCATTATGGTTCGGGAAGTATCCTTAATATTCCCGAACCAAAAAATGCGTAATAAAACAATATTCTTATAGATTTTGGGAGGTGTGCCGGTTATGCTAAAATATGGGAGTGATTACTTACATCGTGCCAAGTGAAGAGGTTGGGGCCAATTATTATTTGAGAGTGGAAATTGGTCGCCTTGATGATTTCTCAACAAATGACCATATCCAATTTTATTTAGAGAAAATTGCTGAGCAGAATTATGCATGTATAGGAGTTCCGTTAGGTAGATGCATGGTCAAGCGCTTCACATTGATTGGTGACGCTGAAATGGAGCACAATCCTAAAGGCGCAGCTTTACTTGTGACTGATGTATTGACCGGACATCACTATCTACAAATTCACGCGAAAAACGGGCTTATGCACAACCATGATGGTGCAGCTGTTATTTATGATGACGGGGAAAGTCGTCACGAATGGGGATACATCGACGGGGAGGCAGTCTGGGATCAAGATCTTGCCTCCATGCTACAGCTATAAACTATAGTCTGAGTTGAGTTTTCTATTTGAAGTGTTTAATATTAGCTTCGAAAGCTATTCAATGGACCTACGCTGTGGCGATAACAGATCAATTCGTTTTGCATTATCGTGAGGAAGCTGAGAAGTTCAAATCGTTACCTCACAGTAAGCAGCGGAAATTATATAAAGCGCTAAAAGCGCTACAAATCAATAAACGTAGTGCATTTGAAAAATACGCAAAAATTTTTGAATTAGTCCAAGACCCTGATGAAAAAATTGTGAAGGTATTTGACAATCCAAAAGGAGATAGGCTTAGCCAAATTTTTTCAGGATTTAATTTTGAGGTCGACAAAAAGGGACGAAACTTTCTAACCGAACATTCTCAAAAAGAGCATCTAGTTGCCGTACTTTTTTGGTTTGTCTATTTTTATCCTCAAGAAGCCAAGCAATTTTGTGAAGAAATTGATTTGGAATTTATGCCGATCGAGCGACATCCGATTTTGTCCGGCTCACCTAAAGTAACTTTTGATCACTTAGGGTTAGTAATTCCGTCAGCCAACAAACGAGATGATGTTCGCTTAAAAATCCACTTTGCAATTGAAGCAGTGCAATTTACCGGGCGCGATGCCGAAAAAAAAGAACTTTATGAGTTTTTGGAAGAGGCCGAAGGTACAAAATTCAAATGGTGGCAGCTGTCGGGACAGGCGGGCCAAGGAAAAAGCCGGTTAGCACTTCAACTTTTGCTTGAGATAACGAGCGGTACTTCTGAATCAAATTGGGATGCTGGTTTCGTTCAAAACTTCGATGATGATTTTCTTGCTAAAATCAAAAACTGGCAACCTCAGAAGAATACGCTGATCATCATTGACTATGCTTCAAGCCCAGCAAAAACAGATCGTTTGCTTAATGTTATAGACTATCTCCATCATTTAGGATTGGCGACCAATCGCGTGGGATCAAAAATCCGATTATTGGTATTGGATAGACAACCATATGGTGCGGAGGTACCTGAAGATAAAAAGCGGCATCTTTCAGAAGAGTCGTCAAATTGGCAATTTAGAGTTTTCAAGCAGATCTCAGATGACGTTCGACAAACATCTGCGATCGAATCCTGCTTCCTCACAGAATCGCCTCTGAGGCTAGATTCGCCCAGTAATGAGGAGCTAATGCAAATCGCGTTGGGTTGGGCAAAATATCGATGCGCAGGACAAAATTCTGATGTCGATGCACCAGCCCTCAGTTTTCAACAAAAAAAAATGGTCGAGGAGCATCTTGGTTTAGCAGACGATTTCGCTGATTCGAATCGAAAGAGACCACTTATTGCCATTCTAGTCACAGAGGCGATTTTATCGCCTGATTTTCAAGATAATCATTTTTCTAAATTAGAACATTTATTGGAATTCGTTCTCGAAAAAGACATTCAGAAAATGTTTTTTGAACATGATATAGATCGCTTGAAGTCAGCGGACGAAATCATCCGTCATCAAAATGCTGATGCCCCATATTGTGTGAGTTTGGCAATTTTAGCGAACATAGTTTCTGCTTTCGATGCAAAAATCGATCTTCCAGATCTGCGGATTGGACAGTATGAACTCTTTCCACGCAGGCCGCAGGACATTGATTTCGCGCGGAAAATGCTTGGATATTCTACTCACTTAGAATCAAAAAACTCATTTTATTTTACAAAGCGGGAGCCTGACCTTCTAGGAGAGTATCAGGTATTGTTTGAAACGCGGAAACTATCAAAAAATGTCATAGATTCAATAATCAAGACGTCTTGGACGTTAAATAGAGAAAACACTTTCACGTTCTTTCAGCACTTGATTCAAGATTTTCCAAATAACCTCTATGTCGCGCGGCTTCTCAAAATTCCGACACTCGATGTGGAATTTCGTTCCGACTTGTTTGAACTGCAATTAACCGCCATAGAAACGGCAAATCCATTTTCGGTCGGTGCGGCTGTCTTTGAGCAAGTCAAAGAGTTGGCGATTGACAATTCTTTGTCAGGTCCGGTACAGCTTCACTACATTAAATGCCTCTTTAGTCACAACCGAGAATTGTGGGATAGGGGCTCGTTTGAACCATTCCCCAGCTTCATCTCTGAGATGGCAAATTTCTTGACGCAGTACGGCTCTGATGAGGCTTTTAGGGAAGTCATCGGCTGGGCCTTTTCTGTGCAAGCTATCAGGTATTTAAATGCTGGTGATATCGATAAGTCAGATCGTTGTTTAGTACACCTTGACGAACTTTTGGAAAGTTACCCAGGACATGAAAGACTCATTGATATTCTGGCGTTCTCGCTCAAGGAGCGTGCCGTTGCTTTCTATTCAAATGAAGGCTTTCGCGGAGCCGAAGAGGTCATACAACAGTTAGAGGATGTGTCCAAAACTTTTCCTCAAAGAAAGCAAATTGCTGTTGTACATGCTGAGGCATTGTTCTACCTAGTAGTATATTCAAGACAATTCAAACGAAATGATGAATTCGATACTTACTGGAGTAAATTTAACGAATTATTGGGGAGCAATTTTGATAATGATTCTGTAAGAGAGTGGTTTAGCTCAGCGGAATACGCACTTGATTATATGTCCCGTAGTGATGCCGTATTGGAAAATATTTATTCAGTTAAAGACTGAAGTTTCTATTGATATCGAGTAGCGTACTGTAAGTTTGAGTGCGTTGATGGCTTTACTTGGATTTAACTTAGAACATTTCTTCCTTTTTTACTAGACCGTCGCCCGAACTTCATGGTTTCTGATATTGATAACCGATAAAATGTATCCGTCGGGTTCGATATTGCCCCGAACACTCTTCATGTTTTTTGTTGTTCGCAGAGGACCGGAGATGTGCGTACCTTCGGTCCGCCGCTATGCGAGATGTGCGTACCTTCGGTCCGCCGCTATGCGAGATGTGTGTTGTGCATACCCACCACCATCTTGTTGAAGGGGGCTGCTCTGCGCCGCGCCCCCGTTCAAGCTTCCCCCAGGCGATTGAATGACTTCAGGCTTACTTCTTACACTTCAGCTTACGTGGATGGCTTGAGCCAGATCCGCTCCAGTTTTCGTTACAGGTCGAAAGCCTTCGGTCATCCAACTAATCGTATCGCCGATTAATCACTCGAAACGTCCGCCCGTATCACCAGCGGTCAAGGTAATGGCCCCAGACACCCGCCAGCATGGAGACTTCACTCTCCCTGCACCCATCGATCTTGTCGGCAAATTCTGTTCGAAATGATAGCTATCCGGCAGCGTCATAACTCGGCTGCATTGAAGAGTGGTACCAACCTTGGATTAAATCCATCCGGCACGACAAACGCTACGCTCTGTCTGGCTCGGGTTATTCCGACATATACCTTGGCTATTGTAGTTGGCGCATCTCCAAGCCGAGTAAAATCGCCGTGCTTCAGGGAATCCAAAAGTTTCTTGTGGGGGAAGATAATTACTCTTTTGTATGTACAGCCTTTCGCTGCTCCAAAATTGATCGGACAACCAGGAACGTTTTTCGTTCTCTTGTCCAACCTCATTGTCTGCGGACTGAATTTCTGCAGATAAGCCGCCACATCACTCTGACGCACCGCGAAAACACCATCATGTTCCGTCATTACCCCATTAAGTGATGTTGCGTTGGGCAGGTCGGGGTATAGCAAATCAGCAAGCTCGCAAACTTCTTGGACGCATCGGTGAGAATTCGTGTTGAAATCGATTTCTAAACTGCCGGCTGCGCGCCATTCCTCGAACTTATTTATTATGCGCGCTCCCCCGAACTGAGAGTGTCTTCCGGAGTTGTTGGTTTTGTATGTAGCCTGACGAATGTCGCCCACCATGCGAATATCAATCGCGGAAGCGAGTAGGTATTCGAGCAAGTCTAGATCGTACCCCGCAAGATCCTGAATCTCGTCAATGTACAATCGCCCATAGATTCCCTCCAGGCGGCGCAGCGGCCGACCGTCAGTTGCTGCAATTACTGCGCATGCAAATTGCGATATTTTATCGCTGTAAATGCTGTCTGGTTCGGCCAAATAGTATCGTTGAATATCGTCTTTGCGGGCGTATTTAGCCGAACGGCCTTCTACGAACGCCAACCGTCTTATCGGCGTTTCATGTAAAGCTCTTTGATAAGGGCGAACAAAATGGCGCAGCAAGAAGGTGAACCACGTTCCAATCTGGACATTATTCGGAATGTAGCCGTTATCTATAAGAGCTTTTTCGCGAAGTTCGGAGGCTCCGTTTCTTGTATACGTTATGAGCGCCGATTGTCCCTCATCAAAAGCGATCGCGTCTTTTACGAGTCCGGTAGTCTTACCGGAGCCGGCGGTGGCAATGGTGATAAGATTACTGGACGGCATCTAATATGTACTGAGGCATTCTGATCACGGTCTCTGTTTCAAAAACCTTGAGTGCCCATTCCGTTTTGTTATTCTCCATATATTGAGAAATCGCCTCTTTGCTCTCGTGAGCTGTTCCGAGTATGCCATTCAGCGTGGGCAGGTCGTTCACCGCTACCAAATTTGGTTCGAGAGTCTTTAGCTCCGCATCTTCATTGAAGCAGATTTCTACCCCATCGATATCAAAGTAGCCGTCGTACTTTGTGCGCAGCCTTTCGACATCACCATCGTTATCGGTAACCACGGAAACATCGAGATTCAGATGACGTGCTATGTCGAGAAATCTTTTGAATGCGAGCGAGTTGACCGTAATGACTTCGATGCCGTCTTCCAGCGGTAGTTTGCCGTGAGTTTGTTTGTACGCCTTCTGAACTATCAACTCGTCGGAAGGTCCTTCTACCAAAATAGACTTTTTGGCTAGCAACATTCGTAAAGTGTCATGTCCAGGAAGCTTCATGAAGTATTTGCGTGTTGAATCGGGAAGGTCGCTGATCCGTACGGCTGATGTGCCGTCGAACATCAACGTGCTCTCAATACCCAATTTGTTCAGAACAAAGCTGCTATGTGTCGTTACGATTAGTTGGCGGTCTCCCATTCGTTCAGCGATGTAAGCAATCAGCCTGTTCAAATTAGTATGAGAGAGATGATTCTCGGGCTCTTCGAGAAGAAGAATTTGACGATCTTCGCCCGCTTTCAAAGCAAGTTTGATTTTTACAGAATTTTGTTCGCCTTTGCCCACCTGACTTAGCGGCAGATCATCAAGATGCGGAAGGATGCTAGTGTCCCAGCCTGTCTTGGCCGTCATGTCCAATCCTACTGACAGTGCTTTGTCAGAAATTTCTCCAGAATTGGTTCGTAAATGGTCGTTGATCGCCGAGACATTCACATCCTGATGAAATACTTCTCGCATATGCCTGTATGATAGGGCGAGATTTGCTTGCTGAGTTGTCGAAAGGTAGTCCCGGGCAATGTCTACAACGTACCGGTTCGCGGCATACACATTCGTTATGGCGCCCGGATCAATCAGTACGGGCCTTACGGGTGTCGAGCGCAAATGCATTGCATCCAATGCAAAGTTCTCCCAAACGACGCAGTAATACTCTACCGGCACCATCGAGACGCGTTCTGGCGATGCAATGACCGTCGCATACTCGGTGGCGAATTTGTCGTCTAACTCAATACGAACTAGCACCCCAGGACAGTCTTCATTCCTGGAATTATTCGTGCCACGTAACGCAGCAGGCGCTTCATCCTTGAAATAAATTTCAATCAGAATTGCTGGTGGTGGCACTGTTTGTCCGCCTCGAAGAGCCGCAACGTATTCAGCGGTGGCTGACGAATTAAACAGGAATGGATGTAGTTCGTAGGCTGCTGGACGGCGGTTTAGTTGGCCCGTGAGCGCCAGGTTAATCGCTTCAAGAAGCGTAGTTTTTCCGCATTCATTGTCGCCCACAACGATGTTGAGTCCATCTTTGAACTCAATCTCCGTATTCCGTAGGCCTTTATAGTTTTTAATTATTGCGCGCTTTATCATAACTCCCCCAAGCATCTGTAAATATAATATATTTTATCGTCTCATCCAAGAATCAAAGGGCGGCATCGCGCGTAGCTCCGTAAGTGGGCTTGCTTCTGCTACGTGCCGATTTTACTTGGCCGATAGGAGGTTGGTGTCGGACGCGCGCGCTGCCGCACCCTCATATGAGTCTGTCATCATCTTGAAAGGATGCTTGAAAAAGTGTTCGTCAAATGCCCGCGTCACGCGCGATTCCTTCATCGACTTAGATTTCTCGCGTACGCCAGCTCCATCAACCCACGCTATTGGATGCTTGGTGCGTTGAGCTTTTTCTTTTTCGAGTTTGTCTAGGGCATCCGTCGTGAATCCGCCGGAAGTCCAAAGCTCAAAGCGAATATCAGCTTCAGCCAAGTGAGATTGGGACCGAAGATAAGCCCTAAATAATCCTAGCCGACGCAACCAGTCTTCGACCTCCTCCAAAGTGACGTTGTTGCCTGGTCCCTTTCCCTTGCACTCAATAGCTACGCAGCGACGGTCGCTCTTTACGAGCAAAATATCAATATCTGCGGTCTTTCCCTTTTCGGGATCATAAGCCGTTCGGCCCATGTCGATTGAACCTTCTTGCCTCGCAAGATATGCAACGACCAATTCAAATAGGATGCCTCGCAGGTTCCCCGCCGCACCTTCAATCTCACTTAGGCTTTCAATCAAGTTTGCTAGTTTATCTGGATTACCGGATACCATCTCCGCAGCCTTTGAGAGAGTTGCTACCAAATCTCCAATTGCTCGACCAACGCTAGCACCGAAAAGATTTCCTGGAGTGACGAGCAAGATGCCCGCTTTATGCCCTTCTGTGAGGGCGGACCCGGTAAATGACTGCGCCATTATAAGTGGAAGCACGCGTCCTACATTGGTGGTTGCGCGAAGATTTTCTGCTTTTCGGATGAAATACCTGATGTGATGACGCGAAAGTTGCTCTTCCGCGAAAACATCAGCGCACAAAAAACCCTGAGACAGAACGTCTTTAGAGCCACGCAATGGGAGCAAGTAGCTCGGTCCGGTGAGGTCCCATTGGTAAGGTCCAACTAACCGAGGGTGTTCGTCACCGCGAATAGCAATGGAATTGAAACTAGCGAAGCCGTTCTTTCGCGCCCATTCTCGCAGGCCATCCAGCATCACGCCTTCCACTGCATCTCGGACTTTCTTGTTAGCATGTAGAGGAGGGCCAAATACGTCCGGAAAAATTCGGTATACCTCTCCCATGTCTACGAAGTTCTGTTTTTTGATAAAGCCTGCTCGCTCCAGTCTTTTCGCTACCAGTTCCACAGGAACTTGCTTCGACTGTTTATTCGGAGCACCGCTGATAACAGCAAATTCGTCTTTTGAAACAATACCGCCTCTTGCTAAGAGCCCGTCGATGGCTGCCGCATAAACGGTTTCGGTTTCCCGCAGAGCATCAAGAAAATTAGTCCAGAAGCGCTCACTTCCACGCTCATCCTGGAGATAGAGAAACGTTTCTCGCTTAGGCAAGAGAGGTACGGGAAATGCGCGTATCGGCGCTTTTATCCGCGAGAGCCGTTTTCGGGCAGCCTCATCTGATATTCCGAGTCGCGCTTTCAGCTGCTCGGCTATCTTGGATGACCTTGCGGGGCCGTGTTTCAGAAGAATTTCGCGTATTGGGTCCATGTCACACTGCGCTATTTATAATATAACTCCCATTGCACGGTCGAACTAAAAATTAAGGACATATAAAACATATATATAACAGCATGTTATCTTGCCATATCAGTGTTCCTAGTCTCCTTAAATTGTCCGGTCTCCGTGAACTTTTGTGTCCGCTGGCACGTTAGTCTAGCTCGCGAGGCTGTCACGAAGTGAGCCGCTCTGGCATGTCGCCGCCATTTGGCAATAATGACTGATGCGTAGCCGCCTTCGTGTAGTATTCAGGGCCTATGAGAGGCTGATCATTTCAAATTCGACTATGATGTAAGTTATCTACTTTCCAAGCGAGCATCGAATTAGCATCAGTTTGCGAGCCGTAGCGTCACACGCTACAATCAGATTTATGAAGCAGACACCAGATGATTCTTTGCCGATTGGTGAGCAAATTCGAAAAACAGTAATTCCTGAGGGGATGTCTGTAACTGATGCTGCGAAGATGCTCGGTGTGGGCCGTCCAGCATTATCAAATTTGCTGAATGGCAGGGCGGCGCTTTCTCCAACAATGGCAGCCAGATTAGAACGGGTTTTCGGTGCCAATGCCGAGGCATTGCTCCAGCGTCAGAACGTTTCCAAAACAACGTCTATATCAAAAACGTTGTCGACATCGCTGGTTCCTGTTCGTCAGGTTCCTCATGTTGCCAAAATCACGGCCTGTGACATATCCGATTGGGGATTGAAGATAGAAGCGCGACAGCTGCTTCCAGTGCTCATAAGAAAACTCATCTCGCCTCTGGGTGATGCCATCAATGAAATCAATTTCCCAGGCTACGACTCCAGTCAGGCTCTCGGCTGGGATGGTTGGCTTGAAACCACCTCAGCATCCCCCTGGGTACCCGTCGAGAAATCAGGCTGGGAGCTCGGCTGCAATCGCGATCCAGCTCGCAAAGCAAACGATGATTTTAGGAAGCGAACTCAGGAAATCGCGCATGATATTCAGCTAGACACGACCTATGTTTTTGCTACGCCGCATATCTGGCCTCAGAAAGATGATTGGGCTTCAAAAGCCGCCAAATCTTCGAGTTGGAAGGCGGTTCGTGCTTTAGATGCTCGCGATATTGAAGTGTGGCTGGAGCACTCGCTGCAAGCGCAGATTTTTATGTGTGAGTGCCTGAACCGTAATCCGGTTAGTTATCAATCTCTGGAGTCAGTCTGGGCAGAATGGGCGCAGGTTACAGAGCCCAGTATGCCTCAATCACTTTTTTCTGGAGCAATGAAGTCATGCAAGCAAAAACTGATGGCGTGGCTGTCCAATCCGCCTGGCGCACCGTTCATACTCGTAGCAGACACTCGGATAGAGGGGCTCGCGTTCCTTGCAGCAGCGTTTTCAGCAGATGAAGATTTTTCAAAGGTTGAAGATCGTGCTGTTGTAGTTTGCGATAAATCGGGCTCTCAAAGCCTTTCTGAAACAACAGACCCAGCAATCGCTATTGTCGCGGATGACTTTGTTGAAGAGTCAATCGCCAATCTGCCCCGTAGGCACCACACAATAATTGTAAGAAATAAATCGCTGCTCAATGATGATGCCGACTTTTCTCTTGATGTCCTGAACAGTATCGAATTTGACGAAGCTCTCAGAGCTATTGAGATCGATCCGGCTGAAATAGACCGCTTGAGTAGCGCAACTGGCGGCTCCCGATCTGTGCTTCGGCGGCAATGGGCGACGATCCCAGCGATCAGAAAGCCAGCATGGGCGTCTGACCGAGCGACTTCAGATATCGTCTCGGCGTTAGTTCTGGTTGGGGCTTGGGATTCAAACTCTGATGCCGATCAGACGATACTGAGCTACGTTTCTAATTACAGAGAATATGCTGACATTGAGCGTGAAATAGCCTGGCTCCAATCCGCCGAGGACTCACCGCTATGGAGTATTTTAAGTGCGCGTGGTGTGGCGTCAAAGATAGACGCATTATTTGCAACGGCACACATGATCACGACTGAAGTTATTGACCGCTTTTTTGAAGCTGCTGAGCTGGTACTTTCAGAGGATGATCCTAGCCTCGATCTGCCGGAAGATGATCGTTGGATGGCCGCTTTTCATAACAAGGTGCGCGAACACTCACCTATCTTGCGGAGATCAATACGCGAAAGCCTTATTTTATTGGCGATTTACTCAGAACGTTTTTACCTTCTTAGCAAGCAAAACATGGCCGATAGGGTTAATGAACTTATCCAAAAGCTGCTCGCGCCTCTAACGATACGGCGACTGGAATCATACGATGAGGATATGCGCTTCTTTGCAGAGGCCGCTCCAGAGACTTTCTTAAGCACACTTGAGGAGGATCTTAACCAGCCGAAATCACAGGTTTGCGGTTTAATCCGACCTACAAATCCAGGGCCGTTCAGCAGATCATACCGCACGGGTCTTCTCTGGGCTTTGGAAGTTCTGGCCTGGAGTCCGAAACATTTGGACCGCGTTGTGGCGATCCTTGCGCAACTTTCGATGATCCCGCTCGATGACAACCAAGTCAATAAGCCGATTAATAGCCTTCAATCGTTTTTCCGATTTTGGATGCCTCAGACATCCGCCCCTCTTGAGCAGCGAAAAACCGCGCTCACTCGGCTGGCTGAAACTTTCCCCGAGATCGCTTGGCAAATCGCCATTAAGCAAGTTGGGAATGATCTTCGATCTGGAAGCTATAATTGTCGACCGACTTGGCGCACAGACTCCCATGGAGCCGGTGCACCAATTTTGGATTCAGAAGCTCATCAATTTAGATGGCATGCGCTGGACATGATTTTATCGTGGGAGAGCTATTCATGGCGCATGCTCGCTGAACTGGCCGATCACACTCCAAATTGGCCAAATGAGCAACAAGAAAATGCATGGAAAATAATAGAGAACTGGGCCGAAACCGCACCTGACGAAGAGAAAGCCAAACTGAAAGAAAGCATCCGTCGCCACCTGAATATGACAGCGCGCATAAAAAAAACGCCAGACAGTTTCAATGCGAAACTTGCGTGGAGATCCATGCAATATCTGACCCCGGAGAGTCTAATTGAAAAACACAGATGGTTGTTCGAAGGACATTGGCTTCCAGAGTCTGCTGACGAGTTTAGCGACGAGAAGTTTGATTGGCGTGAACGGGATCGCAGAACATTTGAAGCAAGGCAAAATGCTGCCGCTGAATTATACTCTGATGGAGGCCTTGAGGCGCTCTATGATGTTACCAGCGGTAGCGATTCGCCACAAATGGCGACATCCAGCTTGGCTCCAACGCTGAGCTTAACCGAGCGCGCCGATTTGATTTGCACCATTTTTGGAGATCATTCTCCAAACGTGGCGAAACTTTACGTATACGGTCTAACCGCCGATTTAGATGATTCCGAGCAGGTTCGCGAGCTAGCCGCGTCCGTGCTCATTAATCTCAATTTGGAGCAGCAAGTCGAATTTCTGAAGTGTCTACCCATCCGTAGAGAGACATGGGAATTGGACGCGTTTTCCGATGAAACCATCGCGCAAAAATATTGGCAGGAAATCAGCATCAAATGGAACCGCCTGGATGAATACGGACTTGCATTCGTTATCGAGAAGTTTCTGTCCGCAGGTAGACCTCTCGCCGCATTTCACGCCGCCGACCACGAGTGGGATAGGGTCGGGACAAACGTTATTGAGCGAATCTTGAGGGATATGGCACGCTTTGATGGCGAACTTACCTACGATGCGTTACCGGCTGCATACAGCATCTCTGAGGCGCTTAAAGAACTCGATAAAAGGGAAGATATTTCCGCAGAGCAAACAGCCAGCATTGAATTCGCATATCTTGGTGTGCTGAGGCACGACTACGACTTCCCGAACGTCAAAAATCTGCTCGCGAATGATCCCGCGTTTTTTGTGGAAGCGCTTATTTGGACTTATAAGCGGAAAGATGGGCAGGCAGATGAGGAAAGATTTACAGATGTCGATGAGGAGCGTCGTGCATCAATGGCAGAGACTTGCTACTCGCTTCTCGACCATGCTGATACCCTCCCAGGCTTTCATCAAAGTACT
Organism: uncultured Hyphomonadaceae bacterium; assembly: GCA_964342455.1. Lineage (GTDB taxonomy): Bacteria > Pseudomonadota > Alphaproteobacteria > Caulobacterales > Hyphomonadaceae > Ponticaulis. The sequence goes on from CAYFGB010000013.1 coordinate 90,219, forward strand.
CTTGATGAAAAACGAACCAGCTGTTTGAAATGGGTTACGGAAGTTCGCAGAAAAGCCAGAGCAGTGGGACGGCTGGCAATATGTGATGATCGTTTAGGTGCATTTTTTGCCAAATCGCCGGTTGGTGAAGACGGCATTTGGCCGCACGAGGCAGTTAGAGATGTCTTGGAAATGGTTCATAGCGATGAAATCAAGTCGGGTTTTTACGTCGGCGTCCTAAATAGGCGAGATACGCGTGTCAGTATGCCCTATGAAGGCGGAGATCAGGAGCGGTCTCTGGCTAATAAATATAAAGACTGGGCTGACTCACTTGCGCTGATTTATCCATATACGGCTGAACTGCTCCATGAGATCGAAGACCACTACCTCCGTGATGCTAAGCGTGAAGATGAGCAGTCTAGACTGAGAAGTCGTCTCCAACGTCATTAGTCAGTTGGATGTGCGCATCCTTTCAGGCCTGCTCCGTGTTGCTCACAAATGCCCATGTTTTGCTCTCCGTAAATCGTGCAATTCACCTCTTCCATTTCTTGCGTTCTCTTTGTCGAGGACCCTGCAAGCTCCAACCAGATTTTCTCAGGCTGTGTTAAGCAGAGCAGCCAGCGGTGTAGGTGGTGGGATCGATACGGCCCCTCGTTGCCGTCACGATTTCGACATGGACATGGGCAGTGATGCCGGGATAACGCGCCGTGATGTCCTGAGCGTATCCGATCAGTTGTCCACACTTCACATCCTGCCCCGGCTCGACAATCGGCTGGACATAGAGAATTTTGATTGAGTCGCCGCTTTTGGTGTCGATAACAACCAACTCGAAACTATCATCAGCGTAGGCAATACCCAGCCTTTGGATTGTGCCATCGACCGGAGAGAGAACCGCCTCGCCAGGCCTGATGACATAGTCGGTGCCAGCATGGCTACGGTTACCACGGCTTGAGCCATAGTACCCAAATCCATAAGCGTCAGATTTTCGAATTTCATGAATTGACAAGGAAAATGAACCGCTTTCAACCATTGGCTCCGCGTAAACCTCGTCACCATAGTTTACCACGAGATTGGCAATCAGACCTGACAGCATAACTCCAAGGGTTTGTTGCTTATAGTTTTTATAAAACATATTTTTCACGCCTCATGTGGACTGGATGCCGGAATTGGCCGTCCTTCACACAGACGAGTAAGCTCCTGTTTTATGACAGTTCAGAAACGGTCGAAGGATCTACAGAGTATTAAAATCATAATGTTTTAAAGGTTGTTGGTTCTGCAAAATTTGATGATTCTCAGGTGTTGCACTGTTCAAGTTTTCTGGATTTTGTCTGCTTTGCACTTCCGTCATATTTTGCAAAGTTATGCTTTGAGGCGATATCCGAACTAGTAGAATTTCTCACCTTTCCGTTTTGTGGGTTTTTCACTTTTTTTATTTTTTGACCTTTCCCGATTTGACAATTCTTTTTTCTTCAGAATTATAATTTTGATTGCTTTTTTTATTTTTGTTCTCGGGAGGTGCAAGTGGCACTGCCAGACTACTTGCTTGAAAATGCAAAGAAGGTCATCGGACCGAAGGGGGCGCCTCTACTCAATTTCGATGAATGGCTCGCCGCAGAGGCCGCTCAGATCGACAGAATCGTCAGTGACGGTGCCGATATTCTTCTAACCGTTCCCCGAAAGAAGAAAATGAAGTACTCCTTCATCGCGCTGACGGATGATCAGCGGGATGCAATAGGTCCTGTGAACGCTTTGGTGAACGAATGGATAGGGGCCGTTGGTGACGATGAGCACCTTGTACCTGAGTATACGGACGTCAATGACGCGCTTCACAGTGAATTGCGTCCAACGACCCTCATCACCGCCGCGTGGATTAATTCTTTGTTGATGGATGATAAATTTAAGGCCTCAACCCGTTGGCAACATCTCAACGAGGTCGGGCTTGGAAATGGTCTACCGGACAACAGTGTCGTTCCCAGCCTGAGGATCGCAAGCCCACTCTTTTTGGACCGCCTGTTCTCTGAGGTCAACGCTTCCGACAAAAGGCTTGACCAGGCTTTTCAGGGTTTTGCGGTTCCAGGGTCCGAACTCGTCCACGACTTGCGAACTCTGGAAAATCTCGGCAAAAATGTTGAGGAATCTGCTCACCGAATTACAACATTTACGGCACAGCGGTTTCACCAATGCATGATAAAACTTTTCTCCAAGACCAATAAAAATTCGGTAGTTCCGGAGCTTGATGTCTTGTTTCCATTGGCGCTCAGCTGGACCTATAAACGTAAGCGCAAGGGAAAAAAAGCACGCCGTGTTCGTTACGATCTAGTGGTTCACAAAACTAGAAATCCGGTTCTGCGTCCGGACGATGGAAACCTTCTATCACTTTGAACTTCGTCCGTCGCTCGCTTGCATTCTGATGACGGACGACGGCCTCAAAGTTGTGCGTGAACCCGCGCCCTCCAAAGATTGTTCCGGCGTTCAGTTCATCATATGTAACGAATCTCAATCCGTGATCGCGGAGAGCGTTTTCTATGATCTGGAGCTTCTTAGGTCCGATTCCGGGCACCATGCTGACGCGTAAGCGGGTGTCTCGGGAAAGATCACAGATGGTCACATAACCGCATCGTGTCAGTAGATCATTGTCACTATGCGAAAGATAATCTCTCAGCCTCTTCGCAGTGAGATCGACGTATCCGCCGCAGATATTGAGCCGACGTCCAACCGCGTCCCTTGCATAGACGGCCTTGTATCCAATCGCACTTGCTAGCTGTTCTCTTTGTATCGTGGAATATTCTTTGTAGAAGATTTGCCAGAGTTCCTTGGCGTCACGGATAGGAAGAGATTGATCGACAGGAAAACCCACGCTCAGTGAATCTTCGCTATCACTTTCAGTATTCAATCCTTCTTCTGACGCACCCGAGTCCAATTCACAGCTTTCAAATAAGTTATACTGCTGTTTTATAACAGAATTTTTTGCGCTTTGTGAATAGGAAAGTGATGTCATGAGCGGCAGTTCCCCAGATTTGTGAAGTCTCTCCGATTCGTGCTTTTTTGTCGTCTGCTTTTTATACTGAGCTATTGAATGAATGAAATCTGGCGTTGGGGCTTTTTGAAGATGCCTCCGCGCATCGGTTTTGCCGACCGGGCTCTCGTGAACCGAGCCGAATTTTTCGTCTCGACCACCCGGCTTCGATCCCTTGCGTAAGGCTTAGGGGCCAGCCCCTCAGCGCACTTC